>NZ_JAWLSB010000002.1:0-660739 GCF_033142445.1 Rhodococcus sp. IEGM 1330
TCGGCCATGGCCGAATACAGCCCGGTGATCATGTCGGTGCCGGCCGGGCCGGAGGTACCGATGCAGATCCCGATGTTGCCTGGTGCGGCGCGGGTGAACCCCTCCGCCATGTGCGAGGCACCTTCGACGTGGCGGGCCAGCACGTGGCGGATCCCGCCGTGATTGCGCATCGCCGCATAGAACGGGTTGATCGCAGCACCGGGGAGACCGAATGCGGTTGTTGCACCTTCGAGTTCGAGGATCTTCACCGCGGCATCGGCCGCGCGCATCTTGGCCATGTCAGTTGTCCTTACCCGAGAGGCGAGCGACACCGCGGTACAGTGCCGAATGGTCCAGTCCACCATCGCCGTTGGCGCGGGCGGAAGCCATCAGCTGCGCCAGCACTGCGCCCATCGGAATCACGACCCCCGCCTCGCGTGCGGCCGAGGTGACGATTCCGAGATCCTTGTGGTGCAGGTCGATGCGGAATCCGGGCTCGAACGAGCGGTCGAGCATCTTCTGGGCCTTCTGGTTCAGCACCGCCGAACCGGCGAGGCCGCCGCCGAGCACCTCCACCGACGCGGCCAGATCGACACCGTAGGCCTCGAGGAATGCGATCGCCTCGGCGAGGACCTGAATGTTGCCGGCCACGATCAGCTGGTTGGCAGCCTTGACCGTCTGACCGGAGCCGCTCGGACCCACATGCACGACGGTCTTGCCGACGACATCGAGAATCGGCTTGGCCGTGGCGAAGTCGTCCGCACTGCCCCCGACCATGATCGACAGCGTCGCGTTCTCGGCACCGGCCTGGCCACCGGAGACCGGGGCATCGAGGATGCGGAAGCCGCGCGAAGTCGCGTCGGCAGCCAACGTGGCGGTGACGTCGGGACGGATGCTCGAGAAGTCGATGATCAGCGCGTCGCGTCGAGCATTGTCGAACACACCGCCCTCACCCACCAGGACGTCCTGCACATCCGGGGAGTCGGGGACCATGATCGCGACGATGTCGGCGTCGTGGACCGCCTTGGCGATCGAGTCGGCCGCAGTGCCGCCTGCCTCGACCAGAGGACCCGTGCGATCGGGGGTCAGGTTGTAGCCGACCACCTGGTGGCCCGCCTTCGCGAGATGCACGGACATGGGGCTGCCCATGATTCCGAGGCCGATGAATGCAATGGTGCTCATATCAATCCCTACTTGGTAGTGGTGCCGGTGGAAAGAGCCTGTTCGAGGCCGGGAGTGGAGCCTGCGGAACGACCCCTATCAATCCAGTCGAACGTGTCCTCGCGGGTGGCTTTGTATTCGAGTCCGACGTACCCGTCGTACCCCCGTGCCGCGAGGCCGGCGAGCTGTCCGCCGAGGTCGAGCGATCCGGTGCCCGGTTCTCCGCGGCCCGGGGAGTCCGCGATCTGTACGTGCCCGATCAGGTCGTGGTGGGCCTCGAGCGCTGCGGGAACGTCGTCTCCGTTGACGGCCAGGTGGTAGAGGTCCGCGAGCAGACGCAGATTGTGTACGTCCTGTTCACGGGCCACGCGGCGGATGGTGGCGACGGCTCCGGCAGCGGACTTCAGCGGGTAGGCGGGTGCGCCGCTCACGGGCTCGATCAGCACGACCGCACCTATTTTCGCCGCGGCCTTCCCGGCTGCGGCCAGGTTCTCGATCGCGACCTCGTCCTGGTCGAGCGGGTCGACGCCGCCGATGCGGTTTCCGTACAGGGCATTGAAGGCCCGGGTGCCCAGCTGCTCGCCGATTCCGACGGTGACGTCGATGTTGTCGCGGAACGTCTGCACCTGCGCTGGATCGGAGAGGATCCCACGATCACCGGCGGGCATGTCGCCTGCGGCGAAGTTCAGTCCGGTGAGCTGTACGCCCGCATCGCGGATGGACGACACGAACGCGGAGACGTCGGCATCGGATGGGACCGGGTTCGAGAACGGCCACCAGAATTCGACGGCGTCGAAGCCGGCGTCTCGGGCGCGCTGTGGACGATCGAGAAGGGGAATATCAGTGAAGAGGATGGAGCAGTTGACGGTGTACTGGAGTCGAGAATCAGCAAAGAGATTCATGCACAGTGCCTTTCAGTTCTGAGGTTGCGGCAGTCCGCGGTATCGACGCCAGCTGCCTGCGTAGGTGATGTCGGTCAGCTCGTCCGGTTGCGCCTCGAGTACTCCGGGTCGCAGGCCGACGCCGAGTACGGAACGCCCGTCGTCGAGCGCGACCACGGTCAGCTCGAGCTCCGGCGGTTCGTCCGGCAGGAATGCCGTTCGGATGTCGTCGAGAGGAATGTCGTACAGCTCGCCTTCGATGGCCGCCCCGGCGGTGTGGTCGAGCAACAGTGCCGGAAACTCGTCACGCACCGAGAAGAAGCGGTAGTTCGGGGTGGTGCGCACTGTTCCCACGAACGGGTGGGACGAGACGTTGTGGTGCAGGCTGCCGCCGCGCATCGCACCACCGTTGCAGAAAAGCTCCGTCATGAAGTCGTTCCTCTCGGGCTCGAACGGACCGTACTCAAAGTCCGCATTATGGAATAACGATTCCGTTTTGTGTTTCGAGTGTGGCGTGCGCCACGTGGATCTGTCAAGACCCGGGCGCATGGACCGCATGGGTGACGTGCCCAATGCCGCAGTGCAGCAACGCTCGACGGCTCGACGCGGACAGGTCGAAATCAGCCCTTGACACTGGATGTGATCGGTGTCACGCTCGTTTGGTGGAATCATCATTTCGTATTGCGGAATTCGATACTTCGGGTGTCGTCGCCGATCTGAACACGGCCTTCGAGACCGATGCGGCACGTACGCTCTCGCTCTGCCTCGACGTGCCTCGTTGGGTCGAGGACGTTCTGAGCGCCCGACCGTTCACCGACGTGCAGGCCCTACGTCACGCCATCCATCGCGCTGCCGCACCACTGACAGCCGATGAGGTGCGTCGAGCACTCGCCGTGCATCCGCGCATCGGCGAGAGACCCGGCAATCACGATGCGAGTGCGGAGTACGCGAACGCCGAACAATCCGGCGTCGACATCTCCGACGCGAGCGTCGAACAGCGGCTACGAGCGGGAAATCTGGCCTACGAGAACCGGTTCGGGCAGGTATTTCTGATCAGGGCCGCAGGGCGAGATGCCCACGCGGTTCTCGACGCTCTGCAAAGCAGGCTCGGCAACGACCCCGAGACCGAGTCCGCCGTCGTCGAACACGAACTGCGGGAGATCGCCGAGATTCGTGCAACAGGAAGTCTCGGCGATGTCTGACCCGAGGAGCCAGGTGACCGCTCACGTGCTCGATGCGGCCAGAGGTGTTCCTGCGCAGGGTGTCTCGATCGCACTGGCCGATCACCACGGCACCCCGGTTGCCGACGCCGTCACCGATGAGCAGGGCCGGGTCGGAGCCCTCGGTCCGACCGAACTCGAACCGGGCATCTACCGCCTCACCTTCGCAACCGGCGCGTACTTCGCGGCCCAGCACACCGAATGTTTCCATCCCGAGGTCGTCGTCACCTTCGAGATCACCTCACCCGATCAGCACTATCACATCCCACTTCTTTTGAGCCCGTTCGCTTTCACCACCTATCGAGGGAGCTAGAACCCATGACCATAGTGCTCGGAGCAAACCAGTACGGCAAAGCCGAATGCAGACTCGTCCGCATCGACCGCGAGACGCCCCGCCACCGGATCACCGACGTCAGCGTCACCTCGCAGCTGCGTGGCGATCTCGAGGCCGTCCACATCGAGGGCGACAACGCTCATGTCGTCGCCACCGATACCCAGAAGAACACCGTGTACGCATTCGCCCGCGACGGCATCGGCGCGATCGAGAACTTCGCCCTCCGTCTCGGAGCCCACTTCACCGACAGCTTCGACTGGATCAGCGGCGGCCGCTGGGAGATCGAGCAGTACTCCTGGTCGCGAATCGCGAACGGGAGTGATGGTTACGACCACTCGTTCGTCAAGGCCGGCGACGAGAAGCGGAACACGATCGTCACCATCGACGGTGCCGACATTTCCATCGTCTCCGGAATCAGCGACCTCGTCGTGCTGAACTCGACGGCATCCGAGTTCTGGGGTTACCCGAAGGACCGGTACACCACGCTGAAGGAGACCACGGACCGAATCCTGGCGACGTCGGTCAGCGCCCGTTGGCGATACCTCACCACCGAACTGGACTTCGACAAGACCTTCGACGACGTCCGTTCCATCATGCTCGACGCCTTCGCGTCCACGCACTCTCTTGCGTTGCAGCAGAGCCTGTTCCAGATGGGCAAGCAGGTTCTCGAAGCACACCCGGAGATCGGCGAGATCAAATTCTCGATGCCCAACATCCACCACTTCCTCGTCGACCTGGAGCCGTTCGGACTCGACAACCCCGGTGAGGTCTTCTACGTCGCAGATCGCCCTTACGGTCTGATCGAGGCCACGGTGCAGCGCGACGACGCCCCGGACGCGGGCCGCGCCTGGGATACCGTTCCCGGATTCTGCTAGGAGCGCCGCCGTGAAACTGACGACCCCGAAGCTGACGAAACGCACTCATGCGCCACATGACCCCGCCCGTCCCGAGGACGAGCGGTTGTCTATAGGCCGGTCGTATCTCTATGGATTGCAGCACATCCTGACGATGTACGGCGGCGTCATCGCACCACCCCTCATCGTCGGCGGCGCGGCCGGGCTGACCGGCACCGAGATTGCATTGCTGGTCTCGGCCGCGTTGTTCGTCAGCGGAGCGGCCACCCTGCTGCAGACCCTTGGCCTGCCGTACTTCGGGGCCAAGCTCCCTCTGGTGCAGGGTATTTCGTTCGCGTCGGTCTCGACGATGGTGGCGATCGCAAGCGGTCCGGGTGGACTGAACTCGGTGTTCGGGGCCATCATCGCCGCCGGTGCCATCGGCATCCTCATCACCCCGTTCTTCAGCAAGATCGTGCGCTTCTTCCCACCCGTGGTGACCGGCACGATCATCACCGTCATCGGTATCTCGCTACTGCCCGTCGCGGTTCGATGGGCGATGGGCGGTGATCAGCAGGCCACCGACTGGGGCTCGATGTCCAATATCGGGCTCGCGGCGTTCAGCCTCGTGGTGGTTCTGCTCGTCAGCCGACTCGTGCAGGGGACACTCTCGCGCCTGTCGATTCTGATCGGCATCGTGGTCGGCACCGTCTTCGCCGTCCTCGTCGGCAAGGCCGACTTCTCCGGTGTGAGCGACGGTGCCATCTTCAGCTTCCCCGAGCCGTTCGCATTCGGAGCGCCGACATTCCAGGTGGCGGCGATCATGTCGATGGTCGTCGTCATCCTGGTGATCATGACCGAGACCACCGCCGACATTCTGGCCGTCGGCGAGATCGTCGGCACCGACGTCGATGCCCGACGCGTCGGCGACGGGCTGCGCGCGGACATGGTGGCCACCACCATCGCTCCCGTGTTCGGCACCTTCCCGGCCAGTGCGTTCGCCCAGAACGTCGGACTGGTGGCGGTCACCGGAATCAAGAGCCGCTACGTCGTCGCAGCCGGCGGCTCGGTGCTGTTGTTCCTCGGACTCTTTCCCATCCTCGGGCTCGTGGTGGCATCGGTGCCGCTGCCGGTGCTCGGCGGTGCGGGCATCGTGCTGTTCGGCTCGGTCGCCGCCAGCGGCATCAGGACGCTGTCCAAGGTGGAGTTCGACGGCAACCTCAACCTCGTCATCGTGGCGGTGGCCATCGGCTTCGGTGTCATCCCCATCGCGGTGCCGGGCTTCTACGCAGCGTTCCCCGACTGGGTGCACGTGGTGCTCGACTCGGGTATCAGTGCCGCGAGCATCGTCGCCGTCGTGCTGAACATTCTGTTCAACGTCGTCACGATCGGCCAGAAACCCTCGCCCTCGGTGGTCACCGCTGCACCACCGGTGGCGACGCGGCATCACCAGTAGTGTTCTATCGAGATCGGTAGAAGCTACGAGCATGCGAGGTGGGACTGTGGCGGCAGGTGGCGGGGTGCAGTCCGTGGAGCGCGCGTTCGAGCTGCTCGACATCATGGCCGCCTCGGGCGGATCCATCGGAATCAGCGAATTGGCCGAAGGTACCGATCTGCCGATGCCGACCGTGCACCGACTGATCGGGACCCTGGTGTCCCTCGGCTACGTCAGGCGCCTGCCGTCCCGTCGATATGCATTGGGTACCAAACTCATTCGCCTGGGTGACAGCGCATCCAAGCTGATCGGGGGATGGGCGAAGCCGTACCTCGCCGAACTGGTCCGGATCACGCACGAGACCTCGAACATGGCCTTCCTCGAGGACGATATGGCGGTCTACGTCGCGCAGGTGCCGTCCGAACACGCGATGCGGATGTTCAACGAGGTGGGACAGCGAGTGCTGCCGCATTCCACCGGCGTCGGCAAGGCATTGCTGTCGCAGTTGGACGACGACTCCGTCCGCGCGATAGTCGGCCGGCTCGGCATGGCCCCTCGCACCGTCAACACCATCACCACCCTCGACGCGCTGCTCGCGGACCTCGCTGTGATCCGCGAACGCGGGTACGCCATCGACGACGGTGAGCAGGAAGTGGGAGTGCGCTGCTTCGCCGTACCGGTGATCGGTGCACCGACGCTCACGGCGATGTCCATCGCCGGGCCCACCGCTCGGGTCACGCTGGAGTCGGCCGAGCAGTTCGTGCCCCTGCTGATCTCGGCCGCCGAGCGACTGGCGAAAGATCTCGCGAGCAACGTTCCCGCTCCCTAATCCTTCAATACTCTCGCGTCGCGGGCGAAGGAGTGCACTTCCTCGGTCAACCACACGTGCGCCGGAACCGCGCCGCCGAGTAGTTCACGAGCCAGTGACGGCGAATTTCCGATCGGCACGTCGCTGCCGGCGATGATGATGTTGCCGTAGCGCCTGCCCTTGAGCATCGCCGGATCGGCGACGATCGCCGTGTGCGGGAAGATACTCCGAATGGTCGACGCCTCCTGCTTCGCGAGCGAGAGATCGCGACGATCACCGCAGTTGACGACGTACATACCGCCGGGCGAGAGGACGCGTCGGACATGGGTGGTGAACTCGGCTGTGAGTAGCGGGGCCGGAGTTGTGGCTCCGGCGAACACATCTCGCACGATCAGGTCGCGACTGTTCTCGCTCAGCGTTTCGGTGACTGCTCTGGCTTCGCCGACGCGGATGCGCAGCAGCGGTGCTCGCGGCAGGTCGAACCACTCGCGTACCAGTTCCGAGAGCTTGCCGTCGAGTTCCACGACCACCTGACGCGCCCCCGGATACTCCGCGGTGAACGAGCGAGCCAGCGTGCACGCCCCGCCGCCGAGGTGCAACGCCCGCAACGGAAAGCTCGAATCCCACTGCGCCCGAACCAGTCCCGAGATCCACCGCATGTACTCGAACTCGAGCACCGTCGGATCGTTCATGTCGATGTGCGAACTGGGGACGTCGTTGACGTTGACGACCCAGCCGTCGTCGGAGAACGTGTCGCGGACCAGTTCGCAGGTGCCCGAGTCGATTTCGAAGAGACCGGGCGTCAGCCCTCCAGCGGACTCACGCTTCCTACCCATTCGAGTCCTCCAGCCGGAAGTCCTCGAAATCGAATCCCGGGGTGACGGTGCAGCTGACCAGACTCGGCTCCTCGCCCATCGGCCGCGCCCGCTGCCACACCGACGGCGGCACAATCTGCTGGGGCGAGTCCGGTCCGACCAGCAGCGAGGTCACGGTTCCCGGCTCGTCCCCGGAGCCGCCGAGGTCGAGCTGCACCGGACTACCGCGGTGATACAGCCACATCTCGGTGCCGCGGACGGTGTGCCATGCCGACTGTTGACCGGGCATGAGCAGGAACAGAATGGCCGTGCCTGCCGCGCGGGGACCGGGATAGCCGTCGGGCAGGAACTCCTGTGGGATCGTGACCTCGCTGCGCCAGGTCTCCTTGAACCAACCACCCTCCGGGTGGGGTGCCAGGTCGAGGCTCAGAGCCCAGTCGGGCAGCGACGTCATGCACCCAACCCTAGTCAGTCCGTGGAGACCTGAACCCGGAACCTGTCCCGTTCGGTGTGCAGGCTCCACAGCTGCTCGGCGAGAGCCTCGGGGCTCTTCTTCGGATCGCTGCCATCGATGGCACCACCGATGATCAACTGCGACACCTGAATTCCCTCCTCGGCCAACTCCTCGTTGAGCAGCTGTGCATAGGCTGCCTGGCCTGCGAACGCGATGGACGTGCCGGTGACGGTACGACCGGGCTTCACGGCCGAGCCGCCGTTCACGAACAGGATCGTGCCCTTGTTCTTGCCGAGGAATCGCATTCCCGGCAGGACCTGGTGGACGGCGGCGATGGGACCGTAGATGGAGAACTCGACCGGACCGACCATGTCGGCCGGGGTGGTCTCGAGTACGGGCCGCATGAAGTCCTTCTGCGGAAGCGGGCTGTACTGCAGCACCTCGATGGGGCCGAGCGTTTCGGTGACCTGCTCGAGCGCTGCGGCGATCGACGCCGGGTCACGCACGTCGGCGACGAAGCCCTTGGCCGACACTCCATCGGCGACGAGCTGATCGGCCAACGCGTCGACACGGGACCGGTTACGAGAGATCAGGCCCACCGAGTGACCCTGCGCGCCGAACTTGCGCGCCACTGCTGCTCCGAGACCTGCACCTGCTCCGACAATTGCTATGGACGTCATGTCAGATGCAAGGACCGACGATCCTCGACTATTCCGACCACCGTCTCGAGCAGGGTCTCAGCGCTCTGGTGCAGCGCACTGACATCTCCGGCCCAACCGAGCACGCGCACTGCGGCTGCGGCGATCCCGGCTGCATCGGCTGTGGGGTCGCCGCGCCCGTTCTCTCGATCGGCACGTGCATTCACCACGGTCTCCACCAGGCGAAACGGCAGGTCCTCGGTGCCCTTTCGGCACTCGGAGCCGAGCTGAACCAACGTGTCCGACGCGATAGCCGCGTACAGACTCATCAGCGTGTACCGATGGTCACGAAAAGTCTCGAAGCGCTCACTGCGCAGTTCGGGCAGTAGGTACAGCGCGCCGAGATTCCAGGTGGACGCGGCGAGCTGCTCGGCGTCGAAGTAGGCGAGCGCGTACATCTGGGTTGCGGCATCGGCCGCCGAGCCGCGGATGCGCTGCGCGACGGCCAGCGGTGCATCGACGGTGCCGCTGAGCAGCGCGTCGAGGATGTCGTCCTTGGTGGCGAAGTGGTGATACAGCGAGGCTTGACGCAGTCCGACGGCCTCGGCGATGACGCGAGTCGACGTACTGGTGAATCCGCGAGTGGTGAAGAGCTCGGCCGAGGCGTCGAGAATTTCCTCGCGAGCGGTGTCGCCCGCCCGCTTCTTCGTGCTCAGCCTGGGTCTGCCTGCGCCGGTCATGACTGCATCTTGTCAGGCCCACGTGACGGTGAGATTTCTGTCATCTGATCGAAATAGACGAAACGAGCTTGTTGCACGACGGACACCGCGCGGGAACGACGGTGCCGAAAACTATCAACTGACAGAAACCCGCCTCGGCGATGCAGCGGGCGGTCACTCACCACCCACCTCGCCCGTAGGAGACATGATGAGCTCGACAACATTGCCGGCCCCCGGCGCGGGTTCGGAACCGGTCCGCAGCTCGGACCACTCGGATCTCGCTGCCCTCGGTTACGACCAGCAGCTGCACCGGAGCCTCGGTAAGTACGCGTCCTTCGCGGCCGGCTTCTCGTTCGTCTCGATTCTGACGACCATCTTCCAACTCTTCGGACTCGGCTTCAGCTTCGGTGGCCCGGCCTTCTTCCTCACCTGGCCCCTGGTGTTTCTCGGGCAGTTCATGGTGGCGCTGAACTTCGCCGAACTCGCTGCCCGCTATCCCATCTCGGGTGCCATCTACCACTGGTCCCGGCGCATGGGTGGTGAATTGGTCGGCTGGTTCGCCGGGTGGTTCATGATCATCGCGCAGATCGTCACCGCCTCCGCCGCCGCGATCGCGTTGCAGGTGGTGTTGCCCAGCATCTGGGGCGGATTCCAGCTGATCGGCGAGGACACCGCACTCACCTCACCGAGCGGTGCCGCCAATGCCGTTGTGCTGGGCTCGATTCTGCTGGTCCTCACCACCACCATCAACTGCATCGGCGTGAACTGGATGTCGCGGATCAACAGCATCGGCGTCACCTGCGAGATCGTCGGCGTCATCGCCCTCGTACTGGTGTTCTTCACCCACGCCGAGCGTGGACCGCAGGTGGTCTTCGATACCGGAAGTGCCGGAGCCGATCCCGGCTACATCGGTGCCTGGATCGTCTCCGGCCTGATGGCCGCCTACGTCATGGTCGGATTCGGCTCGGCGGGCGAGCTCGCCGAGGAGACCCGCAATCCCCGACGCGTCGCGCCACGCACCATCCGGCTCGCTCTGTCCGCGTCGGCCCTCGGCGGCGGCCTGATGATCGTCGGCGCACTGATGGCCGCTCCCAGCCTCACCGACGGTGAGCTTGCGACGCAGGGCCTTCCGTATGTCATCGACTCCATCCTCACCTCGCCGTGGGGCAAGGTTCTGCTCGTCGACGTCGCGATTGCCGTGTTCATCTGCACCCTCGCCATCCAGACCGCGGCATCGCGCCTGATGTTCTCCATGGCCCGCGACGGACGACTGCCCGCCTCGACAGCTCTCGCGAAGGTCAACTCGCGCACCGGAACCCCGATCGCACCATCGGTTCTGATCGGTCTGGCCTGCGTGGCGATCCTGGCCGTCAACGTCGGCAACTCCGCGATCTTCACCACGCTGTCCAGTGTCTGCATCGTGCTGATCTACCTCGCGTACATGATGGTCACCGTCCCGCTGCTGATCCAGCGGCTCAAAGGCTGGCCGCACGGCGGAGTACAGAAGGACAGCGACGGCGAGAAGCTCTTCACGCTCGGACGCCTCGGCCTGCCCGTCAACATCGCCGCGGTTCTCTACGGCGGACTGATGGTGGTCAACCTGTCGTGGCCGCGCGCCGAGATCTTCGACCCCACCGGCGAATTCCCACTCCTGCGGTGGGCCGCACCACTGACCGTCCTCGCAGTGATCGTCGTGGGCATCGCCTGCCTACCCCGCGGCAAAGCCCACCCCAAGCCCGTCACGATCGGAGCCTGAACCACCATGACCACGGCAACCACCCACTCCGCCAAGGAACATGCACGATCCCAGGCGACCGTCGCGCCTGCACCCACTGCACCGGAGGGCATCTCGGAGCTCACGTGGGCAGAGTCGGTCCCCGGCGGCAGCTACACCACCAAGGTCCTCGCTCGCGGAACCCGGCTACGCCTCGTCGACGTCGACGGTGACGCCTGCGCCAATCTGCTGCTCTACCGCGCCGACGCCCCGTGGGAACGACTCAACACCGCCGACACCGTCAAGGTGCCGTGGCAGGCGTACCTGAGCTCGGGCCATCCCCTGCTCTCGGACCAGGGCCGCGTTCTGGCCACCATCGTCGACGACACCTCCGGCCGCCATGACGCCCTCTGCGGCACTACGTCCTCGGCAACCAACATCGCCAAATACGGCGTCAGCGGACCACATTCGTCGGCTCCGGCCGGGCGAGAACTGTTCACCCTGGCCGCAGCCAAGCACGGCCTCGAACCACGCGACGTCGCGCCGTCCCTGTCGTTCTTTCACGGCGTCACCGTCGCGGCCGACGGGGCCCTGATCAGCACCGGCTCGGCCGGGCCGGGACGCTCGGTGGATCTGCTGATCCATCTGCCGGTGATCGTGTTGCTCGCCAACACCGCTCACCCACTGGACCCGAGGTCCGAGTACCCCACGACAGCTCTCGACGTGCTGGCGTGGCGGGCCCCGGAGGAACTACTCGCTCTCGGCAACACGGAACCGGAATACCAGCGCGCAGTGCAGAACACCGAGGACGCATGGAAGGCAGCACAGTGAGCACAGGAACACTCGAGACCACGATCGTTCGAGACGAGATCGCCCCCGCATTCGGCCCCTGGTCCGCCGTCGTCGAGGCGGGTGACGTACTGACCATCGTCGATCTGTACGGAAATCAGGCCGTCGACACCCTGATGTACGGCGCGCACGATCACTCCATCCGGTACTCCGCCCCCGCCACCGTCACCGCGCAGCGGAACCTGTTCCTCACCACCGGAACCCTGCTGCGAAGCGATGATTCGACGCCGATCATGACGATCGTCGACGACGAGGTCGGCAACCACGACACCGTCGGCGGTGCCTGCTCCAAGGAGTCGAACACCCTCCGCTACGGCCACCACACACAGCATCAGCACGCGTGCGTCGAGAACTTCCTCATCGAAGGTTCCAAGTGGGGACTCGGCAAACGAGACCTGGTGCCCAACATCAACTTCTTCATGAACGTCCCCGTCGACGCCGACGGCACCCTCGGCATCGTCGACGGCCTCTCTGCTCCCGGCAAGAAGCTGTCGTTGCGTGCCGAGATCGACACGCTGGTGCTGGTATCCAACTGCCCGCAGATCAACAACCCCTGCAACGGATTCGACCCCACCGCGGTGCGGATGATCGTGACGCGAGAGTCGGCGGGGGCATGAACGCGACCAAGATGACCATCCAGCGGCCAGGGATGCTCACCACGGTGCAGGACTGGCCGGGCCGCATCGGGTACTGGAAGGTGGGCGTACCGCCGTCCGGACCGATGGACGACCTGTCGTTCCGGCTCGGCAATACCGCGCTCGGCAATCCCGAGGGTGCTCCGGGACTCGAATCCACCATGGCCGGGCCGGCATTGACCTTCGATGCCGACACCTACGTCTGCGTCACCGGTGCTGCGGTACCGGTGCGCGTCGACGGCCGACCGGCCCCGCAGTGGAAACCGGTCCTGGTCCCCGCCGGTGCCACCCTCGATGTCGGCACCACCACCGGGCACGGGCTACGGGTCTACGTGCTGATCCAGGGCAGCCTCGATGTCGACGACTATCTGGGCAGCGCGGCGACTTTCACGCTCGGCAAGTTCGGCGGGCATCGCGGCGGCACCCTCGGCGAGGGCAACGTCATCGGTCTGGCCGGGCGCTCGGACAACCCGGACATTCTCGGGCCGATTCCCATGGAACACCTGCCGGTGCTGACGTCGAGCTGGGACATCGCCGTCACCGAGGGCCCACACGGCGCACCGGAGTTCTTCACCCGCGCGGACATCGACACCCTCTACGCCACTCGCTACGAGGTGCACTTCAACTCCGATCGCACCGGGGTCCGGTTGATCGGGCCGAAGCCGCAATGGGCCAGAGCCGACGGCGGAGAAGCCGGGCTACACCCGTCGAACATTCACGACAACGCCTACAGCGTCGGGGCGTTGGACTTCACCGGCGACACCCCGATCCTGCTCGGACCCGACGGCCCGAGCCTCGGCGGATTCGTCTGTCCCGTCACCGTGGTCGCAGCAGAGCGGTGGAAGCTCGGCCAGCTGCGACCCGGTGACACCATCCGCTTCGTTCCCGTGAAGGCCGCGTCCACCGCGCCGCTGGGATCACTCGGTCTCGCTCGCCGCGCGTCTCTGCCCGCGGTGTTCTCCGCAGGCGGCGACGGTGACGACGGCGTCATCGCCCGACGCGACGCCGACACGTGCGTCACCTACCGCCGCTCGGGCGATGACAACGTGCTCGTCGAGTACGGCGACATGAAACTCGACCTGGCACTGCGGGCCCGGGTGCACGCCCTGCATCAGCGGGTCGAGGCTCTCGCACCCCGCGGCCTGGTGGACCTGACTCCCGGCATCCGCTCGTTGCAGGTGAAGGTGAATCCCGATGTGCTGTCGATCGATTCGTTGATGGGTCTGCTGTCCGAGGTCGAGGACGATCTTCCCGCAGCCTCGGAGCTCGTGGTTCCCAGCCGCCAGGTTCGGCTCCCGCTCTCATGGGACGACCCCTCGACCCGCGAGGCGATTCAGCGGTACATGCACGGTGTGCGCGCCGATGCCCCGTGGTGCCCCTGGAACATCGAGTTCATCCGGCGAATGAACGGACTCGATTCGGTGGCAGAAGTGTTCGACACCGTCTTCGCCGCCGACTACATGGTCCTCGGTCTCGGTGACGTGTACCTGGGCGCACCGGTGGCGACCCCGTTGGATCCGCGGCACCGACTGGTGACGACCAAGTACAACCCGGCGCGAACGTGGACGCCGGAGAACGCCGTCGGCATCGGTGGGGCGTACCTGTGCATCTACGGCATGGAGGGTCCTGGCGGATACCAGTTCGTGGGTCGAACCACGCAGGTGTGGAACCACAGTGCCGCCTACAGCGGCGGCCCGTTCGAGGAGGGCACCCCGTGGTTGCTCCGGTTCTTCGACCGAATCTCCTGGTACTCGGTCGAACCCGAGGAACTGATGGACCTACGCGCAGATCTGGCGGCCGGTCGCGGCGGCGGAGTACAGATCACCGACGGTGAGTTCTCCCTCGCCGAGCACGAGAACTTCCTGGACACCAACGCGGACTCCATCGCCGAGTTCCGCGCGACGCAAGCCGTCGCCTTCGGTGCCGAGCGCGACGCGTGGTCGGCAGCCGGAGAATTCGATACGACGAAGGGCAAGACCGATGCAGCCTGAGGTACGAGAGCGAGTTCTCCTGGCGTACAAGCGTATTGCCGAGGTGGATCGCCCCGAGGTGTGGATCACCCTGCGTGAGGAGGACGACGTGCTTGCCGAGGCCGTCGCCCTCGACGAGGCGCTCGCGGCCGGTGCGGATCTACCGCTCGCCGGTGTGCTCGTCGCAGTGAAGGACAACATCGACGTGGCGGGTCTGCCCACCACCGCGGCCTGCCCCGAATTCGCCTACACACCCACTGTCTCCGCCACCGCCGTCGAGCGACTGACGAGCCAGGGTGCACTGGTGCTGGGCAAGACCAATCTCGACCAGTTCGCCACCGGACTCGTCGGCACCCGCAGCCCCTACGGCGCGGTGCGCTGCGCCTGGGATCCGACTTTGATCTCGGGAGGCTCGAGTTCCGGTTCCGCCGTCGCGGTTGCACTGGGTGTCGTGGACATCGGAATCGGTACCGACACAGCAGGATCAGGTCGAGTACCGGCAGCGTTCCACGGAATCGTGGGCATCAAGACCTCGCTGGGTATCGTGCCGAACACCGGCCTCGTGCCCGCGTGCGCCGACTACGATTGCGTCACCGTTCTCGCGCGGGATCTCGACAGTGCCACGGCAGCAATGAAAGTCATGACCGGGCCAACCGCCACCGATCCACGCAGCCGGGCCTGGCCGGCCGACGTACGGCTCGCCGCGTCCCCGCAGCCCCGCGTCGCCGTCCCACGAGGTGAGGATCTGACGTCGATGAGCCCGGCGTACCGTCGGGCATTCGAGGAGACGGTTGCCGGCCTGGCCGACAAGGGTATTTCCCACGCCGAGGTCGACATCTCGACGCTGCTCGATGCGGCAACACTGCTGTACGACGGAGCGATTGTGGCGCAGCGCTATTCGGCCGTCGGGAAGTTTCTCGACACCGCGCCTGCCGGTGCCGATCCCACGGTGTCCGCAATCGTCCGATCGGCGGCAGGGCCGTCCGCGCACCGGTACGTGGACGATCTCGACGCGCTCGCCAGAGCCGAGACTGCGGCCCGCGCACTGCTGAGCGGCTTCGACGGCCTGCTGTTGCCCACCACCACCGAACATCCGAGCATCGCTGCGGTGCAGTCGGATCCGATGAGTATCAATCGACGCCTCGGCACGTTCACCAACTTCTGCAACCTGCTCGACATGGCCGCGGTGGCCGTCCCCGGTACCCCGACGCACGAGGGCAACCCGTTCGGCGTCATGTTCGTCGTGCCTGCATTCGAGGATCAGGTCGCGATAGACCTGGCTGCACAGTTGAGCGGCGTTGCGTCACCGTCGTTGATCGACGACGGTATCGAGGTGTTGGCCGTCGGTGCGCATCTGCGCGGCTTTCCGGTGCACCACCAGTTGACCGATCGCGGTGCGCGATTCAGCGGCGAGGTGACGACCACGAGGGACTACCGGCTGGTGGATCTGCACACCACCCCGCCCAAGCCCGGTCTGGTTCGGCGAGCAGGCGACGGCGCTCCCATCTCCGGAGAGTTGTATCGCATGTCCGCTGCCGCGCTCGGAACCTTCCTCGCGGGATTGCCCGCGCCGATGGGTCTGGGCCCGGTCGAGTTGTCCGACGGTCGCTGGGTCACCGGATTCTGCTGCGCGCACGACGCGGCCGAGGCCGGAACCGACATCACCGAATTCGGCGGCTGGCGCGCATATCGAGCTGTGTCGAATCATGCCGGGGCTCAAGCCGGGACCGGTTTGCCTCCGTCGGTGGCGACCCGCACCGCGAGCAGTCCGAGCACCGTGCCCATGACGTAGCGCTGCACCCTCAGCCACGTGGGTCGTACGGCGAGGAACTGCGCGATCGATCCGGCGAGCACCACGATCGCCAGGTTGACCATCACGGCCACAGCGATCTGTACGCCGCCGAGCGTGAATCCCTGCAGCAGAATGTGTCCGGCCGCGGGATCGACGAACTGCGGGATGACCGAGATGTACATGATCGCGATCTTCGGATTCAGCAGGTTGGTCACCAAGCCCATCGTGAACAGCCGCCTCGTCGAATCCTGGTGCAGCTCGGTCGGTTCGAAGGCCGAGACCGTGCCGCGCAAGGCCTGCAGCGCCAACCAGGCGAGGTAGGCCGCGCCGGCGAGCTTGACCGCCGTGTACAGCGCGGGCACGGCGGTGAACACCGCTGCCAGGCCGAGATTGGTGGCCGTGAGATAGACCAGGAAGCCCAGGGCGACTCCGGCCAGCGACACCAGGCCCGCCCGTCGGCCCTGCGAAATGCTGCGCGAGACAAGGTAGATCATGTTGGGCCCCGGCGTCAGAACCAACGCGAGAGCCACTGCGAACACTCCGAGAACTGCGGAATACGACACCATGCGGACAACACTTCACGCCGACACACCGACCGAGTAGAGCCAGTCGACAACTCGTGGCTATCGAGCACGCACGGCGGTGGCCACCGCATCGGCGATCGCTGCCATCCCCGCCGCCGTCGGATGCAGGGGCGCAGCAGGATTCTGCGGGACGACCCCCTCGAAGTACCGCTGGTCGGCAGCGACACACACATCGTGGCCGACACTCACAAGCTCGGTGTCGACGAATTCCGCACCGTGCTCGTTCGCCTGAGTCCGCAGAGCCTCGTTCATGGCGGTGATGCTGCCCTGGATGTAGTCGGCGTCCTCGGGCAGCATCGGCTGGGTGGGGAAACAGCCGCCGTCCGGCAGATAGGTGCCGTAACCGACAACCAGAATCCGCGCGTCGGGCGCACGTTCGGCCACCGCGTCGAGCATGGTTCCCCAGCTCGGGGCCTTCTCCGCGGTGGCGGCGGCGACGGTGTCGACGCCACCCGCAGTGAGCCGGTCCTTGCAGACGTTGGTCGCCGACGACGCAGTGAAGGTCAGGCAGCCCACGGCCGTCGAGACCAGTCCGATGTCGTTTCCGCCGATCGTGATCGTCACCAGATCGGTGTCTGCAGACAGTGCATCGAGCTGCACCGGAACCTCACCGCTGGACGTGCCCTGCGGAGTGGAGACGATGTTCTCGGTGACGGCGCCCGAGCAGGTGACGTCGACGAAGGAGCCCACTGCCAATTCCTCGGCGAGCACGTGCGGATAGTTGGCGTCGGACTGCTGACAACCCGGTGCGCCGACCTGGTCGGGGATCCGCGGACCCGATGCGGCCGAATCACCCAACGCGACGTAGTTCGCCGACGCCGGGGCTTCCGACGCCTGCGCAGGCCCTTCGGATACCGAAGAGTCCGACGAGCAGCCCGCAAGCAGACAGGCGGACACAGCAAGACCGACGAGAATTCCCTGGCTCCTCACAGCTTCGACGCTACAGCTGCCGGTAACCTCGACCGGGTTGTCCAGGACATACAGTCCATCGCATCGAACAGAGGAATTACATGATCACCGCGTTCATCAACCAGATCCTCAGTGGCTTCGGCTCCATTTCCGCTGGCAGCAGCGGCTTCGAGCTGGCACCGGGAACGCTGCCCTTCGGGCTGTAGAGACCACCGAACGCTTGCCCGCGCGGTGTCGACGATTGCTTCGGCACCGCGCGGGTACCCCGGAATCATGACTACCCACAACAGCGACTCGAAGAACAGCGACTCGAAGAACGACGACACTGCTCCCGACGCCAAGGAAGACGTGACGTCCGATCCGGCCGCTGCGGCGGAGGACAACGATTGGTCGAGTGAGGGCGGTGCCATCGAAACCGGTCCCGCGACCGACGACGAGCGAACCGACAGCAACTAACCGATCAGACGGCGGGGAGCGGCCCGCAGCGTGCGGACGTCACCGTCGGCGACGATGTGTTCCACCGTCTCACTTCGGGTGAGCATCGACTCGTCGACGGTGAAGTTCACGCGAGCATCACCGAGCCAATCGACGCCGACGACAATTCCCACGGTTCCTTTGGGGATCCCGCTACGCCATCGCACGTGACCCAGGTTGCGGACCGTGATCACGGTCTCGCCGATCTCGAAGTGCCCCATTCGCCCCCCCGGCTCGATACTTGCCGACCAGTAGACCTCGAGTGAACGCCCTGTTCAAGCGGTAGATCGGCGCTTACATCGACCATTGGCAGCCTCGGTGCCTGTCGGCACGATCACAATTCGGCGATTGGCCGAATCTGGGCGTTCAATCACGTCGTGAGGTATTTTTAGCTTCCACCATTTGCCGTTCTGGCAACTTTTCTTGCCAACATCAGGGTTGTGTCGGACACTCTCCACATGACTACAGACACCGATCGACACACTCCGGTCGACGCGATCATCGTCGGCGGCGGAGTCGCCGGGCTCAGCGCCGCCGTGGCTCTCGGCCGTTCTCGACGATCCGTCGCGATCATCGACGCGAGCGATCCCCGCAACGCTCCGGCAGCACATTCCCACAATTACCTCACCCGCGACGGGGAGTCGCCTCTCGAGCTGGTTCGACTCGGCCGAGACGAGGCGCGCCACTACGGCGCACACATCGTCGAGGGCATCGCGGCGTCCGCGAGTCGAACCGACACCGGGTTCGAGGTGACTCTCGTCGACGGTTCCGTCGTCCGCGGCCGCCGCCTCCTGGTCACCACCGGCCTCACCGATGTCCTGCCCGACATCCCCGGCCTCGCCGATCGGTGGGGGCGCGACGTATTGCATTGCCCGTATTGCCATGGCTGGGAGGTACGGGATCGCAGGATCGGCATCATCGGCAGCGCCATGCTCGGGCACCGGGCACAGATGTGGCGTCAGCTCACCGAGCACGTCACGGTGTTCGCGCACACGGCAACGGAATTGGCCGCCGAGGAACTCGAGCGACTCGCCGCACGTGGCATCGAGGTCGTCGACGAGGAGATCGCTCGGGTCGATGTCGACAGCGACGCCATCGTCGGAGTGACACTCGCGAGCGGCACACAGATCCGGCTCGACGCGCTGGTCGTAGGACCCAACTTCACCTCCCGCGCAGACGTCCTGGTGTCGCTGGGGATCGGCACGACCGAGATGGTCATGAACGACCATGTCCTCGGCACGTACGTCGAGGCCGATCCCGTCGGTGCCACATCCGTGCCCGGCGTGTGGGTTGCAGGCAACGTGTCTGCACCGATGGACACCGTGGTGGCGGCGTCCGCGGCCGGAGTCAAGGCAGGCGCTGCGATCAACGGTGACCTGATCGAGGAGGAGGTTCGCATCGCCGTCGAACGAGCGAAGGCCATCGCTTCCTAGATTCCCAGAGCCGCCGCCAGCCCGTCTTCGACGGTGTCCTTGCGGACGCCGAGCGAGGCGAGCGTGGCGTCCTCGTTCTCCAACAGTGCCAGCAGAATGTGCTCGGTGCCGATGTAGTTGTGTCCCAACCGAAGCGCCTCACGGAAGGTCAGTTCCAGCACCTTTTTGGCACCGGCATCGAACGGCACGAGATCGGGTACGGGGTCGGCCGGTTCCGGCAGGGTCGCCGTCACCGCAGAACGGATCTGCTCAGGCGTGAGGCCCTGAGCGCCCAGCAGTTTCGCCGCGAATCCCTCGGGTTCGCCGAGCAGACCGAGAATCAGGTGCCCGGTGGTGATGCAGTCGTTGGCAGTGGCCCGAGCCTCGTTCTGCGCTCCGACCACCACGTTGCGCGCCCGCGGGGTGAAGCGCGAGAAACCCTGACTGGCATCGAGATCGGCGGGATCGTCGCCGCCCTTCGCGACGAAGCGCTTCTGCACCGCCTGCTTGCTGACGCCCATGGATGCGCCGATCGCAGTCCAGGACGCCCCGGAGCGGCGGGCCCGATCGACGAAATGTCCGATCAGATGATCGGCCACCTCGCCGAGGGCATCGGCCGCGATCACCGCACCCGAGAGTTGGTCGAGCGCATCGGTGTGCACTTTCTCGATGGCGTCGATGAGATCGTCGAGACGGACGGGGTTCGTCATCTTCAGTGGTTGCGTCATGCGTCAACTCTAGGTTGACGGTGCTCGTCGTCAACCCTCGGTTGACGACACTGTGCCCTCGCAAAACTGTTGAACTTCTTCGCGCGCCAGGTCGAACTTCGGCCCCGTGTGCGCTGCGCAAAGACGTATATTCACCCATGGAGGCGTCGCGAACAGCCATGCGAACGTCACGAGCGAGAAGGAAGTAGGTCCTTCGATGAATACGAAGGTCGCTGCGCCCTTCGCCATGCACACGATCCGGACCGCCGGTCTGGTGGCAGTGGTCGTCGTCGCGAGCATCGTCTTCGTTCTCGGCGACGCCGGAGTGCGGGCCGGTGTCCTGGCCACCGTCGCTGTCGGTTCGGTTCTGGCCATCAGCGCCGCGATCCGTAGATACCGTCCCGACGACTCTCGATGCTGGTGGGCACTGTTCGGTGCCTCGGTGCTGTTCATGTTCGGGGTCTCGCTGCGCAGCGATCCCACCGCACTGAATCATTCGTTTCCGCTGCTGCCGGATCTGTTCACACTGACCGGGTACGCACTCGTCGGGTACGCACTCTCGCGGTGGATCCGAGATCGGCAGTCGATCGACGACATCACTCCACTGGTCGACGCCGGCCTGATCTTCCTCGGCACACTGTTCCTGTCGTGGTTGCTGTTCATCTCCCCGGCCCTCGAATCTCCCCGTTCGTCGGCATCGACGGTGGTCAACGGGCTGTATCCGGCGATCGACGCAGCACTGATCACCCTGACCACCTACCTGCTGTTCTCGTCCAAACCTCGCACCGCTGCGCTCCAGTGGGCCCTGATCGCACTCGTCGCGACACTCGTCGGCGACGTCTCGTACGCGTTCGCTGCCACCACCGACGACGCGCCGTCCTCGGGATTGCTCGACGGCATCTACCTGTTCGCGTATCTCTCCCTGGCGATGGCTGCCCTCGATCCGTCGATGCGCACCGTCTCGCAGCGGCAGACTCCTGCACCAGCACACAGCAGCCGACGCGTCGTGTTCGTGGTGACGCTGCTGGTCGTCTGCGCCACGGTGCCGCTGCTGGGCTCGGCCGTATCCACCGGAGATCTGATCGTCCGGTCCCTGTTGCTCGCATCGATACTGGTGGGCGCATTCCTGCGCGGCGAACGCGCGCTGACCCGAGTGCAGGTCGGCGAGGAGCACGCGAAATATCTGGCCGCTCACGATCTGTTGACCGGCCTACCGAACCGCACGATGCTCGACGAGGAATTCACTCGACTCGAGCGAACCCAGACTCCGGGACGCACGTGCGTCCTGTTCGTCGACCTCGACAACTTCAAGATGGTCAACGACTCGTACGGCCACCGCGTCGGGGACGAACTCATCGTGGCCGCAGCGCGACGCATCCGCGCCGCAGTCGGCGCCGCCGACACCGTGGTTCGGTACGCCGGTGACGAGTTCGTCGTGCTGACCCGCCGCGATCGCGGCGGAGCAGAAGCGTTGGCCCGCAGCATCATCGATCGGACGAACGAGCCGTTCCCCCTGAGCGCCGCGACGGCATACGTCACGGCCTCGGTGGGGATAGCAGACGCGGACCGATTGCACGACGCCATCCGCGAGGCCGACACCGCGATGTATCACGCCAAATCTCTCGGCGCGGCGCGCTACGCGTTCTTCGACGAGTCCCTGCGTGCCCGAGCGACGTCCGCGATCGAGACCGCGACCGCGCTGCGCGGCGCGATCAGACGCGGTGAGCTCGAGGTGTACTACCAGCCGATCATCGAGACCGCCTCGCGCGCCACCGTCGTCTACGAGGCACTCGTGCGTTGGAACTGGCAGGGGCGAGTGCGTACCCCCAACGAGTTCATCCCGATTGCCGAATCGACCAATCTCATCAAGGAAATCGGCGAATGGGTGCTGCGCACCGCGATCTCCGATCTGGTGACACTGCGTTCCAACGGGCAGAACGTCACCATGTCGGTGAACGTGTCTCCGATGCAATTGCGAGACGATTCGTTGCCGGTCATCGTCGGGCGACTGCTCGACAAGTACGGCCTCGACGGAGCAGATCTGGCACTCGAGATAACCGAGAGCGTCCTGATCGACGACATGGGCACGGCGAAAAGCGTTCTCGATCGACTCGCCGCGATGGGTGTGCTCATCGTTCTCGACGACTTCGGTATCGGCTACTCCTCGCTGAGCAGGCTGCGCGCGATGCCGATCGCACTGCTCAAGATCGACAAGTCCTTCGTCCACCAGATCGGCAGTTCGGAATCCGACACTCAGCTCATTCGCGCGATCGTCGCCATGGCGTCGGCGCTGCCGGTGGCCACGGTGGCCGAGGGTGTCGAGACCGAGGAGCAGGCTGCGATCATCGAGGCTCTCGAATGCCGCTTCGCGCAGGGCTTTCTGTTCGGCAGGCCGGCACCCATCGCGCACTGGCTGCTCGAATCTGCCGAGACCCGTGCCGGCAGGTGAGCCGGATGTTAGCGTCGGGCGGTGTCTGCAATCGGAGTGCACCGCTCGACTGTCCTTGCATGTGCCCTGCTGCTGGTGCCGCTCGCCGCGTGCAGTAGCAGCGAGAGCACCGATCCCGACTCCGCGGCCGAGAACAGCTGTGTCCTCGGTGCCAGTGGCGGCACACCGAGCAGCGGATCACCGAGCAGTGGGTCGGGCGACATCTCCACCAATCCGGAAGTGGCAACCGGGTATCGATCGGACATGACCCCCGTCGAGACGCCCTCGTACTCCGTCTCGACGGCCAACCCGGTCTCCACCGAAGCCGCGTGCGAGGTTCTGCGTGACGGCGGCACCGCGGCCGATGCGCTCATCGTCGCGCAAACGGTGCTCGGCCTCGTCGAGCCCCAGTCCTCGGGCATCGGGGGCGGGGCATTCCTGATGTACTACGACGCAGCCACCGGCGAAGTACAGAGCTACGACGGCCGTGAAACCGCCCCGATGAGCGCAACCGGGGACTACCTGCGGTACATCGACGACGTGAATCGCACTCTTCCGCAACCCGATGCCCGTTCGAGTGGTCGCTCGATCGGCGTCCCGGGGGTGCTGCGGATGCTCGAGCAGGCCCACGACGATCACGGCACCAAGCAATGGGGTGAGCTCTTCCAGCCCGCAATCGGTCTCGCCGACAACGGAATCGAGATCAGCCCACGGATGGCCTCGTCCATCGCCGACTCGGCACCGAAGCTCGCTCTCGACCCCGCGTCCAAGGACTACTTCCTGCAGCCCGACGGCACCGGCAAGCCCGCCGGGACGGTGCTGAACAACCCGGCGATGTCGAAGACGCTGTCCGCCATCGCAACCGACGGGGCCGACGCCTTCTACACCGGCGATATCGCACAGGCCATCGTCGACGCCACCGCCGACACCACCGCCGGCCGTACCCCCGGACAGATCACGCTCGAGGATCTCGCCGCGTACGAGCCCAAGACCCGCACGGCAGTGTGCACCGAGTACCGCGACCACGACATCTGCGGTATGCCCGGCCCGTCCTCGGGCGGTATCGCGGTGGCGTCGACGATGGGGATTCTGTCGAACTTCGATCTGTCGCAATACGCGCCGACGGGGATGGACGCCAACGGCGGAACCCCGACGGCCGAGGGTGTGCACCTGATCGCCGAGGCCGAGCGCCTGGCCTACGCCGATCGCGACAAATACGTCGCCGATCCGGATTTCGTTCCCCTGCCCGGTGGTTCACCCGATGCGCTGCTCGATCCCGAATACCTCAGCGAGCGAGCAGGACTGATCGACGAGGGCAAGTCGATGGGCACAGCGCAGCCCGGCGACTTCGGCCCGGTGCAGTTCGCCTCCTCCACCGATCCCGAGTACGGCACCAGCCACATCTCCGTCGTCGACAGCCAGGGCAACGCGGCCTCGATGACGACGACCGTCGAGTCGGCCTTCGGCTCGTTCCACATGGTCGACGGCTTCTTGCTCAACAATCAGCTCACCGACTTCGCAGCATCACCGGTGGCCGAGGACGGTACGCCGGTGGCCAATCGCGTCGAGCCGGGAAAGCGTCCGCGTAGCTCGATGGCTCCGACCCTGGTCTTCGACCGCTACGAAGACGGCGCACGCGGCGATCTGGTGCTCGTCGCCGGCTCTCCCGGAGGCTCGGTGATCATCCAGTTCGTCGTCAAAACGCTGGTGGGACTTCTCGATTGGGGTATGGATCCACAGCAGGCGGTGTCGATGGTCGACTTCGGTGCGGCCAACACACCGTCGACCAACTACGGCGGTGAACACCCGAACGTCTCGGGCGAGAACGATCCGGTGGTCGTGCAACTCCGAGAGATGGGCCACCAGGTGTCGGTCGCAGACCAGTCCAGTGGACTGAGCGCGCTACAGCGCACCGACGGCGGCTGGATCGGTGGAGCCGACCCCCGCCGCGAGGGTGAGGTACTGGGCGGGTAACGCTCAGGGCAGAACAGACATCAGGGTTGCAATCGCTGCGGGATAGGCATTCTCGGTCGGAGCGGCGAAGCCGACAACGAGGCCGTCATACGCGGGATCGGCCGCTGCCGGGTGCCGGAAGGTCGACAGCCCTTCGATGGCGAGTCCGATTCTCGCGGCCTCTGCCACTGCCTCGGTCTCGCATCCAGGCGGCAGAGTGACCACAGCCTGCAGCCCGGCCGCGATTCCCCTGATACCCACGCCGGATCCGGTGCCGGCCATGTTCTTCTGCAGCAGGTTTCGCCGGGCTCGATAGCGCATTCGCATCGTCCGTACGTGCCGGTCGTATCGTCCCGACACCATCATCTCCGCCAGGGTCAGCTGATCACCCGTGGCCACGGTCGACTCGCGGACCCCCTTTGCCGCAACCACTGCGTCGATCAGACGGTCCGGAACCACCATCCACCCGATGCGCACAGCAGGGGACAGGCTCTTCGATACAGAACCCACGTACATCACGCGATCGGGATCGAGCCCCTGCATCGCACCGATCGGCGACCGGTCGTACCGGAACTCACCGTCGTAGTCGTCCTCGATCACCGTCCCGTCGACGTCGCGGGCCCACTGAACTGCCGCGGTTCGGCGCTCGGACGCGAGCGCGGCGCCGGTGGGGAACTGATGACTGGGAGTGAGCACCGCAACCGATGCCGCAGTGGCACCGAGATCGTCTGCAAAACAACCCTTGTCGTCGACACCCACCGCCACCGTCGGGCGAGACTTTTCGACGATGTCCCGATGGAAGGGCAAACCGAAGGATTCGAGCGCCACGGGTCCGGCGGGCACGATGTCGTTCAGCATCGTGAGCGCCTGAGAGAAGCCCGAGCACACCACAATTCCTTGCGGATCGGTGCGCACCCCACGGGTCCGCGCAAGGTAGTCCGACAACGCCGTGCGCAGTTCGATACGCCCGCGCGGATCACCAGGGCCGAACGCATCCGACGGCGCGTCGTTGATCGCCCGTCGAGCCGAGGCCAACCAGACCGACCGCGGAAACGACGTCGGATCCGGCCGACCGGGCCGCAGATCGAAGAGCGGCCGCGGCTGCGGTGCGATCGCCGCGCTGATGACCGGCGCGGGCTGGGCCCGATGTGCCACACGGGTGGACGATCCTTGCCGAGCCGTCAGCCATCCCTCGTCCACCAGTTTCGCGTACGTCTCGGCGACGGTGTTCCTGGCTATTCCGAGGTCGAGAGCCAACGCACGGTAGGAGGGGAGAGCCACGCCCGGTTCGAGCCTGCCACCGCGGACGGCGTCGCGCAGCGCCGTGGCCAATGCCTCCCGGCGGGAGCCGGACGGGTCGAGATCGAGATGCAGATCGACCGAAGTGACCCGTTCGATTGCCATGGAAGTGAACCATAGTCGGGTTCACCTCGGATCGTACTGTGGACGACATGACGCGAATCAACCTGGCGAAAGCCGCACCGGAGACCTACAAGGCACTCGTCGCACTCGACACGGTGGTACGTGAAGGAATCGATCCCGAGCTCGCCGAACTCGTCCGGATCCGGGCATCTCAGCTCAACGGCTGCGCGTACTGCATACACAGACACACCTCGGATGCCCGCGCCGCAGGCGAGCGCGAGGAACGCCTGACGCTGGTGTCGATCTGGCACGATGCCCCGAGCTTCTTCAGCGAGGCCGAACGGGCCGTACTCGCGCTCACCGAAGCGGTCACCACCCTTCCGCACGGCGGCGTACCGGACGAGATCTACGAGCGCGTCGCGGAACATTTCGACGAGCACGCCATCGCTCAACTGATCGGACTCATCTTCACCATCAATGCCTGGAACCGCATCGGCGTCACCACGAGATTGGAGCCGCAACCGCGCGCTCAGCTCACGAATCGGTAACCCATACCGGTTTCGGTGATGAGGTGCACCGGGGAGGCCGGGTCGCGTTCGAGTTTCTGTCGCAGCTGGCCGAGATAGATTCGTAGATAATGCGTTTCGCGCTCATTGCCGGGTCCCCAGACGGTGCGCAGTATGTCCTTCTGCGACACCAGCTTGCCCTCGTTGCGCACCAGTAGTTCGAGTACACCCCACTCGGTGCGGGTCAGATGTACGCTTTCACCGTCGCGCACAACGGTTTTCGTAGCGAGGTCGACGGTGAAGTCCTCGGTGACGACAACGGGGTCGGCGACGGAGTGCGGTCCGCGGCGTAGTGCGGCGCGCAATCGGGCCAGCAGCTCGTCCATGCCGAAGGGCTTGGTGACGAAGTCGTCGGCACCGGCGTCGAGTGCTTCGACGGTATCGGCCGAATCGGTACGCGCCGAGAGCACCAGGATCGGCACGTCGGTCCACCCCCGCAAGCCCGCAATGACGTCGATGCCGTCGATATCGGGTAGGCCGAGATCGAGAATCACGATGTCCGGGTGGAAGTTCGCGGCCACCCGCAGCGCCTCCCCGCCGCTCGCCGCGCTGACCACCTCGAACCCACGGACGTTGAGATTGATCCGCAACGCTCGGACGATCTGCGGCTCGTCGTCGACGACGAGCACCCGCACCTTCACCTGCTCGCCGCCTTCAACTCGACCGTCATCGTCAGCCCTCCGCCGACAGTGTTCGATGCCGTGACGGTACCGCCCATCGCACGCACGAATCCCCGCACCACCGACAATCCGAGCCCGACACCCACCGAGTTGTCCCGATCACCGAGGCGTTGGAACGCGTCGAACATGGTCTCCTCGGCACCCTCGGCGATGCCGGGGCCGTGGTCGGCGACGGAAATACTCGCCCACTCACCGTGCGCGGCGGCACTGACGGTGATGTCGCCGACGGGGGCGTACCGGGCACTGTTGTTCACGAGATTCGCGAGCACCCGTTCGAGCAGGCCCGGGTCGGCCAGTACCTCGACATCGCCCACCTCGACACGCACTCGGTCGTCCGCTCCGACCAGCGCGCCACGGAGCACGTCGTCGACGAAAACAGGCCGCAGACTCGGTTGCACCACACCGGCTTGCAACCGCGACGAGTCGAGCAGATTGCTCACCAGAGCGGTCAGCTGATCGGCCGATTCGTCGATGGTCGCCAGCAACTCGTCGGTGTCCTCGGGCGAGAACTGAACATCGGTACTGCGCAGAGACGAGGATGCCGCCTTGACCGCAGACAACGGCGTCCGCAGATCGTGGCTGACGGCCGAAAGCAATGCTCGACGCAACGCGTCGGCCTCGGCGAGAGCGTTGGCTCGGCTGGCTTCCTCGGCGAGACGCGTCTGACGGACCATGCCCGCGGCCTGGTTGGCCACTGCCGCGAGTACCCGCCGATCGTGCGCGCGTGTGCGTTCGCCGACGAGCAGCAACGTGAAGTCGCCTGCGTCGACCTCGGTGTCCGCCCCGGCTCGATCGACAGGAACCTGTGTGCCGGCGCTACCCACGATGGACCCGGACTGGTTGTCCCACAGCGCTACCCCGCTCTGCCGGTACGTTTCGCGGGCGCGTTCGAGCAGTGCCGTCAGGTCGGCTCCGCGCAACACGGAGCCGGCGAACAGCGTCAACAGTTCGGCTTCCTGAGTCGCCCGCCGTGCCTGACGCGTCCGCCGCGCAGCAGCGTCGACGAGGGCTGCGACGGCGACGGCAACGAGGAGCAGTACGACGGTGACGACGAAGTTTTCGGGCTCGGCGATGGTGAGGCTGTATCTGGGGGTGGTGAAGAAGTAGTTCAGCAGGAAGCCCGCGATCAACGCCGAGAGTGCTGCCGGCGCAACCCCTCCCAGCAGCGCGACGCACAGCACCACCATGAAGAACAGGGCGCTCTCGCCGCTCGAGTCGAAGTCCGGCCCGATCGTGCTCAACACTGCCGCGGCCAGGCAGGGCACCAGTACAGCGGCGACCCACGCAAGAATGCGGCGCCGTCCCGAGTCGACCTGCACTCCCCATCGCCGAGCCTGCTCGTCGTGGGTGACCATGTGCACGTCGATCTTTCCCGAGTTCTGCACCACTGCCGCGCCGATTCCCTCGTCCAGGATTCGCGCGGCACGGGACCTTCTCGAGGTGCCGATCACCAGCTGGGTCGCGTTCACGCCGCGGGCGAAGTCGAGCAGGGTCGACGGTACGTCGTCGCCGACGACGCTGTGCACGCTGGCACCGAGGCCGGCGGCGAGCGTGCGCACCGAGCCCATCTGCGGTGCCGAGACGCCCATCAGCCCGTCACCGCGGACGATGTGCAGCACCATCAGCTCTGCACTGGACTTCGAGGCGATGCGACTCGCGCGGCGGAGCAGGGTATCCGATTCCGGGCCGCCGGTCACTGCCACCACCACGCGCTCGCGGGCCTCCCACGTGTCGGTGATGCGATTGTCCTTGCGGTACTTCACCAGTGCCGCGTCGACCTGATCGGCGATCCACAGCAGTGCGAGCTCGCGCAGGGCGGTGAGGTTGCCGCCGCGAAAGTAGTTGCTCAGTGCCGCGTCGACCTTCTCGGCAGCGTAGACGTTGCCGTGCCGCAACCTGCTGCGTAGCGCCTCGGGGGTGATATCGACCAACTCGACCTCGTCTGCGGCCCGAACGACGCTGTCGGGCACTGTCTCCCGTTGCGGCACTCCGGTGATCTGCTGCACCACGTCGTTGAGCGATTCGAGGTGCTGGACGTTGAGGGTCGAAATGACGTCGATGCCTGCGTCGAGCAGCACTTCGACGTCCTGCCACCGCTTGCCGTGCACGCTCCCCGGGGTGTTGGTGTGCGCCAATTCGTCGACGAGCACCACCTGCGGCTTTCGGGCCAGGACGGCGTCGAGATCGAGTTCCTGAGCCGAGGACCCGCGATAGTCCACGGCCGCCATCGCCAGCACTTCGATGCCGTCGAGTGCCTCGATCGTCCGCGCTCGGCCGTGTGTCTCGACCACCGCGGCCACGACGTCGCAGCCCCGGCTACGCAATCGGTGAGCCTCGCCGAGCATGGCGAAAGTCTTGCCGACGCCGGGTGCAGCACCGAGGTAGATCCGCAGCTCACCCCTATCCGCCACAGTCTGTCTCCTCACCCGTCCCGTACAGCTAGCGCTCCTCGATGTCGTCGACGCGCACTTCCACGACATCACGATCGAGGGTGGCACCCAGCAGATCCTCCACGACATCGATCGCGATACTCGCGAGCTCGTCTCCCGCAGCCTGCAGGTCGTCGCCGTACACCCCGATCACCGCGATGAACAGACCGACGCAGGCGTTATCGTCGAGGTGGAGGTCGATCTCGGTGGGCTGTGCGCCGTGAACGCCCGCGAGGGCGCGCCGAAGCGTCGTCTTGACGATGTGGTCGCTGATCTTCAGTGAGTCCTGCGGACCGGCGTCGGAGCCGGTAGGGAAGGCGCTGTCGATGGGCCACGTACGCCGAGTGGTGTTGCGTACCTTCGCGATGATGGACGAGCTGATGTCCACCCAATTCGGTTCCTGCGGTGCGTCCCGAAGTTCGGTGGCAGCACGCGCGAGAACCGAATCCGGCTCTACCGGGTTCGCCATGTTGCCAACCTTTCGCTCAATGTTGCTCGTGCTCTGGTCAATTGACCACGTACTGCTCCGGCGGACAAGGTCATGATCGCGCCGATCTCGGGGTGCGTCAGGCCTTCGACCTCGCGGAGCAGCCAGCAGGCTCGCTGGCGATAGGGCAGTTCGGCCAGCGCGACTCCGAGTTCGGTCATGAAGCTGTCGGCCTCGACATCGGCCCCCGGATCGCTGCCCGCGCCGGTGCTCTTTCGCTCGAATACCCAATCTTCTGCGGGAGGAACGCTGCGACGTCGTCGATGATCGATCACTTTGTGCGAGACCAGCGAGAACAGCCACGTCCTCAACGCCGAGTCCCCTCGGAAGTTGTCCAGCCCCTTCCACGCTGCCACGAATGCGTCCTGCACCACCTCCTCGGCGGCACCTTGATCGGACAACATGTTGCGCGCGTACCGGAACATCTCCGGGCCGTAGCGCCGGACGATCTCCTCGAACGCATCGGTCTCGCCGAGCGCAGCAGCGCCGACGAGAACGCGATCCGACGCGTCAACCCACTCCATCTAGCCCCCAAACGTAATCTATGACGTAGGTCACTTTATTTGTACGTGCGTTTCACCGATCGAGCTACGACCAACTCCTGACACACACTCTGCACGAGACAAACGACGAAGAGAGGCATTCAATGAGCTCCACGACGGACAACAAGGCAACCGTATCGGCAGCAGGCGAAGGCAAGACCGACATCACCACCAAGTCGGACTCCGTACTCGTCAGCTCGCAGGGTCGCACCACCATTGCCGATACCGTCGTCTCCAAGATCGCCGGCATCGCCACCCGTGAGGTTCAGGGAGTGCACGCAGTCGGTGGCGGAGCAAGCCGCGCGATCGGTGCCCTCCGCGAGCGCATCCCCGGCGCCCGCGTCAACCAGTCGCAGGGCGTCTCGGTGGAGGTCGGCGAGCGTCAGGCAGCCGTCGACATCGACATCGTAGCCGACTACGGAGTGTCGATCGCAGACCTTGCTGCAGGCATCCGTCGCAACGTCATCAATGCCGTCGAGCGCATGACCGGGCTCGAGGTCACCGAGGTCAACATCGTCGTCCACGACATCTTCCTCGACGACGGCTCGGAAGACGAAGAGACCACCGAGGCCACCTCCACCCGAGTGCAGTGACCGATCCGCACATGACGGAGCGTGACAGGTCCGAGGACATCGCCGACGCCGTTCTGGCGATCGACGGTGTCGTCGGGCTGCACGGCGGCATGTTCGGCGAAGCCGCTACGTACTTGCCAGGACGCCGGATCGCGGGCATCCGAATCGGGGAGGACGGAACCGAGGTTCACGTCACACTCGAATTCGGGGTTGCGGTACGCGAGACCGCCGATGCCGTGCGTCGCACAGTTGCGGCGATGGTCGACGGGCCCGTGCACGTCACCGTCGAGGACATTGTGCGAGTCTGACCAGGTGAACGAGCATGCAGCGCACGACCGAGCCGCCGCGTACAAGGCGGCTCGGCGCGCTGTGGCACGCGAACACCACCCCGATATCGGTGGAGATCCGGCCCGGTACATGGCCGAACTCGCCGCTGTCGACCGAAGATTCGCTGTACTGCCCTCGACCCCTGTCAACGCAGCGAGCGCACCGACGGCATTTCGCGCGTCCTCGATTCCGTCCCCCTTACGCACACTTCCCAAGCGGATCGCTCGCATCCGCAAACGCGTCACCAGGCGCAACTACTTCGAACTCTGAGTGGAGATCAAGACCATGACCACTGCAACCATCGGTTTGTTCGTGGGACTTCTGCTGGCCATCGCCGCAGCGGCAGGCGGCTTCACCGGCTTCCTCATCGCCATCGTTCTCGGCGGCCTCGGATTCTTCGTCGGCCGCTACATCGACGGCGAGCTGGACCTGAACTCGATCATGCGTGGTCGCGGTCGTGACTGAGACAGTTACCGACCCCGGCGAACGCGGATCGCTGGAGATCAAGCACAAGGCCGTCGAGCGACTCGCCGTCCTCGCTGCCCGCAGCACCGACGCGGTCGCCGGACCTCAGCCGGGACTACGCGTCCTCGGTGGGCGTGACCTACCCAAGGCCGACGTGACGATCAGCGGCTCCCGCGTTCGCGCACAGGTCGCGGTAGCGGTCACCTGGCCCTCGCCGTTGGCGACGGTGGCCGCGAACGTTCGCGCCGCTGTGGCACGAGATCTGTCCGAGCTGGGCATCTACACCGTCGACCGAGTCGATGTCACCGTCCAATGCGTACCCGCCGAGGCCAACCGTGAAGAAGGGAGAGTGCAATGATCGAGAAGGCAAGCAAGAAGCCGGTAGCGAACCCCACCGCAGCCGTACCCGCAATCCTGTTCGCACTCGTCCTCATCGGTGCCGGAGTGGTCCTCGGCCGCGAGGCGCTGCTGAACCTGGGTGCCATCGACGGCCCCGAATGGGTCGGCCCCGCCGCCACGAGCGTGGACGGACTCACCGCGCAGTCGTGGATGCTGCCGGGAGGAATCGCCGCAGCCGTCGTCGGGTTCATTCTCGTCTTCGTCGCGATTCGTCCACGCCGACGCACCCACCGCGCCCTCTCCGAGCAGGACGTCTGGCTCCGCAAGGGCGACGTCGCAGCCGTTGCCCGCACTGCCGCTCTCGACAGCGTCGGCGTCGATTCCGCGACCGCCAAGGCCGGCAACAAGAAGGTCACCGTCGCCGTGTCCACCGTCGCCGGCACGGACACCTCGGAGACGAAGTCCTCCGTCGTCACCTCCGTGGACGACGCCCTCCGCCCACTCGCGTCGGCTCCGAAGGTCCGCACCCGAGTGCGAACGACAGGACAAGCATCGTGAAACGCGCAACCGCTTCGGTCGACCGAACCAGCACCGCCGTCGTCGGCCTTGCCCTGATCGCGCTCGGCGGCGGAGCAATCGCCTGGGAGCGCGGAAAGTTCCCCGGCCGCGAACGTCTCGACGCGGCCTTCGTCGACACCGCCATCGACGCAGGCTGGTGGCCCTGGGCTCTCGGAGCAGCCGCCATCGTCCTCGTTCTGCTCGGTCTGTGGTGGCTCCTCGCGCACCTACCGCGCCGTTCGGTCGGCACCGTCGCCTTCGCGTCCACCGCGGATGCAGATGTCGACGGCCGGCTCAGTGTCGACCTGGGCACCGCTGCCCGAAGCGCCGCGAAGTCCCTGGCCGCTCACGAAGGTGTCGTATCGGCAACCGGCCGTTCGGTGTCCGACCGCGGTCAGAGAGTCGTCGAGATCACCGCGACGCTGGACCCCGCAGTGACCTCGCTCGACAAGGTGGCAGGCGCGGCAGCACAGACGCGCAACGACATCGTGACTTCCCTCGACGGAACACCGGCAGCCGTGCGAATCCTGCTGCAGTGTGGCAAGTCTCGAAAGCAGGTCGTTCGCGTCAGCTGACGCTTGCGGAGAACTCGATCTCCCCGATCAGCCCGTGGTGGTCCGATCCGGGGAGATCGATTCGTTCCAAAGACCGAGCATGACCGGTGTTGGTGAGGATGTGGTCGATCCCGACGACGGCGGGTGTCCCCTTGTCCGTGGGATACGTGGGGATCAGTCCCTTCCCCAATTGCGCTGCGGCATCGGAATATCCGGCATCGAGCAGGTTGCGGAACTTCTTGTGCGAATACGTCGTGTTGAAGTCGCCGCTGACGATCACCGGCCCGCCGACCGACACCGCCTCCAAATCGTTTCGGAGCGTGTCCAATTCGGCGGTCCAGATGTCGGCCGGGGTGATGTAGGCGGGACCGGGATGCACGGCCAGCAGTGTGACCGGCTCGGAACCGGGGACCTCGACCTCGGTGGCGAGATTCACCGGGCCGTATCCGTCGAGCTCGCGGTTGCCGGACATCGGGAATCGGCTGTAGATTCCGGCTCCGCCGCCGCCTGTCACGTGCGGCTGGAGGTAGCTGTAGGGGAAGAGTTCCTCGATGCCTGAGTCGCGGAGGCCGACCACCGACGCGACGGTCAGTTCCTGGATCGTGACGATATCGACGGCGCTGTCGCGGGCCTGACCGACCACGACAGTCGGATCGGCCAGCCCGATCATCAGGTTCGCCTGCATCACGCGCAACCGCACGCCCTCGCTGCCCGTCGCGTCCTCGGGTGCCGCGTCTGCCACGTAGAGCGGTGCGTAGGCGAATGCGCCTGCCGCGAGCACCAGCGCGGAGACTCCCGCCAGAACCCAGCGTCGACCGATCAACGCCACCAGGGCACCGACCACGACGGCGACGAACATCAACGGAACGAACGACGCGAGCGCGATCAGGACATTGACCCGGGTGTCGGTGTAGTAGACGCACATCGCCACGAGCCCGGTGACGATGCCCAGAATGGCGATCGTGCCGGTGAGTATTCGTATCCAGGTTCGTCGCATCGGTCCGAGGGTAGCTACGCCCGGACGCCGACGACCAACGCTCTGATGGTTGTCCAGGTCAGCGATATCAATCCGCGCACCGCCGAGAAGGAGAACGCTGTGGACCACACCGTTCGCGTCGACGGTTCTTCGACCGGCAGTCCGGCGAATCGATCGGCCAGCCAGTCCAATGTCAGCGGCGCACTGAGCGGGTGCAGCGACAGGTGTTCGCTCAGCCGGTCCCGTAGATAGGTCACGTGAGCACCTGCCTCGATGTACCGATCCACCTGCCCGTCCACGTCGTCGACGGCGATGATCTGATCGTGCACCGATTGAACGACCAGCAGCGGTGCCGTCGGAGCCGTTCGTCCCGGCTGAATGTCCTGGAACACCTGCACGATTTCGGGCAGAGCCAGCAAGTCTGCCAATGGGACGTCGATGTAGCGATCCAGATCGTGGCGCGCCAGGCGGGTGACAGCGCGGACGGTCGTCATGTTCTCGACCGAATCGAGGATGCGCATCCCGTCTTCGTTGACGTACTGGCGAATGACCCGGTCCAGCTCGGGATAGGTGCGCCGCAGACCCGCAACCACCAGCGTCGGCAGCGCCGAATGGAACGTTGCGTTCAACCTGGTGAACGCCGAGCCCGGATCTCCGACGGGTGAGCCGAGGGCGGCACCGACCACCTCGATCTCCGGTGCGTACTCCGGTGCCATCTCCGCCGCCCACGACGTCGCGAGCCCGCCGCCCGAGTAGCCCCACAGCGCTACCGGCGTGCTCGTAGGCAGGTCCAGCGGCTCGAACGACAACGCCGCGCGAACGGCGTCGAGCGTGCAGAACCCGGGTTCCTGCGGCGAACCCCAATGACCGTCGGGACCCTCGTGATCCGGGATCGAGATGGTCCACCCACGGCGCAGAGCATGCAGTACCAGCAGGAACTCGAACTGCGGAACCGCACCGAACGCCCGTGAGCCACGCCGAAGCGCGTAGGACGGGAAGCACGAGGATGCGACGCCGTCGATCGCGCACTGATACGACAGCAGTACCGGCTCGGCGTCCCGCGGGCGCAGCACCGTCGTGACGCTGGCCTGGGGGAAACCACCGAGATCAGCGGTGCGATAGAGCAGCTGCCACGCGTCGACTCGCTGGCGCACACGCCCGAACATCGCGACCTCGACCGGCCGCACCTTGAGAATCGTCCCGGGTAGAGCTGCTTCGTACCCCTCGGGCGCGGCGTAGAAAGGGTCGTCCTCGGGCCTGGTCGCGTCGCTCCGGCTCGGTGCTCGTTCCACCGGCCAGGGCTGTTCGTCCCCCATTGATCTGTCGACGCTCATGTTCCACCGCTTCTTGTCCGAGTCTCGCCGTCACACTAACTTGCCCTCAACGACCCCATTTCATGCAGCCTGCTGCCAATTGGTGATCAGGACATCGGTCGCGTAGCTGAGGTCGAGGCCTTCACCACCCCAGTTCGGGACGATGGCGTCGGGTGCGATCCCGTCGTATCGTCGCCGAAGTTCGTCCGCGTCACCGGCCATCGCCGGAGCGTGAATCATCGCGATTCCCGAAGGATGGCGAAACGAGAAGCGTTGATCGCCAGGGGCTTCGATGAAAAAATACCCGTCGTGCAGCGCTCGATGGTGTTCGCCGCACAGCAGGACCAGGTTGTCGAGTGACGTCGCACCTCCCCGTGAGCGGTAGGTGACGTGATGAGCATGCAGAAATCGGGTGCGCCCGCACCCGGGCACCGTGCAGTATCGATCTCGAATGATCAGCTGACGCAACTGGGTTCGGCTCGGGGCTTTCGCAGTGACACTCCAACGCACGGTCTTGCCGAGGCGGCCGTGGCCGACAGTCCGCATGACCGCATTACACAGCACCTGGGCGAGAGTCTCGTCGTCGAGACCAGGCCCGTCGTCGAAATGAGCATGATCGCATCCGGCTTCGGTGCTGTTGCCGAGATGGACCAACACTTCCGCTTCCGGTGAGACGACTGGCGAATCCACTGCAGCGCAGATCATCTCGGCCATGGGAACCATCGCCGGCACCGGGTCGGGCGGTGCCGGGGCCGCCCGGTCACCCTCGGATTCGCCCTCGATTCGGGTGCGCTCGTACTCCGCCCTGGTCAATGCAGCGAGAAACCGCTTGCCGTCCTCGGGCCGAAAGCGTGCCGTCAGCACGAGCGAGCCATCGTCCTCGTCCCAGCGCCACCGCCCCACGCACGGATCGAGGTCGACGCCGTTGCCCCTGGTCGGACGCATCGCCTTCTTCAGACCACGGCAGAGACGTTCGATGTGCGCAGCGGGTGCGTCGAGCGCCTTTTGCAGCAGCGACGCCTCGTTCTCGGCCGTCGCAACCCGAGTCATCGCGCGTACCTTCGAGTACGAGATTGTGCCGCTCAGGTACGCCGAGGTGATCAGCGGCAACTCGCGCATCGCTTTGGCCACCCGCACCTGCTCACGAGCCGTGTGCAGATCGACTCCGGCACGCCAGGACAACCAGTGCGCACAGGACCGCACTTCCCAGGCGGCCCATCCGCGTCGAGCATCGAACTCACCCACCAGAATCAGATACTGCGCCGACGCCGCAGCAATCTGACCGGCCAGAGCGCAGATCTCGGTCTCGATTTCCTTCATCTCGATCCGCCCCGCCTCGGATCCTGTGTCGGCCATGTCGATCATGAATGCCCCCATTCATCGAATGCATGTTCGAGAAATGTACGACGAGGTACCGACAGGAAGTTCTCGCGAGTCCTACGCGTCCCCGCGGGGACGCATTCGGGCTTGCTTTCTCGCCGTTTGGCCCGATACTGACACCAGATGCTGGTTCCGACCGAAGGGTGGTGCAGCCGTGGGGAATACCGACACCTGGGGGATTGCCGGCGCGGAGTTCCTGCAGTGGTATCTGCTTGCGGCCGTTCTCGCAGTCGCTGCGACGCTGGTGGGCAACTGGCTCGCTGCACACCGGTCCGTTCCGGCCTCATCGGCCACTCGGGTTCTCACACCACCCGAGGTGGGGGTACTCACCAGCGACATGCAGGCGGTGATGGCATCGCTCGCCATCCTGCGCGGTGCCGATGTGATCGATTCTCGGGGCGGTAGGTGCCGCACCCTGACCGATGCCGAGCGCATGCAGCTCGATGCGTTCACCCTTACGGTTCTCCAACGACTCGGCGGCGGAAAGGCCCCCCTGGTTCGTTCCAGGCTGGTGACGAATATGTCCGCTTCGTGTGCGCAACTGCGCAACGCGCTGGTCGACGAAGGCCTGATGCACGGCGCAGGCGAACGTCCCACGCTCGCCCGGGCCGTCTCCATCCTCTTCGTCGCGGCCGTCGGCATCGCACGCATCGCTGCAGGCATCGCGAACGGTAAGCCGGTGGGCTTCCTCGTCGGCATTGTCGTCGTGCTGCTCGTGGCACTTCCGTTCGCAGTTCGCCGGCCCCGTCGTACCGCCCTCGGAGACGCCGAGCTCCGACGCCTTCGCGCCGAAAACGACTACCTCTCCCCACGCTTTCGTCCGTCCTTCACCGCGTACGGTCCGTCGCGCGCCGGTATGTCGGCTGCCATCTTCGGAACGACTGCGCTGATGCTGCTCGACCCAGCGATGGCAGGTGCAATGAGTTACGAGGCCGCGCGAATAGGCGCAGCTGGATCGTTCGGCTTCGGCGGTGACAGTGGTGGCAGCGGCGGAGGAGGAGTGGGTGGCAGCGACGGAGGGGGTGGCGGCGGTGGCTGCGGCGGCGGCGGAGGGTGCGGCGGGTGACCGTGGCCGCCCTGCCCGCCGGGCTCGGAATCGGCTGGCGCTCCGAAATTTCGGGAATCATCTCGCAATTGCCGGGCCTCGCGTTCTGCGAGGTGATCGCCGAATCGATCGGTGATGATGTGCCCAGCCGCCTCACCGAGTTGGAAGTCCCCGTCGTCACGCACGGTATCGCCCTGTCGCTCGGCGGTGCCGAGCCGGTCGAGCCGCGCCGAATTGCGCACCTGGAACGTGTGTCGTCGATGCTCGGCTCACCGATCGTCAGCGAGCACATCGCCTTCGTCCGCGCCGACGGAATCGAGGCCGGGCACTTGCTTCCGGTGCCGCGGACACGCGAAGCCCTGACGGTGCTGGCTCGGAACATCACGCGGACCCAGGACGGTCTCTCCGTCCCGCTGGCCGTGGAAAACATTGCGGCACTGTTCGACTGGCCGGACGACGAGCTCACCGAGAGCGAGTTTCTCACCGAACTGGTCGAATGCACCGGCGTCACCCTGGTGCTGGATATCGCCAACGTCTACGCCAACGCACGAAACCGCAGGCGTGATCCCTGGACCGAACTGACTCGGCTGCCCCTTGATCGAATTGCTTACTGCCACATCGCCGGTGGCACCGTTCGCGACGGTCTGTACCACGACACGCACACTGCTTCCGTACCGGAGGAAGTGCTCGAGCTGCTGCGCACGTTCACCGCGGCAGGGCACCGCCCGCCGTTGATGCTCGAACGCGACGGTCGTTACCCGCCCGAGCACGAGCTGTTCGACGAACTCGATGTGATCTCCGAATCCGCAGGCCTGAAACGAATCACCCCGAACAGGCTGCTGGGTCGGACCACGTGAGCGAGAACCTGGCTCGACGACAGAAGGAGCTGATCCGCGCACTCGTCGCGGGAGACCCGCTGCCCCCGGGTTTCGATTCGGCCACCATCGACGCCACACGAACAGCTCTGCTGCGCAAGCGGGCAGCCGAGATCGCGGCTCGGTACCCGGCGGTGCCGTCGGCGCTGGGGGAGAAGTACGACGAGCTGTTTCACCGATGGGCGTCCGACCGGCCCAAGACATCCGCCGCCGCAGATGCGGAGGCCTTCTACGAGGCGATGCGTCGGGCAGGGGAGTTGGACGCGACACATCCGGCACTGCCTGGGCAGCGAATGCCCTACATGGCCGACGCCCGCAACTCACTCGTGCGCTTTCGCAGTCCGCTGCGCGGGACGTGGTTGACGTCGCTGTTCGGTGCGGCACTGCTCGTTGCGCTGCCGATCATCACGGTGACGGGGTTGCTCTCGTACAGCGCCTACGGGCCGCAGTTCGGGCAGGCCAAACCCGGTGCCGTGGGGTGGTTGCGGTTGCCGTACTTGGACTGGCCCACCGATCCTGCCTGGCTGTATCAGCTCACGCAGGGCCTGCACGTCGGGCTCGGCCTGATCATCGTGCCGCTCGTCATCGCCAAACTGTGGTCGGTGATGCCCAAACTCGTCGAACTACCACCGGTGCGATCGCCGGCGCATGCGCTCGAACGACTGTCACTGTTGGCACTGGTCGGTGGCTTGCTGTTCGAGATCGTCACCGGTGTTCTCAACATCCAGTACGACTACGTGTTCGGTTTCGACTTCTACGCCGCTCACTACTTCGGTGCCTGGGTGTTCATCTCCGGATTTCTCGTACACCTCGGTCTCAAGGTTCCGCTGATGTGGCGCACCCTGAGGGCCGAGTCGCTGATGGACGTGTTGCGCGCCAGGAACGAAGCTGCGGATCAACCGACCGACGACAACCCTCCGGCGACGATGAGTCGACGCGGCGCCATCGGATTGGTCGCTGCCGGAATGGGTTTCATTGCCGTGTTGACGGTCGGACAGACGCTCGGGGGAGTGCTGCGCAAGGCCGCGATTCTGCTGCCCCGCGGACGCTCGTACGGCGACGGCCCCAACGACTTCCAGATCAATCGAACGGCCGAAGCTGCGGGGATCACCGAGGCGCAGACCGGGACCGACTGGCAACTGACGATCAGCAGCGCAGCCGAGGACGCCGTCCCGATCGTGTTGTCCCGAGGCAGGCTGCTGTCGATGCCGCAGCGCACTGCCGAACTTCCGATCGCGTGCGTCGAAGGATGGTCAACCACACAGACGTGGACCGGTGTCCCGTTGGCCGAACTCGCTGCGCTGGCAGGCGTGCCGGCACCGCGATCGGCCGAGGTGAGCTCTCTGGAGCAGAACGGAGCCTTCACCCGTGCGGTGCTGCAGGGAAATCAAGCGGCACATCCGAACTCGTTGCTGGCCCTGAAAGTCAACGGTGTCGATCTCTCGCTCGATCACGGATTTCCCGCGCGTGTGATCGTTCCTGCCCTTCCGGGCGTCCACAACACCAAATGGGTTGCTCGCATCGTCTTCCGTTCCTGACTTTCCAAAACTGCGTGAATGGTAAACAATCTTTCATCGGTGGCCCGTGGGGTTGCCGACGAGGGCGCGTTCCCTCGCCTGGATGAGTTGCGAAGGTTTGCCACCATGCTTGCTTTGTCCAGAGGTCTCTTCGCCGCAAGTGCGGCTCTCACGCTGCTGTTCGCCGCAGGCTGTTCGTCGTCCGACGCGGGCAACGCCGTCGCCGCCGACACCACCACAGCCACCTCCGCGTCGACGTCCGCCGCTCCCAGCACCACCGACGACGTCTCGGGCCAAGAAGGCATCGACGCCGGCGGCTCGACCGACATCGATGTCGAGATCGGTCAGTGCGTCCAACTCGGCGGGACGATGACTGCCGCCACCATCGAGAACGCCGAATGCGGCAGCATGGAATCGAACTACAAGGTCATCGCCAAGGCCGAGCAGAACGAGCAGTGCCCCATCGACATCAATCAGACCTACTACGAGACGCTCGACGGAGTCGAGCAGGGCGCACTGTGCCTCGACGTCGACTGGGTTGTCGACGGCTGCATGAGCGTCCCCACCGTGGGTATGGACGAGCCCTCACGAGTCGACTGCGGCGACCCCAGCGCGACCGACGTCGAACAGGTCACCGAAATCAAGACCGGTACCGCCGATCCCAACGAATGCCCCGAAGGTGGATTTGCCTACGAATCAAGGCAATTCGTCGTCTGCACCACAACGATTTCCTAGTCGAGCTGCGCAGACTTGCCAGGGACCCTGCGTTTCATGGAGAGTGAGACAGGTCACTGAGCAGCCCCGGCGCCCGAGGAGAATCGATGACCGAGACCACTGCACCTCCGAAATGGAAGGTGGTCGGCCCCGGACTGGTGGTCGCCGCAACCGGTATCGGGGCCGCCGACCTCGTCGCAACGTTGGTGGCCGGCTCGCGCTACGGCTACGCATTGCTCTGGGTCATCATCGTCGGTGTCGTCATGAAAGTCGTTCTGGTGGAAGGTGCCGGCCGCTACACGTTGGCGTCGGGCAACACGATCTTCCAGGGCTGGCGTTCGCTGGGTAAATGGACGACGGTGTATTTCGCGCCCTACATCGTGATCTGGGGATTCGTCTACGGCGCTGCGGCAATGTCGTCGAGCGCGCTGCCGATCGTCGCGTTGTTCCCCGCGTTGGATCTCAAGGTCGTCGCCATCGCGTCCGGACTCCTCGGGTTCGCGTTGATCTGGCTGGGTAGCTACGGGTTCTTCGAAAAGATCATCACCGTCTTCGTCGGCATCATGTTCGTGACCGTGATCGGCGCTGCGGTAGTGGCGGTTCCGAACGTTCCCGCGATCGTCAAGGGCATCGTCCCCACCATTCCCGACGGCTCGATCGTGTACGTCCTCGGCCTGGCAGGTGGCGTCGGTGGCACCATCACGCTCGCCGCATACGGCTACTGGCTGCGCGAGAAAGGCTGGATCACACCGAAATTCATGCGCGTCATGCGCATCGACAATTCGATGGCCTACGTCATCTCCGGTATCTTCGTCCTCGCGATGCTCATCGTCGGCGCCGAGTTGCTGTACTCCTCGCAGATCGCGATCTCCACCGGCGATCAAGGCTTGATCCAACTCTCCGACGTGCTCGCCGACCGCTACGGCACGCTGTTCGGCTACGTGTTCCTCATCGGATTCTGGTCGGCGTCGTTCTCGTCGCTGATCGGGGTGTGGAACGGAGTGAGCCTGATGTTCGCGGACTTCGTCGGCAATCTGAAGGGCCTCGAACAGGGTCACCCGGAAACGCGAGTGGGGGGCAAGTACTTCCGCTGGTATGTCGCGTGGCTGACGTTCCCGCCCATGGCGCTGCTGTGGCTCGACCAACCGATCGGGCTCGTGCTCACGTACGGCGTGCTCGGGGCCGTGTTCATGCCGTTTCTTGCGGTGACACTGCTGATTCTGCTCAACAGCGATCGAGTGCCGAAGCAGTGGCGCAACGGCTGGTTCACCAACCTCACGCTGGGCGTCTGTGCATTCCTGTTCGCGTGGCTCGCCGTCGACCAGGTCTTGGATGCCCTCGACAAGTACGTGTACTAGTCGGTCGCTTCCAGCCGTGCCCGCAGCGTCGACTCCGTGTGCTTGATCGCCTGACCCACAACGGGTTCGACCACGGCTCCGAGCACCTTGCCTGCGATTCCGCCGGGCAGGCTGTAGCGGAACACCACATCCAGACGGGTACCGCCGTCTGCCGTGTCGGAGAACGACCACGTGGACGAGTTGGACAGGCCCTCCACCGATTCGAGCGTGAGCCTCTCGTTGTGGACCCATTCGGTGACGTGCACAACGGAGGTGAGGGCCTTCGGACCGATTTGCATCGTCGCGTCGTACGTGGCCCCGAGACCGGACAAGATGTCGCTCGTCGGCTCGAAACGGCTGATGCCGAACATCCACTGCGGGACGTTCCTGAAGTCGTCCATGTAGGCGAACGCCGCGTCGCGACTGGTCGATGCCACGGCCGAACGATTGATTTCACGCACTCGTGCACCCTAGTACACGCTACGAGGTGTTACGCATACTTTGACGGTCCGTTTCAGCGGCGTACGTACCCAGCCTGTTTGTCCACCACGTTGACCAGCACCGATCCTCTGACATAGCGCCGCAGGTTGTCCTCGAACAGCTCCCACAGACGCTCGGCGAAGTCGTCGGCGTCGCCCGCCAGATGCGCGGTGAGGATGAGGTTGTCCAAACCCCACAGCGGGCTCGTGTCCGGCAGCGGCTCTACCTCGAACACGTCGAGCACGGCCCACCCGATGACGCCGGCAGCGAGGGCGTCGCACAGGGCCTGTTCGTCGACGACAGGTCCGCGGGCGATGTTGACCAGGCCTGCATCGGAACGCATCGCCGAAAGAACCTCTGCGTCGACGAGGCCGCGCGTGGCGTCGGTCAACGGTGCCGCCAGCACGATCACGTCGTATTCGCCTGCATACGAGGACAGTTGTCGGACGTTTCGGATCCGCGAGAACTCCGAATCGCCCGGCCGCTCGGACGTTGCGGCGGCGTCGACGCGCATACCGAGCGCGCCGAGCACCCGGGCGATTTCGCGTCCGATGGAACCGGGTCCGACGACGAGAGCGGCGCGACCGTGAATACCGGTGGTACCTCTGTGCTCCCAGACCCGCTCGCGCTGTCGAGCGAGCGCTCGGGGCAGCTTCTTGACCGACGCCAGAATGCCGGCTGCGACGTACTCGGCGATCGCTCGGTCGAGGATTCCACCGGAGTTCGTCAGAATCCACGGGCCCTCGCGCAGAACTGGATCCAGCAGTCGATCGACGCCGGCACTCGACGCGTGGATCCAGCGAAGGTTCTCGGCATCGGGCCACACGGCCCGCAGATCGGCGGTCTCGAAGGTCCGAAACAACAGCACCTCGGCCCACGACACCGCGTCGGCGAGTTCATCCATCGAGCAGCGTCGGAAGTCGACTCCATCGATCGTGGGAAAGGACCTTCGGTCCGAACCACTCTCGACCACAAGCACGTTCACCACAAGACTCGCCACCTCCGTACCATGGCACCGTGCTCACCGTAGAACCCGCAACTGCCGCCGACGCAGCAACGATACTCGGACTCCGGCACGCAGCCGAGGACTGGCTGTTCGCTCGCGGCATCGATCAGTGGACGCCACGTGAGGTGCCCCTCGCCACTGTCGACGCGCAGATCGAGGCAGGAGAGTTCTACGTCGCCCGACGCGAGCCCGGCGGCCCGATTGTCGGGGCGCTGCGGTTGATCTGGGCCGATCCGGACATCTGGCCGGGCGACGGCCAGCTCGCCGGCTACGTACACGGATTGGTGATCGACAGAAGCGAGGCGGGCACCGGACTGGGCACTCAGCTGCTCGAATGGGCTGCGGGGCGGACCCGACGGGAGGGCAGATCCTTACTACGGCTGGACTGCGCCGAGACCAATGCGGAGCTGCGTGGCTACTACCTGCGACAGCGCTTCCGAGAAGTCGGCCGCCGCGAGTTCGCCGACGGCAGTTCGTGGTTCAGCGTGGCCCTGTTCGAGAAGTCGACCGATCGGTAGTGTCTCGCCCATGGGCGAAAACCGGGATCGCATGCTGCGCGGAGAGCTGTACCGAGACAACGATCCCGACCTGGTGGCGTCTCGGGTGGCGTGTGGGAAGCTGCTCGACCGATTCAACGCAACCGACGCGGACCAGGACGAACAACGACGCGAGATTCTCGGCGAGTTGCTCGGATCCTTCGGAGACGATTCGTGGATCATGCCGAGGTTCCAATGCGATTACGGCACATACATTTCCATCGGATCGAACAGTTTCCTCAACTACGACGCAATCCTGTTGGACTGCGCACCCATCACCATCGGTGACGATGTGTCGATCGGCCCACGGGCACAACTACTGACGGCGCTGCACCCCATGGAGGATCATGAGGCGCGCCGAACACGGTGGGAGAGTGCTCTTCCCATCACCATAGGGAACAACGTGTGGCTGGGCGGCGGGGTCATCGTCTGTCCGGGAGTCACGATCGGCGACAACTCGGTGATCGGTGCCGGCAGCGTCGTCACCCGCGACGTGCCGTCGCGCACCTTCGCTGCCGGCAACCCGTGTCGGGCAATCCGCGCCCTACCGTGAGATCACCGCGTGCAAGATCTTGTCGGAGTCACCGACGAGCGTGTCGACGGCCATCCTCGCACCCCACCACGTCCCCAGCCAGCCGATCGCCGCGGCCACGGGAACGGACAGGTACGCGAAGGCACCGGGGAGGAGAAATGCCAGGAGCAGACCGGGCACTACCGACAGCGCGAGTACGACCGTCGACAGCAAGATCAAGGCGAACGACCCTCCGTTGAACGACCCTCGGGTGTTCAGCGAGAAGGCCTTGGTGGGTTCGGGGACCGGGTAGGCGGCACGGACCGAGACCACGACGATGAGCCCTGCGCTGACGCCGAGCATCGACAACGTCACCGAGATGGGGACTGCCAGCCGGTGGAGTCCGAGGTCGCCGAACACTCGGACGACCGCTGTGGACACGATCGCAAAGGGTGCGGCGACTATCAGCCAGGCGATCTGTCGGCCACGGACGTCGTCACGCAGAGCCTGCGGAATCATCACCAGGTGCCACATCGAACCTCCGTCGAGGCCGTACAGGTTCGATCCCGCGCCCATCGCCATGAAGATCACCATCCAGGCACCCCATGCGGCACTGAACGGAATCGAGTCGGTCACCAACGGACCGACGCCTCCGAGCACCGCGAAGATCAGGACCGACAGCAGCTGACTTCGACGACGCATATCGCCGCGCCACAGGGCCAGCTCACGCGTCACCACCGCGCCGACACGGGTTGCACGCCAGCCGGTATCGCCGTTGCGGCCGTTCGCTGCCATCTGCTTGCGCGACGCGCCGTACGAGGCGGACACCCGTCCCTCGAAGAGCCGCAGCACAAGTCGCTGCCACGACCACACCAAGACGACGTCGAGCAGCAGCAGTCCCGCCACGACGCCGATCGCCGGCAGCCAGTTGCCGTCGAGCGCAGCATCCACCCCGGTGATTCCCCAGCTGAAGGGAATCGAATGTGCCAGCGTCAGAGGCCATGTCACTTCTCCGGTCAGCACCCGAGAGAAGTTCTGCGTGATGGGGAACTGCAGGAAGTACAGGCCGCCGAAGACCGCTCCGAACGCCAGCAGAGCGAACTCTCGACTGCGCCGACTCTTCAGTAGCTGAGACATCGCCACGGCGACCACCCTGGACGGCGTCACGAAGAGCACGACGGTCGCAGGCCATGCCACCAGGGCAAGCGGAAGAGTTGCGAGAGAACGCGACACGGCATAGATCGGGATCGACGCAGTCGCGATGGCCGTCAACGGCACCACCATGCCGAACGCCGACGTGGCCAACAACGCCCGCGCCAGGCGTGCGGGTTCCACCGACAGCATCTGGAAGTGGCGGGGCTGGATGTTGTCGTCCGAGATCCCCGAGAGTACCGGGAACAGCACCCAGCTCAGGCCCATCAGTGTCAGCCCGAGGCTCGCGGTGCCGCCGACCAATACCTGCGAGGCTCCACTGCGCGCAGACAACACACATGCCACGACCGCGACGACCAGTCCCAACAACCCGAACACGCTTTTCACCACTGCTTGCCCGCCCTTGAACTGTCTGCGGTAGAGCGTGATTCGCATCTGCAGGACGGTGCGACCGAGGGACGTCACGAGCGCATCCAGGACAGACCGTCGGGATTCTGCTCGCGAGTACCGACCAGACGAACGAAGGCGTCGTCCAGGCTTCCGCCGGCGCGGACCTCGTCCACCGTTCCCACCGCCACGACGCGGCCGCCGGTGATGACGCCGACGTGGGTGCAGAGTTGCTCGACGAGCGCCATCACGTGGCTCGACAGAATCACCGACCCGCCGGACCGGACGAACTGGACCAGAATGTTGCGGATCGTTGTGGAGGAGATGGGGTCGACCGCCTCGAAGGGCTCGTCCAGCACGAGCAGCCGAGGGCCGTGCAGCAGCGCCGAGGCCAGTCCGATCTTCTTGGTCATGCCCGCGGAGTAGTCGGCGATGACAGTTCCCCCGGCGTCGGCAAGATCCAGCGCGTCCAGCAGCTCGTCTCGACGCCGCGCGATCACGTCCTCCGGCATCGCGCGCAGTCGTCCGAAGTACGTCAGAAGCTCGTGGCCGGTGAACTGGGACGGCAGAGCCAGCCCGTCGGGCAGTACTCCGAGTAGCTCTTTCGCGGCGATGGGATCGGCCCAGACGTCTTGTCCGAACACCAGACTTCGGCCGTAGTGTGGCCTGAGCAGACCGACCGCCATGGACAGACACGTGGTCTTGCCTGCGCCGTTCGGCCCGACGAGGCCGAACATGGAACCGGGTGGAACCATCAGTGACAGGTCGTCGACTGCAACTTTGGAGCCGAAGGCCATACAGAGGTGCTCGATCAGCAGGGCAGCAGAATTCGTTTGCACAGGTAACAGACTAACCGGTATGGGCCGGTTCGTCATGCGGTACGAATCGACGACACCGGTACCATCTGGGCATGAATCGCACGGCAGTGGTCACCGGAGCTTCGTCGGGTATCGGACGCGCGGTTGCGCAGGCGCTCGTCGCCCGGGGATACCGAGTGATCGGCACCTCCCGCAAGCCGGCTTCGATGACCGACGCACAACGGGCCACCGGCGTCGAGTATCGCGCTCTCGACCTCACCGATCCCGATTCGATCCGCACCTTCGTCGCCGACCTCGGTGACGTCGACGTCCTGGTCAACAACGCCGGTGAGAGTCAGTCCGGGCCGTTCGAGGAACTGCCGACCGATGCCATCGAGCGACTCTTCCAGTTGAACGTCTTCGGCGCAGTGACGCTGTCGCAGGGCGTCATTCCCGGTATGCGCGAGCGTGGATACGGCCGCATCGTGATGGTCGGATCGATGCTGGCCAGCTTCCCGCTGGCCTATCGCTCGTCCTACGCCTCGACGAAAGCTGCCATCAAGGGCTTCTCCGATGCGGCGCGTCTGGAACTCTCGCCCTTCGGCGTGTGGATGACCACCGTCGAGCCGGGGTCGATCAACACCGGGATCAGTGAGCGACGAACCAAGTACATCGCACCGGATTCGGTCCACCGAGACGACTTCCACACCGCGATCTCATCCCTGGATCGCAAGGAAGGAACCGGCATCTCCGCCGAGGAAGTCGCTGAGGTGGTGTTGAAGGCCATCGAGGCGGACAAGCCGAAACCGTTGTACGCCAGGGGAAGCAACGCGCCGGTCGTATTTCTGGCGCGGCGGTTGCTGCCGGCGACCTTCATGGAGAAGACGATCGCGAAGATGTTCGGCCTCAAGCGGTAGCCGACCTCACCCGGCGATCGCGGCGTGCATCTCCCACACGATCACTTCGGCTCCGGTGACGGTGCTCAGCTTCTGCCCGCCGCCTCCGGAGATCCGCACGGCGTCGCCCTCGGCCAGTAGGCCGACACCCTCGAGCATCGCTTCGCCCTCGGCGACGAAGATGTGCACGAACGGCGCGTCGGGAATATCGACTGCGGGCTGTCCGGGCTGCAGACGTGCAGCATGCATGGCGGCGTACTTGTTCTTGATACGGATCGCCGCGTGGTCGGCGTGATGAGCCATCCCTGACGCCACGGGAACCAAACCACCACTGAGCAATTCACCGTCGATCTCGAGTTGTTCGTAACCCGGCGTGATGCCCTGCTCATCGGGCACAACCCACATCTGGACGAACCGAACGGGATCTCCGTGCTTGCCCGAGTACGTGCCCGCGGTCTCACCGAGTCGCCACGAGTCGTTCTTCTCCGAGTGCAGGATTCCCGTGCCTGCGCTCATGCGCTGCGCGAGACCGGGGTAGATGACGCCGGAGTGGCCCATCGAATCCTGGTGCACCAGCGAACCCTGCAGAACCCAGGTCACGATCTCCATGTCGCGGTGTGGGTGGGTGTCGAATCCCTGACCGGGAGTGACGATGTCGTCGTTGTTGACCATCAGCACGCCGTGGTGGGTGTTGCCGCGATCGAAGTGGTTGCCGAAGGAGAAGGAGTGCTTGGAATCGAGCCAGCCGATCCGCGTCTTGAAACGGTCGTCGGCCCGTCGGACGTCGAGTTGTGCTGCTGCAGCGGTCATTACGTGTGCCCTCGAATCTTCGAGTGGGTGGATGACTACAGGACGTGCGAGCCGTACATTTCACCGAGTGGATCGGCGATCAGTTCGAGGCGCGCACCGTCGGGGTCGCGGAAGTACAGCGAGACCTCGCTGTGTTCGATCAGTTCGACTCCGGCGTCGATCAGCTTGGTACGCAGGTGCTCCCACCTGGTGGGCTCGACACTGATCGCCACGTGGTGGAGGCCGCCGAGCACCTCTGCATACGGACCGACGTCGAGTCCGGGAAAGTCGAAGAATGCCAACAGGTTGCTGTTGCCGATATCGAAGAAGAAGTGGGAAGAGCCTGGGTAGTCACGGTTCTCGATGAGCTCGGTGAGCGGGAACTCGAGCACATCCTGATAGAAGCGCACTGTTGCCTCGACATCGCTGCTGACCAACGCGGTGTGATGGAGGCCGCGAGCCGACGACGCCGGCCGTTCGCCTGCCGGCTTCAGGTGCTGCCCACGAATGCGTTCCCGCTGCTCTTCGTGTTCCTGCGCGCGGCGGGTCTCTTCGGCAGTCAGTTCGTTCGTCATCGCTCCAGCCTCCGGGTCAAGTAGTTGCTTCGTCAACTACTGAGAACAGTACACCCAGTAGTTGCGTTGTCAACTACTATGGGGTCATGGACTCCCCACGGTGGCTCAGCCAGGACGAACAGCTGGCCTGGCGCGCATACCTCGACGCGACGCGGCTGCTGCTTCGCGATCTCGACAATCAGCTCACACGCGACTCCGGGATCTCGTTCACCGACTTCGAGCTGCTGGTGGTCCTCTCCGAAGCGCCCGATCGCCGACGCCGCATGAGCGAACTCGCCGACGCCGTCACCACCACTCGCAGCGGTGTCACCAGGGCCATCACCCGGCTGGTCGACTGCGGTTGGGTCCGACGCGTCAAATGCGACGACGACAAGCGAGGCATGTCAGCCGAAATCACCGAGGCCGGGCTCGGCACACTCGCCGAAGCCAGCCCCAGGCACGTCGCAGCGGTGCGCGAGAACATGTTCGACCTCGTGAACCCCAACGACCTGGACGCACTCACCCGGACGTTCTCGGCAATGCGAAACCACGCGTCGTGACGCTCACCCACATTCCCGGCGATCAACGGCATCACTGGTGGAACGAATGGCTCGATTCCAAGCAGTCCTTCCCCGCCACCGGCAACTACGATCTGGCGGCGAACGCACACGGGCTGCTGATGGTGCACAACGAGGACACCGTCTTTCCCGGTGAAGGATTCGACTCGCACGAGCACCGGAACATGGAGATCCTCACCTGGGTACTCGAGGGCACGCTCGAACACACGGACTCCGAGGGCCACAGCGGGTCGATCCGCCCCGGGCTGATTCAACGCATGAGTGCAGGGACCGGCATCCGCCACACCGAACGAAATGCGTCGAGCCTGACCAGCCGCGACAAGCTACGCGTCGTGCAGATGTGGATCCCACCCGATGCCGACGGCCGGGCGCCCTCGTACGACGAGCTCGATGTGCGCGACGAGTTGGCATCCGGCGAGCTGGTCTGCGTGGCGTCGGGAATGCCGGACACAAGCGGAATACGCATCGGCAATCGCTTTGCGGCACTGCATGTTGCGCGACTCCAGCCAGGACAGTCGATCACCGTTCCCGACGCGCCGTTCGGTCACGTCTTCGTCGCCGACGGTTCAGTGGTGTTCGAGAACATCGGCGACCTCGCCCACGGTGACGCGGTGCGACTGACCTCCACCGGCGGACACCGTGTGACAGCATCGACGGCGAGCGAAATCATGATCTGGGAAATGCACGCCACCTTCGCCTGAGGGAGTTTCGACCATGCCGACCGTCATCACCGACGATGCCGTCACCCTGAACTACCTCGACGAGGACACGGCGCCTCGGAGGCACCGACACACGGGGCGTCCATGGAGCGGCACGGACGCGATGTGGCGAACTTCCTCGCGGCCGTGGGCGTCACAGACGTCGTCCTGATCGGCGGTTCGATGGGGGCGAGCACGTGCGAGCCATCGTGTCGGTCGACCAGACGCCGAAGATGGTGAACAGTGACGACTGGTCCAGCAGATTCTACGGTCGCACCGAGGACTACCGAACGACGTTCTTCGACAATGGAATACCTGATACCGGACACGGCCTGCCCACGTGGAAGTCCGTGCCGTCGCTGCTGAAGCTCGTGCTCGCCCTACGTGCGATGCCGAAGATGGCGTCGCCCGACACTCCACCGATGAAGGCTCTGCTCGCCGATCATGCTGCGCAGGACTGGCGCTCGACCATCGCGGACACCGACAAGCCGTACCTGATGGTCGCCGGGCGTGAGAGTCAGTTCTGGCCTGCCACACACGCTTCCGAGAGCGTCGAAGGCAATTCACACGGTCGATCGGTAGTGCTGGAAAAGTGCGGTCACGCCGCGAACATGGACCGGCCGAACGAATTCAATGCGGCGATGCTGGAGTTCCTCGTTTCGATGAAGTGAGGTCAAGAGCGCCGGTGCCCGTCCAACGCCTCTGCGCACGCAACTAGATTGCGGTGCAGCACTTCTCGCTCCTGAACTGAGAGCGATGCGATCATGTCACGTTCGACGTCGGCGACGGCGGACGACGCTTGCCGTAGGCGTTCGATTCCCAGTGCCGTCACGTGCAGGCGTTGATCTCGACCGCTGCCCTCGATCTCCACCAAGCCGTCTCGAGTGAGCCCTGCCAGCAGCTGATGGGTGGCCTGCCGGCTGACGAACACCGCGCGAGCGAGCTCGGCATTGGACAGTCCCGGCTTGTGCGCGAGGAGTTCGAGGGTGGAGTACTGCGAGACGGTGATGTCGAGTTCGCGTAGACAATCGTCCATCGCCGAACGCAGGGCGGATGTGGCTCGCTTGAGGGCGTAGCCGATCGAGGTGTCGAGGTCCACTTGACTCATGTCAACATCTTGACATACATTTCTCTCGTCAAGTTCTTGACAAACCATCGAAAGGATCCGACATGACCATCTCGACCGTTTCCGGACCGAGCTTCCTCTCCCTGCAAGTTCGCGACCTCACCGCCAGTGCAGACTTCTACGAGAGCCGGCTCGGCCTTGTCCGCGCGCCCCAGGCACCCCCCGGCGCGGTGGTGTTCACAACCTCGCCCATCCCGTTCGCCGTCCGAACCCCAGCTCCCGGAACCGATCTCGACAGCGGACAGGCGGGACTCGGAGTCGCGCTGTGGCTCTCCTGCAACGACGCCGAGGCGTTGCACGAGTCACTGGTCGCCGCCGACGTACCCATCCTGGCGGCACCCTTCGACGGCCCCTTCGGAAAGACCTTCGTCCTGCAAGACCCCGACGGATACGCCGTGACCGTGCACAGCGGCTAGTACCTTCGATTCCATGCTGAACCGCCTGATCGACCGCCTGATCGAGGCAGCCAACGCGCCTCGACAAGCTGCGAAGCCGCCCGGTCCGATCCTCCTCGCGTTCACAACGATCGCCGTCGTCGCGTTGGTATGCATAGCCAGGAATTGGTGGCCGTCGCCCTACGGCGCGTTCGGATGGCTCGATCCGCTGCTCGTCGGTGCGGTAGCGGTCGTGGTGCTGCTGACCGTGGGGCTGCTCTGGGCCATTCGCGTTCTCCACGTCGTCGGTCAGGATCGACGGTGGTCGTGGTGGATCCTGCCCGCTCCGATCGTGGTTGGCCTCGGAGCGCTGCTGATCGTGGTGCTACCCGACCAGGCGATGACCGACTCCTGGCTCGACTTCGCGGTCGAGTGGAAGGACTGAGCACCCCAGCGCAGATCCGAAATAACTATTGCGCAATATTTCTTTCGGGTTATGGTTGTTGCATGAGCCCACCGCCTCCCGACAGGACGCCCCGGAAGCTGACGGACATGTCCGAGCTCAAGGCGCTGACGCATCCCATTCGACTGCGGCTGCTCTACGCGTTGCGCGCCAACAAGTCGATGACGGCGACCCAGCTCGGCGATCTGGTGGACGAGTCACCCGCCTCGATGAGCTATCACCTGCGCAAACTCGCCGAGCACGGCTTTGTCAAAGAGGTCGAGAACGGATCGGACAAGCGTCAGCGCTGGTGGTCGGAGGCCAACGAGAACGGGTTCAGCTGGTCCGAGAACGACTTCTCCGATTCGCCCGAGTCCCTGTCGATTGCCAAGGCGTCCAAGGACTCCTGGCTGACGCACCAGTGGTCTCGACTGCGTGACTTCGACCGGACGTCCGAGTCCTGGGGGCCGGAGTGGGTATCGGGTGCCTTCAGCACCGACAACGTCCTCCGCCTGACAGCAAGCGAAACTGCCGAGATGGACGCGGAACTACGTGCTGTCGTGGACAAGTGGCGTCGACACGGCGAGAACGCCACCTCGGGGGAGCGCGAGCACGTCATGGTCCTGATGCACGGATTCCCCACGACACCATAGGAGTTGGCATGTATCCATTCGATCCACACACGTACCTCTTCATGGCCGAGCAGGATCGCGATCGGCATATGCTTCTGGTCGAGCGCCGCAGACTCGCTGCTGCGCAGAAGCGCCTCCGCCGAGATGAACTCCGCGTTCAGAGGGCATGGGACGAGTTGACGGCATCGCTCGCCGATGTCTCCATGTCAGAGCGACGAGTACTCGAGCTTGCTCGACGGTGACGAAAGCCGCTTAGAAAAGCTGCTTTTCGAGCCACACCTCAGCGTAGGGTTCGCTGTTGAATGCAGGGACGTCGACATAGCCGAGCCGCGAGTACAAGCGGCGGGCCTCGACCAGATCGGCTCGGGTATCGAGTCGGATTCTGCTGCGGCCGGACTCTCGAACAAGATTCTCGATGTACCCGACCAACGATGCGCCGACGCCACCCCTCCGGCCGATCGGATCCACGAAGACACGCGTCAATTCAGCGATGTCGTCGGAGATGAAACGTGCTCCACCGCAGCCGAAGACCGACTGCTCCGCATACGCCACTACGAACGTGCCCGAAAGGCCGGCAAGGTCGTCGCTTGGCTCGTCGACCATGACTCGGAGGACTTCCTCATCGGACGCCTCCCGGCCGTAGAAGCGCCCGATGATATCGACGTTGTAGCGACGCAGAATGTCGATCGCCGGTTCCGAGGCTGGGTGAACGACGGCGAATGTGGCGGCGAGAGCCACTACTTCGCGGCGGATCGCTTCGCGAGGACCTTCGAGATGCCCAGCTGCGCAGCGACGATGATACCGCCCACGATCGCACCGATGACCGCCGACGCGAGGGTGTTGACGATCCACGCCAGCACTCCGCCGACACCGGCGACCCCGCGGACAGCTTCTTCGCCGTGGTGCACGAGTTCGTAGATGGGATGGAAGCCGAGCTCGTCGATGCCGACGAGCAGGATGTGTCCACCGACCCACAGCATCGCTGCGGTGCCGACGACCGACAGCACCGACATCACGTGGGGCATGCCCCTGACCAGGCTGCGGCCGAACTTCTCGACGAATCCGGTGGAGCCGTCGGCCAGTTTCAGACCGATGTCGTCCATCTTCACGATCAGCGCGACGACTCCGTACACGACGATCGTGATGACCACGGCGACAACCGCCAGGATGATCAGCCGGCTCCAGAAGCCCTCTGCAGCAATGGTGTCCAGCGCGATGACCATGATTTCAGCGGACAGAATCAGATCGGTGCGCACTGCTCCGGAGACAACGGTGTCCTCGTCGCGTGGCTCGTCTTCGGCGGCGGCGTGATGGTCGCCGTGGCCGAACAGTGCGCCCCAGATCTTGTGCGCGGCCTCGTAGCTCAAGTAGCAGCCGCCGAGCATCAGAATGGGCGTCAACAGCCACGGCACGAACTGACTGAGCAGCAAGGCGATCGGCAGAATGATCAGCAACTTGTTACGCAGCGAGCCCACGGCAATGCGCTTGATGATGGGGAGTTCACGTTCGGCTGCGAGACCGCGAACGTACTGCGGCGTCACCGCTGCGTCGTCGATCACGACACCGGCCGCCTTCGCCGTCGCCTTACCGGTCGCCGCACCGACATCGTCGATGGATGCCGCGGCCAAGCGGGCCAATGCGGCCACGTCGTCGAGCAGGGCTACGAGTCCGCCGGCCATCACAGACCTCCGAGTGAAGACGTATGCACGGGCTGGCTCCTTGGGCTGGGTACGACGCCGAATCCCGACGATCTACGTGTCGGAACCTTACCGCCAGAGCCGCATCGGCGAACACATACGGCGCAGATGTATGGTTTCCTATACGTATAGTGGACTATACCCAGAAGAGGAGTTGCTCATGACACTCAGATGGCTGTCGGTCTGCGCTGTCGGCCTGGCCACCGCGTCGGCGACGGCGTTGCTCGCCTGGCTCGTCTCGCCGGTTGCGCCGGGCATTTCCGCGGTGGTCTTCGGATTCACCGCACTGCCCTTCGGAGCGACGCTGGGGTGGATCCTCTTCGTCGCCCCGAAGACGGTCGAGTCCTCGTACGCGTCGGGCGAGAGCATCGAATCGCACTGGACGTCGACCGCATCGAGCGGAATGGCCACCGACCTGGTGTGCATTCTGGGCCTGACCCTCGCCGTGATCTCGATCGCGCGTGCCGAGCCACCGGCCACGCTGCTCCTGATCGGCCTGCTTCTCGCAGCGTTCGCGTCGTTCACCGCGCGGTACGCCTTCGCACGGCGTCGCGCCCTGTCCGAGTGAAGAACAGTGTTCGACGGCGTCGCGCCGAGAAGGGCTGGTCGCAGAACGAACTGGCCGAACGCATCGACGTCACCCGCCTGACGATCATCTCCATCGAGAAGGAACGATTCGACCCGAGCCTGCCCGTCGCCTTCCGCCTCGCCGCGGCCTTCGACTGCTCGATCGAGGAACTGTTCGAGCCGGAACCCAGTTGATCGCTACTGCGTGTACGAGCTCATGAAGTTACCGAGCCGCTCCAGCGCCGTTGCCAGATCGTCCACGTTGGGCAGGGTGACGAGCCGGAAGTGATCGGGCACATCCCAATTGAAGGCACGGCCGTGACTGACGAGAATCTTCTCCGACTCGAGGAGGTCGAGTACGAATTTCTCGTCGTCGACGATGCCGAAACGTTCGGTGTCGAGTTTCGGGAACATGTACAGCGCACCCGCGGCCTGGACACAGCTGATTCCGTCGATCGAGTTGAGCATGCGATGCGCCAGGTCACGCTGCGCGGTCAGCCTGCCCGCCGGGAGCAGCAGATCCTCGATCGACTGCCTGCCGCCGAGCGCGGTCTGTATCGCGTGTTGCGCCGGCACATTCGCGCACATGCGCATGTTGGACAGCAGGGTGATGCCCTCGATGAAACTCGTCGCACGTCGACGCGGGCCCGTGATCGCCAGCCATCCGGCACGAAATCCGCACACCCGGTATGCCTTCGACAGACCCGAGTACGTCAGGCACAGAACATCTTTCCCGGTCAGAGTGGCAAGATTCGTCATCACTGCCCCGTCATAGACGATCTTCTCGTAGATCTCGTCGGCGAGCAGAATCAGATCGTGCTTGCGGGCCAGATCGACGAATCGCTCGAGCGCCTCGCGTGGGTACACCGCTCCAGTAGGGTTGTTGGGGTTGATCACCACGATCGCGCGGGTGCGGGGTGTGATCTTGGCATCGAGGTCCGCGAAGTCCGGGGCCCAGTCCTGGCTTTCGTCGGCCAGATAATGGACGGGTACGCCACCGGCCAGGGCCACCGAGCCGGTCCACAGCGGATAGTCGGGCGACGGGATCAGTATTTCGTCTTCCGGATTGCACAACGCCTGCATCGTCATGGTGATCAGTTCCGATACCCCGTTGCCGAGGTAGACGTCGCCGACGTCGAGATCGGTCAGGCCCCTGGTCTGGTAGTACTGGACCACAGCTGTGCGCGCGGAGAACAAGCCCCGGGAGTCCGAATAGCCCTGTGCGGTGGGAAGGTTGCGGATCATCGCCATCATGATCTCGTCCGGTGCCTCGAAACCGAACGGCGCAGGATTACCGACGTTGAGTCGCAGGATCGCGTGCCCCTGCTCCTCGAGTTCTTCGGTCTTGTCCAGGATGCGTCCACGAATGTCGTAGCGAACGTTCTCGAGCTTGCGCGCCTGATCGATCGATTTCATCATTTCGAACACTCCTCCTGCCGAACGGTCGGCGACATCCGGGTCCGGACCGCCACTGTTGCACACACGATGACGGCCGCTCCACCCACGAGCACCGGCCACGTCAAGCCCTCGCGCAGGATGATCGCGGCCCAGCAGATGGTCAGCACAGGTTGGATCAACTGGACCTGGCTGACGCTGGACATCGGACCGATCGCCAGTCCCCGGTACCAGGCGAAGAACCCGAGGTACATGCTCACCACCGCCAGGTAGCCGAAGGCGGCCCACTCGGATGCCCCTGCCGTCGACGGTTGCTGCCACCACGCGAGCGCGGCCAACGCTCCGGTGACCGGTACGGACACGACCAGCGCCCACGACACCGTCTGCCACGCACCGAGTTCTCGCGACAACAGGCCGCCCTCGGCGTATCCCACCGCTGCGGCGACCACTGCTCCGAGCAGCAACAGATCCGACCACTGCAACCCGGTCGACTGTCCGCCTTGCACGGCAGCGAACCCGACCGCGACGGCGGCGCCCACACCTGCGACCACCCAGAACATCGGCCGGACCGGTTGCCGTTCGCGAACGATCGCAGTGGCGGCGGTGGCGGCCGGAAGCAATGCGATGACGACTGCACTGTGACCCGCCGATGCTGTGGTGAGGGCGTACGAGGTGAGCACCGGGAAGCCGATGACAACACCGGCCGCGATCACCGCGAGCCGAATCCACTGCCGCCCCTGCGGGAGTCGTTGCCCGGTGGCGGCGAGCGCTAACCCGGCCAACGCGGCGGCGACCACAGCGCGACCGCAGCCGACGAAAAGCGGGGACAGGCCTCCGGTGACGGCGACGCGGGTCAGCGGCACCGTGAACGAGAACGCCGTGACGCCCGCCAGGCCCCAGAGCAGTCCGGCGCGGGATAGCAGACCTGCCCCAGACCGAGTAGCGCTACTATGCTGTGTCATGTCCGACGATAGCAGCTCCAGGATCGTGTTCGCACTGAGAACCTGGATTGCGACTGCGCCACCGGAAGCCCGGCTGCCGTCCACTCGCGCCCTGGTTGCCGAGCATTCGGCCAGTCCGGTCACGGTGCAGAAGGCTCTCCGCACACTCATCGCGCAGGGCGTCATCGAAAGTCGGCCTGGCGTCGGCACATTCGTCAGGACGGTGCGCACGGCCCGCCCCAACGATTACGGATGGCAGACTGCGGCGCTGGGGGCACCGGACAATCGACTGCAACTCCCGGCGGCCCTGCAGTCGACATCGAGCGATGTGATCGCCTTGCATTCGGGCTATCCGGCCCGAGAGTTGTTGCCGGAAAGGCTTGTTCATGCCGCCTTCACGCGCGCCTCCCGCACCGACTCTGTGATCGCCCGACCACCCACCGCGGGTCTGCCGGAACTGCGGGCCTGGTTCGCTGCCGAGTTGGGGGCGTCGACACCGTCGGGCATCACGCCACCGTCGGCCAGTGACGTCGTCATCATCCCCGGCAGCCAGACCGGACTCAGCACTGCATTTCGGGCGCTCGTCGGTGCCGGGCGGCCGTTGCTCATGGAGTCCCCGACGTACTGGGGCGCGATCCTTGCTGCCACGCAGGCAGGTGTCCGCGTCGTACCGATACCCAGCGGCGTCGACGGCCCGGACCCCGACGCGCTCGCACGGGCATTCGCGCACACCGGCGCTCGGGCGTTCTATGCCCAACCGACATTCGCCAGCCCCACTGGGGCACAGTGGTCGACCGCATTGTCCGAGCAGGTCCTCGCCACTGTTCGACGCCACGGCGCGTTTCTGATCGAGGACGACTCGGCCCACGATTTCGGCATCACGTCCGATCCGAATCCGCTGGCCGCACGAGACGATGCAGGGCATGTCGTTTACCTTCGCTCACTCACCAAGACGGTGTCACCCTCGGTTCGCCTGGCAGGCCTGATCGCTCGCGGGCCCGCGCACGAGCGCATCCTCGCCGATACGGGAGCCGAATCGATGTACGTCAGCGGGATTCTGCAATCCGTCGCCTTGGACGTCGTCACTCAACCTGCCTGGCGAACCCACCTGCGGCGGTTGCGCACTCAGCTGGCGTCACGTCGAGACTTGTTGGCGAACAGCCTCATCGAGTTCGCACCGCGTGGCCATCTCGACGCGGTGCCTCGCGGTGGACTCAATCTCTGGATGCGTCTGCGCGACGATGCTGATCTGGAACGCATTGTGCAGGAATGTAAGTCGGCGGGTGTGATCGTCGGGGCCGGAGACGACTACTTTCCCGCCGAACCCGCCGGAAAGTACCTTCGACTCAACTACGCGGGCCCCAACCCCGGCGAGTTCGCCGACGCGGCGCGCACCATCGGATCGATCATCTGAGACCGTGGGAGGCATCGGCCTGCACCGAGTTCACTGGACCGCATCGGATGTCCCACTCAGGTGGCGGAGCATATCGGCACGCGTGATGGCGAGCATCGCGTCGAGCATCGGTTGGTCGACGATGCGTCGTTGCCGCAGTGAGACAGCACCGTTCATCGCCGCCCACGCGTTCAAGACCAGAGTGCGAGGATCGACGTCGGACCCGGCGTCCGTCACTGCGTGCGTCACCGAATCGATGAGCCCACCGAGCGCCCTGTCGATCTTGGCCTTGGCCGCGCCGACCGTTTCGGACTCGGACTTGTCCACGTCGGTCAACCCCAGCAGTCGCAGCGCCAGCGGACTACCGCGATGGAATGCGATGTACCGATCGAGGAACTCGGCAACCACACGGACGGGGTCGACCGCGTCGACGGGTGCAGACATTTGCTCGACGTGAGTGAGCGCTGTTCGCCACGCCAGTGCCGCATAGACGTCGACCTTGCCTGCGCCGAAGTTGGCGTAGATCGAACTCACTGCCACATCTGCTGTTGCAGCGAGCATCTCGATTGTCGTGCCGCGATAGCCGTGCCTCAGGAAAAGCGTCCGACCGGCGTCGAGCACAGCATTGTGGGTTCGACGCTTCCGCTTGTCGGTGGGGGTTTCCAAGACCATGAACTTATCGTACTCTGATTCCGATATCGGAATCCAATTACGATAGAGGGGTAGCGATGACAGCCGACGAAGCACAGGCACCGGCCAGCGGAAGCGCGGCCATGGCCATGTTTCTCCCGCAATCACCGTTCGTGCAGCAACTGGGAATCGAGCTCATCGACATCGACGAGGGGGCAGCTCGACTGCGACTGCCGTACCGCGACGAGCTGTCCACCGTCGGCCAGATGCTGCACGGTGGCGTGATCGCCGGCTGCATCGATATCGGGATCATGACCGCCGCATGGGCCGGATCCGCAGTTCCCGAGAAACTTCGGGGCGTCACGGTCTCCATGTCTGTGCAGTTCATGGAGCCGGTGTACGCCGAGGGGATCGATATCGTCGGCACTCGAATGCACGCGGGCCGGAGCCTGAAGACGTGCCGAGTCGACATCGTCGGGACCGAATCCGGCCGCCTCGTCGCGACCGGAACCGGTACGTACAAAGTCGGCTGAACACTGCGACAGATGCTGCCGACCGTGTGACGATCGGTGCATGACACTCGACGACATCGTGAATCTGGTCGGCAGCTTCGAGGGCACGGTGACGCAGCGGCCCCGAGAGGGTGACGGAACTCCCGAACTCGCGTGGGGCGATGCGTTCTTCTACTACTCACCCGACGGGACGATCCCGACCACTCAGCCGTTCGCAACGATCGTGACCAAGAACTACCCGGGTGACGAGCTGTCCCAACTGAACAGGGCGGACGCGTTCCGCGTCAATATCGTTGCAGGAAAGCAGGAATTCGAGAAGTTCATGGGGGTGCCGCCCCGCGAGGCGGCCCACGCACCCCAGGCCGACAGCGACGACGTCATCGCCGCCCACCCCCAGTACGGCACCGCCGGTTGGCTCTCGGTGGTCAACCCGTCGTCGCAGACCGAGACACATGTTCGGGAACTACTGGACTCCGCCTACAAGGTTGCCAAGAGCAGATACGAGCGACGCCAAGGCTGATCAGTCGAAGAACTCGTCCATCGATCGGGACAGCCCATCGACATCCAGGCCGTTGGCCCGATCGTGTTCGGCCACTGTGCCGTACTTTCGACGCTCTCCCGCCTCGACCCCGATTCCCGACACTCGGTGACGCACATCGGCTAAGGCCCGATCGATCTGCGGCACTGACGTTCCCGCGAGATACGGCTCGACGATCATGACGTCGGGCTCGGTCAACGTCGCCCGCAGCGTTCGGCTGTCGAACGGCCTGATCGTCGACACATGCAGCACCGTCACGTCACGCCCCGAGGCTGCGGCCAGAACCCGGTCGGTCATCGGACCGACGGAGATCACCGTTCCCGAATTACCCTGCTGCAGAACGGTGAACGTACCATCGGGCCGACCGTGCGGACGTTCGTTGCACACCCCGTCGAGCCTGATGTACACGCGATCGTCGGTTGCCGCCGCGCTGTGCAGCATCCACTCGACCTCGTCTACGTGCCCGGGAACGTGGACTGTCCACCCGCTCAGGGTGTCGAGGAGTGCGACATCTCGTTGACCGAAGTGGGTCTCGCCGCCCTGCGGCCAACCGTAGGACCCGCCCGAGCTCACCAGGATTGCGCCGACGCCCTGATGCCCCAAATCGAGCTTGACCTGCTCGAAGGGCCGCTCGATCAGGAACGGCGGGAAGGTGTGCACGATCGGACGCATCCCGGCCAGGGCCAGACCACCGGCGACACCGATCATCGCCTGCTCTCGAATCCCGACGTTGATCACCCTCGACCGAATATCGGGGGTGAGGTGCGGTTCGAGATATCCGACTCCGATCTCCGCTAGCACCAACGCTGTTCGCTCGTTCTGCGCCAACAGTGGGGGCACCAGACGGTAGAAGCACTCACGTTGGTCCAGCGTTGCGCTCATCAGCTCTCCTTCTTTTCGACATGAGCGACCACCACGTGCGGCCGATCGGCATGATCGAGGCGAAACGCGCGCCTGAGAGCACTGTGATCTCGGCCGTCGACGTCGGATGTGGACCACCCCTCGACCGCGAACCGCAACGCGATACCGCCGGGCCACCCCAGACCGGCAGAGTCGTTGTCGATCACCACGGCAGTCAGATTGCTCAGATTCGACCGCGCAGCGAATTGAATGGCTTCCATATTGCTGCCCTCGTCGAGTTCCGCGTCGCCGATGAGCACGAAGACTCGGGCGATGCTCTTCTGAATCTGCAGCGCGACAGCAGTTCCGGCGGCCAGCGCCAGACCGTGTCCGAGCGATCCCGATCCGATGTCGGCCCCGGGAACCAACGTGCGATCCGGATGATTGCCCAGCGGAGAGTCGTAGCTGCCGAACGACGCGAGCTCGTTCGGCGTCAAGAATCCCCGTGCCGCAAGCACTGCGTAGTACGCCATGGGCCCGTGGCCCTTGGACAGGTAGAACCGATCACGCTCGGGGTCATCGGGATTCGCTGGGTCGAGCCTCAGGATGTCGGAGTACAACACCCACAGCACATCGAGTGTGGATGTGGAACTGGTGCTGTGCTTTTCGTCGCCCGTCATCAGTGTCATGAGTTGCGGCAACTCATCGAAAGTCATCTGCATGACCCCACCCTGCAACCTCGAGTGCACTCGAGGTCAAGCTGTCGGCTACACCCAACCCTCCGAGGAGCGGCCCGAGAAGTTCGCAAGACGCTCCAAAGGCGCTGCTTCCGGGCGCGACTCCACGATAGGTCCGAACGGCACTCCCGGAACCCGAGCCTCCGCCGGCAGCATCGTTCTGAATTCTTCGGCCACCGGATGGACGAGGGCGGGATCGACTTCGGCCGACTGGCCTGTTGCCACCGCGAGATCCCATCCGTGCAGCAACAGCTCTCGGGCGTACCCCCATACCGCAGATCGGCCCGGCACCGCGCCCCAGGGAACCACGACGGGGGCGTCGAGCCTTGCGTCGTCGGCCCACGCCGCGCGCGCCTCGACCAGAAGCCGATCGAACGCTGCCACATCGTGATCGGCGAAGTACGGCGACACCGAGTCCGGGCTACCCAGTTCGGCGATCGCGATCAGCCTGGCCACCGTCGCGACGAGGTGACCGGCCAGCGTTCGGACATCGAACTCGTCGCACGGAGTGGGAAGGTCCAGTTGGTCGGCGCGCACCGCACCGATCAGACCGCTCACCCATGCGGCGGACGTGAAGTACACCTCGCGCGGATCTGTCTGTTGCGTGGTCTCGATGGTGTTCATTGTTGAGCCTTCCGTTTCACGGCCGCCAGTTGTGGCCTCATGGATAGAAGTACATCGGATGAACATGACATCTTCTGTCATGTTTTGGTGAGAGACTTTTCGAGTGCGCGCAGACCGGTTGTTGTCCATCGTGATGCTGCTCCAACATCGGGGCAGACTGAATGCTGCCGACATCGCCGCAGAGCTCGAAGTGTCCATGCGCACCGTATTGCGCGACATCGAAGCGTTGTCCTCTGCGGGCGTCCCGGTCTACACCGATCGTGGTCGCGGTGGTGGCATCAGTCTGCTGCCCGGCTACCGGACCGAGCTGACCGGACTGACCGCAGAGGAGGCAACGGCATTGCTGGCCTCCGGCTCCGGACGAGTAGCGACCCCTGCGTTCGCACGCGCGATGCGCAAGGTCGCCGCCGCGATACCCGAGGCGCACCGAGCAGCGGCAAGCACTGCATCACAACGGATTCTGGTCCGACCCGACGGCTTCGCTTTTCCCCACGAACCCGAGGTCCATCTACCGGAATTGCAGCGTGTCGTCGTCGACGGTAAGCGGATACGAGTGTCGTATCGCAATCGCGTCGGTGCGGTAGCCGAGAGAATCCTGGACCCCATCGGGCTCGTGTACGCCGGTGATCATTGGTACCTGCTCGCCGCGCGCGACGGCACCGAACGTGTCTATCGAGTATCGCGTATCGACAGTCTGGACATGCTCGACGAGTCCGCTGACCGCAGTGATGTCGTGGATCTGGAAGCGGCGTTCACGGCACATTGGAAGTCCTTTCGCGCAAGTTTGGCCCACATCGAAATCACCTGCCTCGCGGAAGATTCGGTGTGGATCTCGTTGACGAAGAACGTAGTTCGAGTGATCAGCGACCACATGCAGGACGACGGACGGCACCTCGCAGTCATCGAGTTTTCCGGACACAATCACGCCACGGGAGCGCTATGGCACTGCGGGCCCGGCGTCACGGTGTTGCAGCCGACTTCACTTCGAGACGAATTGGCCCAACGCGCGAGGGCAACAGCGCAGTTGTACTGCTGACATTTCGCGGCCGACTTCTTCTCGGAAGGTGCGCGCAGTGTCCATGACCAAATCATTACCATTGCGAACCGCTTGGGGGTTTCGTAGGGTGAACGCGATTCCGAACAGTCAGGACGGCGCGATGGCACTCAATCCACCTCGAACATGGTTCGGCCCGAAGCGAATCGGCTGGGGAATCAGCCCGCGCACCTGGGAGGGGTGGATGATACTCGCCGTATCTGTGATCGTCATCGTCACACTCGGCGCGACAGTATTCTCATGACATGCCGCGAACACATCTCGCTGTAGCCGGGACGTCCATCGACTGCGACGATCCGGTGCAACTCGCGCACTTCTATCTCGCGCTTCTCGGCGGTGAGTTGTTGTGGGAGAACTCCGAGAGCGTGGGGATCAGGACGCAGTCGGGCCTGAACATCGTTGCGCAGAAGGTAGCGAACTACGTTCCGCCCGTGTGGCCATCGACTTCCATTGTGCACTTCGACATGGATGCGGGAGGGGACCTCGCCGGATCCGTCGCCTACGCAGTGGAATGCGGTGCCAGGGAGATAGCAGAGCAGCCGGATCCCCGATGGCGAGTTCTCCTCGACCCCGCCGGCCACCCCTTCTGCATCACCACGGAGGTGTACGACGGTTGACGGGGGCAATAGCCTGAAGCAGTGCGCAATCTCGTCATCGTTCTGCTGTTGTTCGGATTCATCGTCGGATTGGCCCCGCTGGGCTGGTACGCGATCGGTGAGATGACTACCAATACGAGTGGCGTCGTGTATTCGGGTAGTTATCAGCCCCTGAACGGTCTCACGATGAACGACGAATTCGTGGACTCCATGAACGATTCGTTCGACCGACGCACCCAAGGCCTGTCGAAGCTGTGGCTCTACCTGGTCCCCATTGCAAGCGCAACACTTGGCGCGCTGACCGGGGTGGTCATGTACAAGTGCGGATTCGTTCTCACACGCAGACGAACTCGAGAGACATGAAGTGCCCGGGCCTGCAGAAATCGAACTGAGCGTCGACGATATTCGACACGTGGCGGCCTTCGCAGCTACCTGCGCCCGACGGGCATTACCGACCTACGAGATGACCCACCCCGACGATGCGCGTCCACGCGCGGCGATCGACGGTGCCGAGGCGTTTGCCGAGACCGGCCACCGCACGGCAGCACTTCGCCAACTCGCCTGGGCAGCACACAAAGCTGCCCGCGAGGTGCCCGGATCTGCGGCCACGGACGCCGCACTGTCCGCAATGCACGCCGCCGGTGCAGCCTTTCTCCATCCGCTGTACAGCCCACATCAGGTCAAACACATTCTCGGTTCTGCCGTGCATCTGGTCCTCGCCGACCCGAAAGCGGCTGCGGAGCAGATCGAATGGATCGACGCGCAGTCCGATGCGACAATACGATCGGTCCTTCGCCGGTTTCCACCACCTACCGCCGGGCGTACAAGGTTCGCGGCAGCTTGTGTACATCTCGATACCGAATTGCGACGCTGAGCCGTTGCCCATATCGGGGTGCGGTGACAGCATGAAAGGCATGAAGGCCAAAGAACGCCCCTGGAAGCGTTACGGGCTTGCCGCGTTGCTGGCCGCGCTCGCGTTCCTGACAGTCAGCGACATCGTGTCCGATCCTTCTGCCTGGAACTGGTCGAAGCTGCTAGTGGTGGCTGTAGCCGGTCTGTTCATCTGGTACGGAGAGAGTCGGACCCGGACGTCTCCTGAAAAGATCGGGCCCGAGGCCGTACCCGACGAGGATGTCGAAGCGGTCGTCGCAGAATCCGGCAGAACCGTTTACGCCATCAAAGCGCTGCGAGAGATGCATCCCGGTCTCGGCCTACTCGATGCGAAAAGACTTGTTCAACCTGATAATTGACATTCCGAGGAGTCGGCTATGACCCTGGAAATCGGTACACATGACGTCAGAGATTCCGACGCCCTCCTCGCGGCCGCAACTCTGTTGATCGATTTCAATCGCGAGTACGACTACCCGGTGCCCGAGACTGATTGGCTTGCAGCACATCTCGATACCCTGGTGGAGTCCGGCGACACCAGCGTGCTGACATTCGGGACTCCCGCCATCGGTGTGGCGGTGCTGCGATTTCGGATCGGTACGCTGAGCGCTGACCTCGAGGCCTACCTCGCCGAGTTCTACGTCCAACCGGGGCTACGCGGAAAGGGCTACGGCACAACCTTTCTCGACGACGTCATCGAGCATGCACGCGGCAAGGGTGCCACCTACATGGACCTCAACACCTCCGAGGACGACGAGGCGGCGCGTCACGTGTACGAAAAGCGCGGCTTCGACTGCCACGAAGGCCACGGCGACGGGCCGAAGGCTCTGTACTACGAACTCGAGTTGGCCTGACTCCGACGATGTAGCCTGGATTTATGGTTAGCCGGGATAACAGCTCGACGTCGTTCGGGGCGGTCGCCGACGTGTACGAATCTGCTCGCCCCGAATACCCGTCGGCCGCAGTCGAATGGTTGCTGGAACCCGCACTCGGGGCCGGCAGGCGTCCTCTTGTCGCCGATGTCGGAGCCGGGACCGGCAAGCTCACCCGCATCATCACCGCCGCCGGGTGCGATGCCGTCGCCGTCGACCCTGATCCCGCGATGCTCGACGCCCTACGCGTCGCAGTGCCCGGCGTCCCCGCCCACGTCGGCACTGCCGAGTCTCTGCCGCTGGACGACGGGAGCGTCGATGCTGTTCTGCTCGGACAGGCCTGGCACTGGGTCGAGCCAGTGGCCGCGTCCCGGGAGATCGGCAGGGTTCTCCGCCCCGGTGGCACCCTTGGTCTGATCTGGAACATTCGCGACGAATCGGAGCCGTGGGTTCGGCGACTGAACTCGGTGGTCTCGCGCGGTGGAGCCCTGGCCATGTTCGACGACGGTCCGCCGCCGATCGCAGAACCGTTCCGTCAGCTCGACGAGGAGCGGTGGACGTGGACTCGCGTGGTGAACCGGTCCCAGCTGACCGACCTGGTTCGGTCGCGCAGCTTCTACATCACCGCGACAGCCGATGAGCGCAACTGCATCGATCGGGATCTCGCCACCTTGTTCGACGAGTTGGGGCTGCATAGGTCTACAACGATCGACCTGCCTTATGTGACCAGAGCTTTCCGCTCTACGACGACGACCCCATGATGTCCAAAATCGACTCGCTCGCAGTGCAACCAGGCGATTCGGTCGAGGGGATCGGCGCGCTGTTCATCCATGACGGATCGATTCGCTTCGCGCCCAACGCCCCCGACGAGCAGGCAGCGACCGAGAGCGCAGTGACCATCCCCGTGACGGGACGCGGCCCGGTCATCTCATCGGGTGGGTGGGTGTCGTTGAGCGGCACATTGTGCGACGGGGCCATCGAAGCCGACGTCATCGACGCTGTCGACCGGCCCGAATTTCCCGGTGAACCCACACTGCTCATCCGCGAACCTGCTGGAAGCGCCTGGACGAACGATGCCGTCCTGGAAGCTGTCGAGCGGAGCGGCTCCGATCTCCTCGATGCGTCCGGCGCGTACCGCGACAACACGGGAACACTGGTGCTCACGCTGCGCTATCTGTACCTCGACCGGAGGGCATGCGAGTGGTTGAGTAGGCCGCACCCCGGTCCCATAGACGTGTGGGTGGCGCACAGCCCGTGACTCGGAATCGAATCTGATCAGTAACGCGCGAATGCAAGGGCAATGTTGTGCCCGTCGAGGTCTATGAGGCCGCGGCTGACTGACACCGCGGACCCGAACGCCGAAGTCCGCTATTTTGCGTCGCGGAAGTACGGTTCGACCGTGCCCTTGAGCTTGACCAGCATGGGATTTCCGAAGCGATCCTTCGCGGTAGGGACTTCGACTCGCACCCAACCCTCGGCCACGTTGTACTCGCGAATACTGGTCTTCTCGACGCCATTGAAGCGAATACCCACGTCCCGGCGAAGAACGTCTTCGCTGTAGAAGGGGCTCCGCGGATCGATCGAGAGGTGATTCGGGGGAACGTCTGTGTTCTGGTCCTCGGGCATGATTACTTTCGTCGATTGCTGCGATAGGTGCTTGGTTGATTCAGGGAGAGAATACGCGACCCAGGGTTGTCGGCCCTAGCCCCGCGCCATATCCACGAATCTGGACAGGTGAAGCTGATGTGCCACAGTGATTGTCGCGGTCGGACCGTTACGGTGCTTGCCGAGAATCAAGTCGGCCTCACCGCCGCGCGGGTCGTCGCGCTCGATCGCGTCGGGGCGGTGCAGCAGAATCACCATGTCGGCGTCCTGCTCCAGTGAGCCGGACTCACGAAGGTCCGAGACCATCGGCTTCTTGTCGGTTCGCTGCTCAGGACCACGGTTGAGCTGGCAGACCGCGACCACCGGGCATTCGAGTTCCTTGGCGAGAAGCTTGAGCTGACGGGAGAAGTCCGAGACCTCCTGCTGACGGGATTCGACCTTCTTGCCCGACGACATCAGCTGAAGGTAGTCCACCACAATGAGTTTGAGTCCGTTGCGCTGCTTGAGGCGACGGGCCTTGGCGCGGATCTCCATCATCGTCAGGTTAGGAGAATCGTCGACGAACAGCGGTGCTTCGCTGATCTCACTCATGCGCCGGGCCAGCTTGGTCCAGTCGTCGTCGGTCATCTTTCCCGAACGCATGTCACCGAGCTTGATCTTCGCCTCGGCGGACAACAGTCGCATGACGATCTCGGTGCGACTCATCTCCAGAGAGAAGATGACACTGGGCATGCCGTGCTTGATCGAGCACGAACGCATGAAATCCATTGACAGCGTTGAATTGTGGGTCGGAATCATCGACTCGCTGGCGAGATACAGATGATCTGCGTTGTCGACCTCCACACAGCGAACCGGAACGGAGTCGACTCGGCGAACGTCTACGATGAACCGCGAACCCGATCGCACAACGGATCCCGCAGCGCGACGTTCCTTGTGCAGTATCTGCTTCCGGTGCAGACCGAACACGACATCGTCGGTCGCGAACGTCAACGTGAACGCCGTCGACGACGCCTCGCTTCGACCCCGCACACTCCTGGTCGACATCTGCACGCGATAGCCCAAACTGACGATCAGTTCGCGCACCCCGAGAACGAGCCGCTCGCTGGTCACCGCGAACTGAACCGAGCCGCCTCCGGTGACAGTGCCGTCTGTGTCGAGCAGACCCGCCAACAACGCACGTCGTTGACTCTCGGATCCGCGGAGGTAGTCGGTGGGTACGTGCTTGTCGCCCAGTACGCCGATCGTCCGTAAACGCGCCTGCACTGTCCCGATCGAGCTGCGGCATGCCTGGCAGCGGTGCAGACCAGTCGTCACCTTGCCGCAGTCGATGCACGTCGGTTCCGCGACCGGAGCGGACATGAAACGTGCCTTGCCGCCGCACGATTGGCCGCAGGTACGGACATTGAGTGGAAACGGAACAAACTGCGCGCCACAGACGACACACGCCTTCGCCTCGACCGTGTCGGAGGGCAGTTGGATCGAGTATCGAAGTGCGGCTTTCTCCGACGCCACCACGCGCAGTCCTTCGCCCTCTATTCGGGCGATGATTTCGGGGTCAGCACTGGTGATCTGCGCGCAGGCCGACGTTCCATCTCCCAGCCATGCGCCCATGGTGTACGGCGGCACCAGAAGCTCACGCTCGGGCAGCTGAACGGCCTCGGTGTTGGTGACGGAGTGATTGATGCGCGCATCCTTCGTCGCGCAGCGCACCGAGTTCGCGATTTCTTCGGTGGTGCGCACAGCAGCGAAGGTCTTCTGATTACGAGTCCGGTTGTAGTTGACAGCCGCAGCCTGCGCCGACTTTCGTGACGCCCTGGTCTCGGTCAACCATTGATGCTGTGCATCGGCGACAATGACTGTTCCGTCGGAGAATTCGACTTCGTAGCACGGTCGCTCGAGCATGACGTCCGTGGCCGCGACGACCCTGGTCGGCATGCCATGGGCGTCGATGAGGTGATCGCCCACGGCCACCTCGCCCATCGTGGTCCAGCCGTCGGGCGTCGGAAGTGGCGTGTCGAGGGCGAGCGCCTTACCAACGCCAGGCCTCGCCGCGACGATGATCATCTGTCCCGGGTGCAGTCCGTTGGTGATTTCGTCGAGTTCGGCGAATCCTGTCGGTACGCCGAGGGATATGCCGCCACGGCTGGCGATGGAGTCGATTTCGTCCATCGTGGGCTGCAGCAGTTCCTCGAGGGGGAGGAAGTCCTCGGAGGTGCGGCGTTCGGTGACCTCGTACACCTCGGCCTGCGCGCGGTCCACGACCTCGGCTACGTCCTGACCGTCGGCTCCGGCGTAACCGAACTGCACGATGCGGGTCCCGGCCTGTACGAGCCGGCGCAGAATCGATTTCTCCGCAACGATCTCGGCGTAGTACCCGGCATTGGCTGCCGTCGGCGTCGTCTGGGTGAGGGTGATCAAGTACGGAGGGCCGCCGATGCGCTTGAGCTCCCCGCGACGATCCAGCTCGGCCGATACGGTCACCGGGTCGGCAGGCTCACCGCGGCTGTAGAGGTCGAGGATCGCGTCGTACACGTTCTGGTGGGCCGGCCGATAGAAATCACCGGGACGAAGCACCTCGAGCACGTCGGCGATGGCGTCCTTGCTCAGCAGCATGCCGCCCAGTACGGACTGCTCAGCGGCCATGTCCTGTGGGGGCTGGCGACCGAAATCCTCGCCTGGTCCCTCGCTGGACGAGGGGCCGGAGTAGTCGGACTGTCCTCGATCGTCCACAACTGCCACGCGAACCGGCCGTCCTCTCCCCATTGTCGTCGGCATCGTCGGGTATCACCCGGCGGTGCTGTGTAGCAAGTTCTACCCCCGGGCACCGACAAGCTTTTTCGGCACCGGATTCGCACTGTCCCGGCGCCGCTGCACGGCATCGAGAGAGACGCTGCACGGACGTTAAGCGCTATCGACAGGAGTCACAACATGGCCTGGGGATGGATCTGTGCATGAAATGTGGATGGTGTTGAACAACCGTGTTGACCGTCTGGGGATAACCTGGGTATAACTTTCCGAGTTTTGGTCTTTTCGCCAGGTCAGAGCGTGTACATAAAGTTTTCTTCCTGTGCATCGATTCTGGATCGGCGTGTCGGCCGAATTGACAGCTCGGGCGTGTTGAGTAAATACCAGGTGAACCCAGGGGTGAACTAGGTCACAGTGACTGGGATGACTCACAGAAACAGACCAGGCTCCCGTTTCGACGCGAGGGGCCCGATTCCGCGCTTGGAATCGGGCCCCTCGACACTGCCGACAAAAGCTCAGCCGACGGTCTCCTGCGGGCACTTCGCCGGGTCCAACACGGTGACCTCCTTGGTACCGATCTGAAGCACTCGTGCCGTGGGAATGTCGAAGAACAGTCCGGTGATTCGCAACCGTCCCTCGGCGTTGGCTCGGCCTACGACGCGGTGACGAGTGAGCGTCTGCAACTGCACCGCCACGTTCACCATCGCGAGTTGATCCGCCTCACCGAAGCCGAGCTCCGCCGCCTGACGACCCACCACATGCCCGCTGCGGTACGCGTCGAGGCTTGCCATCCCGTAACCCAACCACTCCGCGACGGACGCGTCCGCGGCGTTCTCCGGCCCACTCAGCACCGCCTTCATGGCACCGCAACCCGAGTGTCCGCACACCACCACCGACGAGGTGCCCAGCTGATCGACGCCGAACGCCAGCGCCGCCTCCACCGAACAATCCTGCCCCTGGGCCGGCACGAGGTTGCCCATGTTTCGGACGGTGAACAGATCTCCCGGCCCGCTGCTGGTGATCGTGTTCGGCATGACTCGCGAATCCACACAGCAGAGAAAGAGGGTGTCCGGATCCTGGTTGTCGGTCAGACCCTCCAGGTGCGGACGTATGTTGGGCGCATGCGTGCGGTGGTACTCCGCCACCCCGCTCAACACCGGCCGCAGAGCAGCAGGCGAATCGTCCTGCGCCACATCGCTCTTGAGCTGCCAGGCGCGCCACGGTGCCAACGAGCTGCGTACCGTCGCAGATCCGCGCTTGGGCGGACCCTCGGCAGCGGCCGCCATCGAGGCGGTGCCCACTTCTTCGACCTTCACTGTGCCACCACCGAGTTCGTGCTGACGCATCCACTCGTTCAGGGCGTCGTGCACGGCGTGATCGAGAAAATCCACGCCCAGATGCACAGTGACGGCGGTGCCTGCGGGGACGGTGGACAGCACGTGCGTCAATCGAGGGAGCGCAAGGAAGCTCAACGAACCCTCGGTGGTGACGCGCCAGGTGCCGTCGACCGTTTCCTCGGCCCTGACCTTGGCCCACACCACACGACGCAACACGAGGATGATCGACAGCGCCAAACCGATCAACACACCCTCGAGCAGGTTGAGCGCCACCACTCCGACGACCGTGACCGCGTAGACCGCGATGTCTCCGGTCTTGTTGGCAATCTTGATGTCCGCCAGCTTGATCAGCTGCACGCCGATCATCACCAGCAGCCCGGCCAGAGCGGCGAACGGAACCAGTTCGACGATCGAGATGAACAGTACCGAGAAGATCAGAATCCACACGCCGTGCAGAATCGCCGATGCACGAGACTTGGCCCCGACCTTGACGTTGGTGGCACTGCGCACGATCACACCGGTGATCGGCAGACCGCCGATGGCACCGGAGGCCATATTGGCTGCGCCCTGCCCCATCAGTTCCCGGTCGAAATTGGTGCGCTCACCGCTGTGCATCTTGTCGACGGCCACCGCGGAGAGCAGACTCTCGACACTGGCGATCAGCGCGATGGTGATGACGCCGGTCGCGAAGGCACTCCACTGCCCGTCGGGCATGACGGGCAGGCTCAAGGACTCGATCAGGTTGCCGGGCAACTCGATTCGTTCGACATCGAGGGAGAAGAAGATCGAGACCGCGGTCGCGGTGACCACTGCGACCAGGGCGGCCGGCACCTTGGTGACCTTGGCCAGCACGCCGGACAACTGGCCCAACCGTGGCCAGGTGAACATCAGCACGACCACGATTACGCCGACGACGATCGACGGCCACTGGCCGTTCGCGACGGACGTGGGGATGGCCAGGACGTTCTGGACCGCGGAACTTTCGGATTCGCCTCCGAGGAGTACGTGAATCTGTTGCAGCGCAATGGTTATACCGATTCCGGCAAGCATCGCATGCACCACGACGGGCGAGATGGCCAGCGCACTGCGCGCAATCCGGCTCATTCCCAGCAGTACCTGCACGGCACCGGCCAGGACCGTGATGGCGCACGTGACGCCCCAACCGAATTGGTTGACCAACTCGGCAACCACGACGGTCAGGCCTGCTGCCGGGCCGCTGACCTGCAGCGGTGATCCGCCGAGTATCCCGGCGAGGATTCCGCCGACCACCGCGGCAATGAGACCGGCCATGATCGGCGCACCCGATGCGACGGCGATACCGATCGAAAGTGGCACTGCAACAAGGAAAACGACCAACGAGGCCGGTACGTCGTATTTCAGGATCGACCCGACGCGAGACTGCGGCTCGGGTCGGGTCTCGGGACTGGGGTCGGAATCGGGTTCCACGGTCGTGGTCACGGCAGCGTTCCTCCGGGCGTCTAGGCGTCAGGTCGGGTGGATCCAGTTGGTGTCGATGTTCGATGTCGCCCCGCCTAAAGAGTACGCAAAGCTTTGCTCACGAACGTCTCGAGAGAGATGCTTCACAAATCGGAACCCATTGCGACAGTTGATCTTTGTGAGAAGACACGAAAAAGCCCCACGAACCCTTGGTTCGTGGGGCTTTGTTCGACCGAAACGGGCCGAAAGCTGAAATCAGCTTCCGACGACCTCCAGCTTGAACTTGGCGGTCACGTCGGGGTGCAGGTTCACGACGATGTCGTGCTTGCCCGTGCTCTTGACGTGAGCCTTCGGCAGATCGATGCTGCGCTTGTCGACGACCGGGCCACCGGCAGCCTTCAGAGCAGAAGCGACGTCCGACGCGGTGACCGAGCCGAACAGCTTGCCCGTGTCGCCCGCGGTCTTCACGGACAGCGTGACGGCCTCGAGGCCTTCGATGGCCTGCTTGAGCTCGTTGGCGTGCTCGAGGCCGCGGACGGCACGAGCTTCCTGAGCGCGGCGGATGCCGTCGACCTGCTTCTGAGCTCCACGGGTGGCCTGGATGGCCAGTCCGCGGGGCAGCAGGAAGTTACGGCCGTAGCCGTCCTTGACCTCTACGGTGTCGCCAGGCGCACCGAGGTTGTCCACATCAGCGGTGAGGATCAGTTTCATACCAATCGCCCCTTTCTATCGAGCCGTCGCGGCGTAAGGCAGCAGTGCTACCTCACGCGAGTTCTTCACGGCAACGGCCACGTCACGCTGATGCTGGACGCAGTTGCCGGTGACACGGCGAGCACGGATCTTTCCGCGATCGCTGACGTACTTACGCAGCAACGTCGTGTCCTTGTAATCGATCGACGTGTTCTTTTCCTTGCAGAAGGAACACGCTTTCTTCTTGAGCACCTTGTCGCGCAATGGCGGTTTGGGCATGGGTCTTTCTCCGTTACATCTGGTTGTTCTCGATCGAAGGATCTAGAACGGTGGCTCTTCGTCTCCGCCACGTCCGCCGAAGGAGCCCGACGCCGCCGGGGCACTGCCCCAGGGATCGTCTCCACCGGAACCGGAGTTGGACGAGGAGTTCGAGCGGCCGCCGCTCGATCCGCCGGAGGAACCGGAGCCGGAGCCGGAGTTGAAGCCGCCTCCGCCGCCACCTCCACCGCGATTGGCCTTGTTGACCTTTGCGGTGGCGTAGCGGAGTGAAGGTCCGATCTCGTCGACTTCGAGCTCGACGACTGTCCGCTTCTCACCTTCACGCGTCTCGTACGAGCGCTGCCGCAGCCGTCCGCTCACGATCACTCGCGAGCCTCGGGTCAAGCTCTCGGCAACGTTTTCCGCTGCCTCGCGCCAGATGTTGCAGCGCATGAAGAGCGCGTCGCCGTCTTTCCACTCGTTCGTCTGACGATCGAATGTGCGCGGGGTTGATGCAACTGTGAAGTTGGCAACCGCCGCACCGGCGGGGGTGAATCGAAGTTCTGGATCAGCCGTCAAGTTTCCGATGACGGTGATGACGGTCTCGCCTGCCATGGTTCCTCTTTCAGTAGTAAGCGTTGTAGATGCCAGCCTAGAGGCGGGCAACGACAATTACTTGCCCTGTCGCAGGACCTTCGTACGCAGAACGGACTCGTTGAGTCCGAGCTGACGATCCAGCTCGCTGACGGTGGCAGGCTCGGCGTTGAGGTTCACAACGGCGTAGATGCCCTCGGCATGCTTGAGGATTTCGTAGGCCAGACGACGCTTGCCCCACACATCGACCTTGTCGACGGTGCCGCCATCCTTGCGAACGACGTTGAGGAACGTATCGAGCGACGGAGCGACAGTGCGCTCGTCCAGATTGGGGTCGAGAATGACCATCAATTCGTAATGACGCATAAGACCTCATCACCTCCTGTGGACTAGTGAAAACGGCCACGGACTATCCGTGGCAGGAGGGTCGTTGCGTCAGCAACCCCTCGAAGATACACGACAGGGCCCTGACCTGCTAATTCGCGTCGGGCGCACGGTCCGGCGTTCGCGCGTCATAGTCTTGCACCATGCGATCCGGGGTCCGCGCCAATCCGATGACGGTCGTCGTGGTCGTCGCGATGGCTGCGGTGGGATTGATTCTGGGATATCTGAACAAGGCCCGATGCGCGGTCGCGCCGTTCGACGCCTCCGGTCGCAGCACGGTGTTCGACGCCATCAAGGATTCCTCGGTCTGCTACTCCGACATTCAATTCCTGTGGCTCGGCCGAGACATCGACAATCACATCTTTCCGTACATCCACGGGGCCATCACCAGCGACGGAATCCTCACCGGCGGGACGGTGGAGTACCCGGTGCTGAGCGGATTGTTGATGTGGCTCGGTGCGATCCCGGCACACACCGACGCGCAGTTCCTGTTGACCTCGGCGTTGATTCTGGCGCCGTTCGGTCTGCTCACCGCCTGGATGCTCGGCCGGATGGCGGGCTGGTCCGCCTTGCTGTGGTCTGTCGGCCCGCCTCTGGTGATGTACGCCTTCCACAACTGGGAGCTTCCCGTCGTGGCCGCGGCCGTCGGCGCGATCTTCGTCATGACGCTGCCGATGCCGCTGCGGCGCAAAGCGATTCTCGCGTCGGTGCTGCTGGCCGTCGGCTTCTGCCTCAAGCTCTATCCGGGAGCATTCGTGTTGCCTCTGATCGCGTACGTGGTCACCGGCGGCATCGACGGGCGCGAGTCCGCCGACACCATGAAGGGTCGCTGGGACATCCGCGGCGGCCTGATGGTTGCAGGCGCTGCGATCGGCACGGTCGTCGCAGTGAATCTGCCGTTCGCAGTGCTCGGTTACGAGGGATGGCGTGCATCCTTCACGTTCCAGTCGCTGCGGCAGGCAGACCTGACGACCAACTCCATCTGGTACTGGGGACTGCGCCACGTCTACATCAGCGACCAGATGACTCCCGATGCCTACGCGGAGGCCGAGGCCTCCTTCCAGGATGTGGTCGACGTCGCGTCGCCGCTGCTGGTGTTCGCCGCGTTCGCTCTTGCGCTGTGGCTCGGCTTTCGTCGCGCAAAGATTCTCGGGACGTACCCGTGGGTCGCGGTGAGCGGATCGATGCTGTGCGGGTTCATGCTGCTGCACAAGGTGCACTCTCCGCAGTACACGCTGTGGCTGCTGCCCTTCCTGGTGCTGCTTCGAATCCCGTGGGGACTCGTCGCCGCGTACCTGCTCGTCGATCTGTCGATGGGAATCGGCGTCTTCAAGTACTTCGCCGCGTTGGCCTCGGGTGCCGATGCCAACGATGAGGAGTTCTTCGTTCTCGTCGGGGTGTGGGGACGGGCGCTGCTGCTGATCGTGCTGTTCGTGTTGTTCATCAGGTCCGAGTTGCGAGTGCCGGCCGGACGCGCATCTGCGTTGAACCCCGCGAAGCCGAGAACCCTGGTACAAAACAGGTAACACGGTACGCAACGGGTGGGGGCGGGGAGATGGCAGAGACGTCGCAGGCGCACGAAGAATCTGCTGCGGGGGCGCGGCGCATAGGCCTCGTCGAGGACCACGAATCGGTAGCGCTCGGACTCAAGGCCATGCTCGCAGACGAACCCGACCTGGAACTGGTGTCCACCGCCGCCACCGTCGCAGAGTTGCTCGCCCAACAGCAGACACTCGATCTGGTGGTACTCGATCTTCGTTTGGGTGACGGGTCGTCGCCCCGCTCGAACGTGGAGCAGTTGCACGCCGCCGGTGCGCGCGTCCTCGTCTACACCGGTGCCGAAAATGCCTTTCTGGTTCGCTCGGCCGCCCGTGCGGGCGTGCTGGGCGTGGTCCGAAAATCCGCACCTGCGGCGGCGATCGTCTCCGCGATCCGACGCGCAGCGAGCGGCGGGCAGGTCGTCACGACGGACTGGGCTGCCGCGATCGACGGCGATCCGCAGCTTCCCGATGTCGGACTCAGCCCACGCCAGCGCGAGGTACTCGCCCTCTACGCGTCGGGCGAGAAAGCCGGACGCGTCGCCCGCCTGGCCGGACTGTCCGAACAGACCGTCAACGACTACCTGGTGCGGATCCGCAACAAATACGCCGAGGCGGGGCGTCCGGCACCGACGAAAACCGACCTGTACAAGCGAGCGGTCGAGGACGGTTGGCTCCCGATGCCCGAGCTACCTCCGCAGGATTGATGCAGAGCGCTGGAATGCGCGTCGTTCTGCTCGACGACGGCGGGCTTGCTGTGGTTCATCCCACAGTCTCGACGCGAGTGAGTACCGCGGTTTCCGATGCGCTGAGGGGTTCCACAGACGGAGTGGTGACCGCTCGAATACTGCCGCCCGGCCGCGCGAAGATCGCATCCATCCTGGTCAGCGACTCGAGCGCCGACGTGAGGATCGAACTCGATGCCGACGGTCGGCAGTGTGTCGTAGCTCCGTGACACGCTGGCGGGACGGTTGACGGTTCAATGCCCCTAATAGTCAGGGCAGAAAACCTGCGAATTACCTGTGAGAATCGACCACATTGGTTTAGTCGGTCTCAACCCACTTCGGCGTCCGGGAGATTTGATGTCTGCACTGCTCGAACCCTTGCCCTCCGCGGACGACTCGGGAGTCCCGACGACGCGCCGTTCACGTGGGCCGATCAGCTTGGTTCCGCCTGCGATGCAGATACACCCCGTTCCCGCCGCCGCGAGCCCGTTCCCGCCGCGACCGGATCTGACCGGCCGCGAGATCGAGGTGCTGCTCTGCTGGATTCGACACGACTCGAAGACCGAAGTGGCGAAGGCACTGTTTCTCTCGCTCGGCACCGTCAACACACATCTCACCCGCATCCGGGCCAAGTACACCTCGGTCGGACGCCCGGCACCGACCAAGGCGGCCCTCGTCGCACGGGCCCTGCAGGACGGGCTCGTCGACATCTCGGAGCTGTGAATCTCGGAGCTGTGAGCCCGACGGTCAGACGCTGACTGCGGTCTCCACGCCTTCGTTCTCCAGACGCTTGTTGCGTCGGATGCTGCTCACCAGGGCGGCTCCGATGAACAGGATTCCCACGAAGCCGGTGATCAGCTCGTTGATGTGCACACCGATCGAGACCAGCAGGATGATCGCCAGAGCACCGATGGCCCAGTGCGCACCATGCTCGAGGTACACGTAATCGGACAACGTTCCCTTGCGAACGAGGAAGACCGTGATCGAGCGAACGAACATCGCACCGATGAAGCCGAGGCCGAGCGCGATGATGATCGGGTCCGCAGTGATGGCGAAGGCACCGATGACACCGTCGAACGAGAAGGACGCGTCGAGCACTTCGAGGTAGAGGAACAGGAAGAAGCCGGCCTTACCTGTCGCCTTCGCCAGTTCGCTGGGTCCACCCGAGGACTCTTCGCCTTCTTCTTCGACGTGGAACAACTCGCCGAGACCGTTCACCGCGATGTACGTGATCATGCCGAGCACGCCGGAGACCATGACCGTCGAGATCTTGTCGTCGTCGGCGAGGAATTCAGCGCTCAGGACCAGCAGCAAGCCTGCAACGACGACTGACAGCTGATCGAGGCGACCGATTCGGGCCAGAGGCTTCTCCAACCAGCTCAACCACGTGATCTCGCGATCCTCGAAGATGAAGCCGAGGAAGAGCATCAGCAGGAACATGCCGCCGAACGCTGCGATCTGCGGATGCGCGTCGGTGAGGAGCGTCTCGTAGCTGGGCGAACCGTCCGGGAAGGTCGCGGCACCGTCGGCGGGCGGGTTGAGCGCCAGGTCGATGGCGGCGACCGGACCGAGGCCCGACGCAGCCCAGACGATGACCAGCGGAAACAGCAGGCGCATGCCGAACACGGCGATGACGATGCCGATGGTGAGGAAGATCTTCTGCCAGAACTCGCTCATGCGTCGCAGCACGGTGGCGTTGATGACGGCGTTGTCGAACGAGAGTGACACCTCGAGCACGCCGAGGATGAGGACGAGGATCATCGCCTCGATCCCGCCGTACAGGAAGGCCACGATGACGGAGACGATGGTGACCGCGATCGACCATCCGAAGATCTTCACAACCACAGGCGTGGCCTTTCTCGAGACAGATACGGAAAAACCCCCGCCCATCATGAATGACGGAGCGGGGGTATCCCCAATCTTGGGAAGGCCTTGACTAGACGTTTACTCCGAAATCGCGGGCGATTCCCGCGAGTCCGGACGCGTAGCCCTGACCCACAGCACGGAACTTCCACTCCGCGCCGTTGCGGTACAGCTCACCGAATACCATCGCGGTCTCGGTCGAGGCATCCTCGCTGAGGTCGTAGCGAGCGAGCTCGGAGTTGTCGGCCTGGTTGATGACGCGGATGAACGCGTTGCGCACCTGACCGAACGACTGCGAGCGTGCGTCCGCATCGTAGATCGACACGGGGAAGGTGATCGTCTCGATCTCCGGCGGTACCGCGGCGAGATCGACTTTGATCTGCTCGTCGTCTCCGTCGCCCTCACCCGTGGTGTTGTCCCCGGTGTGCTCGATGGAGCCGTCGGGAGACTTCAGGTTGTTGAAGAACACGAAGTGCCCGTCGCTCAGGGCCTTCTTCGTCGAGTTGAGCGCGATGGCGCTGGCATCGAGGTCGAAGTCGGTACCGGTGGTCGTGCGGATGTCCCACCCGAGTCCGACGATGACCGCAGTCAGGTTCGGAGCTGCCTTGGTGAGCGAGACATTGCCACCCTTGCTGAGGCTGACGCCCATGGAGAGGTCCTTTCGCAAATGGTTTCCCGTTACGGGTACACCGTAGTGGGAATGTCCGGTTCTTGGACGTACTCCGCCAACGAGTACGACATCGCCAGGGTTCCCGTCGGTACTATCGAGCAGGTGACAAGTCGCTGGCCTGGGGTGTTCCGCCGAGGTGCCGAATCCGACGCCGCCGCGCGTCGTTCCCAGGACAACGCTGTCGCCGCATTTCTCGACATGGACAAGCGTCAGTCCGTCGCCTCGACAGGAGTCGAGGCCTCCACCGCACTTCGCCCCCAGGATCGACTCGCCGGCCGATGGGCCGACACCGAGAAGCAATGCTTCGACGCCGGTGCCGCCTATCTCGCCGCCGTCGATCAGTTCGACGGAATCACCACTGCCGCCGCACGATCTGCCTTCGACCGAGCAACCGGGCTGCTGCACGACGCAAGCGTGGCCGTCGATCGCTTCTACGACGCTCATCGAGGCACCCTCGAGCAGGCCTCCGCTCAGTTCGCAGCTACCCCGCGCCTGGTCCAGGACGCCTTGGCCGAGGCCGACGCGGCCCGATCCACCGTCGACGAGCAGTTTGCCGGCTACCCCTCACTCCGGCAGGCGTGGCGCGAACTCGATTCGGCAACAACGCAATTGCAGGCAGATCAGCGCGACCCTCTGCGCGCCCGAGAAAACGCCGCCCTGGTCCGCGACCGGGCCGCCGCACTGCGGGCCGCGGTGGACTCGGCCCCGGGACGCCTTCAGGAGGCCCGGACGGCACTGGCCTCCGTGCGCACCCGAATCGAAGCCGTGCGAACGAGATCCGAGGGTATTGCGCCTGCCTTCTCGGCCCTGCTTCGAGAGTTCAACGCCAAGAGCTCGGCAGATCTGTCTCGCAACGAACGATCGAGTGCGCGCCACATCGAGCAGGCGGACGAGGACCTGCGGGCGGCACGTTCGGCGCTCGACGCGGGCAATCCCGAGCAGGCACTGGATCTGGTGACCCAGGCCCGCAGCCACCTCAGCGATGCGGAGCATTTGGTGGACGCGGTCACCGACCGAGTTCGTCTGCTGCGCGCAGTGAAGGCAGATCCGAAAGAGACCGAGAACAAAGTGCGGTTCAAACTTCGTGATGCTCAACAACTCGCGATCAATCGTGGTCTGGTTGCCGAATGGGGCTCGGTGTTGGATGCTCAGCTCGCCCGGATCGACAGGGCGAGTACAGCGCTGACGGGTACCCACCCCGACTACTGGTCATATCTGCAGGATCTGGATACCATTTCGGACTTCATCGCAGGCGTGATCGAACGCATGCGCACCTCGCACTGATCACATTCACACGAAGGACAGTGGTGCAACACTTTCGCCATCTCGACGCAGAGACCCGTGAACGAGTGTTCTTCCTGCAACCGGAAGACATCGAGACGAGCGTCGGAAACGACGTCGTGGCAACAGCTCTCGGGGCAACGCTGTACATCCCGGCCACGCGTCCCGACCTGACTGCGACGGTGAACAAACGGACCGACGAGGGCGTCCGATCGATTGTCATCGATCTCGAAGACGCTGTTGCAGATCATGATCTGGACGAAGCTTTGGACAACACCGTCCGAACTCTGAACGAACTCTCGGGTTCGGAATCACTCGTGTTCGTCCGGGCTCGTACCCCCGCGCACATCCGCAGCATCTGTGCCGGCCTCGTCCACGGGGCCGCCGGTCTCGCCGGATTCGTCGTGCCGAAGTTCACGGCAGCGCGCGGAGCCGAGTTCCTCGACGAGATCGTCGCGGCATCGCAGGCACACGGCACCCGCCTGTTCGCGATGCCCGTTCTCGAATCGCCGGAGGTGGTGCACCGCGAGACCCGCGACGCAGAACTGGTTGCCATCCGCGAACTTCTGGGCAACTACCGCGACATCGTGCTGGCAGTGCGTGTCGGAGCGACCGACATGTGCGGCACCTTCGGCATCCGGCGCGACCGCGACCTGACCATCTACGACGTCCGCGTCGTCGCCGACGTCATCAGCGCCATCGTCAATCACCTCGGCCGCTACGACGGTTCCGGATTCGTCATCACCGGCCCCGTGTGGGAGTACTTCGCAGACCACGAACGCATGTTCCGCCCCTTGCTACGGCAGACGCCGTTCGTCGACCAGGACGCCGTGCGCTTCCGCCAGCAGTTGGTCAGCAGCGACCTCGACGCCCTCTTGCGCGAGGTGGCCCTCGACCGAGCCAACGGCATCCAGGGCAAGACAGTCATCCATCCCTCGCACGTGCCTGCCGTGCACGCGCTGTCCGCGGTGACGCACGAGGAATACCACGACGCACTCGACATTCTCTCCTCCGACCAGGGCGGCGTCCAGGCGTCCGGCTACCGCAACAAGATGAACGAACTGGGCCCGCACCGTAATTGGGCGAAGCAGACGGTGGTGCGCGCCAGGGCGTTCGGCGTCACCAACGAGGGGATCACGTTCGTGGATCTACTGACCGCACTGGCACAGCGATGAACGCCAATCCGGCCGACGGAATCGTGCTCACCGACACCGGTTCGTCGTCGTCCTGGACGGCCACGCAGTTGGTGCGGCCCGGTCTGCGTCGCAACCCCCGCCGCGCCCACCTGTTGGTCTCGACGGTGCTCGGCAAACACATACCCGTCGATCCGGACGTCGTCATCGCCGCCGGCAACGAACTGGCCGCCCTGGTGCACACCGCGGTGGGCGGTTCCGATGTCGACGTTCTCGGATTCGCAGAAACGGCAACGGGATTGGGCCATACGGTCGCAACGGCTCTGGGCGCGCACTGCTACCTGCACTCGACGCGTCGCCCCGTTCCCGGCATGACGGTGCACGGCGAGTTCGAGGAGGGTCACTCGCACGCCACCGACCACCTGCTGATGCCCACATCGGCCGATCTTCTCGCCGGCGACCTGCCGTTGATACTCGTCGACGACGAGATCTCGACCGGAGCGACCGCGTTGGATGCGTTGCGTCAGATCCACTCCTCGGCCGGGCGCGCGCATTACGTCATCGCGTCCCTGGTGGACATGCGCACCGCCGAGCATCTCGCTGCTGCTGCTGCGGTGGCAGCAGAACTCGGCGTTCGGATCGACAACGTGAGCCTGGCGCAGGGATCGGTGGAGCTGGAGCCGGGACTGGTGGAGACGGTGCTGGACCTACCCGATCCGGTATTCAATCCCACTGCTGCACAGCCCGGTTCCGTTCACCGAGTCGACGCACACTGGCCGGCGACCCTGCCCGACGGCGGCCGCCATGGATTCCTCGGGTCCGACGCGGCAGGTTTCGACTCCGCGATCGATGCTCTCGCAGCCACCGTCGATGCGTCACTCACCGAATCGGCACCGGTGGTCGTCATCGGCCACGAGGAGCTCATGTATCTGCCGCTCCGACTGGCGGCGGCGCTGCAGAAGCGGGGGCACCGGGCCCTGTTCCAGACCACAACCCGGTCACCGGCATACGTTCTCGACGTGCCCGACTACCCCTTGCGCCGCGGCTTCGAATTCGCTGCGCCCGAGGACGAATCGGGACTGCGCTACCTCTACAACGCGTCCGCCCCCCACGACGCCACACTGGTATTGGTCGCCGACGCCCCCGCCGACACCGATGCCCTTGCGGCCGCCGCCGAGACACTCGCCGCCTCGGGCACAGACGTACTCCTGTTGGTCGTGACCGGAGCCGACCCGGCGGCACTCGAATTCGCCCGGCGGGCACGCCCACTCCGCGGACCCGAATTCGGCTCCTACGCAGCGGACGAAGTCACCTGGCTGCTCAAAGACCTCTCGTCGGTCTCACTCGAAGCAGGAATCGAGGAGCGGGAGAAACGCATTCAGGCCGGCGAGGCCCACTACGCCGAATCGCTTCCGGTCGAGTACCAACCGGATCTCGCCTACCGCGAACTGTTCGAGAAAGTTCTGCAGGAGAGCGCATCACGGCTGGCGGTCGCGGTCGGAACCGTCACCGAGATCGTGCTGGCCGAGCGCGGACATAGCATCGCACTCGCATCCCTGGCTCGCGCGGGCACACCCGTCGGGATTCTGATGCGCCGCTGGGCATTCGCAGCCCACGGCATCGAGATTCCGCACTACGCAGTCTCGATCGTGCGCGATCGAGGCATCGACGCCGTGGCACTGCGCTACCTCGCCGAGCACCACGACTCGCGCTCGGTGGTGTTCGTCGACGGCTGGACCGGCAAGGGTGCGATCGCCCGCGAACTCACCGCCGCACTCCGCGACTTTCCCGGAGCCGAGTTCGACGACGACCTCGCTGTGCTCGCCGATCCGGGCAACTGCGCGCGCACGTACGGCACCCGCGACGACTTCCTCATCGCGTCGGCCTGCCTCAATTCGACTGTTTCGGGATTGGTTTCACGAACCGTACTCAACGACAGCCTGATTCGTCCCGGAGACTTCCACGGTGCGAAGTACTACGCCGATCTCGCCCCCGACGACGTCTCGCGCCACCTGCTCGACACCGTCGCTGCGCGTTTCGACGACGTGCGGGACGAGGTCGCCGCCTCGGTGACCGCCGTGCTGACCTCCGACCGAACCCCCACCTGGACGGGATGGGCATCGGTGGAGAAGGTCCGCGCGGGGTACGGCATCTCGCACGTCAATTTCGTCAAGCCCGGTGTCGGCGAGACCACGCGGGTACTGCTGCGTCGTGTCCCATGGCGGGTACTGGTGCGGGACGCCGATGCGCCCGAGCACGAACATATTCGGATGCTCGCCGCGGCCAGGGGAGTACCGGTGGACGTGGTTCCCGACCTCGCCTATTCATGCATGGGGCTGATCAAGAACGTCTCGAGCGGGGACGCGTCGTGAGCGCTCTCGTCGCGGTGGATCTCGACCGTACGATGATCTTCTCCGAGGGCGCACTGGGTGTGCCCCTGGACGATACGTTCGAGTGTGTGGAGATGTACGAGGGAAAACCACTGTCCTACATGAGCTCTCGCTCGGTGTCAGCCCTTCGTGAGTTGAGCGAGACCACCGTCGTGGTGCCGACCACCACGCGGACCATCGAACAGTTTCAGCGGATCTCGCTGCCCGGGGCGCCCTGGCGGTATGCGATCACCAGCAACGGCGGCAACATCCTCGTCGACGGTGAGCCGGATATGCACTGGCGCAACGGGTTCGAGTTGGATCTGGCAGGGATCGGTGCCGAGTTGAGATCGCGGGTCTCAGAGGACTGGGTCCTCAAGTACCGCGAGGCCGACGGCCTGTTCTGCTACCTGGTGGTGAACACGGCCGCCGTGCCCGAGGACTTCGTCGCGGAGTGGTCGCAGTGGTGCGCCGTTCGGGACTGGAACGTCTCGCAACAGGGTCGGAAGATCTACACGATGCCCAACGCGGTGTGCAAGAGATCTGCGGTGGCCGAGGTGCGGTCCAGGCTGATCCAGGACGGCACACTCAGCTCCGAAGCTCGACTCTTCGCCGCCGGTGACGGCGCACTCGACGCCGAGATGCTCATCGCCGCCGATGCTGCGATCCGACCCCGGCACGGCGAACTCGAACTGCTCGGATTCACCCGGCCGGGCTTGACGGTCACCGACTCCTCCGGCGTCCGGGCCAGCGAGGAAATTCTCGAGTGGCTGCGGAACCGAACTGCCGTGCGCCGCGTCTAACTGTTCGTCGGGGAGACAGACGTAGGGCAAGGGGTGGGCATGACGGATCCGTACGAGGAACTCGCAGCGACGATCGACAACTTGGTCACCAGTACATTCGTGACGCCTATGGGTCCCGAATTTCTCGACTCCGTTCTCGAAGCGGCATTCGAGAAGGCGAACGTGGCAATCGACTATCGCGGCGAGTTCGAGCCGACCGAAGTGGTCATCACCGAGGCGTTCGAGGTGATGCCGCACGAGCAGATCGCGGCCATGGTCGGATCGCTGGGAACCGCCACCATCGTGAACTCGTCCAAGAACTGGAACGACTTGTCCGCTGCCGCAACCACCGGATCCGACGGCTTCCGTTCCGGCATAGAGGCGGCCATGACGTCGGGCTGGTCGGGACCGACAGCCGACGCCGTCCGCGGCGGTGTGGGCAACTACGTCTCGTCTGCGACCGCGCTGTCCACCTCGATGAGCTTGATCAGCAACAAATTGCTCGAGGCGCACTCCGGTTTCACGCAGACGCAGTCGAGGATGCCACCGGTGGTTGCGGCCGGAAGCAGCATGATCGATGCCCTTCTGCCCATTCCCTTCGCCGCGAAGGATGCAGTGTCGGCCCGAGAGGAGCAGCAGGAAGAAGCACGCCGAATCATGCGCTCGGTCTACGTACCAGGGGTATTGCAGTCCGATTCTCAGGTACCGGTGCTACCGGCGGCGCACAACCCGATCGCTGATGGTGACGGTTCCAGCGGAGGCTGGGGACTCGGAAACTCCGCCGGGGGCGGAGGTGGCGGTGTCTGGTCGACCTCCGGCAACAGTGGAGCGGACGGGGCGGATTCGGCGGCCCGAACGGCTGCAACACAGGCGCAACCCGGCGGCCCCGAGGCTGCCGAAGCGGGTCGGACCGGTACTCCGGCGGAGCAGTCCGGGTCCGGCGGTCCGGGTTCCCTGCCTCCGGCCGACAACTCCGGTGAAACTCGTGCCGCATCGGCCACTGGGCCCGGCGCTTCCGGCGGTGGTGCGGGTCCCGGGGTCGGCGCAGGTCCCGGCGGCGGCTACGGCGGAACAGGACCGGGCAGCAGCGGCTTCACAGGATCCACTGGTTCGGGCTACGGCGGCGGTGCTGGATACGCAGGCGGTTCCGGTGCAGGATCGGGTTACGGCGGCTCGGTTCTCGGCCCTCCGATCGGCGGCGGGGCGGGCGGCGGCGGGGCGGGCGGTACCGGCGGTCCGGGCAGCGCAGCTGCGGCGTCGGCCGGCCGCGCGGGAGCGCACGGAATGCCGGGAATGGGTGCCATGGGCGGAGCAGGCGCACGGGGAGCCGGAGACAACGACCGCGAACACGCGACTCCCGGTTACCTGGTCGACGTGAGCAACGGCAGCGAACTGATCGGCGATCTGCCTCTGGTTGCACCTCCGGTACTCGGCGGCTGACGATGACGACCTGGACTATGCCCGGCCTCGATTTCATGATGCTGTGCAGTCGATTCGGACGCGATCGACTGCCGTACCCCCTGGCGGTCACCATCGACGTCGATACCGTGGACGAACTCCGACAACTGCGGCGGGAGGCGTCGGCGAGGATCGACGCGATGATGGACGAGAAGCTCGGCGCAGCTGTTCGGACCGTCGTCGACCCGATCGTTCGCATCGAATGCCGTGGCGAGACAACCGATTCCCGCTACGGAATCAAGCGCAGCCACGCAGCGATTCGCCACGACATCGCCGCGGTGCTCACCCAGCAACCGGGGCCCGACGCCTCCGCCGGCGGTGCCGTCACCATCGAACTGACCGGCCCGGCCCATGCCCCCGCCGTAGTTCTCGGATCCGTGCCGAATATCGCTGCAGGCCACCGACCGGCCGAGAGACTCGAACGCGCTGATGCTGCAGCGACATCGGGTGGCACGCATCTGTCCACCGCAACCCGAGGGGCTACGGCGGACGAGCAGTTTCGGTCGTACTTCGACCGCCCACGGTCTGCAGTCGGCGAGATCATCGTCGCGCGCGGGATGACCTACGACAACCGTCGCGACACCGATGCCGTCTCGTTCTTCTGGATGGACTTCGAACGGGACGGCCGGTACATCGTGCACTCCGCAGAGTCGATCCACATCGCGCCCGCCGATACTGCCGGCCTGGCGTCGGAGATCGGACGGCACGTGGCGGTCGCGCTGAGGCGGTGATGCCGGCCTGCCCTTGACACCGTATCGATTTTCGATAGGTTATCGATATTCGTTGTTATCGACTATCGATATGGAGGCGTCGACATGGCATACGGACTGGGCTCGGCACGGGCCAACAAATGGGCGATGGCGTTCTACGCGGCACTGGCCGTGGGATGGTCCGGATGGAAAATGTGGAAATACCACTCGTCGGACTACGTCCTCGCGCCTCTGGAACCGAGGCGTGGCACTCCACCCGCCGAACTGTTCGGCGGCCAGTTGCAGCCGGGCAACTCGATCGAGCTCAGCGTTCCCAAAGCCGACCTGAGCAGGCTATTGGGCCTCATCGACGTCCTGCGGTATAGCTCCATCGTTGTCGGGATGGTCATCATTCTGGTGGGGCTGCTGTTCGTCTACCGATTCTGCGACCGCGTCATCGTCGGCAACCCGTTCACCAACGCCGCCCGCACCGACGTGGTGATGATCAGCGTCTGCATCGCCGTCTACCCCGCCATCACCGGTTTCCTGAACTTGCTCGGGACCAACAGTGTCGTGGGAGCCCTCGACCTCAGCGAGATCGTAGATACCAGCCGATCCGCCAACGGCCTCTACGCAGCAGTGGTCATCGCAGTGTTCCTCCAGTTCGTCTACGCCACCATCACTCAAGGGACCAAGCTCGCTCGCGATTCCGAGGGCCTGGTCTGATGGCGGAAGAATCCGTCGACCACCTCGTCGTCTGCCATCTGGGCGAGATTCTCGACGCCCGCGGCATGACGCTCGCCGAGCTCTCGCGTCTCGCCGGGGTCAGTGTCGTCAATCTGTCGGTGCTCAAGAACGACCGCGCCAAGGCCATCCGATTCTCGACACTCACCGCCGTGTGCCGCGTCCTCGGCTGCACACCCGGCGACCTGTTCACCCTGCGCCAGATCTGACGGGTGCCGAATCGCAGACACACCAGTCGGACAAATCGAACAAGTACATTGGATGACGGTAACCAGCACTACGAGAGAGAGTCCATCACATTGTCTGCTCCGGCCGGTCAACCGTTGTCCAAGGGTCAGAACGGCCCCCTCACCGTCGGTGACGTCGTCGTCTCCATCGCATTGGCCGTACCCGCGGACCTGTCCGCGCTACTGGTCACCGACGCCGGAAAAGTCCGCACCGACGCCGATTTCGTGTTCTTCAACCAGCCCACCGGCCCCGGCGTACGCCTCGAGCCAGGCCAGGGCGGACCGGCGCGGCTCGCCGTGTCGCTCGCTGCAATTCCCGCCGATATCGAGCAGATCCGCGCTGTCATCACCCTCGACGACGCGTCGAGCAACTTCGGTCGATCCGCCGCTCCCGTCGCGCGAGTGAGCGACGCGACCGGAAATGTGTTGTACGAGTACACAATCGATGGCTTGAGCTCGGAGTCGATCGTGATCGCGCTGGAGATCTACCGCCGTCAGGGAAGTTGGAAGGTCCGAGCCGTCGGGCAGGGTTACGCGGGTGGGTTCGCCGCGCTGGTGACCGACCACGGTGTGTCCGTGGACGACGCCCCTGCTCCCGCACCGACACCTCCTCCCGCTCCCGCCACTTCGCCGCCGCCCGCTGCGCCGCCGGCACCACCCGCCGCCCCGGTCTCCACCGAGGCTCCGGAAGTCAGCCTCACCAAGGCCAAGCCCGTCAGCCTCACGAAGGGCCAGAAGGTCACCCTCCGCAAGGACGGCGGCGTGGCTCTGACGGTTATCCGCATGGGCCTCGGCTGGGACCCGGTGACCACTCCGAAGAAGGGCGGACTGTTCGGCGGCGGAGGCCGAGCCGCGAACATCGACCTGGACGCGTCGGCGATCATGCTCGCCGACCGCAACGTCAACGATGTCGTCTACTACGGGCAGCTCAAGGCCAAGGACGGCTCGATCGTGCACCAGGGCGACAACCTCACCGGCGAGGGCGAGGGCGACGACGAGGTGATCGTGGTCGACCTGACGCGCGTACCCAAGCACGTGACCGGCATCGTCTTCACCGTCACCTCGTACCGCGGTCAGACGTTCGAGCAGGTCGCGAATGCATTCTGCCGTCTGGTCGACAACACCACCAACACCGAACTGGCCCGCTTCACTCTCCAGGGCGGCATGCCGTTCACCGGTCTGGTGATGGCGAAGGTGTATCGCCAGGGCAGTGAATGGAAGCTCCAGGCCATCGGCGACGGTATCCAGGCCAAGCACGCCGGTGAAGCCGTCAAACAGCTCGGCCGCTATATGTGACCGGTCGCCGGGCGGTCCGATCCGACGCGGTCCGATCTGCAGCGCCGTCGAGCACGCCACCGAGCGGGTCGACGGCGCTGCCGTTTCGAATCAGGTCCTCTGCCGGGCGGTAGATCTGCCGAACGATCAACGCGCACAATCCGATCACGGCGACATCGCGCACCACGACGGTCGCGGTGAACCACTGCTCGGGTAGTCCCTTGTTTTCCACACCCAGGTAGTAGTACATCCGCGGGAACCAGACGAACGCGTCGATCGTCATCCACGCCAACAGAATTCGACGATGCGGCAGCGCCAGTACGGCCAACGGAACCAGCCACAGCGAATACTGCGGGCTCCACACCTTGTTGGTGAGCAGGAACCCGGCCACCACCAGGAAGACCAGTTGCGCGAGCCGCGGCCGCGTCGGTGCCGTCGTGCCGATATAGGCGATCAGCGCACACACGATGGCGAACAACACGAGCGTCACGGCATTGAGAACCAACGGTTTGTCGCCCGGGTAGAGGGGGCCGTCGAAGCCGGTCCAGCCGGTGAACGAGGTGACGACGTTGTACAGCGAATCCGGGTCGGCACCGCGCTCGGAATTGAGCCGGAAGAATTCGTACCACCCCGACGGATACAGCAGCGCGAGAGGAAGATTGACCGCCAGCCAGGCACCGATCGCCGCGCAGGCGGTGATGCCCCACTCACGCATCTTTCCGGTGCGCCAGCACAGCACCAGCAGTGGCCCGAGGAACAGCAGGGGATAGAGCTTGGTGGCACCGCCGAGACCGATCAGAACTCCGGCCAGAACCGGCCGCTTCTTGGCCCACGCCAGCAACCCGGTGAGCGCGAAAGCCGTTGCGAGAGCATCGAAATTGGTGAATCCATGCACGATCACCAGCGGCGAGGCCGCCACGAGGGCGGCATCCCAGATACGGCGTCCGGCAGCGATGGCGGTGGCCCACACGGTGACCAACCAGGCGACGGCCAATCCCAGGGCAACCACGTTGAAGTAGACGACGACCGGCAGCGCCTGCGGCAGGAAACTCAGCGAGTTCCAGGCCTTTCCGACGACCATCGAGCCGTACTGGTACAGCCCCGCGAGCACCGGGTACTCCATGTACCGAATCTGACTCGACCCGTCGGCCTTGGTTTCTTCCCAGGACTTCTTGTACGGGAACGCACCTTGGTCGAGTCGCTCCGCCCCGTAGAGCGGCACGGTGTCGGAATAGCACATCGCCACGTACTGGCGACTGCCACTCCAATCGAGTCCGAGCTCACCGCCCGGCCCCACCGGTGCCTGCTGGATACAGGCGGCCTTGGCGAACCAACCGAAGCTCAGGAAGATCACCGCCAGCAGCAGAACGACCCGTAGCGCGGTGAACCAGCGCTGCCGACCGATCAGCGCGTGCTTCCCGACCGGACCGCCGATGACCGAGGACAGTTCCTCGGTCATCGGATCGGTACGACTGGGTAAATCGCGGCCCGCTGCGCTCCTGGGTAAATCGCGGCCCGCAGCGCTCGCCGGGTCGAGGCGACCGGGGCTCGCCACTGCTCGACCCTTGCGGTCGGGTTCGGTCGTCACCGCTGGCGTCGTTACTGCCCGGGCGTTGCCGGTTCGGGCGCTGCCGGTTCGGGTGCCGCCGGTTCAGGTGCCGCGGGCTGCGCCGGTGCCAGTCCGGGCAGCGGGATGGTCACACCGGGCAGAATCTCGACCTGCCGCGGAGTGATGACGACCGGCGGCGAGATCTCCGTCGGAATCGGCAGGGTCACCTGCGGCGGGGCTGTCGACGGTGCGACCGTGGCTGTCGGCGCGGGTGCCGAGTACTGCGGCACCCCGGCCTGACCCGCAATGGCCTCGGGCGTCGGGAAGGTCTCGTTCGAGGTGCCGTCCAACGTGCCGTCCATCGTGTCTTTCCAGATGTCCGACGGTAAGCCCGATCCGTAGATCATTCCGCCGTAACTGTTCTCGAGCGGCAGACCCTGCTCGGTACCGACCCACACGGCCGTGGACAGTGACGGCGTGTAACCGACCATCCAGGCGTCCTTGTTCTGCCCGGTGTCTCCGAGCTGAGCGGTACCGGTCTTGGCCGCCGACTGGCGACCGCCGGCGAGGTTGTGACCGTTGGAGTAGCCGGCGATCGGACGCATCGCCGACGTCACGTTGTCCGCGACCGCGGCGGAGACGACCTGCTGGCCGGCCTCTGGTGCACGGTCCAGGAGCACGGTGCCGTCGGCAGTGACGACCTTCTGCACGAAGTGCGGAGTGTGATAAACCCCGGACGCCGCCAGTGTCGCGTTGGCCGAGGCCATGTCGATGACGCGAGATTGGTACTGGCCGAGCACGACGCCGTAGTTGGGGCCTGCGTTGTCGGGCTCGGTCAGGGTGGGCCCCACTCCCTCGATCTCCTGCGGGATGCCGAGCGTGTGTGCCATGTCGGCGATGGCCTGAGGGCCATTGTCCATGCTGAGCATCATCCGATAGAAGCTGGTGTTCAGTGAACGCTTCAGTGCCTCGGCGATGGTGCACGTTCCACAGGACGCGCCCTCGACGTTGCTGATCTCGATGCCGTTGACGTCGAGTTCGGAGCTGTCGTACATCTTCGAGAGCGGAATGCCCTGATCGAGCGCCGCGGCCAGACCGAACACCTTGAACGACGATCCGGTCTGCAACCCGGACTGGGCGAAGTCGAATCCTCGCCCGTCCGCACCGCCGTAATACGAGCGGACTGCGCCGGTGCGTGGATCGATCGACACCGAGGCCGTCCGCAGCTCGGACGGTTCACCCTCGAGGTTGCTGTTCGCGGCATCTACCGCAGCGGCCTGAGCCTTCGGATCGATGGTCGTCGTGATCTGCAGGCCCTCGGTGTTGAGGTCCTGATCACTGATACCCACAGCTGACAGCTCGCGCAGCACCTGGGCCTTGATCAAGCCGTCCGGCCCGGCATCCTGGGCGTCACCGGTATCGACCTGTGCGCTCGGGACCACTGCCGGGAGCATCATCGCCGCCCGCTGGGTCGCGTCGAGCTGCCCCTGGGAGACCATTCCGTCGAGCACGTAATCCCAACGAGCTTGCGCGCCGGTGGGGTTGAACTCAGGATCGAGGTTGGATGGCTGCTGGATGACCGCCGCCAGGACCGCACCCTCTTCGACGGAGAGCTGATCCACGGACTTGCCGAAATACGCCGTCGACGCGGCAGCGATGCCGTACGCACCGCGTCCGAAGTAGATGGTGTTGAGATACGCAGCGAGAATGTCGTCCTTGGACCACTGACGCGCCATCTTCGAGGAGATGACCAGCTCACGCATCTTGCGGGTCAGCGTCCGATCGTTACCGACCAACGCGTTCTTCACGTACTGCTGGGTGATGGTCGAACCGCCGCCGGCGCTGTCGCGTCCGAGCACGTTGTCACGGAGAGCTCGACCGAAGCCCGTCACCGAGAATCCGGGATTGGAGTAGAAATCGCGGTCCTCGGCCGAGAGCACAGCATTACGCACATGCTCCGGGATCTGGTCGACCGTCACGTCGGTGCGGTTGCCCTCGGGTGGCACCACCTTGCCGAGCACACTCGAGCCGTCGGCGGCGAAGATCGTGGCGACCTGGTTGGTTCTGATGTCGCCGGGACGCGGCACGTCCTCGACGGTGTACGCCACCATGAACGCCAGGATCGGCACGATCAGACCCAGGGCGATCAACGCATACATCGTGCGTCGAACGACCCGCCACTTGGACTTGGTCGTTCCGCCGGCTGCACTCCTGGACTTCTTCTTCGTTTTCGCGGCGGGACCTCTTTCGGGCGGCTCGGGCGGTTCGCTGCCCGAGGAGAGAACTGATGGATCGTTCGGTTCGTGGGGTGGTGGCACAGCGCCGGACCGAGTGACGCCCGTCGGGGCAGCGGAACGAACAGGAGGCGCGATGGGCGGCTCTCCGTACCGACGTTCGCCGTAGGGACGTTCGCCTGCGGGACGTCCACTCACCGGATCCACCGGCGACCTGCCCTGAACGGGTCGGCTCTGCGGCGGCATAGGAGGACGACCCTGCGGCGGCATCGGACGCTGACCGGGAGGAGGTCCCGGTCGCTGCCCCGGAGGAGGTCCGGGACGCTGGCCGGAAGGAGGCATCGGAGGACGACCCTGCGGAGGCATCTGACGCTGCCCTGGAGGCGGCCCGGGACGCTGACCGGGGGGAGGTCCGGGACGCTGACCGGGAGGAGGCATCGGGGGACGACCCTGCGGAGGCATCGGGCGCTGGCCTGGAGGGGGCACCGGGCGACGTCCGGGTGGATCGGAGTGTCGACTGCCGCGTGGCGGCCCGGGCACGTCGGGACGCCGTCCGGAGTCGCTACGGCCCGGTTCGTTGCTACCCGGGTTGTTGTCGTAGGGGGAACTCACGTACGAATCTCCAGTAATTTCGGCGGCCGCGTCGAATTCTCGGTTGATGGGATCAGCGGAGCGATTGTGTCACTCACTCGCTGTTCGACGGTTCGGTTGACGGGAACCCGATCGCGGACGACGGGGTTGTTTGGGCGCGGGGACGGCCCCGAGGACATAGGACTGGACGAGGTGGTTCCAACTGCACGACCTACACACCTCGACCACATGGACCGAGAACTCCTCCTCGGACGCCGCGAGGCGGACGAGTTCGTCCGCCGTTCTCGCCGACCCGGACAGTGCCCCGAGCTTCTCGCCGAACACCCAGGACACCAGCGTGAGCTGCTCCTTGCGGCAGATGGGGCACACCACATCGCTGCCACGTCCGTGGAACTTGGCAGCGCGAAGCAGGTACGGATCTGCATCACAGACCGCTGCGACACCCGTCCTTCCGGAGTAGACCTCGGCCAGCAGCGACCGACGCTGAAGGGCGTAGTCCACCACCTGTCGCTGAAGTCGCACGAGGACCAGAGTACGTGCGGCCCCTCCGATGCGGACCTGCGAACCCCGCCTGAGTCAGTACAAGACCCCATTTCGACGCCGAGAAACTATGCTCCACCTGTGCCGACACGGTCTGCCCCCTCCACGCGGGCGAGAGACGGAGATCGCACCGACGCGTGCGCCACTCTCGATCGGGCCCGCGACGACGGGCAGCTGACCGACGCCGAACACGCGGCGCGAGTGGCAGCAGCCATGAAAGCTGCCACTCTGGGAGATCTCCACCGACTGATCGAGGACCTGCAGGGCGAGACCGATCTCACGGAGATGGCGCCGTGGAAGAGCGTCACCGTGCCCGGCCGACGTGGACGCCAGCTGGGGCTGCTGACCGTGGTCGTACCGTTGATCGGTGCCGTCGTCGCCCTCGCTTTCGGCATCCGCTCCTGTGCCGTCCCCGACGATGCGCGGCACCAGTTCGGATCCGCGGGATACCTCGAACTCGACGGTCTCGAACGCGTCGTGTCGATTGCACGGGATCAGTTCGGTACGACGGTGCTCGACGACCTCAGTGTCTATCCGGACTACGCCATATACACGCGCGTCGACCCCGGGCGTCCGTTTCTCGGTGTCGACTCCATCTACCGTGACGGATCGGTGGAGGATTTCGGCAGTGCGACCGCCCGACCGGCGTCGACGCCCACAGTGGACATAGGTGCCTTGAATCTGCCTGTCGTTGCCGGTGTGATCGCCGGTGCGGGCGCGAGCCTGAACCTCACCCAGGTCGATACCATCTACCTCCTCGTGCGCGACTACGGCAGCGGCCCCGAGGTGTCGGTCTTCGCCAACAACGAGTTCGGTGAGAGCGGGCACCTCACACTCGATCTCGACGGCAACTTCACCTCCGTCAGACCATGGGATCCGGAAGGATAAGGGCCGATCATGTCGGGAAATGCGAGCAAGCGCGCGCGGGAAATCGATCGCGCCACGACGGCCACCGCGCTGGACAGGGCGTACTCCGACGGGCAGATGACGTACGAGGAACATCGACTTCGCATCGAAAGAGCGGGCGCTGCAGTCACACTCAGTGATCTTCGCGCTCTGACCGACGATCTGCAGACCGACGTCGACCTGCCCGAACCGCCGCCGCGGCACTACGAACCCAAACGTCGGTTGCTCTATGCACTTCTCGCCGTCATCGTCGTCGCCGTCGGATTGACCGTGTTTCTGCTCGACTCCCCGGCCGACGACGAGCCGATCCTGGCTGCTGTTCCCACATCGAGCCCCACATCGAGCCCGACATCTGTGGTCGAGGTTGCCGACGGTGTGACGCCGATTGTCGCGCGGCCCTTCGACTTCGATACCGCGGCCGGTCTCGACGACTTCCGACAGCAATACGTCGACCGGTACGAAACCTCGGAGGTCATCTCGGTCAGCATCCGCCTGGTCGATCAGCGGGCCGACATCTACCGCTTCGACGCCAACCGTGCCGTCGAAGACGTGAGTGTCGACGGCGGTTTCGACCCGCGGTTGTATTCGTCATCCAGCTTGGACGAGGCCGGAACATTCGAATGGATGTCCATCGACCACGCACTGGTGGCGAATCTGCTTGCCGGAGTGCCTGAGTCACTCGGTAACCCGGCGGCAGTGGTGGAGACCATCTCCATCGACAACCAGGAACGACCGGAAATCGAATTCCGCACCGCCGAAAGCGGACGCATCGTCTTCGACTTCGCCGGCAACGCGATTGCCGTCTACAAGTAACCGCCGCCGGCGTCACGATCGATCAGAGCGATGCTTCGTCGAGTTCCATGATTCGGGTTTCGGTGGATTCGATCAGGCGACGAGTTGTGTGCAGTGTCGGCAAGATCGTGGTGGCGAAGAAGTGTGCAGTGGCAACCTTGCCCTCGTAGAACGCTCGGTCGGAGTCGGACTTCGGTGTCTCGAGCGCATGCGCGGCCAAGTCTGCTTGTCGGAGCAGTTGCCAACCGATCAGGAGGTCGCCGACCGCCATCAGGAACGGGACCGAAGCGAGACCGATCTTGTACAGCGCCTCGGGGGAATCCTGAGCTGTCATCAGATATCCGGTGAGGGCACCCACCATGGCCTGCACATCCTCGAGCGCAGCTTTGAGTCGGGCGCGACCGACGTTGAGGTCCGGTCGTCCGTTCTCGTTCTCGATGAACGCGTCGATCCGGCCGGAGAGATGGGTGAGTGCGATGCCCTTGTCCCGAATGATCTTGCGGAAGAAGAAGTCCTGAGCCTGGATCGCAGTAGTGCCTTCGTACAGCGTGTCGATCTTCGCATCGCGGATGTACTGCTCGATGGGGTAGTCCCGCAGGTATCCGGAACCGCCGAAGGTCTGCAGGCTGTCGGTCAGGTATTGGTAGGCGCGTTCGGAGCCGACGCCTTTGACGATGGGCAGCAGTAGATCGTTGACGCGTGTGGCGGTGTCGGCGTCGGCACCGGATACCTGTGCGGCCAGGGTGTCGTCTTGATGAGCTGCGGTGTAGAGGTAGAGAGCACGCAAACCTTCGGTGTACGCCTTCTGTAGCATCAGTGACCGGCGGACGTCCGGGTGACGCGTGATCGGGACCCGTGGCGCGGTCTTGTCGCCGAGCGTGGCCATGTCCGAGCCCTGGACGCGCTGCTTGGCGTAGTCCAGCGCGTTGAGGTAGCCGGTCGAGAGTGTCGCAATTGCTTTGGTGCCGACGAACATTCGAGCGTACTCGATCATGTCGAACATCTGCGCAATCCCGTTGTGCACCTCGCCGACCAACCATCCTTTCGCCGGGGTTCCGTGCTGGCCGAAGGTGAGTTCGCATGTCGCCGAGGCCTTCAGCCCCATTTTGTCCTCGAGGTTGGTGACGAAGGCACCGTTGCGGTCGCCGAGTCGTTCGGTGTCGAAGTCGAAGTGGAATTTCGGCACGATGAACAACGACAGTCCCTTCGTTCCGGGTCCGCCGCCCTCCGGTCGAGCCAGAACGAGATGAACGATGTTCTCGAACAGGTCGTCGGAGTCGGCGGAGGTGATGAACCGCTTGACCCCGTCGATGTGCCAGCTGCCGTCGGGCTGCGGGTACGCGGTCGTGCGGGCCGAGCCGACGTCGGACCCTGCGTCCGGCTCGGTGAGAACCATGGTCGCGCCCCAGCCGCGCGACGCCATCGTTGTCGCCCACTTGCGTTGCTCCTCGGTAGCCAACTGGTAGAGGATGTGCGCCGAGGTGGGTCCGGCGGCGTACATGAATGCCGCCGGTTGCGCGGACAAAACCATCTCGGCCAGCGCCCACGACACGGCCCGGGGTGCGGGTGTTCCTCCGACCGCCGGATCGAGGGCGACGTAGGCCCACCCCGCATCCCAATATGCTCGGAACGACTTCTTGAATTCCTCGGGGATGGTCACCGAATGGGTGGCGGCATCGAACGTCGGCGGATTCCGGTCGGCGAAGGCGAAGGAGTCGGAAACCGGGCCGGCCGCGAGACGATGCACCTCGTCGATCATCGAACGCACCGTGTCCGTGTCCAGGTCGGACCAGACGCCCGAGTCGAACAGATCCTGCACCCTGAGGACCTCGAACAGGTTGAACTCGATGTCGCGGGGGTTGCTCTTGTAGTGGGTCATGGTCACCTTCGGTTCATGCGGACAGGCTCATGCGGATGGCTGATGGTTCGGGCTTGCCACCGGGGCAGCTCCTCGTTATTGTTTATCATACAAACAAGAAAGGGGCCACGGTGATGGATCCCAAGCCTGTGCCGGCTGCTCGCGCCACGCGCCGAGCCGGTAAGCACACTCGTCAGGTGCTGTTCGACGCCGCCACCGAGCTTTTCCTGGAGCACGGGGAGGCCGTGTCGATCGCCAGAATCTGCTCGGCCGCCGATGCCCATCCCAATCAGGTGACGTACTACTACGGCTCGAAAGAGAAGCTGTTCGTCGAGGTCGCGTGCGCTGCGATTCTGCGGGCCGGTAAGCAGGCCGAATTGGACGCGGCCGACGCCGCCACCATCGGCGACTACACGCACAAGCTGGTGGGGTCTCTTCTCGGCACGGCGTCGCCCAGCGTCGAGATCTTCGTCGAAGCCATGGTGATGACAGGCCGACGCGGCGAGCTGCGAGACCTCATCTCCACCACACTCCGAACACTCCACGCCTCAGGTGAGGCGGCCCTGCTCGGAACGTTGACGCGTACGGGCTGGCAACTTCGCGCAAGTATCGATGTCGAGGCGAAGGCGTTCTGGTCCGCGATCTTCGGGCTCGTCGTGCAGAAAACGGCCACCGGTGAGAGCTTCGGATACTCGCTCGAAGAGGCAGTGGCAGTCATTTTCGCCACGCTTCGGATTCCCGACGCGGTCCTCAACCAGTCGATGAACTGACGCTGCGCACCGCAACACCCACGGCTCTTCGGAGCGCCTCTTCTGCACCCGAAGGGAACTGACATGAGCAGAACCATCGAGGAGCCGGTCACCCACCCGGCTCCGCACCACACACATACCGTCAGCAATCAGCCGGCGCCGCGGACCGACATCAACGAATTTCTCGCGGACACCGCACTCGTCGAGGGAGTCCGACGCCATGACGCGGCCTGGGCCACCGACGAACTCACCGACGTCGGAGAGCTGGTCGGTAGCAACGATTTTCAGCACGACGCCGAACTTGCCAATACCATCGTCCCCGAGTTCCGCCCCTTCGATCGCTGGGGCAATCGCGTCGACGAGGTCGAATACCATCCCGCCTATCACCGCATCATCTCGGCGGCGGTAGCGCACGGAGCTCACACCTCGGCGTGGGCGGACCCGAAACCAGGGGCCAATGTGGCACGGGCCGCTGCGTTCATGCTGTTCTCACAAGTCGAACCCGGTCACGCCTGCCCGATCTCCATGACTCACGCCGTCATCCCGTCTCTGGAACTACAGCCGGACGTTGCGGCCCACTGGGTTCCCAGGGCACTGTCGCGCAGTTACAGCGGCACATTGGACCTACCCGGGAAAGGCTCCGCTCTGTTCGGTATGTCGATGACCGAAAAGCAAGGGGGGTCGGACGTTCGAGCCAACACCACCGTTGCCGCGCCCGCCGGACGCGGAGGTCCGGGTGCCGATTACCTGCTCACCGGCCACAAGTGGTTCTGTTCGGCACCGATGTCCGATGCGTTCCTCGTTCTGGCTCAGGCGGAAGGTGCTGCGGGAACCGGTCTTTCGTGCTTCTTGCTCCCTCGGATCCTGCCCGACGGTGAACGCAACACCTTCCGAATTCAACGGTTGAAGAACAAGCTCGGCAACAAGTCCAACGCGTCGTCGGAGATCGAGCTCGACGGCTCGGTCGCCGTGATGATCGGTGAACCCGGGCGCGGTGTGCGCACCATCATCGAGATGGTCTCGCAGACTCGCCTCGACTGCATCTTGGGCAGTGCAGCCGGGATGCGTCAGTCCGTGGCCGAAGCGCTCTGGCATGCCCGGCACCGAAGCGCATTCGGCACAGTCCTCGCCGACCAGCCGGCCATGAAGTCGGTGCTGACAGACCTGGCCCTCGAATCCGAGGCCGCGACGATCACCGCGCTGCGTCTCGCGCGCGCTCAGGACATCGATGCCGACGACCACGAGAAGTCGTTCCGACGGCTCGCCACCGCGGTCGCGAAGTACTGGATCTGCAAACGCGGGCCGCACCACGCCTACGAGGCTCTGGAATGCCTCGGGGCCAACGGATACACAGAGGATTTCCCGATGGCTCGTCGGTACCGCGAACAGCCGGTCATGGCCATCTGGGAAGGATCGGGCAATGTCATTGCGCTGGACGTGTTGCGAGCGATGACCCGTGAACCCGATTCCGTCGTCGCCTTCGACCACGAGGTGAATCTCGCACGCGGCGGCAACGCGCTTCTCGACCGGCACCTCGACGCGGTTCGGCAGCAGGTGAGCGAGATGGCCGCGTTGGATCCGGTGGATGTGCAGCTTCGTGCCCGCACCGTCGTCGAAGCCATGGCGCTCGCTCTGCAAGCGTCGCTGATGGTTCGTCACGCGCCCAGTGCGTCGTCGGATGCATTCATCGCCGGACGGCTCGGACGAGATCGCGGACACGAGTACGGAACTCTGCCCATCGGTACCGGATTCGACAAGATTCTCACCCGAGCGTGACGACTCCCTCGCCGAACGGGAAGTCCATGTCGTCACCACTGCTCACACGCGTCGCAGTAGCGTTCAGGGCGGTTTCGACGTTCCCGTCAGTACGGTGAACCGCGAGGACGATGCAGTGCCTTTCGTCTGGGCCTCACTCGACAACGCGATGGTGGCCGGTGTGCTGGCTGGAGTGCCGGAGACGATGGGCGTACCCGATGCCACGGGCGAGTACGTGGATTTCCGTGTATCCGGTGTACCGCAGATCGGCGTGTGGCAGGGAACGGTGAGAGTCACTGCGACGGTGTGGGTCAGAAGCGCTGGACGAACTGCCGCACGGTAGGACCCATCATCCGACCGCCCTACACTCGATCGCATGTTCGCCACATCGGGAATCCACGTGCGGCCCCGACGGGACGGCGACCTGAGCACCCTCCTACTCATCCTGCAACGTTCGCACGAAACACAGCGCTACCCCGTGCGCGCAGCGGCGGTGCGAGCCGACTGGCTTGCCGCACCGAACGAACTCGCAGCCTGGGTCGCCGAGCACGACGACGCCGTCGTCGGACATATCGCGCTGCATCCGACGGCATCAGCGGAACAGGACCCCGGTGCGGACGATGCGAGCGCGCAGTGGCAGCGAGCAACGGGGGTCGCTGCCGATCGACTCGCTGTCGTGTCGCGCTTGGTAACCGACGGCTCCGTACCGGGCAGCGGAACGACGTTGCTCGCACGCGCAGTGAATGCTGCACGGGACGCGGGCCGGGCACCGGTGCTGCTCGTCGATCCGAGTAGCGCCGCCCTCGGCTTCTACCGCAGGCGAGGCTGGCACCGAATCGGGACGGCTGCGCAGCAGTGGGGCGAGTACCGAGTGGACGCGGTGCTCATGGTGGCACCGGTTCGCTGAACCGATCATCCGTCTGCGTCGCGGTGCAGGCCCATCCACGTTTGCCCGCGCTCGATCACGCGAACAGAGCGAAGACGGCACACAACACTGCACCACAGAGACGTACGCGGTCTGCTGATCGCAGCCGACTCATCAAGTGTCCGTTTCGTCCCGTACGCCCTAGTTTGCCATGGACGGGAGCAGCCACGAATGCAGTCGCGAGCGCGGAGATCACTGCGCCGGCAACGCTGATCAGGACAACAAGGTGGGTTGAACCGGACGCCAATACCCACAGACACGCAGCAGCGAGCAGTCCATAGACCGGCCCGACGATGAGGGTGATCCGCCGCGAGTGGGCGTCGTGAGCACGCGGCCAGTCGTCGTCTGGCACCTCCGCCAGCGCCGGGTAGACGACGGCGGTCACCACCAGCTGAAAGCCCAGGTGGAGGGCGGCAGCGGCGGCGAGAGCGTCGACCGGGGTCATGCGTCGGAGGATACGTTCATGGATTTGTTTGCCGTCGATCGATGTCGTCACGCGGTCGTGGCGTCGACCGCCTGTGCTTACAGAACAACAACTCGTTCAGACGGATCCCGCCAACCGGTCTGCTCGGGATCGGTGACCGATACACGGCACCGAGTTGTCAGAATATGTATCGGCGCGATACATTCTTCGATAGTGCAGTGGATCGCATCGCCGTGTCGTGATTACTTGAATGGAGAAGGGAGACTTGCATGCTCGAGCTCGCAATTCTCGGTTTGCTTCTCCAATCGCCCATGCACGGCTACGAGCTCCGCAAGCGGCTGACCGGCCTACTCGGAGCTTTCAGAGCGTTTTCGTACGGATCGCTGTACCCGGCACTTCGGCGACTTCAAGCCGACGGCCTCATCGCTGAGGACGCCGGGCCCGAACTGCTCGTGAAGAGACGAGCAAAACGGGTGTACGAGCTCACCCCACTCGGCAGGGAGCGATTTGCCGAACTGGTGGCCGACACCGGACCGCAGAACTACACCGACGACGGATTCGGCGTACATCTTGCCTTCTTCAGTCGGACCCCCGCGGAAGCTCGAGTCCGCATTCTCGAAGGCAGACGTCGCCAGGTCGAGGAGCGCCGAGAAGGCCTCCGCGACGCTGTGGCCAAGGCGAACGGGACACTCGACCGCTACACCAGGCAGCTACACCAGCTCGGTCTCGAATCGAGCGAACGCGAGGTGCGCTGGCTCAACGAGGTCATCGCAGCCGAGCAGGCCGACCCCAACCCAGCACCGTCCAACACAGCATCAAACAGGACAGTCAAGACAGAAGGAGAACCCGACCATGGGTGAGAACAACAACGCAATCCGCGTGGCCATCGTGGGTGTGGGCAACTGCGCCTCATCCCTGGTCCAGGGTGTCGAGTACTACAAGGACGCGGACGAGAACGCCACCGTCCCCGGCCTCATGCACGTCATGTTCGGCAAGTACCACGTCCGCGACGTCGAGTTCGTCGCCGCGTTCGACGTGGACGCCAAGAAGGTCGGCTTCGATCTCTCCGAGGCCATCTTCTCCAGCGAGAACAACACCATCAAGATCGCCGACGTACCCCCGAAGGACGTCCACGTCCTGCGCGGACCGACCCTCGACGGCCTCGGCAAGTACTACCGCGAGACCATCACCGAAGCCGACGGCGAAGCAGTCGATGTGGCGCAGGCCCTGCGCGACGCCAAGGTGGACGTGCTCGTGTCCTACCTGCCCGTCGGATCCGAAGAAGCCGACAAGTTCTACGCACAGGCATCCATCGACGCAGGCGTCGCCTTCGTCAACGCGCTGCCCGTCTTCATCGCATCCGATCCCGTCTGGGCCAAGAAGTTCGAGGACGCAGGCGTCCCCATCGTCGGCGACGACATCAAGAGCCAGGTCGGTGCCACCATCACCCACCGCGTCATGGCGAAGCTCTTCGAAGACCGCGGCGTGCAGCTCGACCGCACCATGCAGCTCAACGTCGGCGGCAACATGGACTTCCTCAACATGCTCGAGCGCACCCGCCTCGAGTCGAAGAAGATCTCCAAGACCCAGGCCGTGACGTCGAACCTGCAGAAGGAATTCAACGCCAAGGACGTCCACATCGGACCGTCCGACCACGTCGGCTGGCTCGACGACCGCAAGTGGGCCTACGTCCGCCTCGAAGGCCGCGCCTTCGGTGACGTTCCCCTCAACCTCGAGTACAAGCTCGAAGTATGGGACTCGCCCAACTCCGCAGGCGTCATCATCGACGCAGTCCGCGCCGCCAAGATCGCGGCCGACCGCGGCATCGGTGGACCGGTCATCCCGGCTTCCGCCTACCTGATGAAGAGCCCGCCGAAGCAACTCGCAGACGACGTCGCTCGCGAACAACTCGAAGCGTTCATCATCGACGCATAGTGCCTGCGGCGGTGGTGCGAATGAATGCCCTCTGGGACTCGTCCGCACCACTGCACACGCCGCCCGCCGGTCCACTCGATGTGACATTGACCCCCCAAAAGGCCACTGAATGTCACATTGAGTACCGGCGGGCGTTCGTCTATCCCGCCGCGGTGATTTCTCGTGGATCGAATGTCACCCGTATTTCTCTGATCGATCCGTCCTCGATTCGCTGCCAGTTGGCGGTGCTCGCCGGGGATGCGATGGACGTGTGCAGATCGAACCACGTCAGTACGTTCGGGCCGTCCACGAAGACGTGGGCTATGTCGATGTCGGTGACGATCTCCCACATTCCTTTCAATCCCGCCACGCATTCCGCGCCGTTGGCCGCTGTGCCGAGTGGTCCGCGGAACGTCGCATCCTCGTGCAGGATCGACGCCAGAGTGTCGAAATCCTTGCTTTTCCAGGCCTCGAAGTAGGTCGCTGCAACTTCTTTCGGTGTCTGTGTCATGACATCGAGTCTCGAACGCACCGGGCCAGAAGTCCAACAGTTGATTGCGATGATCATCAGAAGTTTTCCTCATAGCCGCAGCTAGAGTTCACGCGCTATCGTGTGCTCGTGGCCATCGACCCCACTTCCCAGCATCCGGTCCTCGAACGCATCCGCGCACTGGCGTTCGCCTATCCCGAGGTGTCCGAGAAGATCTCCCACGGACGGCCGACCTTCCGCACCGCCTCGGTGTTCGTCTACTTCGGCGGTGGCGTCAAAGGCGGCGACCCATACGACCTGTCGATCCTGGTCAAATGCGAGAGCGCCGAGGAGCAGCGCGCCTGCGAACTCGAACCTCGCTACTTCCACCCCGCCTACCTCGGCCCGGCCGGCTGGGTGGGATTCGACCTCAGCGACGCCGACGACGACGTCTGGGCCGAGGCAGCCGAACTGATCGACTGCAGCTACCGCGTCACTGCCCCGAAGCGCAACATCGCCAGACTCGACGCCGGCGAGGGCCCGAATCTGGGAGTTCAGCAATGGAATTGAGACAGCTGGAGTACTTCGTCGCGGTGGCCGAGGAAGCGAACTTCACTCGCGCCGCAGCCCGAGTGCATATCAGCCAATCCGGCGTCAGCGCCCAGATCCGAGCGCTCGAACGCGAACTCGGTGCCGAACTGATCGACAGGTCAGGTGGCACAGCAACATTGACGACCGCAGGCGAGGCCGCGCTGACGCAAGCCCGTGCGACGCTGGCTGCCGCCGGCTCGGTCAGGCAATCCGTCGACGACGTTGCCGGACTTCTGCGCGGCTCGCTTCGCGTCGGGATGGTCACCGCCTGCACCGTCCCACAACTGTTCGACGCATTGGCCCGCTTCCATTCGGCGCACCCAGGCGTCGAACTTGCTCTCCACGAGGACACCTCGGACCGACTGGTGGACGATGTTCGCGCCGGAGAACTCGACTTCGCACTCGTCGGCGTCGCAGCTCGAGCCCCGGACGGATTGGCATCGATGGTGGTGATCGACGAGCGGATCGTTGCGGCCGTTCCACCGCAACATCCTCTGGCAGCACGGGACACGGCGACGTTGGCGCAGGTGTGCGAACACCCGATCATCGCCCTTCCGCCCGGCACCGGGATCCGTGCAGTGTTCGACCGCGACTGCTACGGAGTAGGCCTGGCACCGCAGATCACGTTGCAGGCCAGTGCCCCCGACGCCGTGGCCGACCTCGCTACCCGTGGCATGGGGGTGGCCATCCTCAGCGCATCTATGGCGGGGTTCTACGACGACACGCTCGTCGCCGTCGAGCTCACGGACTCGCACACCGCCGCGCTGCTGGCCCTGGTGTGGCGGCCAAAAATGGGCCCGGCGCTGACCGAATTGGTTGCGGTGGCGACGCGCAGCTTCAGCGAATCCTCTTGACGGTGAACCACAGTGCGATCAACAGACCCAGCAGCGCCACCGACGGCAGCACGCCAGGATCACCCCCGATGATCCCGGCGACTGCGACGATCAGAGCCACCAGCGCGAAGAACCCGAGGATCCCCGCGAGCAGCTGAAGGTGGTCTTGCGCCGTCACGACTTGACGCCGCCCGCCGTCAATCCGGAGATGATGCGGCGCTGGAACAGCAGCACCATGATCACCAGTGGAATCGCAACGATGGTGCCCGCGGCCATGATCGCGGCATACGGCACCACGAGCGGATCGTTGCCGGTGAACCGCGCGATGGCCACGGTCACCGGTTCGGTCTTGTCACTCGAGAGCTGACTGGCCAGCAGGTACTCGTTCACTGCTGCGATGAACGCGAGGATCGCGGTGGTGAACAAGGCAGGTGCGGCAAGTGGGAGCATCACCAGGCGGAATGCCTGGAAACGTCCGGCACCGTCGATCCGCGCGGCTTCTTCGAGTTCCCAGGGCAATTCGGCGAAGAACGCCGCCAGCGTATAGATCGTCAACGGCAGGACGAACGAGATATTCGGGATGATCATGGCCTGGTAGCTGCCGATCCAGCCGATGTTGGTGAAGAACTGGAACAGCGGTGTCACCAGCGCGACGACCGGGAACATCGAGGCGCCGAGGATGATGCCCGTCACCACATACTTGAAACGAAAGTCTATGCGGGAGAGCGCATAGGCGGTGAAGATGCCGATCACCAGCGCGATCAGCGTCGTTGCTCCGCCCACGATGAGGCTGTTGCCCACCGCCCGCAGGAAGTTGTTGCCGTTCGCGGTCGACAACGCGTTGTCGAAGTTCTCCCACGTGACGTGCGTCGGCCATGGCGTCGTGTCGAAGGTGTAGCGCGGGTCGCGGAATGCGGTAACGACCATCCAATAGAAGGGTGCCAGTCCCCAGACGAGAATGACGACGACACCGAGATAGATGCGAGCCTGCTTCATCGGCCGGGCCCCTTACGCTGATTGTCCTGAGTGGCAACGGCATTGGCACCGAGAAACTTCACCAGGATGAACGCCACAACGAAGATCATGATGAACGAGATGGTCGACAACGACGCAGCACTGTTGAATCCCTGCCGGATCTGATCCACCACCAGGATCGAGATGGTTCGCGTGGCGGGGTTGCCCTCCGTGAGGATGGCGGGCAAGTCGTACATGCGCAGCGCGTCCATGGTGCGGAACAGAATCGCGACCATCAGCGCTGGCTTGACCAAGGGCAGCGTGATCTTGGTGAAACGCTGCCACGCCGACGCCCCGTCGACGCGAGCAGCCTCGTAGACGTCGGCGGGAATCATCTGCAACCCGGCCAAGATCAGCAGCGCCATGAACGGCGTCGTCTTCCACACGTCGGCGATGATGACCGCAAAACGAGCGGGCCACGCGTCGCCGGTCCACAGAATGTTCGTTCCCAGAATGCGATTGGCGATGCCGTCGTACGCGAAGATGAAGTACCAGAGCTTGGCCGTGACCGCCGTAGGGATCGCCCAGGGGATCAAAATTGCGGCCCGCAGCAGGGCGCGTCCGGCGAAGGTCTTGCCCATGATGACGGCCATCGCGAAGCCGATGACCACTTCGATGGACACCGTCACGACCGTGAAGAACGCCGTGTTTCCGACCGCACCCCAGAACTGAGAACCGAGCGTTCCCGGCGGGCAGGGCACCGACGTGCCCGACGCCGAGGTGCACTGCTGCAGAATCCAATGCGTGTAGTTGTCGAAGCCGGCAGAACCGCCGGAGACGAACATGCCGGTAGCGGGATCGAGACCGGGATCCTTGGAGAAGGACATCACCAGAGCTCGGATCACCGGGTAGACGATGACGATCGCGAGGATCACCATCGTCGGTGCGATCAACAGCCAAGCCCGACCCGGCGTCAGGCCGAAGCGCTTGTTCTTGGACCGCACATGCCGACCGCGGCCGGGGGACGAGCCCCCGGCCGCGGTGGTAGCGGCGGCCCCACTGGTCACACCAGCAGGTACAGCCATTGGTTCTCCCGAAATCAGTTGGCGCCGGCGGTTTCGATACCGGCCTGCATGTCCGTGATCGCCTGGTCCACGCTCTTCTCACCCTTGATGGCGGCAGACACGTTGTCTTGCACAGCCTTCGAGACGGCCGGGTAGAACGGGGTGACGGGACGCGGAACTGCGTTCTCGATGGATGCCTTCAATGCAGGCAGGTACGGCATCGCGGCGATCAGTGCGGGATCGTCGTACAGCGACGAGAGCACGGGCGGCAAAGCGCCCTCGGCGATGATGCGCTGAGCCTTCTCGCCCTGCATGAATCGCAGGAAGTCGGCCGCAGTGGCCTTGTTCTCGGAGTACGCGCTGATTGCGGCGTTGTATCCGCCGAGCGTCGAGGTGCCCACTCCGGTGACTCCGGGAAGCGGTGCGACCGCGTACTTGCCGACCACAGCCGAACCTTCTTCTGCGGCGGTGCCATAGACGTACGGCCAGTTGCGCAGGAACAACGTCTGTCCGTCCTGGAACGCCTGCTGGCTCTCGGACTCCTTGAACGTGGTGTCCTGGGCCGGGATGACGCCGGTCTCGAACGCGGTGACGAGGGTCTGCAGTCCGGCCTTGGCCTCCGGGCTGTCGACGGTGGGGGTCTTGCCGTCTTCGGCGACGATCGATCCGCCGTGGGCGTTGATGATCTCCGACGCGTTGGCCGTCAGACCTTCGTACGGGGCGAATTGCCCTGCGTAGCAATCGATGTTGTTGTCCCGGGCGACCTGGCAATCCTCGGTGAGCTCGGCCCAGGTGGTGGGCGCCTCGGGGAGCAGGTCACTGCGGTAGTAGAGCAATCCGCCGTTGGTGTTCTTCGGTGCGGCGTACTGCGTGCCGTTGTATGTTGCGCTCGCGACGGTCGCGGGCAGAACCCCTGCGTTGTCGAGAGCGAATTCGCCCTCGAGCGGCACCAGCCAGCCCTTGGCCGCGAACTCGGCGGTCCAGACGACGTCGAGCGCCATCACGTCGTAGTCGCTCTGCTGTGCCTGCAGCTGCTGAACGAAGTCGTCGTGAGCCTGATCGGCGTCGGCGGACTGTTCCTTGAAGGTGACCTGCTCTTCGGGGTTGCTGGCGTTCCACTCCGAGATGATCTGCTGGACGACACCGGTCTCGGTGGTGTCCTGGCCCTCTACATAGGTGATAGGTCCACGGCCGTCGGCGTTTTCGGATGCAGCACCCGAATCGCCACTCGAACCGCTGTCGCTCGAACATCCGGTGAGCGTCAGCAGCGTGGCTGCCGTAGCAACCACCGCCACCTTCGTGATCAAAGACGCCATTGTTTTCTCCACTAACTTCTACATGGTGGTATGCGCCCGGAGATAGACCCGCAGAATCGTGCTGTGATGCTCCCCCGACACATATGTCGATGGGAACTGTGGCACACAATGCACCGAATGGTGGTCGTTATCGCATTCCTGAATCGGTCAACCCGGATGTGTCGGAGGAGGCCGGTAGCCTCTCGCTCATGAGTTCGGACAAGATGCTGACGCGTATCGGCGGGCTGCTGCGCCAGGCCGAGTCCACCGACAACCCACACGAGGCCGAGGCCTTCATGGAAGCCGCTCAGCGTTTGGCCACGTCGGCGTCGGTCGATCTGGCGGTGGCCCGCTCGCACAGCGCGTCCCGGGAGCGGCAGGCGACGCCGAGCCAGAAGGTCATCCCCATCGGTGAGCCGGGCAAGCGTGGACTCAAGACCTACGTGCAACTGTTCGTGGCCATCGCGCACGCCAACGACGTCCAATGCGATGTGTCCCGATCGTCGACGCAGGTGTTCGCCTACGGTTTCGACTCCGACATCGAGACCACCGAAGCCCTCTATTCCTCGCTGCTGATTCAGATGGTGCGAGCCTCGGACGCGTACATCAAGTCCGGTGCCTACAGGTCCGAGACATCCATCCGTACCGTCACCGAAATCAAGAATCGTCGACGCTACACCCGACGCGAGGAAGTGCCCGTCGCTGCCTTGACGGCGCGGCTGAACTTTCAGACCGCATTCGCGTCGCGCATCGGTCAACGGCTCGGCGAAGTGAAGAAGGACACGGAGGCCAAGGCCATCGAACAGGAGCAACAGGGCGCTGGGACGGCATTGGTCTTGCGCAACAAGGAGATCGAGCTCCGCGACTACTACCGACAGACATCGACCGCGCGCGGACACTGGCGAGGCCAGACCGCGAACGCCGGCTACTCCGAGGGCGCACGAAAGGCCGGGGACCGAGCGGGGCGAAACGCGAAGATCGGTGCGCACGCAGAAATCGACGGAGCAAGCAGGCAGTTGGGACGCTGACTACTGCGTTCGCGGCGATGCCGCGAACACCGGCCATCCGATGTGTGTGCGCCACATCGTCGAGTCATCGGTATCGCGCGGCCCGACGGGGTAGACCTCGCGAACGGGCCCCGCAATGGCCAGGCCGTTGGCCTCCACGTACACCCCCAGAGCGCCGTAGGTGACGTCGATATCGTCATGAGGGCCGTGATGGACCGTCACCGCGAGTTCGGTGGGGTGCAACGTCATCGGTCGAATCCTGTTGGCGGACGGCGCAGTTGCGGTAGGCACGTACACCGTCATGACACCACGGCCCTCGGTGAACAGCTCGTTGTCGTACAACCCACCCGCAGGACCCGTCGGCTCCACTCCGGCCGCATCGATCTCGGCCATTGCCGTGCTGTACCAGCCGAGCACCTCGGACGCGTCGACCACCTCGGAAACTGCTGCGACCGAACACTGTTCGGTGAGTATGCGTTGGACCTCGATGGTGGGCGGAGTCGGATCCAACAACCGGCGCAATGCCGTCACCGCTGATCGGGTGTCGTCCAACTGCCGCTCGAGCCGACTGAGGTGCTCGGTGATCAACCGGGCTCGGGCATCGGGATCCGGTGTGGTGACGATCGCCCGCACCTCTCGCTCCGGCATCTGCATGCTGCGGAACCGACTGATGATCTGCGCCGTGGCGACCTGATCCGTGGCGTAGTACCGGTAGCCCGAATAGTCGTCGACTGTATCGGGTTCGAGCAACCCGGACTCGTGGTAGCGCCGCAGAGTCTTGACCGACAAGTGCGTGATGCGAGAGAACTCGCCGATCGTCAGCAATCCGTTCATGTCGACATTCTGATCCCTCCCGGTGGGGGAGAGTGGACTCTCCCCATGGGGTAGGGCTCAGGTTGGGTTCATGACCGAATCACAGACCATCGACCGCTACTTCGAGCTCGCCACTCGAGCCGACTCGGAGCCCTACTTCGCCCTGTTCGCCCCCGACGCCGTGGTGGAAGACGAAGGCCAGGAGTACCACGGCATCGACGAGATCCGCCGTTGGCGAACCGAAGTGCCGCAGGTGCACTACGACATACTCTCCGTTGTCGAATCCGGCGCAGGCAGCACCACCACCGCACAGATTTCGGGTGACTTCCCGGGCAGCCCGGTGAACCTGTCGTACTGGTTCGAGCTTGCCCAGGACGGGAGAATCGCTGTGCTGCGGATTCGGGTGTAGCCCAGATCAGCCGCAAATGGAGGCGGTCAGTCGAGGCGCGCGAGCACCACGCGGAGTCCGATGACACTGGTGATGGGGAACAGGGCCGCAACCAGCCAGGGAATCGCTGCGCCCCAGCCGGTGTCGGGGGAGGCGTCGATCACCACGCCGAGTGCGGTCGATCCGATGAGCACCCCGATGCCCCCGAGCGAGGCCATGAAGCCGTAGTACGAACCCAGTCGACGTTCGGCGGCCATGCGCGGCACCAGATCCCTGGCCTGTGGCATGGCGATCATCTGACCCAGCGCCAGCAGCAGAACGAACAGGGCGGCCGGGACGAGACCGATCAGTCCCTGCAACTCGAGCGGGGAGGTGGCGGCAACGAGCGCGAACGATGCTGCCATGACGGCGAATCCGATCGGCAGCGTGATCCGCGGTGATACCCTGGCGACGCGTCGGGTGATGGGCAGTTGCGCCGTCACCACGAGTACTGCCGAGATCGCGAAGAACCAGCCCAGCACCGTCTGCGAACCCCAGGCGCGTTCGACCTCGAGTGGCAACAGCAGGTACAGCTGGTTGTAGGCCACCAACTGTGCGCTCATCGCCACCGCGAACAGCACGAAGGTCCGGTTGCGCACCACGTCGGTCCAACCCGAGAGCCATGGGTCGTCGCGATGTTCGCCGCGCTCACGCGGCAGCCACCGCACGTGAGCGGCAATGACCAGAACGAAGATCGCCGCAGCTACGAGGCACGCGATCCTGAAATTGACGACCAGCAGTACCGATCCGACGAGTGGGCCGGTGAACGAGCCGATCTGACTGCACACCGACAGCAGCGCGAAGCTCTCGACACGAGTGGGTCCGCCGTCGCGTTCGCTCTTGCCCGCCTCGATCGCCACTGCGGATTCGACTGCGGGAGAGAACAATGCGGCTGCGAATCCCACCAGCACCGTGGCGATCAACACGGCCTGCAGCGAATCGGCGAAGGCAAGACCCACGAATCCCACCACCCGCAACACACAGCCGACGAGAACGACCGGCTTGATGCCCCACCGATCGGCGAGGGTGCCCCCGACGAAGAACAGTCCTTGCTGCGAGAAGGTCCTGATCCCGAGCACCACGCCGACGAGTGCGGCACCGAGCCCGAGGTCGCCCGTCAGATGTACCGACAAGTACGGCAACACCATGAAAAAGCCGATGTTGAAAGTCATTTGGGTGAGGACGAGCAAGCGGACGGTGGCGGTGGCCCGCCGCAGATCGACCAGAAATGACCACCGCCACCGCGTCGGCGATCCGTCGGTCCTCGTGCTCACGTACTGCGCCCTTCTGCGTCGACTCTCTCGATGACGTTACCGGTCTTCCGCACGCGCCCCGAGGTGGCACCGGCGAGCGAGACTGCGAGAACGGCGAGTGCGATCAAGGACGCGAGCGGAGCGGCGGTGACCCACGGTGCTCGCTCGACGGCCGCAACCCCGTCGGACAGTATCAATCCCCAATCCGCAGTGGGGGGTTGCGGTCCGAGGCCGAGGAATCCGAGGGCCGCAAGCGCGAGAGCGACGCCGGGGAGCCGAATCATGGCGTGCCGCAGCACTACCGGAACGACGCTCGGCACGACGGAGCCGAACAGGATTCGCGCAGTGCCTGCCCCGAGTGTCGGCAGGATGGAGATGTACGGCCGAGCGCGGGTTTCCTCGACGAGGGCGGCAGTGTGCGCGGCGAGCGGAGCCCACGTGACGATCAGGACCGCGACGGCCGCGCCGCCTGCGCTCGGCCCCCAGATCGCCGCGATCAGAATTCCGGTGACCACCGGCGGTGCCGCGTTGGTGACTTCGACCAGGCCCCTGGACGCGTGCGGAACCAGACCCAACAGAACCCCGACCACCAGGGCCGCGAGCGTCACGGCAAGCGAGAGACCGATGGAGCGCAGTGCGCCGTCGGCGACGCGGGCCAACAGATCTCGACCCGACGCGTCCGTTCCGAACGGGTAGGCCGGTGACGGGGCTGCGAACTTCTCCCGCGTCGTCGCCTGGCCGTCGCGCGGGAGTCCGGCAAGGACCATGACCAGAAGGAACGACGCCGCAGCGATCGGCACCACCGCGCGCCGCGGTGACGGGTGGAAGACCCCGGACGGGATGGGCATCGCCTTCTCGTGCAGTGCGCTGCCGAGCAGCAGCCGCCGGGCCAGTTCGGCCGCGATACCGAGAGCCGCGCTGACGGCCAGGAGAAGGATGATGTCGATCTGCAGGGCGGGAAGATCCTGCGACTGCGCGTCGCCGAGGGTGGTGCGGCCCAATCCTGGTATGGCGAAAACCTTTTCGACGGCCACTGCGCCGCCGGTCATCGCGACCATGATCAGACCGATCTGCGACGCGAGGCCGGGTAGGGCGCGTCGCAAGACCGCACCGGCGATCTGGGGCCGCGAGAAGCCTGCGACCGTCCACGTGATGACCCACCCTTCGGTGAAGGTGACGGCGATCGCGTCGGCGAGCAGTCGCCCGATCAGCCCGCCCGCAGGCACCCCGAGAGCGAGCGCAGGCAGCACCGCGTACTCGGGGCCACTCCATCCGTAGGCCGGAAACGACAACCACACGGCACCGAGAACAACGAGTACAGACGCGAGCAGAAACTCCGGCATCGACGTGAGCGCTGCGGCGATGCCGCCCCCGGTACGTCTCGGTGTGCCCCGGAGCCCGGCCCGGACGCTGGGGATGACCACTAGGACGGCGATGGCTATCGCGACGACCATCGCGAAGCCCATCAGCGTCAGCGACACCAGCAGCGCATCGAGTGCCCTCGGCAGCACCGGTTCACCTGTGTTCCAGGATGTTCCGGGATTGCCCGACGCGATGCCGGTGAGCCAGTCCCAGAACATCCGCAGCGGCCCGGCATCGAGGCCGAGGTCACGGCGAATGGCCGCGAGGGCCTCGGGGGTTGCTTCCTGCTCGGCCGAGCGGGCCCGCAGAATGCTCAGTGCCGGATCGCGATTCGACAGCCACGGCAGCATTCCGACGAGAAGGACGACACCGGCGACGGCAACCAGACGCGAGGCGGTTGTTCTCACTACTTACTCGAAGGCGGTCTGATTGGTGATGAGCGTGCGTTCCCTTGGATCGCGGGCGACGCCGGTCAGGTCTTCGGATTCGCCCTGGATGACGCGTTCGTGCAGCATCGGCACGGCCGCGTCCTTCTCCAGAATCAGTTTCTCGGCGGCCAAGATCGCGGCGCGGCGGTCGTCTCCGGGTTCGGTGGCCGAGGCGTCTGCCAACGCCTCGTCGACCTGCGGGTCGCAGAACTGCGAGATGTTGAACGATCCCTCGCAGGCGAAGTCGGAGTACATGTAGGCCGCCGGATCTCCGGAATCGAGCACGGTGGCGCGGGAGAGGATGAAGGCATCGAATGCACCACTGAGCGCATCGGTTTCGATGAACTGGTATTCGCGCACCACCTGCTCGACGACGAAGCCCTTCGCCTCGAGTTCCTGTTGCAGCAGCACGGCGACCTCGGGAAGTTCGGCGCGGTCGGTGAAGGTGGCGAGGGTGATCTTCTTGCCGGTGGCATCGCCCGCCGGTGTCTCGGTGCGCGCGGGACGGTCCGCCGCCCACGGCAGCGCGGGGCCGAGCAATCCGTTCGCGGCGTCTGCGCGGCCTTCGTAGACCTGCTCGACGAGACGATCCTTGTCCACCGACTCCCGCGCGGCGGCGCGCATGGCCGGATCCACGAACACGCCGGACGACGTGTTCAGGTACAGGGTGTTGGTGCGCGGCATCGGAACCTCGTGCACCAGCGACGGGTCGATATTGGCGGCCTGCGACACCGGAATCGCCTCCACCACGTCGGCGGTGCCGTTGCGGAGCGCCGCTGCGCGGGCCGTACCGTCGGGCACGAAGTCGACGTCGATGCCGGCGAGCTTCGCGGGCTCACCCCAGTAGTTCTCGTTACGGTCCAGCGTGGCACTGGACGTGCCGTTCACTCCGGTCAGCACGAACGGTCCGGTACCGGTTCCGACGGGGTCGCTGCCGCCTGCGGAGTAGGCCGCGGGTGCCAGGACGGCGAGCTGCGGGCTCGAGAGTCGTTGCGGCACCAGTGGATCGCCGCCCTCGGTGGCCACCTCCACAGTGTCGTCGTCGGTGGCGGTCACCGTCAGCTCGACACCGTCGAGGATGCGCGGCTTCGGCGCGGCGGTAGTGGCAGCAGTCAGTGCGGTGACGACGGCGGCGGAGTCCAGAGGCGCACCGTTGTGGAACCTCACGTCGGGGCGGATGTCGACACTCCACGTGCGCTCGTCGACGCGGTTCCAGGCGGTGGCCAAACCGGGCTGCGCATCACCGAGATCGTCGAGGGTGATGAGGGTTTCGGCGGTGGACCAGCGCGAGAGCTTGAAGGCATCGTCGCTGAACTGCGACAGCCCCGAGCGTGGCGGTTGCAGCATCGCAACGCGGGCCCGATCTGCGGTGTCGTCGGCAGCACCTGAAGAAAAGCAGCCGGTGAGCGTGAGGGCACCTACCGCTGCCAGGGTGCCGATGCGGAACATACTGGTGGTCAATGGATCTCCTGTGATGGTCATGCAAGCCGGGGTACGGCGTCGATCAGGTCTCGGGTGCAGGCGTGCTGTGGGTCGGTGAGAATTTTTCGTACGCTGCCGGTTTCGACAATCCGGCCGTCGTGCATCACCGTTACGTCGCTGCAGAGTCGAGCGACCGCAGCCAGGTCGTGGCTCACGATCAGCAACGCGCTCGGCAGACCGGCCAGGACCGCGAGGACCTGCTCGCGCAGATCAGGGTCCAGTCCGCTGACCGGCTCGTCCGCCAGCAGGTACTGCGGTTCGCATGCCACCGCACGCGCAATGGCGACTCGTTGATTCTGACCACCGGACAGTTCCGTCGGTCGACGCTGCAGATAGCGCTCGTCCAGCCCGACGGCAGCGAGAGCGGCACCTGCTTTGGCTCGATGATCGCCGTCGACGCCGAGAAGTCGCAGCGGCGTCGCCACCAGATCCAGGACACTGCGGCGTGGGTCGAGGCTGGTCGCGGGATCCTGGGGTACGTACTGCACGAGTCTGCGAAACCACCGCAGCGAGCGCGCGGAGCCGGGACGTACTGTGCGGCCATCGAGTTGGACGGTTCCACTACTGGACGCGTCCAACGCCAGCAGCATGCGGAGCAGAGTCGTCTTGCCCGAACCCGATTCGCCGACCACGGCGACGCGGCCGGCCGGCGGCAGCGTGATCGAGACACCGTCCAGTGCGGTACGAGACGAGCCGTGCCGAACGTAGGTGCGCGTGATGTCCGTGGCCACCAAGCCCGCAGTCATCGCGCCACCAGCTGACGGAATGGATCAGCGGAGCGAGCTCGATCGAGCATGCGCACCACGAGATCGGACTCAGGACTGTCGATAATTGTTGCTATGGAACCGGATTCGACTATTCGCCCCGAGTCGAGAACCATCAGGTGATCGCACAACTGCGCGGCGACGGCGATGTCGTGCGTGATCATCAGCAGCGATGGCACCTCCCGCAGAGCGTCGAGAACCCGCGCCTGGCTCATCACGTCGAGCGCCGTCGTCGGTTCGTCCGCGATTACGAGCGGGCTCTCACGCGCCAATGCGACCGCGATACAGACGCGTTGACGCTGACCACCGGACAGCTCGAGCGGGTGCGAGGCCAGGATGCGTTCGGTGTCGCGCAGACCCACACGCTCGAGCAGCGCGGAGGCGTCGGGCGTGCGGAGTTGCCTGCCGACGATGACCATCGGGTTCAGTGCGGTGGCCGAATCCTGGAAGACCATCGCCGGGCGGGCCGTGCGCGGCCGGCGTGGCGTCGGAACTCCGGCGACGTCGTGGCCGTCGACGACGATGCGGCCGGTGCAGGTGATGCCAGGCGGCAGCGCTCCGACGAGGGCTGCGGCGATCAGCGACTTTCCCGATCCCGACGCGCCCAACAGGCCGAGGCGTCGACCCGCGGGGATCTCGAAGGACACGTGATCGACGATGCGGGTGCGTCCGGCGTCGATACAGAGGTCGTCGACGACGAGCACGGGTTCTCCTGAAGAGTAGACATGGGAATGACTTCGACAATCGTTGTCGATAGGACAGTAGGCGAGTCGGAAGGTCGACACAAATTAGGCTGGCCGGATGAGCAGGGCGAGGGACGCGCAACGAGCAGCCGTCTACGACGCAGAACAACTGGTCCGCACCATGTTCGATCGCGCCGAGGAGCGGGGCCTTCGCATGGTGCAGGTGATGGGTTCGCAGATCACGCTGCCGATCGAGCGCAAGTTCGCCTCCATCGACTCGGTGCAGGCATACGTCGATGCGGTGCTGGCGCTGGATTGGGTCGCGGCAACGTGGCCCGACGCGGGTCGCGTGATCACCGTCCGGGCTCGGTCGGGTTCGGGTGCGGCGCACTACGAATCGGACACCGCCACCATTGCCGTGCCCCTGCATCGGGGCAACAGGGCCTGGGCGTTGCGGGAACTGGTGGTGTTGCACGAGCTCGCGCACCACTTCGCCGACGAGAACGAGCAGCAGCACGGCGGCGCATTCGTCGACCGCTACATCACCCTCGTCGGCGAGATCGTCGGCTCCGAGGCCGGGTTCGTACTGCGCGCGATGATGGCCGAGAGCGGCGTCCGCATCGGCTGACGCCGTTCGGGTGCATCATGGGAGACGCAGCCCACACGACGAGGAGACGTACATGACCGTCAAGATCGGTGTTCAGCTTCAGCCCCAGCACGCTCCCGACTATCAGCTGATCCGCGACGCGGTGTTGCGCTCGGAGGATGCGGGCGTCGACATCGTCTTCAACTGGGACCACTTCTATCCGCTGTACGGCGACCTCGACGGCGCGCATTTCGAGTGCTGGACGATGCTCGGTGCCTGGGCCGAGCAGACGTCGAACGTCGAGATCGGCGCACTCGTCACCGGCGGCGGTTACCGCAATCCTGACCTGTTGGCCGACATGGCGCGCACCGTCGACCACATCAGCGGCGGACGGCTGATCCTCGGCATCGGCGCTGGGTGGAACGAGAAGGACTACGACAACTTCGGATACGAGTTCGGCACGGCCGGTTCGCGTCTGGCCTTGCTGAAAGAGAGCCTCGCCAGAATCCGCCACCGCCTCGATGTCGGCAATCCGGCCCCCACCCGCGACATCCCGATCCTCATCGGCGGCGGCGGGGAGAAGAAGACCCTGAAGATGGTGGCCGAATACGCGCACATCTGGCACAGTTTCGCCGACCTCGAGGCGCTGAAGCGCAAGTCCGAGATCCTCGCCGAGCACGGCACCACCGTCGGACGCGACGTCTCGGGAATCACCCGGTCGGTCTCGTGGCCGGGAGCGGAGACGGCTCAGGACTTCGTCGACGCCGGAGCCACCCTGTTCACCGTCGGCGTCAACGGACCCGAATACGACCTGGCCGAGCTGGGTCAGGCCATCGCGTGGCGGGACTCGCACAAGTAAGCCAGCCCACTTCAGTTCCTCGAGCGAAACCCTTGCGCGTGGCGCGTTTGGGTGAGTGGGCCCTGGTCCGCTTAGGGTTTTCATCATGGTTGCCGTACGCGCCTCACGCGCGCTCGTGGTTCTCGTTCTCGGACTGTTGATGGCCCTCACGCTCGCCGCGTGTGGAACGTCGAACTCCGATGATCAGGCGGCTGCAGGTCCGACCGACCTGTGCGCCCCTCCCGGAGTCGACAGTGCGTCGTCCACCCCGACGAACTTCGACGCTGCCGCAGCGGCCGCGACGGAGGACAGATACACGACGGCGAACGTCACTCCGCTGGACCGAGTGGACACGAACGCTCTGGGATTGGCGACGCCGGGAGTGCTGACCGTCGGCACCCTGTCCGACGCCCCGCCGAGCATCTGCCTGGACTCGGCCGGCCAGTACACCGGGTACGACAACGAGCTGTTGAAGGCCGTCGCCGCGAAACTAGGCCTGCAGATCAATTTCTCGGGCACCGAGTTCTCGGGCCTGCTCGCACAGGTTTCAGGTCGACGCTTCGACGTCGGATCGTCCTCCATCACGACGACGGACGAGCGACGCAACACCGTCGGGTTCACCAACGGCTACGACTTCGGCTACTTCTCCCTCGTTGCTCAGACCGGCGGCCCGATCAGCCGGTTCGAGGACCTGAACGCGGGCAGCAGGATCGGCGTCGTGCAGGGCACCGTGCAGGACGACTACGTGGTGAACACGCTCGGCCTCGATCCAGTGAAGTTCCCCGACTACAACACCGCCTACGCCAACCTCCGCACCGGGCAGATCGACGCCTGGGTGGCCCCGTCCCAGCAGGCGGAGGGCTTGGTCAAGCCCGAGGACGGCACGGCGATCACGCAGAACACGTTCTCGCTGAACAACTTCGTGGGCTGGGCTGTCGCTCGCGACAATCAACCGCTGATCGATGCCCTCAACTCCGGGCTCGACGCGGTGATCGCCGACGGCACCTGGGCCTCGCTCTACTCGAATTGGGTTCCTCGCGAGCTTCCCGACGGCTTCAAGCCCGGCAGCAAAGCCGCCCCCGAGCCGGAGCTACCCGACTTCGCCGCCATCGCGGCACAGAACGACGCGAATGCTCCCGAAGCCGTTGCCGTTCAACCCAAATCCACGCTGGCGCAACTGGGCGACACGTTCTTCGACTGGTCGCTGTACAAGTCCGCCATCCCCGACCTGTTCAAGGTGGGCCTGCCCAACACGCTGATTCTGGCGTTGGCGTCGGGCATCATCGGTACGGTGCTGGGCATGCTGCTGGCCCTGGCCGGGCTCTCGCGTACCCGCTGGCTGCGGTGGCCGGCGCGCGTCTACACCGACATCTTCCGCGGACTGCCCGCCGTGGTCATCATCTTGATCATCGGCCTCGGCATCGGCCCGGTGGTGCAGGGTGTGACCGGCGGCAATCCGTACTGGCTCGGCGCAGCGGCACTGTCGCTGCTCGCCGCGGCATACATCGGCGAGATCTTCCGGTCCGGCATCCAGAGCGTCGAGGCCGGTCAGATGGAAGCCGCACGGGCACTGGGCTTCAGCCGTCGTCGCTCGATGAACCTGGTGGTCGTCCCGCAGGGTGTCCGACGCGTCCTGCCTGCACTGATGAACCAGTTCATCTCACTGATCAAGGACTCGTCGCTGATCTACTTCCTCGGACTGCTCGCCACCCAACGCGAGCTGTTCGCAGTCGGCCGAGATCTCAACGCACAGACCGGAAATCTGTCCCCGCTCGTCGCCGCCGGATTGTTCTACCTGGTGCTGACAGTGCCGCTCACCCATCTCGTGAACTACATCGACAAGCGACTGCGCACCGGCAAGGCCGAGCAGACGCTGGACCCGGTCGAGCAGGCCGTCGTCGTGGAAAGAGGCTGACATGACTTCTGTTTCGCTCGTAGGCAGAGATATTCACCTGTCCTTCGGTACCAACAAGGTGCTGCGCGGGGTGAGTATCGACGTCCCGGCCGGCACGACCACCACGGTCATCGGCCCGTCGGGCTCGGGCAAGTCGACGCTGCTGCGTGCTCTCAATCGACTGCACGAACCCGAACAGGGCGACATCCTGCTCGACGGCAAATCGGTGCTGAAGGACAACCCCGACGAGCTGCGTCAGCGCATCGGCATGGTGTTCCAGCAGTTCAACCTGTTTCCGCACAAGACCGTTGCGGACAACATCGCTCTGGGCCCGCGCAAGCTGCTCGGCCTGTCCAAGGAGGCGGCTCGCGCGGCCGCGATGGATCAGCTCGAACTGGTGGGGCTGACCGACAAGGCGGATTCGCGTCCGGGCAATCTCTCCGGTGGCCAGCAGCAGCGCGTCGCCATCGCGCGAGCACTGGCCATGAAGCCCGAGGTGATGTTCTTCGACGAGGCCACCTCCGCTCTCGACCCCGAGTTGGTGAAAGGCGTGCTGGCGCTGATGGCCGACCTCGCGAAGGGCGGCATGACCATGGTGGTGGTGACCCACGAAATGGGCTTCGCGCGATCGGTGTCCAACAGGGTGCTGTTCATGGACCACGGCAGCGCCGTCGAAACCGGAACACCGGAGCAGTTGTTCGACGATCCGCACACCGATCGACTCAAGACGTTCCTCTCGCAGGTGCTGTGAGCGCAGGTACTAAGGGCATCCTCGTTGTCCGCGTCTTCACCTGAACGTTCCTTTACTTTCGCTTTTGGGTGACAGCGTGCCGTGTCATGAAGCCACTACCCTTGTTCGCGGTTCACGACGGAAGCTCCAAGCGATCAACATTGACGTGCAAGTACAAGTGCGCGGATGCGTGTTTCCACGAGGTTCCCAACACTTCGAAGGGTGAATACTTCGGCGACATCGTCAAGACCGCGATGTCGCGGCGCGGTGTGATCAAGGGCGGTGCCATGGCGGTGCTCGCCGTGGGCGCCGGTAGCGCTCTCGCGGCGTGCTCGACCGACGAGCCCGCCACCACCGGAAGCGGAACCTCGAGCACGTCGGGTGCCGATACCCCGCCCGTCGACGGCGTGGATTTCGTTGCGGTGGAACCGAACACCGAGGACGCCGTCGTGGTACCCGAGGGCCACGAGCAGGCCGTCGTGATCCGCTGGGGCGATCCGGTGGTCGAAGGCGCTCCGGCGTTCGACTTCGACAACCAGACCGCTGCCGCGCAGGCGATGCAGTTCGGCTTCAACAACGACTTCGCCGGCCTGCTTCCGGTGGAAGGCACGCCCAACGCCTTCCTGCTGGCGGTCAATCACGAGTACACCACCGAGCCGGCGATGTTCAAGGGCTACGACGCGGAGAAGCCGACGCGCGAGCAGTTCGACATTGCGCTCGCGGCACACGGCCTGACGGTGGTTCAGGTTCAGGGCGAGGGTAATTCGGGCAAGCTCACCCCAGCGATGGGCCGATACAACCGTCGCATCACCGGTACCACGGAGTTCGTCGTCACCGGCCCCGCCGCGGGCAGCGACTTCCTCAAGACCAGCGTCGACCCGACGGGCACCCGCGTGCTCGGCACCTTCAACAACTGCTCGGGCGGTCTGACGCCGTGGGGCACGGTGCTCTCCGGCGAAGAGAACTTCAACCAGTACTTCGGCAACGCGGAGACGGTCACCGAAACCGTCGCCGCCGAGCGGCTCGCCCGCTACGGCATAGAGGGTGCCGCCAGCGATCGCAAGTGGGAGACCTTCGACAAGCGCTTCGACCTCGCTCAGGAGCCCAACGAGGCCAACCGATTCGGGTACATCGTCGAGGTGAACCCGTGGGATCCGCAGTCGGCTCCGATCAAGCACACCGCGCTGGGACGCTTCAAGCACGAAGCCGCCACCATCTACGTCACCGACGACGGCACCGTCGTCGCCTACAGCGGTGACGACGAGCGCTTCGACTACATGTACAAGTTCGTCTCGAGCCGCAAGATGATGCCCGGCACCGGTGCGGCAGCGATGCGCAACAACCTGACGCTGCTGGACGCGGGCACGCTGTACGTCGCGACACTCACCGGCGACACTCCCGACGAGATCGACGGCTCGGGCACCCTGCCCGCCAACGGCGAGTTCCGCGGCACCGGAACGTGGATCCCGCTGCTCGAGACCGGCGAGGACGGCCGCGGCACGTCGCTGGTCGACGGCATGTCGGCCGAGGAGGTCGCGGTGTTCACCCGCCAGGCAGGCGACAAGGTGGGCGCGACCAAGATGGACCGCCCGGAGGACTTCGAGCCCAACCCGGTGACCGGCAAGGTCTACGTCGCGCTGACGAACAACACCAACCGAGGCACCGAAGGCAAGGCCGCGGCCGACGAGGCCAACCCCCGCAACACCAACAAGAACGGCCAGGTGCTCGAGATCGACGACGACCACGCGGGCACGTCGTTCACCTGGAACCTGCTGCTGGTGTGCGGTGACCCGAACGAGGCCGACACGTACTTCGGCGGCTTCGACAAGAGTCAGGTCAGCCCCATCTCGTGCCCCGACAACCTGGCGTTCGACTCGAAGGGCAACCTGTGGGTCTCCACCGACGGCAACGCCCTCGACTCCAACGACGGCCTGTTCGCCGTGGTGCTCGACGGCCCGCGCCGAGGTGAGACCCGCCAGTTCCTGACGGTTCCCGCGGGCGGTGAGACCTGCGGCCCCATCGTCTCCGACGAGCGGGTCGTGGTGTGCGTGCAGCACCCGGGCGAAAGCGACGACGCCACCGCCGACGCACCGATCTCGCATTGGCCCGACGGCGGCGACACCCAGCCGCGGCCCTCCGTCGTCGCAGTGTGGAAGTCGGCGTAGCAACTCAGGATCGGCAATGAACCGAAGGCGCCCGTAGTCGAAAGCAGTCGACTGCGGGCGCTTTTCCGTTCTCGGCTACCGGTGTGGTTGCGAGACTTACAGGTGGACAGGCGTCACCAACGAGCGAGGCCCCGCAGCGACTCCGGTGTGCCCGCATAGTGATTGATGTCGGTGCGCCCGTCGATTCCGGGAATCGTGCCGCGGTCGGTGAACTGCCAGAACAGCCAGTTGGTCCATCCTCCGGGCAGCGGCCCCAGCTCGTCGTCGTAGTCGGCAATCCACAGCGGATAGTTGTTGAACTCGTGGGTGTCGGCCATCGCCGTACGCCAGAAGTTCGGATAGGTGTAGATGGTCGGCTGACGGCCGGTCAGCGTCTGGACGGTATCTAGGTACCGGTGCGTCCAGTCGATCACCTCGGCAGGCGACCTCCCCTTCGCATCTTCGAGGTCGAGCACCGGCGGCAGATCACCCGGACCGTTGATCCCCAGCACCAGCGCCGAGTAGTACGCGCCCTGCAACTCGGGTGAGAGCGTCACATCGGCGTAGTGGTACGCCCCGCGCGCCACGTTCGCCGTGCGCATGACGATGGAATCCTCGACGAAATACGGGTTGACGTAATCCAGACCCTCGGTGGCCTTGACCATCGCGAATCCGTGGCCTGCAGCCTTGACGGCATGCCAATCGATCGCGGTACCGTCGATGTGTTGCCACGACGAGACGTCCGGGCCCTGCGGAACGGCGGACGCAATCCCTGGCGCAGCACAGGCGATGACACCGACCGAGAACAATCCGAACAGGGCACGCAACGTGCGGGAGAAGACCACCCGGGTGAGATTAAAGGCCCGGACCTGGGCACTCAATGGTGAACAGTCACTAGTGCGTTCTGTCCACAGACGTGGTTGAGTCGTCGGTAATGAGACGTGGGTAACACTCACGCTGCCGACAGCGACATACCCAGAGTCGGCACGAACAAACCAATGGAAACACGAACTACATCTCTTGGCTCGGAGGCGCACCCATGACTGTCGTGAACGATCTATCGCATCTGGCTCTCACGGAACTCGACCCGTCCGACTACGCGGTGCCGACCATCGCGCCGATCCGAACCACCGGACACCTCGACCCCGTGTTCTGCATCCACCCCCTGGTGGGTCTGGTCGATTGCTACGCGGGCCTGGCAGCTCACGTCGACGACGACCGCCCCATCTACGGCGTTCAGGTTCCCGCGTCCGGTGAGCGCGCCGAATCCTTCGCGGCACTGGCGGCGCAGTACGCCGACGACATCGCTCGCATCCAGACCGACGGCACCGTCCACCTTCTGGGCATGTCGTTCGGCGGAGTTCTCGCTCACGCCATCGCCGTCGAACTGCAGCACCGGGGCGTCACCGTCGGCGCACTGACACTGCTGGACAGCGACCCGGTCCGGGCCCGCGCCGAGGGCGCAGATCTCCTCGCAGCCATGGGCGACGAGATCGATCGCAGCCATGTCGAGGAACTGCTCGCCGTCGCGTCGCACAACGACGAACTCGTTCAGCGCCACCTGCCCGGCATCTACTTCGGTGACATCCTGGCCGTCTCGTCCCTGGGTACCGACTCCGGTTCCGCGTGGCATCCCTTCGTCTGCGGCACCGTCGCCAAATACCTCGTGCCCGACGCCACCTCGTTCGACGTCGTCGGTCCTCTCGTCGACAGCTACCTCGGCTGACGCTTCTCGCTACCCCAGCCAGTCCAGCACGGCCGCGGCCGTCCAGGATTGCTGCATGCTGCCGAGCGGCTTGCCGGTGAACGGCTCGTAGTACTCGGCGAAGCTGCCGTCGCTGGCTTGGCGCAAGCCTTCGTCGCGCAACGACAGTGACCGCTCCGACCAACCACGACGGGCGAACGCCCACGAGAACAACCACGTCATCACCGGCCATACCGGCCCGCGCCAGTACTCACGGGCACGGAAATCCTTCGACACCGGGGACGTGGACGGCGGAACCGCATATCGCAGATCCGGGTGCCCGCAGAACCGAGTGCCCTCGAAAATTCGAAGTAGGTTGCGCTCCTGCTCGCGGGGCAGTCCGCCGCACAGCAACGGCGCGAACATCGCGATGGTCTCGGTGCCGATCCACTGGCCCGTCCGCAGATCGAAGTCACGGGCCCCACCGGAGCGCGCGTCCGTCGTCGCGATGACTCCCTTGCGGAACTTCTCCGCCCACGACCGCAGCTCCCGAACATCGGAGTGGGGACGCGAATGGTCCTCGCCGATGGTCGCGAGCACATCGCATGCCACCGCGAAGATGGCGCTGACGAACACATCCTCGACAGCGAAGCTCATCTTCGTCTTCAACGCATCGTCGTCGTACCCGACCTGCTTCATCTCCTCCACCAGCCAGATGTAGCGGTCGTACTCGAGATTGCTGGGCCGCTGAGAGGCATCGGAGATCACCGCCTTGTCCTCCCGGAAGTACGGATCCATCTCTCCCGGAACCACATTCGCGTAGGCCGAATCCCACCGTGGCGAATTGTCCATCCCCGACTCCCAGCCGTGGAAGACCGCGATCCGCCCGTTGTCGTCGACATCGCGGGCCTGGGCGAGCCAGCGATGCCACCGCACCAGATCACCCCAGCGGCGATCGAGAAACTCCTCGGCGACGGCACGCGTCGTACGTCCGTGGCGTTTGGAGTGATCGAGGATGCGCTGCACCGCGATCGCGTGGACCGGCGGCTGGGTGATCCCCGAGGTCTGCGGGCTCATCGGTGCATGCGACGCGAGCGTGCCGGTTGCCCACCGCGCCGGCCCGGGGAAGTAGCCGTCGACACCGTTGGCGAAGACGATGTGCGGGATCATCCCGTTCTTCCACTGCGCGGAGAGCAAGGTGTCCATTTCCACCACGGCACGCTCCACGCTCAGCGGAGCCAGTCCGACGGAGACGAACGCCGCATCCCAACTCCACATGTGCGGGTAGAGCCGCGGGGCAGCGCTGGTCATGGTGCCCAGGTCGTTGCCCCTGAGCAGATATGCCGCGCGCGCCGCCAGCTGCGTGGAAGTGAAACCTCGATCGCCCATGCAGACAGTTTGCGTCCATACGCGGGATTCCGCTCGTTTCGATTGCGGACCGAACGTGTCCTCGATTGTTCCTAGTGTGGGTTTCACCAGCCCACCCAGGAGGAAACGATGACCACCGAGAACACCGACATCACCACGATGCTCGACGAACAGCGCGCGAACTTTCTCATCACCGTCCGCGGACTCACCGACGAGCAGGCGCGCACCCGCACCACCGCCAGCGAACTGACTCTCGGCGGGTTGCTGCATCACGTGATCAGCAACGAACGGCACTGGATGGCGGTGATCGCCGATCTCGACGAGACAGCCGAGTTCGACATGGCGTCCGCCGGAGGTGAATACCTCATGGCGGACGACGAGACTGTCGCAGGACTGATCACCGAATGGGAAGAGGTGGCGCGCTCGACTACCGACGCCCTCTCGACGTTGGATCTCGATGTGTCGGTCCCGGTCCCGACGGCACCCTGGGCACCCGAACGCATCTGGCAAAGCGCACGATTCACGGTGCTGCACATCCTGCGCGAGATCTCCCAGCACGCGGGTCATGCAGACATCATTCGCGAAGAACTCGACGGTGCGAGCACCACACAGACCTGGGCAGCCGCGGCGGGGATGAGCTTCTAGTTAATCTGGGGGTATGCCTACTGCACTGGTGACCGGAGCAAGCCGCGGCCTCGGGGCCCACATCGCCCGACTGCTCGCCCCGGATCACCACGTGTTGTTGGGGGGACGATCGGCCGAGTCTCTCGAGCCGATCGCGTCGGAACTGGCCGGATCCACCCCGTGGCCGGTGGAGCTGACCGATCCCGACGCGGTTGCGGCGGCCGCGTCGGGCATCGATTCCCTGGACGTGTTGGTGCACAACGCCGGAGTCGCGGCGCTGGGGACCGTCGAGGAGTCGACTGCGGAGGACTGGCGGCGACAGTACGAGGTGAACGTCATCGCCGTCGTCGAGCTGACCCGGCTGCTCCTACCGGCGCTGCGGAAAGCGAACGGTCATGTGGTGCTGATCAATTCGGGTGCCGGCATTCGCGCGAACCCCGGTTGGGGCGGCTACGCGGCGAGCAAGTTCGCGCTACGGGCCTTCGGGGATGCACTGCGACTGGAGGAGCCAAAGCTTCGCGTCACCTCGATTCATCCCGGACGTATCGACACCGAGATGCAGCAGGAGATTGTCGCGCACGAGGGTGGGGAGTACGACGGCTCGAAGTTCTTGCAGCCCAGCACCGTTGCCCGTGCAGTACGCAATGCCATCGACACGCCTGCCGATGCTCACCCCACCGAAGTGGTGCTTCGCACCAGGTGAGCGGAAGTTCGTAGCAGGGGTCGAGTTTCCGCTCACGACAGAGGGTTTGGCGTAAGTCTGGTAGTTCGTCGATTCGACGAACGTGCGAGGGTATCGGCTATGTAAATTGCGCCGGGCCGACTGACCTGTACCCCGGCAACGAAAAGACCGACGCCAAAGACGCCTTCATCATCGCTGATGCCGCCCGCACACCGCTCCGGAACGTCCGTCAAAGGCGAGCACCGACAACACAGTGGCAGCTCCAAACTCAAATGCGCCATCCACCTCTCGGCGTTTGCCGCACTGAAAGACCCCATCTCCCGGACCTACTACGACCGAAAGCGAGCCGAAGGCAAGAACCACCGCGCCGCCCTCATCTGCCTCGCTCGACGCCGCAGCAACGTCCTGCACGCCATGCTGACGAGCGGAACCGAGTACCGACCGGCGCAGCAACGTCACTGGGAAACGATCGCCGCTTACGGCAGACCCAGGGCGTGTTGGTAAATGCTGTCGAGGGCCGACGCGGGGGCGCTGTCAGACTGCTGACATGTCGATCGCACTTGTCCCGATAACCCCCCAACGGTTTCCCTCGTGGCTGGAACGGAGCCAGACCGAGTACAAGACGGACCTGGTCGCTACAGGTGAGACGCCACGCGCCGCTGAGGAGCACGCCAGGGATGCGTACAAGCGTGCTTTCCCAGCGGGTACTCCCACCCCGGGAAACACTGTGTTCGACCTCGTCAACGACACTGACCACATCGTCGGGTACCTCTGGATTGGCCGTGACAACTCGGACGACGACACCTCGTGGTGGGTTTGGGATGTCGTGGTCGAGCCAGAGCACCGAGGCAAAGGTTATGGGCGAACAGCGATGCAGCTCGCCGAAGGCCATGCGCGGGCAAAGGGTGCGCAGACGCTGGGACTCAGCGTGTTCGGTTTCAATGCGGTCGCGCGCGGGATGTACGAGTCAGCCGGATATGAAACCACAAGTGTGAAGATGCGCAAGAAGCTCTGACCCCCTCAATCCTTGTCTCTTGGGACGTCTTCCTTCGCGAAGTGCCGATGCTTCCCGAAGTCATTGGCGTCGTGCATTTTTCGTCGTGTTCAATATCATTGGGTACCCGGCGCGGCAGCGAATGCGGTTGGGTCGAGATGTTCTCGAGTTTTTTCGGTTGTTCTGTGACTGCGGTTCACTACCTGCTGAATTGGACCTTGATACCATGCGGCCGTCTGGTGCGACGGACCTCGAAGAGGCAATCGGCACGCTCGATAGTTCGAGCTATGGTCGCCGTAAAAGTCGCAACCAATTGATAGTTTGGCGACGATTCAAAACGGTGCAGTGACGGGCCAATGTGCTCCTACGACCACCCCATCCGTCGCTCAGAGATCGTCGAGTTTCACTATGCCGTCTTGCAGAGCCCTGGCGACGAGTGCCGCCTTCGTCGGCGCAGCCCGACCGACGCGGGAATATTTGTCCCGAATTCGTGTCAGGTGGGTATTGACGGTTCCCAGCGCGATGTGGAGGCGAGCACCGACTTCGACTTTGGAGTCGCAGTTCAACCAGACCTTCAGGACTACAACTTCACGCTCGGTCAGTCCGGGTGACGCGTACGTCGGCACTGGTCGTTGGCCATGGACTCGCCCCGGCGCAAGAGTGGAGCGGGTGACAGGCGGCCTCGGGCCGAGGGGGTTGCGCACTGTCCCGGGTGCCGAGACGCGCGTCTGGACTTGGGGTCGATGATCGATCAACACCATCTGATCCTCCTCGAGATACCGGCCTTGAGGCCGATGTGTATCGGACCACGGCCGGTGAACACCCTGCAACACAAACCAATTCGAGAAAATTGTCGATTTGAGTGTTTCGTCTACACAGGGATTTAGTCGAAACTAAACCAAGCAGGCTCGGTCACTGAATTGCTATAGTTCGTGATCCATTCAGGTGCTGTGAAGTCCAGTGAAGGCGGTTGACGTTGAACCCTAGGTCTGTCCCGCGTGAACAATTTCTGCACGCCGGATACCGACTCCTGAACGAAGTGGACATGACCGATCTGGCCCGGTCGCTGTCCATCTCGGCGGTAGTCGACGGTGCTGGGCTGTCGCATCAAACGTTCCACAACACCTACCCCGGCAACTCCCGCAGCGGAGGTTCCGGCGGCAAAGAGGCGTTTGTGGCGGATCTGCTCGACAACCTCACCGTGAGTTACAGCGGCACTGCACACACCGACCCGCCTGCCGGGCTTCGAGACGCGGCCGCACCGGTGTCCGCGCTATTCGAGGACCTGACCTCCGGCCTGATGCGGAGGCGCCTGGTCGCCACCCTGCTCGCTACCAACCACGACGGGGCGCGCAAAGCCGTCACCCCCGAATTCGAGCGACTGGATGCCGACCTGCGCACCAAGGTGGGTCAGGCTATCCAAGCTCAGGGCGGGTCCGTCCGCCAACCGATGTCACTGACCTCCCTCTCCACTGTCATCGGAGCTCTGCTCGACGGACTCGCACTACGAGAGATGCTGACTCCCGGTTCCTTCTCCGGGGACGACATCGCCGCAGCGACTACCTCGATCCTGCGGTGGGCGATCGATCCACTGCATTCCGATCGACAAGCATCCGACCCCGAACCGGCATATCCTTCCGACGACTCCGACGCTCTACGGCCAGACCTCGAGGCCGACGTGATCACCGCAACGGAAGCTCTGTTCGTCGACAACGGATACTTTCTCGTCACACTCGCTGACATCGCGGCAGCCGCACGCCTCCGAGTCGACGACCTTCGACGGCTGTTCCCGAGCAAAGTCGACATCATCGTCGCCGCGCTGAAACCGAAATTCGATCGAGTCCTGCGATTACGTCGAGCCGACGAGCGTCTCGGCATCGAACCCGCTGTCGCATTGCGCCGCACTCTGATCGAGGTAGGCGAATTCGTGATCGACAACCGAGCCATGAGTTCCGGGATGCTGCTCGCCTTGAGCTTCGAGCAGTTCCAGCAGCCCAACACCGTCACCACAGTTCTGGAAAACCTCTTCCTTCCCTCTGCTGTGGTCCCGATCCTCGAACGGGGACGCGAAACGGGCGTGTTCAGCGATGAAGCACCGACGATCGAGGCGGCAGTCATGCTGACCAACAACGTGCTGTTTCGATGCTTGACGCGGCCGAACGAAACGGCAATCGACGTTGCCGACGGCGTTCTCCGACTGCTCATGCCCGGCATCGCAACAAGGACCCCATAAGGGTGCCGCACCACCGCGCCCGTGCCTGCGGCGTGGCGAGGTGAGTGTGACCGAAGTGGATCCCACGCACTGGGGTCGATTGGCACGACTGTCGCAGCACCTGCTCAACGACATCGAAGTCGGATCCGGAGACGACGGCACCTGGTATGTGAGTCGCGATATCGAGGCCGCGTTGCTTCGACGCACGGTACTGGGATCCGAGCCGCAGATCGTCGTCGGTGAAGCCGGGCACGGAAAATCGACACTGCTGTGGTCGCTGCACCGAGCGCTACAGGGGCAGGGGCTCCATCCGGTACTGGTCTCGGCTACCTGGCTCCATCCTGGAGACGACGGCATCCGCACAGCCTCGACCGATGAGATTATCTCGGCCATCACCGGTCGAACGGGCGCAATACTGCTGCTCGACACCGCGGACCTGATGCTGCACAGCCGCTCTGCTCGTCACGACATCATCGACCTTGTCACAGTGCTCGCGCGGATGGCAGTCCCTGTAGTTCTGACGACCAGGCCGCTCGAAGGACAAAGCCTTCCCGCGAACCTGGGGCACAGGATCACCCTCGGGCCGTTCTCCTCGAACTCCGAACTTCCGACCGCGATCGAGGCATTGACCGTCGAATTCATCGCCGACGACTCGGTGATGCCTGCGAATCCGGTCTCGGCGGTCCAGTCCGCCCTGGACCGTGGTGCTCTCGTCGACGACGTGTGCACCAGCCCCTTGCTGCTCAGACTTCTGTTCTCGTTGTCGGCACCACATTTTCCTCAGCTCGAACTCGACGTCTCCGGCCTCTACAACCTGTTCTGGTCGCGCCGTATCGTCAGCGATCACCGCTCCGGACCGGAGGTACCGGCTGAGGACTCCGACGACCTCTCTGCCAGTGCCGGGTTTCTGGCGATCGCCATGCTCGCGTTGGGAACACCCGAACCACCCGTCGACGTCGTCGTTCGACGCGCGGCGCAGGTCGCCGCATCGGCGGACCATGCATACGACGACGTGGTCCTGCGCAGACATGTGCGGGCACTGACTCGGCGCGGCGTACTGATCACAACCGACAATCGTGCCCGGTTTCTCCATCAAACGTTCTTCGAGTTTGCCGCCGCCAATGGGCTCGCCAACAGGGGTGCCGAAGACGAACTGCCGAGATTGATCGCTCGTGTTGCACAGACGCCCGACGATCTGTTGGTCGGTGCCGTGGTCGAACAAACCTTGATCATCCTGGGAGCAGATCTGCTTGCCAGACCCGCCGTCCGTGCGAGTTGTCAGACGCTCATCCGCACCGGGCGTCCATATCCGATCTCGATTGCCATGACCGCGTGGGCGCATCATCCGGCAATACTCGAGCTCACCACCGACATGTTCGCTGCGATCGCCGACAACCAGCTGCGTCGATACCTTACGACCCTGCCGTTGCTGGACTCGCGGCAATTCGCCGAGCGCGCAAGAGATTTCGGCCACCGGCTGAACATCATTCCCCGGGGCATAGGAACAGGTACATTTCACGAAATACTGTCACCTCACGACCGCTCGATTCATCCGCCGAATGCGAGGGGACCTGAGGAACTCACCGCGTACCAAGAGCGCCTCGTTCGCGCTCTGCACCGCGTGGAGGCACGGCGGGGTGATCTCGAACGCGCCACAGACGAGGCCTACCGTGCGATTCGACGCGCCGCCGGCAGCAAAGACGACGATCATCTCGGCCGTATCTTGTTCAGCATTTCCCGATCTGCGTTCTATCGGTTGAAAGCCGGCTCGAGTTGGAGCGCACCTGGAAGAACGCTCTGCGCCGACATCGATGCCCACGGAGAAACCATCGGTGAGCGCTTCGACCTCACACGGTTGCACGACGCCTATGTTGCCGCGGCTCAGGAGGCCGACGATGCCCGCCATGCCAGGGATGGGCATGGCGGATCCGCAGGTCAGTGATGTTCGTCGCCAGTTCCGAGTTTCTCGAGACGTCGAACAGACACGCCACACGATCGAATCACACCGTTCCCCAACGTGATTCCCGTCCACCGCCTGGCCGGCGGTGGACATGATCGAAAGGTCAGGCCATGAACCCGGCAGATCGGCACGACCCAACACACACGGCTCTCCGGCTCGTCCAGTCCATCGCACTCGCTGTGCCCGCGTATCGCCGTCTCCTGGCCGAGCACGGAATCGAGATCGACGCGATCGCCACGATGACCGACCTCGCTCAATTGCCGACCACCTCGAAGGACACCTACCGACGAACCAACATCCTTGCCGATCTGCAGGCCGGCGGGCCCGAAGAAGTCGAGACCATCGCGAGCAGCGCCGGATCGTCGGGAACCCCGACCTTCTGGTCACGCGGACAGCGGAGCACCGATCACGGAGCAGCGATGTTCGGGCACGTGCTGCGGGAATGTGCACACACCGAACAGCGAACGACTCTCGCGCTCGTGACGTTCCCACTCGGTCCGTACATCGGAGGTGCCTTCATGTACGCCATGTTGCTCGAACTCCGAAAGCGTGGTCACCGGCTCTCGATAGCGACCCCCGGCATGGATCCCGACGTCATTGCGGAGGTGGTGTCGGAGGCCGCAGATGGATATCAGCAGATCGTCATCTTCGCGTATCCCCCGATCGCCCGAGACCTCCTCGACACTCACGGCGAACTGCTTCGACGGCACGACGTCGTGATCATCGTCGGCGGTGAACCCGTCAGCGAAGCATGGCGCTCCCTCGTCCACGGCATGCTAGGCGACCCCGACGGAGACCGGGTACGCGTGGTCTACGGAGCAACCGACGTTGGATTCGTCGGCTACGAAACGGCAGCCACGATTGCCATACGCTCAGCGGCAGCTGAGGATTCGGCATTGAACCGCGCGATGTTCGGTACCGAGTACACCGAAGGAGATGTCGTCCAGCAACCCGCATTCGTGCAGTATCGACCCGAGTTCACCTACATCGAAGTCGACCCCGACGGGTACCTACTCTTCACAGTCGGCGGCGTACTACCGCTGGTGCGCTATCGAGTGAACGACCGAGGAGAAGTCTTCGTCGGCAGCGCCGTCCGCGACCGACTCGTCGGCTCCGGATATCCCGCTCTCGCGCAGGACGTCGACCCGAATGCTCACTACCTGTCGGTGTTCGGACGAACCGACGTCGCCGCCATCTACAGTGCCGTCAACATCTATCCCGACTACTTCCGACCGGCCGTCGAACACATCTCTCTGGCAACACGATTGACGGGACGGTTCATCGCTCGCTGCGAGACCGACAGCGAACAGCGCCAGACATTGACGCTCGACGCTGAGCTTCGGCCCACACTGGAATCCGATCCCGATACTGCCGAACAACTCCGGCAGCTGTCCATCGCCAGCCTTCGACAATTGAGCGCGGAGTACCGCATCGTGCACGACCAGAAGGGTCACGACGCGGAACCCGTCGTGCGCCTACGGCCGTTCCGCTCCGCCGGCTTCGTCACCGGAGGAAAGCAGAAGTCGATCGACCAGCAACCGTAGTCGCCGTTTCAGCCACCTCGGTGATCGTCCACCCATTCCGGATGCTCGCGCTGGGCCCACTCTCGCGTGACGACACCCTCCGTCATGCCGCGCATGGCCTCGGTATCTCGCCATGCATACGTGATGTGACCGACCACCAGAAGGCCGAATCCCAGTGCGAACCAATCGTGCACGAATGTCGCGCCGATCCGCCAGTTCAGCGGGCTCCAGTTCTGGAAATACATCACCGCACCGGTCAACAGCAGCACTAGAATCGATCCACCGCTGAGCGCGCCGTTCAGCTTCTGGCCGGCGTTGAACTTACCGACCCCCACCGCGCCGAGGCGACGGGCCTTGGAACGCAACCACTTCCAGTCGTCGTCGACGAATCTGTTGAGGCGCTCCATGTCCCGTCGGTAGCCCTTCGATATCGCACCGGCGATCAACGGAACCGGAAGGAGGAAGCCCGACCACACGTGGACGAACTCCACGATCGGGCGGTGCCCGACGAGCACTGCGAGCGACCCGATGTACAGGATCGCGGCGGTGACGATGCAGACGATCACCAAGATCCCGACAGCCCAGTGCACGTATCGTTCGACCCGTCCGAATCGCGCGAGCTCAGCCCGTTGGGTCATCGCGACGCCCGTTCGATTCGCCGACGTATGCGTCGATGTCGTATCCACGATTCTCCCAATAGCCCGGCACCACGTTGTCGGTGAGCTCGATCCCGCCGAGCCACTTGATGCTCTTGTAGCCGTACATCGAGGCGACGAACAGCCGAACGGGCCCGCCGTGGTCGTGGGTCACCGGACCGTCCAACATCGTCAGCGCAATCAGGACGTCGTCCCGACGTGCCTGCTCGAGCGTCAGACTCTCCGTATAGGTCCCGTCGAACGAGGTGAAGCGAAGGGAGTTCGCCGACGCGGTGGGTCCGACGGCATCGATAATATCGGCCAAACGCACTCCGCTCCAGCCAACTTCGGGTACTCGCCATCCCGTGACGCACTGAAAGTCACGCACCAACGACGTCTGCGGCATCGAACGTAGGTCCTGCAGAGTGAACGTGCGCGGTGTGTCGACGGAACCGCCCACCGTCAGGGCGTAGGAGTTCTCGTCTTTACGCGGCGCGCCCTGCGTCACCGAGTAGAACCGAAAGTTGTTCCCGACGGGAATCAGTCCGATCAATCCCGTCGGATCGTGATTGCCGAGTGGGCCGAGAACGGACGCCAACCCCTTCTGCACTGCCCCGCCGCCCACGATGCCCGCGGCACCGGCTGCCAGCAGGCCGAGCACGACTCGACGACCCACGGGCCTGCCCGGAATCCCTCGCTCGTCGATCGACATCCCTCCACTGTCCACGCTCGACGCCGATCCGTCACCTGGCGATGCTCGAAGTCTGGAAGTTCGACGCCTGAAGTCATACCGTGGAGACATGGCACTGTCGAAGGCAGAACGCGAAGAATTTCTGGCCGAGTCTCACGTCGCCGCCCTGTCCGTCGCCGCGGGCCCGGATCGTGGTCCGTTGACCGTCCCCATCTGGTACGACTACACACCTGGTGGCCAGGCCTGGGTTCTCACCGGGAAGACGTCGAGGAAGGCCGAATTGATCAGGGCTGCAGGTCGATTCACTCTCATGATCGAGCAGTCGAATCCGACCATCAGATACGTCTCCGTCGAGGGTCCGGTCACTCGCGAGGAGCCGTGCACTCCGGACCTCCTGCGCGCCATGGCTGCGCGCTACCTGCCGCCGGAGAAGGTCGACGGCTATCTCGAGATGGCGAACAGCGAGCACGAGGAAAGCGTGGTGTTCTACCTGCAGCCGGAGCGTTGGCTGTCGGCCGATCTGGGCGCGATCTGACGCGTCGAACTCGAAACTGGGGACGAATTGTGGGCGATATCCGTCCATGACTTCGAGTTCGGCGGAGGATGTGCCCATGTTCGGACGACTGATGACCGCGATGCTCGTGCTGGTGGGTAGTGCCGCATTTGCGGTGGCCGCGCCTGGAACTGCGTCTGCATGTGACTGCGCCGTACCGATGAGCTACGAGAAGACCCCACAGGTCTTCGCCGAGCTGGCCGGAAAGGGAGCGGTGTTTCTCGGGACCCCGACCTCAATGACGACAGGCAGTGATGCCCAGGGTTACAGCGTCGACATCGTGGAATTCGACGTCTCCGGGATTCTCGACGGGCAAGTCCAACCCATCACCACTGTGTCCACCGCCACCGAAACGACTGCGTGTGGCGCGGGATTTACCGTCGGAACCGAGTACCTCGTAGTCGCACGAGCGGAAAACACGGACGGAGCTGCGTGGTCTGCAGGTTCCTGTGGCGGAACCAGTCTCGCCAGCGACCGCGTCTCGGTCGAGTCGGCGATATCGGTGTTCGGGCAACCTCGCCCGATCACCGAGCCCACGCCACCAGAAGTTGTTGCAGCCGAACAGAGTCCAGATCACACAAACTACGCACCCTGGGTAGTCGGCCTCATCGCTGCCGCTGCGGCGTCGGCTCTCGGGGTGTGGTCGGTACGACGGCGCACGCGCTGACCGCCATCCGCGAACTCGAAGCTATGGACGGAAATCGCGAGATTTTCATCCATGACTTCGAGTTCGGCGGGAGCTACTTCAGAACGATGTTCACCATTCGACCCGGGATCACGATGATCTTGGTCGGGGCCTTGCCGTCGAGCAGGGCGACGATTTTCTCGTCGGCCAGTGCCGTCTTCTCGACGTCGTCCTTCGTCGCATCGGCAGGCACCGTGATGCGGCTGCGGACCTTGCCGTTGACCTGGATGGGGTAGTCGACGGTATCGGCGACCAACCACTTCTTCTCCACGCGCGGGAATGGCCCGTGCGCCAACGACTTCTCGTGACCCAGCTTGCCCCAGAGTTCCTCGGACAGGTGCGGCGCCAGCGGAGCGAGCATCAGAATCAGTGGCTCGACGACCCCGCGCGGGGCACCGTCGGGGTAGGCCTTGGTGATGTGGTTGGTCAGCTCGATGAGCTTGGCACCGGCCGTATTGTCGCGCAGCGCAGCGTAATCCGCGTGCACGCCGTCGATCACCCGGTTCAGCACACGCAGGGTGTCCTCGGTCGGCTTGGCATCGGTGACCCGGACCTCGCCGGTCACCTCGTCGAGCACCAGTCGCCAGACACGCTGCAGGAACCGCTGCGCGCCGACGACGTCCTTCGTCGCCCACGGCCGTGAGGTGTCCAGCGGCCCCATCGACATCTCGTAGAAGCGCAGGGTGTCGGCACCGTACTCGGCGAAGATCTCGTCGGGGGAGACCGAGTTCTTCAGGGACTTACCCATTTTGCCGTATTCACGGTTCACGGGCTGGTCCTGATAGAAGTAGCCGCCGTCGCGCTCGATCACCTCGGCCGCGGGCACGTAGACGCCGCGAGCATCGGTGAACGCGAAAGCCTGGATGTAGCCCTGGTTGTACAGACGACGGTACGGCTCACTCGAGCTGACGTGACCCAGGTCGAACAGCACCTTGTGCCAGAAGCGCGAGTACAGCAGGTGCAGCACCGCATGCTCGACGCCACCGACGTAGAGATCGACCCCGCCCGGATCGTTGGGTCCGTGGATCTCCGGACGCGGTCCGACCCAGTACTTTTCGTTCTCCGGGTCCGCGAAAGCCTCGGAGTTGGTGGGGTCGATGTAGCGCAGCTGGTACCAGGAACTACCGGCCCACTGCGGCATGACGTTGGTGTCGCGGGTGTAGGTCTGCAACCCGTCGCCCAGATCCAGGTCGACCTTCACCCATTCGCTGGCCTTGGCCAGCGGCGGGGACGGCTCGGAGCCGGCGTCGTCGGGATCGAACGAGACCGGTGCGTAGTTCTCGACCTCCGGAAGTTCCACCGGCAGAGCAGAATCCGGCAGGCCGTGTGGGTTGCCCTCGGCGTCCCAGACGATCGGGAACGGCTCACCCCAGTAGCGCTGGCGAGCGAACAGCCAGTCGCGCAGCTTGTACTGAATGGTGCCGCGGCCGGTGCCGTCTGCTTCCAACCGCGCGATGACGGCGGCCTTGGCCTCGTCCACCGGCAGACCGTCCAGGAAGTCGGAGTTCACCAAGCCGCCGTCGCCGACGTATGCCGCCTCGGTGACGTCTCCGCCCGAAATAACCTCGTGCACAGGCAGACCGAACGCGGTGGCGAACTCCCAGTCGCGTGCATCGTGTCCGGGAACGGCCATGATCGCGCCGGTGCCGTAGCCCGTCAGAACGTAGTCGGCGATGAACACCGGCACCTGCTCACCGTTGACCGGGTTGCTCACGTACGCGCCGATGAAGACGCCGGTCTTCTCCTTGTTCTCCTGCCGCTCCAGATCCGACTTGGCGGCGATCGACGCGCGGTATGCAGCAACGGCTTCCGCGGGGGTGGCGGCTCCGCCGGTCCACTTGTCGGAAACGTCCGAAGGCCACTCGGGAGCAACCAACCCGTCGACCAGTTCGTGCTCGGGGGCGAGCACCACGTACGTCGCGCCGAACAGGGTGTCCGGGCGGGTGGTGAACACCTCGATGTTCGAGAACGAGACCTGCGCACCGCGGGATCGCCCGATCCAGTTGCGCTGCATGGTCTTGACCTTCTCGGGCCAATCCAGGTACTCGAGGTCGTCGACCAGGCGGTCGGAGTACGCGGTGATCCGCATCATCCACTGCCGCAGGTTCTTTCGGAACACCGGGAAGTTTCCGCGGTCGCTGCGTCCGTCGGCGGTGACCTCCTCGTTGGCGAGCACCGTCCCCAGGCCGGGGCACCAGTTGACCATCGAGTTGGACTCGTACACCAGACGGAAGCCGTCGATCACCTCGCGGCGTTCACCGACGGTCAGCGTCTCCCACGAGCGCCCGTCGTCCAGGGTCCGCTCACCGGAAGCAAAGGCCGCCTCCAGTTCCGCGATGGGCCGCGCTTTATTGAGGTCCGCGTCGAACCACGAGTTGAAGATCTGCAGGAAGATCCACTGCGTCCAGTGATAGAAGTCGACGTCCGTCGTCGCCAGGGACCGTCGGCGATCGTGCCCCAGACCCAGCCGACGCAATTGGCGTCGCATGTTGGTGATGTTGTCCTCGGTGGTGCTGCGCGGGTGCGTGCCCGTCTGCACGGCGTACTGCTCGGCCGGCAGACCGAACGCGTCGTAGCCCAGGGCGTGCAGCACGTTGCGACCCTGCATGCGGTGATACCGCGCGAAAACGTCGGTGGCGATGTAGCCGAGGGGGTGACCGACATGCAGCCCACTGCCCGAGGGGTACGGGAACATGTCCTGCACGAACAGCTTGTCCTTCGGGACGTCTCCGGCGAGGGTTCCGACCGGGTTGGGCGCGTCGAAAGTGCCCTGCGTCTCCCACAGGTCCTGCCACTGCTCCTCGAGGCGCCCGGCGAGTTCGGCTGTGTAGCGGTACTCGGGGGCGGACTCGGTGGGTGCTTCAACGGAATCGGTCACACCTACCAGCCTAAAGTGTGACGCGGCCCGCCTGGTACCAGGACCTCACTGCGCCGTATCCTGGCCAGGTGGTCATCGTCTCGGTTGTGTTGTTCGTGCTCGCCCTCGTCGTCGGCGCTGTCGCAGTCGCGTCGCTGCTGGGTCGGCTCCCACGCAACCGTTTCGCCGGTGTCCGCACCGCCGAGGCCATGCGTGACGACGAGACGTTCACCCTCGCCAATCGCGTCGCCGGTCCCACCACCGCCGCATCGGCGCTGGTGCTGGCCATCGGCGCAGTGGCCGCTCTCGCACTGAGCGGCATCGCCGCCGTCGTCGCAGTCGTCGTCGCCCTCGTGGCCGCGCTGTTCATCGCCGCAGCCGGCGGATCCATCGGAGCCCGCGCAGCAGCGGCCGTTCCGCCACCCGCCGAGGCGGACGGATGCGGAAGCTCGTGCATCTCGTGCAGCCTCAAGGACGCCTGCCAGCCGAGCTGAGCAGATGAAGGCGAAGGCACTACGCACGTTCGACCCGGCCGGGGTCGTCTTCGGCGTTGTCGTCCCCCTTGCGGTAGCCGCGCTCGGACTCGTCCTGGCGTACCTGTGGCAAGGCCGTCTGCCCGAGGAGGTCGCCACTCACTTCAGCGGCACCGAACCGGACGACTTCTCCAACCCGCTCTCCAACGCCTGGACTCTCGCGATCGTGATCGTGCTGGTGGGCGGCGGGTGCAGTGCCGTCGCGTCGTTGGCTCGGGTGCTGCTGATCATGCGTCGCACGATGCTGATCATCGGGCTGACAGTCGTCGGGACGATCGGTGTTCTGCAGATCGCGACACTTGTTCGCGAACTGGACATGGCGACCGCGCAGAGCGTCACCATCCCCGGTTGGGCCATGGCGGTGGGGACCGTCGTCGGCTTCGCGGTCGGGCTGTTCGGCGCATCGAGGCTGCGCGACCACCGCGAACGCGTCGTGGCCACGTCGCCGCCGCACTCCGATCTCCCACGGTGCAGTCCCGAATTGCCCCTGGTGGTCCACGTCGGTGCCAGTCGCATCGCCGGCATCACCGTCGTGGCAGTGTCCCTGGCCGGGGCCGCTCTGACGTGCTACCTGTCCAGTTCACTGTGGCCGATCTTCCTGTTCGCCCCACTGACGATTCTGATTCTGTCGCTGCTGCGCTTCACCGTGCACATCGACAGCGACGGCCTCTTCGTCTCGAGCCTGGGCATGGCGGCCTTCGACTACGACATCGACGAGATCACCGGCGCATCGGTTCGGGCGGTCGATCCCTCGAAGGAGTTCGGCGGTTGGGGTCTGCGGGCCAAGGGACGCGGCAACTACGCCGTCGCCACCGACGCCGGCCCAGCAGCCTTTGTCACGTTCGCCAACGGAGACCGGCTCACCATCGGTTCTGCCGACGCGAAGAAGATCGCAGGCACGCTCAACACCTTGACCGCCCGCACTCGCAGCGCCACGGTGGATTAAGTTAGCCGAGTGAAGTTGTTGCGGGACACCGTGCTGGATCCTTTCCTGTTGGGCATCTTCGCGGTCGCAGCGCTGGCGAGCCTCTTCCCGGCCACCGGCACAGCGGAGGACGTACTGGGCTGGGTCACGCGCATCGCCATCGCACTGCTGTTCCTCATCTACGGCGCGCGGCTCTCGCCCCGCGACGCCTGGAACGGCGTCAAACACTGGCGGCTGCACTCGGTGATTCTGGCGTGCACGTACCTGCTGTTCCCAGCGCTCGGGCTCGCCCTGCGGATCCTCGTGCCCGGCGTGATCAGTGACGACCTCTACACCGGAATGCTGTTTCTCTGCCTGGTCCCCTCGACCGTGCAGTCCTCGATCGCCTTCACGTCCATCGCCCGCGGCAACGTCGCCGGTGCGGTGGTGAGCGCCTCGTTCTCCAACATCATCGGCGTGTTCGTCACCCCGCTGCTGGTGATCGCGCTGATGACCACGACCGGTTCCGTGACCATCGATCCCGGCTCGATCCTCGACATCGTGGTCCAACTGTTGCTCCCGTTCGCCGTCGGTCAGCTGATCCGGCCCTGGGTGACGGGGTGGCTCACCCGGCACAGCGCGCCGACGAAACTCGTCGACCGGGGTTCGATCCTGCTGGTCGTCTTCGCCGCATTCAGCGAATCGATGAACCAGAACGTGTGGTCCTCGGTGGCGGTGTGGCGCATCGGCGTCGTCGTGGCGGTGTCCGCTGCGTTGCTCGCGCTGGTGCTGACGCTCACCTGGTACGGAGGCAAGTGGTTGGGCTTCACCTTCGAAGATCGGGTGGTGCTGCTGTTCTGCGGATCCAAGAAGAGCCTGGCCAGCGGGCTACCGATGGCAGCGGTGCTGTTCGTCGGCCAACCCGTCGGACTGATCGTGCTGCCGCTGTTGATCTTCCACCAGATTCAGCTGATGGTGTGCACCGTGATCGCCCAGCATTTCGCGCGCCGACCGGAATCGGAACAGACCCCGGTGGGCAGCGCCGCGGACTAGATTGGGTGTCACTCGAGCCGATCACGGGAGTAGACGATGACCAGGAAAATCCATGCCGACGGTATCGTCTCTGCGGCCTACACCGGCCGGCTCGCCACCAATCCTGTACCCGCACTGAGACTTCCCGAGGATCAGCTCGATCCCGAAGCCGCCTACCGCTACATCCACGACGAACTGATGCTCGACGGCAGCTCGCGCCTGAACCTGGCGACGTTCGTCACCACGTGGATGGATCCACAGGCCGAAAGACTCATGGCGGAGACATTCGACAAGAACATGATCGACAAGGACGAGTATCCGTCCACCGCCGCCATCGAGGAACGTTGCGTCAACATCGTCGCCGATCTGTTCCACGCGCCCGGACTCGACCGGGAGGACCCGTCGTCGGCCACGGGCGTGTCGACCATCGGATCCAGTGAAGCCGTCATGCTGGCCGGATTGGCACTCAAGTGGCGCTGGCGGGCCGGGGGAGCGGGTACCGGCACCCCGAACCTGGTGCTGGGCAGCAATGTTCAGGTGGTGTGGGAGAAGTTCTGCCGCTACTTCGACGTGGAGCCCAAATACCTACCCGTCGAACGCGGACGCTACGTCATCACCCCGGAACAGGTTCGGGATGCATTGGACGAGAACACCATCGGCGTCGTCGCCATCCTCGGCACCACGTTCACCGGAGAACTCGAACCGGTACAGGAGATCTGCGCAGAACTCGACCGGATCGCATCGAGCGGCGGGCCCGACGTACCGGTACACGTCGACGCGGCCAGTGGCGGATTCGTCGTACCGTTCCTGTACCCGGAACTCGAATGGGATTTCCGACTACCTCGCGTCAAGTCCATCAACGCCAGCGGGCACAAGTACGGACTGACCTATCCGGGAATAGGATTCGCCGTCTGGCGAAGCAAGGAAGACCTCCCCGAGGACCTCGTCTTCCGAGTCAACTACCTCGGCGGAGACATGCCCACCTTCACGTTGAACTTCTCCCGGCCGGGCAACCAGGTGATCGGGCAGTACTACAACTTCCTGCGCCTCGGTCGATCCGGCTACACCGAGATCATGAAAGCATTGCGCGACACGGCCGTACGCGTGAGCCGACACCTCGACAAGCATCCCGACATCGAGGTGATCACCGACGGATCGGCCATCCCGGTGCTGTCGTTCATGCTGAAAGCAGACTGCGGTTTCACCGTCTTCGACGTCTCCCACGAACTACGTGCGCGCGGATGGCAGGTGCCGGCATACACGATGCCCGACAACGCAACCGACGTCGCCGTACTCAGAATCGTCGTCCGAGAAGGCTTCAGCGCGGACCTGGGCCGCATGCTGTGCATCGCCATCGACGACGTGATCGCCGGACTCAAAGCGGGCGGGCATTCCCAGGCTCGACCCTTCGCGCATTAGTGCCTGCGGCAGTGGTGCGGTTGAGTGCCCTGGGCGGCACTTGACCACACCACTGCGGCGCAGCCGCACTCAGTTTCGGTCGACGTCGATCGGATGAGATGCCAGCAACGCCAACGGCATCGGCTGGCGACGAAGTACATGCGCCCACAGGTCGATCCGCGGCGGGCCGATCACGTCGGATGCCAAGGCCGACACCACCATCCAGTCGTCGCGGTCGAGTTCGCCTTCGAGTTGGCCGAACGTCCAGCCCGAATATCCGGCGAAGATACGCACACCCTCGACGAATGGACTGATATCGGCAGGATCGGAATCGAGATCGACCAACACCACTCGGCCGTCGACGCGTCGCAGACCGGGAACGCCGTCGATCGACACGCCGGTCCGCAGCGTCGCCAGGCACAGGGCCGAATCGCGCTTGACCGGGCCACCGACGTACAGCGCCTGCGGCTTGGCTGCCAGCTCGGACCAGTTGGGCAGTACGTTCTGCACCGCGGTCTCACTGGGACGGTTGATCACGACACCGAGGCTGCCCGCGTCGTTGTGTTCGATGATGTAGATGACGGTGCGCCGAAACGTGGGCTCCACGAGTTCGATGGACGACACCAACAGACTGCCGGGACGGACATCGCGCAAGGCCGACGCCGTCTGGTCCTCGGGTTCCTCCGCATGCGCTGCCACGCTAGTCATTGTGGCACCGCGCACCCGCGGATGTGGCGCAAGCGATGCGGCCAGTCCTCGTGGGTCGTTCCGCAGGCTCCACTCCCGCCTCATGGGTCGTTCCGCCGGCTCCACTCCCGCCCTGCCCCTAATCGAGCCCCGCGATCTTCGTCAACAATCCCAACTGGTACTCGAACAAGTCGTCCCTGCTGGCGAAGGTCGTAGCACCGTACTGATCGAACACATCGAAGCTGATGGCCCCGAACAGCGACGCCCACACCATGACTCCCAGTGCTATCAGTCCGTCGGGCAGATCCATCTCCATCTCCGCACGGATGTCCTCGAAGCTTCCGTGCAGTGACGACAGCTCGGACGGATCGGCCTCGACGTCCGGCCGACGGATCTGCCACGCCGAGTGGAGGACGGCCACCAACGTGGTGATCACCCGGGTGCCCGGCCCGGTGGTCTGCTCCGCGGGCGCGTGATAGCCGGGCACCGGGCTGCCGAACAGCAACGCGTAGCGCGCCGGCTCCCGCAATCCCCATTTCCGAACCGTCCGGCCGAGAGTCAGAAACTTCTCCTTGGGTCCGTCTGCCGCGGCCACCGCTGCGTCGACGGTGTCGCCGAGCTCGGTGTATCCGTCGACGACCAGCAGGGTCAACAGTTCGTCGCGGCTGGCGACGTAGCGGTAGACGGCGGAGGACACGACCCCGAGGTCCCGCGCGACAGCGCGCAACGACAGGGCCGCCGCGCCGTCGGCGGCCAGGTGCTCGCGTCCGATGCGCGTGATGTCGGCCAGGGTCTGCGCGCGGGCTCGGGTGCGGGGAGTGCTCGCCATGGCACTCACAGTAACTGCCGCTCTTGTGAGAGAGCACTGCTCTTGCATTCTTCGAGATAGGGGTGCACACTCGACATACCAGAGAGCACCGCTCTCGTTTCCATCGAATGGAGCGATCATGACCGAACTTCACGTCGTCACCGGAGCCGGCCCCGTCGGCTGGACAGTCGCCGAACAGCTTGCTGCGCATGGTCATTCGGTGCGGGTCCTCACTCGATCCGGCAGCGGGCCCGAGCACCCGATGATCGAACGCCGCGCCGTCGACATCGAATCCGACGATCTTCGACCCCACCTGAGCGGTGCCACGGCCGTCTACCACTGCACCCACGTCGCATACGAGAACTCGGTGTGGCGGAACAAGCTCGTCGCCATGGAGAACCGCGTGCTCGACGCGGCCGCGGGCACCGTCGTCGCGTTCCCCGAAAGTCTGTACGCCTACGGCTGGGTCGAGGGCCCGATCAGCGAGGACTCGCCCCGAGACGCAACCTTCCGGAAATTGGGAGTACGTACCGAACTCCTCGCTGCGCGTGATGCGCACGCAACCCCCACCGTCAGCGTCGCCGCCTCGGATTTCTACGGACCACGCGTGATGACCTCCCACATGGGTGAGCGGGTGGTCGCGCCCATTCTGGCCGGCAAGCCGATCCGCGTCATCGCCTCCGCCGATCTGCCCCACTCGTTCACCTACGTCCCGGATCTGGCAGCCGCGATGATCGCGGCCGCGGCGTCGCCCGCGCTGTGGAACACCGTCCTGCATGCACCCACCGCTCCTGCGGTGTCGCAGCGGGCGATGATCGAGATGTTCTCGGCTGCAGCAGGACTCCCCACACCGAAGGTCGGCGTCATACCGGCCTGGGCACTGCGAGTGCTGAGTGCGGTGCCCGGCCCGATGAAGGAACTCGGCGACACGCTGTACCAGTTTCGCTACCCCTACGTCCTCGACTCGAGCCGCAGCGCGGCGATCCTCGGGCAGCAGCCCACTTCACTCGTCGACGGCGCGGCCGCAACGATGGCGTGGTGGGCCGCGACGCCCGCCGTCTCCGTGTGACGGTCGGGGGCTAAAGTCCCGTCGGTGAGCGACGCTTCCTTCCGTACCCGACTGCGCGAATCTCCGGGGGTCGGCAAGCTGACCACCGTTCGGTTCGCCGGTCAGTTCGGCGACGGGTTGTTCCAAGCCGCGCTCAGCGGTGCCATTCTGTTCAACCCGGAGCGCGCGACGAATCCGGCCGAGATCGCGGCCGGCTTCGCGGTGCTGCTCGTCCCGTATTCGCTGGTGGGGCCGTTCGCCGGAGCGCTGCTCGACCGCTGGGATCGCCGGTCGGTCCTGCTGTGGGCCAACATCGTTCGCATCGTCCTGATCGTCACCACCGCGGTGCTGCTGTGCGCCGGGGTGGACGCCACACCGTTGTTGCTGTTGGCCTTGGCCACCGTGGGGCTCAGTAGGTTCGTGCTCGCCGGGGCGTCGGCGTCGCTGCCCCACGTGGTTCGACAATCGTGGCTGGTGCCGATGAACTCGGTGCTGGCGACCGTCGGATCCGGTGTCGCCGCCGCAGGTGCGGGCCTCGCCGTCGCGGTGATCGGTGTCGTCGGCGCAGGGGATCTCGGCTCGGGGGTCGCCGTGGGTCTCGCCGCCACCGGATCGGTCGTCGGGGCGCTCGCCGCCGCGCGGTTCCGCCCGCGATCTCTCGGACCGGGCGTCGAGAGACGCACCGACAGTCCCCTGAAAGATGTTGCTGCAGGCTTGAAATCGGGCGCGCAGGCCGTCTGGCGCTCCGCCGGTGTCACCACCGCGATGCTCGGCATCGGCGCACACCGCATCGTGTTCGGCATCAACACCCTGATCATGGTGTTGATTTTTCGCGGGAGCGGACCCGGCAGCAGCGACCCAGGGATACAGCCTACGTCCAGCACGCTGCCCGGCGGCCTCGCCGGCTTCGGCATCGCGGTCGGTGCCACCGCGATCGGCATGTTCCTCGCCGCCCTGATCACTCCCTTCGCCGTTCCTCGGGTCGGGCGCACCCGGACGATCGCCGCCGCTCTTGTGCTCGCCATCGTGGCGCAGCTCGGTGCCGTCTCGGGCCTGACGCAGACCAGCGTGCTGATCGGAGCCTTCCTCCTCGGCATCGCCGGGCAGACCGTCAAACTCAGCGGTGACGCTGCCATGCAGATCGAGATCGACGACGCCCATCGTGGACGTGTCTTCGCGTTGCAGGACACCGTGTTCAACGTGGCGTTCGTCGCTGCCCTCGCTGCTGCGGCCTTCGCTGTCGGCCCCGACACCACCGATCTCAGCCAGGACCCCACCGCGCACATCCTGGTGTTCGTCGGGGCAGGTATCTACGCCCTCGGCTTGGCCGCAGCGGTACTCAACACCAGGCGCACACGCCGCTGACGGGACAACGTCTTCGGCTTCTCCAAGTTCCAGGTCTCGACGATGGTCCCGGCGGGGGAGTACGTCTACATGTTCGGCACCGTCAACGGACGCGTCGGACAGGTCGGGCTCGCGCGCGTCCCAAAGCGGACGTGCTGCACAAAACTGCCTACCAGTACTGGGTGGACTGCACCTGGGCTCCCGTCGGATCGAACGAGACCGCCCCCATCGCCGACGGTATGGCCGGGGAACTGTCGGTCCATCACGACGAGGCCCGTGGCCTCTGGCGGATGACGTATCTCGATCCGCTGCGCGGCGATATCGTTCTGCGCGAGTCGAATTCGCCGCAGGGTCAGTGGACTGCACCGACCACTCTGATCGACACCGCCGAATACCCCAAGACCTCCGGCGGCTGCATCCACCCCTGGTCGACGTCGAACGAGCTGTACTCCACCGTCTCGGAGTGGGACAGCTACAACGTTTACCTGGTCAAGGCCGAGCTTCGCTCGCCGTGAGTGGAAGTTCGTAGTGGGCTACGAAGTTCCGCGCACGTGCGCGGGACGCGCCTAGTGCGTGGGCCACCACTCGAGCAGCGCGGCCTCGGCGTCCTCGCGGGAAAGCGGTCCCCGATCGAGGCGCAGTTCTTTCAGGAACTTCCATGCCTTGCCCACGTCGGGTCCGGCCGGGATGCTCAGCAACTCCATGATCGCGTTGCCGTCGAGGTCGGGCCGCACCCGCGCCAGGTCCTCCTGCTCGGCGATACGGGCGATGCGTTCTTCCAGGTCGTCGTAGGTGGCCTGGAGCGCCGCAGCACGGCGCTTGTTCCTCGTGGTCGAGTCGGCTCGAACCAGCTTGTGCAGCTTGGGAAGTAGCTCGCCGGCATCGGTGGCGTAGCGGCGGACGGCAGAGTCGGTCCACTGGCCCTTGCCGTAACCGTGGAAACGCAGATGCAGAAACACCAGATGCGAGACGTCCTCGATCATCTTCTTGGAATACTTCAAGGCGCGCATGCGCTTTCGCACCAACTTGGCACCGACGACCTCGTGGTGATGGAAACTCACTCCACCGCCCGGCTCGTTTCGCTTGGTATCGGGCTTGCCGATGTCGTGCAGCAGTGCAGCCCAACGCAATACGAGGTCGGGATCGCCGTCCTCGAGATCGATCGCCTGCTTCAGCACCGTCAACGAGTGCGAGTACACGTCCTTGTGCTGGTGATGCTCGTCGATCTCGAGCTTCATGTCGGGAACCTCGGGAATGATGCGCTGCGCCAGACCCGTCTCGCACATCACGTCGATGCCGTCGATCGGGTGCGCGCCGAGTATCAGCTTGTCCAGCTCCACCTGGATTCGCTCGGCGGTGATGCGGTCGATCTGCTCCGCCATGTCCTCGATGGCTCGGTGCACCCGAGGCATCAGCGTGAATCCCAACTGGGAGACGAACCGCGCGGCCCGCAGCATCCGCAGTGGATCGTCTCCGAACGACACCTCCGGTGCCGAGGGGGTATCGAGAACGCCCTCGAGCAATGCGTCCATGCCGCCGAGCGGATCGACGAACTCCTGGGCGCCGTCGGCTCCGAGACGTACCGCCATGGCGTTGACGGTGAAATCGCGTCGAACGAGATCTTCTTCGAGGCTGTTGCCGTACTGCACCTCGGGATTGCGGGAGACCTGATCGTAGGAGTCGGTGCGATAGGTGGTGATCTCGATCGTCTGGCCGTCCTTGGCCGCACTGATGGTCCCGAACGCTATGCCGGTGTCCCACTGATGGTCCGCCCAGCCCGACAGCAATGCCTGAACGTCCTCGGGCCTGGCGTCGGTGGTGAAATCCAGATCGGTTCCGAGTCGACCGAGAACTGCGTCGCGCACCGTGCCACCGACAAGAAAGAGCTCGTGCCCCGCCGCCGCGAACAGTGCGCCCAGCGGAGTCAACACCGGAGCGAGTTCGCGCAGCGTCACAGCAGCTCCCGCCAGCAACCTCTCCCGGCGGGCATCGGTGTGCTCGGCGGAAACGGAGGACAGGGACTGATCGGCCACGGTGGAAGAGCCTACTTGCGCCGAGCCGATCGATTGTCCCGGCCTTCACCCCGCGGTGCGGCACGGCAGAAGAGTGCGCACAGGCAACTAGTATGGATCGGGTGTCTGCTGCCGAACGTGCGAACAGGAGCCGCCGCAACCCGCGGCGGCGTCAGGCACGCGCCGACACCGAAGCACCCAAGCTGCGGACCGTCCGCGAAACCTCGGCAGGCGGACTGGTGGTCGACGGCCTCGACGGGCCGCCCGCCAAGCGCTGCGCCGCCCTGATCGGCCGCACCGACCGCCGCGGACGCCTCCTCTGGTCCCTGCCCAAGGGCCACATCGAGCAGGGCGAAACGGCCGAGCAGACGGCCATGCGCGAGGTCGCCGAGGAAACCGGCATCCGCGGTACCGTCCTGGCCTCGCTGGGCAGCATCGACTACTGGTTCGTCACCGAGGGCCGACGCGTCCACAAGACCGTCCACCACTACCTGCTCCGATTCCTGGGCGGCGAACTCTCGGACGAGGACCTCGAAGTGACCGAGGTCGCGTGGGTTCCGCTGACCGAACTACCGTCTCGACTCGCCTACGCCGACGAACGCAAACTCGCCGCCATCGCCACCCGCCTGATCGACGACATGAGCAGCGGCAACTCGGGCGCACCCATCCCCGGCGGGAAGTGATCGTGCGGGCCCGGAAGGTCGCTGCCGCCGCATTGACCACGTTCGTTCTTGCGGTGGCACCGTCGGTCGGCACCGCGCTGGTCCCCGCGCATCTTCCTGACGCCGAAGCCCAACCCGACTCCTCCGTCGGCGACGCGAACGGGACCACCAGCGCCGTTCCGGACACTCCGATGACGCAGGCCGGCAACCCCTTTCTGACGCTGAGCATCGAGACCGTCGCCCCGTCGACCGTCACCACCAGCAGTGACCCGTTCGTGACAGTGCGGGCCACGGTGACCAACACCGGAGACCGCCGCGTCGACGACGTCAGCGTCCGGATGCAGGCCGCTGCCGCCGTCGACACCACGGCCGGACTGCGGACCTCACTGACTCTCGACCAGGACCGATTCGAGCGGGTCGGCGATTTCGTCACGGTCGCCGAATCGCTGGAGAAGGACGAGAGCCGCCAGTTCGACATGTCGATGCAGCTGCGCAGCACCACCGAACCCTCGCTGGGAATCGAGGCCCCTGGCGTCTACCCGCTCCTGCTCAATGTCAACGGCACCCCCGAATACGGCGGAACCGCACGACTCGACGACGCCCGTTTCCTGCTCCCGGTCGTCGGACTGCCCCGCAACCCCGGTGAGATGGACCCCACCGCTCCCGGCGCGATGCCGCTGCCCCCCAACACCCGTAACCCCGTCGCGATGACGGTCCTGTGGCCGCTGGCCGACATTCCTCGCCTCGCTGCCGGAATCCCCGGTTCCGTCGACGAGCGCGTTCGGCTGATCGACGACGAGCTCGCCGGCGAACTGGCCGGTGGTGGGCGACTCGACACGCTGCTCAAAGCCGTCGAATTCGCGACGCAACCCGGCCTGGATCCCGACGGCAGACTGGCGTCGAGCCTGTGTATCGGCCTGGACCCCGACCTGCTCGTCACCGTTTCGAACATGACCCGCGGCTACCTCGTCGTCGACAACCCGGCCGATCCCGCAGGCGCCACCCGCGAGGGCACCGGAAGCGCAGCCGCAACCCAATGGCTGTCCCGACTCGAAACGATCGCGTCGAGCACCTGCGTGACGGCGATGCCGTTCGCCCAGACCGATCTGGGGGCAGTGGCCGACATCGGCGATCCCACGTTGCTCAGCAGTGCAGTCAGCGCCCCGGCAGACATCGTCGACGGCATCCTCGGCACCACCTCGACGCGCGGCTTCACCTGGAGCACCACCGGTGGGGTCGACGCGAACACCGCCGACGCCCTGCGGGCGGCAGGCACCGGCACCGTGCTGGTCGCCGACAACAGCATCAGCCCGCCGACCTCTGCCGCCACCTCCCTGCTGGTGACGACCGACAGTGCACCGACCGGAACCGAGCAGACCCAACCGCTGGCCGCCACCCACTACGACGCCGCCACCGCTGCGGCACTGGCCGGCGTCGGAGAGATCCCGTCCACGCCTGCACTGACCCCATCCGAGCAGCGCTTCGACCTCGCCACCGACTCACGTACCGCGCGCCTGCAGGACGCGCTGGGGGCCGTGAACTTCCATGCGCTCGTCGGCACCGATCGGCCCGGGCGCACCGTCACCGTCGCGCCCCCGCAGTACTGGACCGCGGGCGGAGACGAGCCGTCGGCGATTCTGTCGACGGTGTCCTCGCTGCTGCGTTCCGGGCTGGCGACGCCGCGGCCACTGGCCGAGTTGCTTGCCGAGCCCACGTCCGGAACCCAGGTGAGCAGCATCGACGCAGCCACCGAACTCGATACCGGCACCATCGGCCTGGTGCGATCGCAGAGCGCGCGGGTCGACACCCTGATGCAATCGCTCGTCGAGGATCCTCAGTCCGAGCTGACCCCCCGCCTCTACACCGCCCCGCTGCGCGAGGACATGCTCCGCGCGTTGTCGACGGCGGGTCGTGCCAGCGCTGCCAGTGAAGAAACTGGCACCATGGCGCGCGACCGACTCACAGCCATCCGCATCGGACTGGACACCATCTACGGATCGGTGACCGTGCTGGCCCCGGGCGGCGTCTACACCCTCGCCTCGGAACAGAGCCCGCTGCTGCTCGTCGCCCGCAACGACCTTCCGGTCCCGGTGAACGTGCTGCTTCGAGTCGACGCGCCGCCGGAGATGACGATCAGTGACGTCGGCGTCACCCAACTTCCGGCCCGTGGATCACGGACCATCACCGTCCCGGCCGAGGTGGACGACACCCGCAATCTGTCCGTCGACTTCTCCGTCACGACGCTCGACGGCTCCCGGCTCGGTGAAGTGTCGACGGTGTCCGTGCGATCGAACGCATACGGCCAGGCACTCGCGATAATTACCGCCTGCGCCGGTGCTCTCCTACTGTTACTTGCAGGTCGACGCCTCTGGCACCGATTCAGAGGTCAACCCGACCCGGCCGACGAAGGGTACGAGAGACCATGACAGGCAACGTCCCGTACGACGGCGACCTGCCGCGGTCCCGCCTGCCCGCATCGCAGGTGTTCCGACGCACGACGCCACCGCGGGCCGCGCCCTGGGAACGGCAGTCGCCGCCGGAGCTGCGCTCGTACCCGGCACCGCCGTCGCTCGACGGTCAGCCGGCTGCCGACGACGCAGTCACCCAGCTCATCCCACGGTTCCGGGAAGAGGACTATCCGCAACAACCGTCGAACAGGGTTCCGCCGACGAACATCCCGCCGGGCGGAAAAGACCCGGCACCGCAGCCCGAGCCGAGGCCGCAGAAGTCACTGCTGGCCGCATCGGGTTCGATCGCGGTAGCGACCCTGGTCAGCCGCATCACCGGATTCGCCAAGCAGGTCGCCATGACGGCTACCCTCGGTGCGGGGCTGGCCAGTGCGTTCACCGTCTCGACGATTCTGCCGAACATGATCTCCGAGCTCGTCCTCGGCGCAGTGCTGGGAGCCATCGTCGTTCCGGTGTTGGTTCGAGCCGAGCAGGAGGACGCCGACGGCGGACGTGCATTCGTTCGACGCCTCTTCACCATCGCAGTGGCGCTGCTCGGAACCGTAGCCCTCGCGGCGACGGTCGCAGCCCCGCTGCTGGCGCGGCTGATGCTCGACGGCGATCCCAAGGTCAACGAGGACCTGACCATCGCGTTCACCTATCTGGTGCTGCCCGCGCTGATGTTCTACGGACTGTCCGGCCTGCTCACGGCGGTGCTCAACACCCGGCAGAACTTCAAGCCCGGGGCCTGGGCCCCGGTATTCAACAACCTGATCGTGCTCGGCGTCTTCGCGCTGTACCCGTTCGTCCCGGGCGAGATCACCGTGAACACGATCGAGATGAGCAACCCCAAAATCCTCGTTCTCGGCCTCGGCGTCACCGTCGGTGTCATCACCCAGGTCGTTGCTCTGATCCCGGCCCTGCGCCGCGAACGCATCGATCTGCGCCCGCTCTGGGGATTCGACGAGCGACTCAAGAAGTTCGGCACGATGGCCGCGGCCATCGTGCTTTACGTCGTCGTCAGCCAGGTCGGCCTGGTCGTCGCCACCAGGATCGCGTCGGGCACCGACGATGCGAGCAACGTGATCTACTCGCAGGCCTGGATCGTGCTGCAGCTGCCCTACGGCATCCTCGGCGTGACGGTACTGACGGCCATCATGCCCAGACTCAGCCGCAACGCCGCCAACGGTGACACCCCGTCCGTCGTCGACGATCTCTCGGTCGCCACGCGGCTGACGATGGTCGCGCTGGTGCCGATCGTCGTGTTCCTGACATTCGCGGGACCGTGGGTGGGCGAGGCGCTGTACGGCTTCGGCCGGTTCGCCGATGTCGCACCCCGACTCGGCGAGGCCGTGAGCTGGTCGGCCTTCTCCCTCATCCCGTACGCCCTCGTCCTGATCCACCTGCGGGTCTTCTACGCCCGCGAGAAGGCGTGGACGCCGACGTGGATCATCCTCGGCATCACCGCCGTCAAGATCGGGCTGTCTCTGCTCGCCCCGGTCATCGCGTCCGAGCCGGATCAGGTGGTGCTGCTCCTCGGGACGGCCACCGGTCTCGGGTACACCGTCGGCGCGATCATCGGCGGATACCTGCTGCACAAGAGCCTGGGCAACCTGCGGATGGCGAACGTCGGCAAGACGATCTGGCTGGTCCTCATCGCCTCGCTGGCCGGTGGCGCTGCCATGCTCGCGATCGATCGGATCCTGGGTCTCGACGCCATGATGAACGGCTGGGTCGGCAACTTCGCCCGCGTCGCGATCGACGCCGTCATCATGCTCGGCATCACCTTCTCGATCCTCTGGTTCGGCAAGATTCCCGAAGTCCTGGCAGTCACCGTGGCCCTGAGCCGGGTGGTTCGGAAATTCCGCGGTACAGCCGATCGGACGGACGCCGATCCGGCCGCCGCAGAAACCAGCGTGATTCCGGTTATTCGATCCGAGCCCACATGGGACACTGCGCGGGATCGGCTCCCGTACCCTGGTCATCGGCACCCGGGGGCAGAAGCCAACGCAGGTCGACCTTTTGCAGAACAACACGGGGCATATTCGCCTGAAGGAGTGACAGTGACCGACGACGATGTTGCTGGGGGGCCGGCACAATCTCCAGCAAGCGAAGCCGACCGAACGAGCGGCGGCGTCGAGGTCGACACCCAGGACCGCACCGAGCCCGTGAAGGCCGAGGCTGCGTCTTCCTCCAAGACCCCGAAACCCGCCGAGTCACCGGCGAAGACTGCCGCTGAATCGAAGGCACCGGCCGAATCGAAGGCACCGAGCGCGGCCGCGACTCCCGAGCAGGACGTCGAGGAGCCCGCCGACGAGGCGACTCCCGTCGAGCCCGCTGTCGACGAGTCTGCCGTCAGCAAGCCTGCCGCCGACAAGCCTGCTCCGAAGCCGGTCGACAAGACCGTCTCCATCTCCAAGGCCGCTCTCGCAGCGCGTCCGACCGACAAGACCATCTCGATCTCCAAGGCCGATCTCCCGATCGAGACCCCGAGCGAGAAGAAGTCGACGCAGGAGTCGACGCCCGCGCCGGATGCGGATTCCGAGAAGGCCGCAGCGGCACCGGTTACACCCGGTACTGCCGCTTCGACCACCACGGACGAGGTCGTCACTGCATCGGCCCCGGCGAGCGCTCCCGAGCGCACGCTCCGTGGCCCGACGCTCATTCCCGGTGCCTCCGTTGCCGGTGGACGGTACCGACTGCTGGCACCGCACGGCGGCGCGCGTGGACTCAAGTTCTGGCAGGCCCACGACGTCAAGCTCGATCGCGAGGTCGCATTGACGTTCGTCGACGCCGATCAGCAATCCACCGCCTCGACCGACGACCGCACGCAGGGACCGCAGGCGATTCTCTCGCGCACGCTGCGCCTGGGTCGGATCAATTCGCCCGGCCTCGCCCGCGTGCTCGACGTGGTGCGTGGCAGCTCCGGCGGCATCGTCGTCGCGGAATGGACTCCGGGCCGGTCACTGCGCGAAATGGCCGACACCGTGCCTGCGCCCACCGGCGCCGCGCGCGCGATCAAGGTCCTGGCCGCAGCGGCCGAGGCAGCACACCGCAGCGGAGGTGCCCTGTCGATCGATCACCCCGATCGCGTGCGCATCAGCTCCAGCGGCAATGCCGTCCTCGCCTTCCCCGCGACACTGGCCGACGCCGATCCGAGTTCGGATGTCCGCGGACTCGGCGCGATGCTCTACGCCCTGATCACCGCCAGGTGGCCGCTGTCCGACACCACCGGCGGTGCCGTCGTATCCGGTGACGGCGCTCCCGCACGCAGCGTCGGTGGCATGCGCCCGGCCGATCGTGACGACAAGGGTGCCCCGCTCGAGCCGAGGCAGGTCCGTCCGGACGTTCCGTTCGAGATCTCCGCCGTCGCAGTGCGGGCACTGGAACAGAACAGCGGAATCCGCACCGCTGCCACCGTGCAGCACGTCCTCGATCAAGCAGCAGTGGTCAACGACAAGACGGATCTGATGCCGGCGCTGCGACTGGGCCAGCGAGCGCCCGGTGCCAGTGGGCACTCGCTCGCCGATCCCGAGGAGATCGCCGCCGAGAAGGCCAAGTCGATGCGCACCAACATCGCCATCGCGGTACTCGGTGCATTGACGGTCGTCGTGCTCGCATTCGCAGGCTTCTGGCTGTTCACCTCGATTGCAGGCGACAACACCGAGACTCCGCTCGACACCCAGGACTTCGGTCTCACCACTCCGGCTACGCCACCACCGGCGGGCGATGCGCCTGCTGCGCCCCCGGCCGAGACCGGTGGACAGGTAGCGATGAACGACGTCAGCGTGTTCTCACCCCAGGGTTCCGCCGACAACCCGAGTACCGCCTCCAACGTGATCGACAACGATCCCAGCACCGAGTGGACGACCGACTCGTACTTCCAGCAGTTCCCGGCCCTCAAGAACGGCGTCGGGCTGCTCGTGTCCATTCCGTCCTCGACACTGCAGAACGCATGGATCGAATCGACGTCTCCGGGAACCGTCGTCGAGATCCGGTCGGCCCCGAACGACTCACCCAGCCTGAGCGACACCACTCTGCTCGGTGAAGCCACGCTGCAGAACGGCCGAACCGACATCGCCCTCAGCGACACAGAGCCGACCGGGAACGTGCTCGTCTGGATCACCACGCTCGGTGAACAGGGCGGCCGCATTGCCACCTCGATCTCCGGGATCGGTTTCGACTCCTGAATCAGGCATTCGGTAACCAATAAGGGCTCGTTTCGTACTTCGTGGTCTCGATGGCCTAGGCTCCCCCCAATGCGTTAACACGGGGGGAGCCGTTTTCGTATGACCGAACGTTTCGATTCGGCGCCAGGGGAGCGCACGGATGCGGAGCTTCTGGCTGCCCATGCGGCCGGGGAGCCGAACGCCTTCGCCACGCTGATCTACCGACACCACGAACATCTGTGGCTGACGGCTCGACGCACCAGCTACACGCCCGAGGACGCCTCCGACGCTCTGCAGGAGGCGCTGCTCTCCGCCCATCGCACGGCCGGGTCGTTTCGCGCCGACGCCGCAGTCCGAAGCTGGTTGCACAAAATAGTCGTCAATGCCTGCCTCGACCGCATCCGCAGAAACAAAGCACGTCCCTCGGTTCCGTTGAGCGAGAACGAAAGTCACGAGCCCGTTTCGCCCAGGGACCGGATTTCCGAGACGGAGACGAGCATTCTCGTTCGGCAGGCTCTGATGACGTTGCCACCCGACCAACGCGCAGCCGTCGTCATCGTGGACATGGAGGGCTACTCGGTGGCCGACGCTGCCGCCTTGCTCGGCGTTCCCACCGGTACCGTCAAGAGTCGATGCGCCCGCGGTCGACTCAAGCTCTCGACTCAGCTCGCGTACCTGAAAGATGCAGGGAACCGAATCTGACCCCCTCGCGTCTATACCGTGTGAGAGGGAAAGCAGACTCGGCGAAGGGAGGCAGGAACGTGCCGTCGAGCACCGACGCTCTACAAGCCCCGTTCTCGCCGGAACTGCTCGCCGATCTGCATGCGGATGCACTTCCCGAGGACGTCAGTAGACGACTGTGGCCACTGGTTCGTCTCGACGAGGATTCGATGCGGATACTCGCCGGTCTCGACGCAGTCTCGGCTCGACTGCACGAGATGGGCGAGGATCCCACCGGGACGTTGTCCATTCCGCCCGACGTCGCCCGGCAGATCGATCGCACGATCCACACGGTCGAGCAATCGGCGTCCCCGGTGGGCGTCGTCGTTCCACTCCGTCCGCGAAGACGGCATATCGTTCTCGGAACTGCTGCTGCCGCAGTATTTCTGGTGACCGGATCGGTTGCTGTCGCCGCAGTCCTGTACACCCCGGACGAACCCGAGTCGATCGCTGCCGACCCGTCGCAGGCTCCGGATACGTCTCTGGTGCTCGATTCCGTCGACCTCGACTCCGGTTTCGCGTTCAGCATCATCGGCAAGCGCGATCCCGGAGCATTGGCCGATCCGGCCGACCTCGCTGCCTGTCTGCAGTCCAACGATGTGGATCCGGCCACCACCGTTCTCGGATCCAGTCGAGTGCGCGTCGACGGTCGAGACGGAACCCTGCTCGTCCTCGCCGGAGCACAGCCCTCACAGTTCATTGCCCTCGCGGTGGGCAACGACTGCGGCACCGCCAACCCCGACGTGCTGACGCGTCGCGATATCGGCTGACAGATCTCTCACCGGGGAACAACTGCCTCTAGGGTGGTGTTGACCAGATGTACGTCGACCGGCGTGTGCTGTGCGCACTCGGATCTCGACGGTAAGTTCACGCCGCACAAGATCGGAAGGTCTGCATTGAGTACCCCCAAGGTTCACGATCTCATCATCGTCGGCTCGGGACCGGCCGGTTACACCGCCGGCGTCTACGCCGCACGGGCGGAACTGGAACCCATCCTGTTCGAGGGAACGCAGTTCGGTGGTGCGCTGATGACCACGACCGAGGTCGAGAATTTTCCCGGGTTCCGCGAGGGCATCATGGGCCCCGATCTGATGGAACAGATGCGTGAACAAGCGAAGCGATTCGGTGCCGACATCCGAACCGAGGACGTCGAGGAGCTCGACCTGACGGGCCCGATCAAGACGGTCTCTGCCGGCGGCGAGACCTACCGGGCTCGCGCGATCATCCTCGCCATGGGCGCAGCAGCTCGCTACCTGTCCATCCCGGGTGAGGAGAAGCTGCTCGGCCGCGGCGTCAGCGCCTGTGCCACCTGTGACGGCTTCTTCTTCCGCGATCAGGACATCGCCGTCATCGGTGGTGGCGACTCGGCCATGGAGGAAGCGACCTTCCTCACTCGCTTCGCACGCAGTGTCACGATCGTGCACCGCCGCAGCGAGTTCCGGGCGTCGCGCATCATGCTCGAACGCGCCAAGAACAACGACAAGATTCGCTTCCTCACCGATACCAAGGTGCTCGAGGTCCTCGGCGACAGCAGCGTCACCGGACTGTCGCTCGAGCACGCCGAAACGGGCGAGAAGACCACCCTGGACGTGACCGGCATGTTCGTGGCGATCGGCCACGATCCCCGCAACGAGCTGGTCAAGGGTCAGGTCGAGCTCGACGACGCCGGCTACGTCACGGTCGCGTCGCCGTCCTCGGCCACCTCCGTCGAAGGCGTGTTCGCTGCCGGAGACCTCGTCGACCACGTTTACCAGCAGGCCATCACCGCTGCGGGTACGGGCTGTACCGCGTCGATCGACGCCGAGCGTTGGTTGGCAGAGCAAGGCGATATCACCACCAACACGCTCGAACACGCCGACCAACCGGTCGACGCCGTCAACGCCTGACAGGCACCGAGCTTCCAACATCGAGGAGATAGAAAATGTCCGACGACAAGAGCACTGTCACCATCACCGACGCGTCGTTCGTCGACGATGTGCTGACCAGTGAGAAGCCCGTTCTGGTCGACTTCTGGGCCACCTGGTGCGGCCCGTGCAAGATGGTCGCCCCGGTTCTCGAGGAGATCGCGGCCGAGCACAAGGACAAGCTCACCATCGCCAAGCTCGACATCGACGCCAACCCGCAGGCTGCTCGCGACTTCAAGGTCATGTCGATTCCGACCCTGATCCTCTTCCAGGGCGGCAAGCCGGTCAAGCAAATTGTGGGCGCAAAGGGCAAGGCCGCGCTGCTCAAGGACCTCGAAGGCGTTATCTGACTCACCTGCACACAGTGTGGATTGCAGCGGAAGCCAGTCTTTCTGCGACAATCATCTGATGTGCCGATGCTTCGGCATCGGCACATCAGTCGCAAGGTGTGAGTGCCGACGGAACGATCGAGAGGCTTTGTCGAGGATGCAGGAACTCAGTCACGGCGATTCCGGACCCGCCGTCGCCGAGGTCCGCGGCACGCTGTCGGCACTCGGCTTTCTTCACGAGGCGGTCGTTCCCCCAGGTCCGATGGCCGACGGCCACTGGACGGCTCCTGGTTCCGTGTTCGACGGTGCCCTCGGAGGTGCCGTGCGCGCCTTCCAACAACACCGCGGCCTCCTGGTCGACGGTGTGGTCGGCCCGGCCACGTATCGCGCGTTGAAAGAAGCGTCGTACCGCCTCGGCGCCCGAACCCTCATCTACCAGCTATCCGCTCCGCTGTACGGCGACGATGTCGCCTCGTTGCAAACGAGACTCCAGGATCTCGGCTTCTACAGCGAACGCGTCGACGGCTTCTTCGGTCCCCGCACACACGAGGGTCTGTCTTCGTTCCAGCGCGAGATCGGACTTTCCCCGGACGGCATCTGTGGGCCGGCGACTCTGCGCTCTCTCGACCTTCTCGGAACTCGCGTCACCGGTGGATCCCCTCACGCTATGAGCGAGGAGGAACTCGTTCGTAAGTCCGGACCGCAGTTGACCGGCAAGCGCATCGTCATCGATCCCGATCTCGGCGGAGCAGACACCGGACGCATCGTCGACGGGGCCTTCGGCCGCGTCTCCGAATCCGAGATTCTGTGGGATCTGGCCAGTCGACTCGAGGGCCGCATGGCCGCGACCGGCATGGAGACCTTCCTCTCCCGTGCTCGCGGGACCAATCCTTCGGTCGCCGACCGCGCCGAGACCGCCAATGCCTGGGGCGCCGATCTGATGATCTCGTTGCGCTGCGCATCGAGCACCAGCCCCGTGGCCAACGGCATCGCAAGTTTCCACTTCGGTAACTCGCACGGATCCACCTCGATGATCGGCCAGGTACTGACCAGCTACGTGCAGCGTGAAATCGTCGCCCGCACACCGCTTCTCGACTGCCGCAGCCATGGCCGCACGTGGGATCTGTTGCGCCTGACCAACATGCCGACCATCCAGATCGACCTCGGCTACCTCACCAACGAATCCGACGTCGAAGTGCTCAGCGACCCGCGGTTCCGCGACATCATCGCCGAAGCGATCCTGATCGCCGTCAAACGTCTGTACCTACTCGGTCAGGACGATCAGCCGACCGGAACGTTCACCTTCGCCGAGTTGCTCGCCGAAGAACTCGCTGCCTCCGATCGCCCCTGACCTACCGCGCGTGCGAACGCGTCGATCGGTGAGTGGTCAGCTCGCCCCGACCGTCGACTTCTGCTCGATGTCGACGACGGAGATGCTGGCCGCGATCAGGAGCTGCTCGAGTGCAGATTCGACGTCCTGCTTCCACCCGTGATCGCGATCGAGCTCGAGCCGTAGTCTCGGGAATCTGTGGTGGGGAGCAATGACTTCGAACCCGACCTTCTCGAGGAAATCCGCTTCGATCATGCACGTCGACGCCGAACACGTCAGTTGTGCCGTGGCGTTGGGAACCACCGGCGCAGCATCGTCGGCGTTGCGCCGAATGCCGAACACCTCCAGAGCACGAACTCCACGATTGACGAGATCGCCCACGACAGCCTGGATCAGCGTGGCCGAATGCATGTCGGCGTCGTTCGGCGAATCGATCCGGAGTTGGGTCAGTAGAACTGCATCGTGGCTGACGGGCGAAGTCGGGAACGTGGCCGCGCGTGGAACTGCCCGGGGTGGGCAGTAGAGCGCGCAGCCGATCGTCCTGCCGTCGACGGACAGCAACTGCCCACACGATCCCCATTCGAGCATGATGGTCGACAGCCATACTTCGTTCTCGAATTCGAGGTCGACCGAGGAACTCTCCGACGCAGGATCGAGTACCCAGAAGCTGCACCGCCGCGAATGCGTCGGCAAGTGCTCGAACGAACCGAGCGTCACTCCGGTCACCATCGCCGACACCGCTTACCTCAGCCTTCGTGCACTCGTTCACCACGAGAATTGTCGATCGGAGCCGATCCGCTCCTCGACCAGGATAGGCGATTCGATCACCTGACCCGACGGGTGGAGTAGATCATTCAAATGTGTTGTATCACAATACTATTCGGGTAGATTTTGAATTTTCGGAACCATCGACCACAGAGCTACGTCACAGTGACGTTTCGCCCGTGTATGTCTGGTCCTGAAAAATCACCGCTACTTTTTCTTCTGTGCTTCCATCATCTCGACGATCCTCTGGAGGTCATCAACCGAACCGAATTCGACCACGATCTTGCCTTTCCGCTTACCGAGACTGACCGTTACCCGTGTATCGAACGAATCGGAGAGGCGATCGGCGACGTCCTGCAGGCCCGGCATCTGAATCGGCTTGCGCCGGGGCGCCGGTTCCGGGCTCTTTCCGTCCTCCCGATTGGCGAGGGTGACGGCCTCTTCGGTCGCGCGGACGGAGAGCCCTTCGGCGACGATTCGCGCCGCCAACGACTCCTGCGCATCCGATCCAGCGTCCAGCGACAACAACGCGCGGGCGTGGCCGGCCGACAGAACTCCGGCCGCCACTCGTCGTTGCACGGGAATCGGCAGCTTCAACAGGCGAATCATGTTGGTGACGACGGGGCGTGACCGACCGATTTTCGCGGCCAGTTCTTCGTGCGTGACGTCGAATTCCTCGAGCAGCTGTTGGTACGCGGCCGCTTCTTCGAGCGGATTGAGCTGCACCCGATGGATGTTTTCGAGCAAAGCATCGCGCAGCATCGCATCGTCCGCGGTCTCCCGAACGATCGCCGGGATCGACTCGAGGCCGGCTTCCTGGCTTGCACGCCACCGACGCTCGCCCATGACGAGCTGATACTTTGCGTCACCGGCGGCAGCAGAACCCGATACGAGACGAACCACGATGGGCTGCATGAGGCCGAATTCACGGATCGAGTGGACCAGCTCGGCCAACGATTCGTCGTCGAAGACGTGTCTCGGTTGCTTCGGATTCGCTTCGATTCGATCCGGTGCGATCTCGCGATAGACGGCGCCGACGGGGGAGAGGTCGTCTCCACTCAGCACCGGAGGCGTCGGAGTGGGCGCCGTCGCAGTCTCGGTGAGTTCGTCTGCCGGTGCGGTTCGTTTCGGCTTGGTGGACGTATCCGGACGGTCCTTGGCGTTGCGATCCGCGCCGATGATCACGTCTGCCGCAGCGTTGCCGAGGCGTGGTCCGGCATCAGGTCCGGTGGGGATGAGTGAGGCCAGGCCGCGACCCAGACCACCCTTACGTGTTGAACTCATCTGGTTACTTCTTTCGTGCTTCGTCGATGCCGGCCGATCGGGCAGCGAGCTCTCGTCCGGCGTCCAGGTAGCTCATCGCACCTCGTGAACCGGGGTCGTAATCCAGCACCGTCATGCCGTACCCGGGAGCCTCGGATACCTTCACGCTGCGAGGAATGACGGCGCGCAGGACGGCGTCCCCGAAGTGCTTGCGTACCTCTTCCGCAACCTGGTCCGCCAACTTGGTGCGCCCGTCGTACATCGTCAGGATCACGGTGGAGACGTGGAGTTCGGGATTCAGATGCGACTGCACCAACTCGATATTGCGGAGAAGCTGACCCACACCTTCGAGCGCGTAGTACTCGCACTGAATGGGGATGAGTACCTCGGTCGCCGCGACGAGCGCGTTGACTGTCAGCAGACCGAGCGACGGTGGGCAGTCGATCAGGATGAAGTCCGCGTCGATGCCGGCGAGCTCTTCCACCGACAGCGCCGTCTTGAGGCGCCCTTCGCGGGCGACCATCGACACCAACTCGATCTCGGCTCCGGCGAGGTCGATGGTTGCCGGGATGCAGAACAGCCTGTCGCTGTGCGGACTCTTCTGCACTGCGTCCTTGGCTCTCACCTCACCGATGAGGACCTCGTAGCTCGACGGCACACCCGAGTGATGCTCGACGCCCAACGCGGTGCTGGCGTTGCCCTGGGGGTCGAGATCGACCACCAGAACCGTCAGACCTTGGAGTGCAAGCGCGGCAGCCAGGTTCACCGCGGTCGTCGTCTTCCCGACGCCACCCTTCTGATTAGCGATCGTCAGCATGCGTCGCTTCGCCGGCTTCGGCAGCGATACGGATCCGGGATGCAGAACCTGGCTGGCTCGATGTGCCGCAGCGCCGATGGGGGTGTCGTTCGGTGAGATCGCGCTGGTGTACTCGAACCCGGAGTTGGCCGTCACCCCCGACTTGTTCTCCGAGTTGCTCGACACGTTCTTCTTGGACGCTGTTTCACGTGAAACAGCGGGATCGGACCCACCCGACATATGTGCTCCTTAGTGCGGAACTGACTGTGTTCAATACGATCGATCGGATCGAGCGCGGGACGTGTGAGCCCACGATCGAAATCAGTGACGACTCAGTCTCCGCGGCTCACGCACCGCTCTGACGACAATGGTGGGAGTGGGCAGCAGACCCACTCCACACTCCACTACCTCCAGCTTGCCAGCACCCATCCGAGTGAGGGAAGTCCGGTCGCGTTCGATCTCTTCTCCGGCGCTCGAACCCTTCAAAGCCAGCATCCGGCCGTGCTCGTGAACCAGAGGGAGTGACCACTTGGCCAGCTTCTCCAATGGTGCCACCGCTCTCGACGTGACCACATCGGCACCGCCGGCTTCCTTCTTGACGCCGGGCTGTTCCGCGCGGCCACGCACGACCAAGATGTTCAGATCGTGTTCCTCGATGAATTCGGCGAGATACACGGTCCGGCGCAGAAGGGGCTCGACGAGGGTTACGCGCAGATCGGGTCGCGCGATCGCCAGCGGGATCCCGGGCAAGCCCGCGCCACTGCCGATGTCCACAACGGTCTCGCCTTCATCGATGAGCTCACCGATCGCCGCACAGTTGAGGATGTGTCGCTCCCAAAGCCGCGGCACTTCACGCGGTCCGATGAGGCCTCGCTCTACACCGGCCGTCGCCAACGAGTCGTGATACCTCCGTGCCAACTCGAGCCGATCACCGAAGATCTGCTCCGCCACGGCCATCACATGGTTGCTATCCGAGCCTTCTTGTTCCACGTGAAACATCTTCCCGTGCCCGGGCGCGGAACGCCAAACGACATCGCTGTAACTCAGTCGAATGCGACATCCCACGCCACAATTGCCCGTAGCGCGAGCACTACGCGATCGACATTCGGGCGCAGGCGTAGCAATTCACGATCAGCGGGCCATCCCATGTTCGGTCCAGTTGGACCAACCGGATCGAGCTGCCTCGGCTCTTGATGCGGTGGGTCTGTAGACCGACCCCCGGACTCATGTGCCGAATCCAGCTCCGCCAGAATCCGGTCCCGTCGGCGACGGGAGGTCACCGGTGCCCCATGCCATGTTTCACGTGAAACTGCGTTTCCGACGGTTCGCTGCCGACCCGTTGTCGCGCCACGACCTGATGAACCACGCGGTACCCAACCGCCTGACAGCTCGGAAGGAGACAGGCCAGTCAGCGTCGATCAGTTCCTCCGCCTCCGGCGGCAGACGGCAAAATTCGACGAACAGAACTGGCCGCAATACAGTCCGGCACCCGGGCCCGATACAGCGGGGATGGTGCAACTCGCCGTCGAGCGCATCGATGTCTGTGGCTGGATACCTCTGGGCCATTGATCGTCGACGACAATGTTTCACGTGAAACTCAGGGTCGGTCCAGCCCCTGCGCTACCCGCGCAGAGTAGATCGACATCCGGCATACAGTGCAGACAGACCTGTTGACCGCGAACGCAGTTCCAGGCACCGTCGAGCACCATGACGGTCACAGTCGGGGGGAGACTCAGACACGAGTTCGTTCTCGATTGCGTCACGATCGACTCGAACACTCACTCGCCTGATCCCAACTCCAACCGCATCCACAGTTCATACGGCTCGGCCCGGCGGGCACGACGGTCGTACACAGTCACGCGATGAGCGATCGGTACTTGTAAACCAGTCCCGGAGGCACATCGTCAGGTCGGCTTCTCTCCCCGAATCGAGACTGCGCGGATGTCCGACCGGCAACCAATGCGAGCAATTCGCCGCACACACGTGCTTGCCCCGTCGGGAAGCACACACCGCAGACTTCATGCGGGTGGCGTCATTCCTCCGCAGTCCGAACGTCACGGGTGTATCCATGCGATGCCGTCGATATCTCGTCGATCGGCACCCGACCACCGCAACGGTCGAAGCCGGTAGAGGGTCACTGCATCAGCGAGCGGCCCTGGCGTCGTAAGCGCTTGATAGTGCTTATAGCCGAATCCGACAACGCTGATCTGTACCAAGACCGGATCTCGCAGTGAACGCCGGATGGGATCTGACTGGCGTTGCCCCTCGGCCGGATCAACGGAACCGGTTCGCGATCGGTGCGTTCAACAATCTTTCGCAGGATCATCTCGAACTCGGTGTGCGCGGGCTAGGTCGAATTCGATTCCACACCAATCCGGCATCGCGCTGTTTCACGTGAAACCGCCGGGATTCTAGACCGTCACGTGCGCCTGCCGAGATTTAGAAACTCACCGGAACATCGAGCGTGTTCCACCCGAAAGTTTCCGATGGGTGTGGCGACAACGCTCGAAATGTCACAAAGCTGTCAGCGCGTCATCCGAGAACTCTCTCGCCTCGAGCGCCTCCTGTTTCACGTGAAACAGACCCGAACAATCCGCACACCAAGTCGATGAGTCGCCTCCGTCCTCGCCGTCACAGTGACGAAAGCGGAGTGCATGGCTGGATCTAGCGAATCCGGCGAGAGAACCGATCCCTCCGGCACTGCCGTCGGATAGTGATCAATCAAATTACATCGATGACATTCGATCAGAGGTCTACTACATCCGGATACGACGATGGCCCCCACCGAAGTGGGGGCCATCGTCTGTGAAGCTCTGTTACGCCTTGACGACCACTACTCGCCGAGCCGGCTCGACGCCGGTGCTTTCGCTCGCAACGCCGTCGATCTTGGCGACCGCGTCGTGCACGATCTTTCGCTCGAACGGTGTCATGGGGGTCAACTCTTCGCGCTCACCGGATTCGAGAACCCGACGAGCTGCTTCGCCACCGAGGTTGCCGAGTTCGGTCCGCCGATTCGCTCGCCAACCGGCGACGTCGAGCATCAGCTTGCTGCGCTCACCCGTCGACTGCTGAACGGCCAGCCGAGTCAGCTCCTGCAGTGCATCGAGAACTTCACCCTTGCGGCCGACGAGCTTGGCGAGATCATCGCCGCCGTCGATGCTGACGATGGCACGGTCACCCTCCACGTCGAGATCGATGTCGCCGTCGAAGTCCAGGACGTCCAGCAGTTGCTCGAGGTAGTCGCCGGCGATCTCGCCTTCCTCGACCAAGTAGTCCTCATCGTCCTCGTCGTCATCGTCCGACACATCCTCGGACTTGTCCTCGACGAGGCCCGAGTCCTCGACCACAGGAGTCTCGTCTGCCTCCACGTCGGCTGCACTCACCTGATCGGCCTCGACCACCACGTCACTTGCTCCATCCCCGGATACTGCATCGGCTGTCTGTACTTCGTCGTTCTGAGCTTCTTCTACGCCCGCTGCCATGTTCGTCCTTCTCTCGACGTGTCGGTCAGCGCCGCTTGCGCTTGGTCGACTTGTTCCGGTTCGCCTGCGGTCTCGGTTTGGCCGGCGTTGCGGCACCGGTCGTCGAACCGGAAATGGCCTCACCGGTCTCCACCGCGGATGGATCGTTCGTCGGCGTCATCTTCGAGAGCTTGGGGCGAGCACCGGGCTTCGGCTTGCTGATCGACACGGGCTTCACACCGGGCTTCGGCGCATTCTCGGAACGCTTCTCCACCGCAGCTGCGGTCTTCGCGGCTTCTTCCTTGTCGATCTTTCCGAACACCAGATGCTGCTGCGCGTAAGTCCACGTGTTGTTGCTGACCCAGTACAGCAGGATGGCGATCGGAAGCAGAGCGCCGAACACCAGAACGCCCAGCGGGAAGACATAGAGAGCGAGTTTGTTCATGATCGCGGACTGCGGGTTCGCCGCTGCCGCCTCGCTCTGACGTGCAACCGATGCACGCGAGTTCAAGTGCGTCATGATCGCCGCGATGATCATCAGCGGGACGGAGACAGCCACGATGACCCACGTCGACGGGATGGATGCACCAGGACCCACCGCGAATGCGTTGAGCTGATCCTGCGGCATCGTGATCCACGCCGAGATCGGAGCACCGAACAGTCGGGCGTCCAGGAAGGACTGCACATCGGCCACGTTGAACGCATAGTTCGACAGCTCCCGGTTCTCCTCGGGAGTCAACCCGAGCTGACCGAAGCCGGTACCGGTGCGGTTGAACGAGCGCAGCACGTGGAACAGGCCGATGAACACCGGTGCCTGCGCCAGAACTGGTAGGCAGCCCATCAGCGGATTGAAGCCGTGCTCCTTCTGGAGCTTCTGCATCTCGACGGCCATCTTCTGCTTGTCTTTGCCGTACTTCTTCTGCAGAGCCTTGATCTGCGGCTGTAGCTCCTGCATCTGCCGCGTCGTGCGGACCTGCTTGACGAAGGGCTTGTACAGAATCAGGCGGAGGGTGAAGACCAGGAAGACGACGGACAGTGCCCAGGCGAACCCATTGCTGGGATCCTGGAACACAAAGCCGAACACCTTGTGCCACACCCAGAGAATCCAGGCAACCGGGTAGTAAATGAAGTCGAGCACGGCTCTATGTACTCCTCTGTTCTTCCACTCGCGCGAGATCGTGGTGTTCTTCGGTTTCGGTCGGTTCGGTGACGGTCGGCCGCCACCTACCGGGTTCGGGTACCGGGTCCCAGCCTCCAGAGTGCCAGGGAGCACATTTGAGGAGGCGGACGACTGCCAGCAACGAGCCCTTCGTCATCCCATGCACCTGGAGCGCCTCGATGGCGTATTCACTGCAGGTGGGGGAGAAGCGACAGGTGGGAGGTCTCATCGGGGACACGTATGTCCGGTACAACCCGATGAAGTAGACGAGTGTTCGAGCAGGAATGGGACGAAGGTTGCCCATGAATGTCATGACGGCGGACCCTTCGGAGCTTCGAGAAGACCGAGCTTCTTCAATCCTGAACGCAGTTGAACCAGTAGATCTGCCGAGGACGCGCTCGCAGCTCCGGGCAGAGCGCGGATCACCACGTCGGTGGTCTCGGGGAGCTCACCGATGACGTCGGTACAGATATGCCGAAGCCGGCGCGCAACTCGATGACGAGTTACGGCCGGCCCGACTGCCTTGCTGACGATCAATCCGAATCGTGGCCCGCGAACGGTCGATGCGATGTCCTGTTCGTCACGCACGACGGCGTGAACCACAAGATTCGATCTACCCATTCGGCGTCCTCGACGCACCGCTACGGAGAAATCACGTGCTCGGTGTAGTCGATTCGGCTCAGGAAGCATCCCGAGCTCCAAGCTTCGGACGAACAGATATCAGGCTGTGAGTTCTTTACGGCCCTTGCCGCGACGTGCGGAAACGATTGCACGACCCGCACGGGTACGCATACGAAGACGGAAGCCATGAACGCGCGCGCGGCGGCGATTGTTCGGCTGGAACGTCCGCTTGCCCTTGGCCACGGTCAACACTCCTCGAGATTGAAACGCCGATCTGTCGGCGCCTGCTGGAAAGGTTCTCAGCGAGTCCGGATGGACTTGCTTGCCTCCCGAGCGAGAAATCCGAGTGAAGACAGACTGTAAGCAGCCAGCAAGCATCGGCCACCTCGCTATTGGGTGACTGTTCGAGAGTACTGATCGAGTCACCGCCGGTCAAACTCGCTCTCGAGCGGAGAGCGCCGTCATTCATACACAGGCAGTGCCGGTTTCCGGCCGCTGATGATGTGATGTGCGTCGACATCGCCGTCGAACGACCGCGCGCTGCGACACAAGTCGTCCGATCGCACTACAGACAGTCGGCATCGGTGCAGGTCAGACTGGCGCAACTGTCATAGCACGAGCCGGAACGCGTTCTGGGCTCACATCGGTGTCGTTTATCCACACCTGTGGATAATTGTGTGGAAACACAGTTCAGGTGGCATATTCGTACCTTGCGGGGTCCACCCACGGACCCTGGTCTCGGCCGCAGCGACGCACGAACGACGACGCTATCCGACGATGTTGCCGCGCGGGTACGAAACGGCGCGCGAATTCACGCGTCGAACACCGCCCGAGACCAATTGCTCGACGACGGAGGGCCCAACGTGAACGACGATCCGGATGCGCTCGCGCGCATCTGGCCCGAGGTGGTCGCGGAGCTCACATCCGACCGACACAGTGGGTCGCCGCTGACCAAAGGCCAGAAGGCCTGGCTCGCTCTGGTCAAACCACTGACCTTGACCCAGGGGTTCGCACTGCTCGCAGTTCCGTCGACCTTCGCGCAGGAAGCGATCGAACGAGATCTTCGCGAACCCATCCTCGGTGCCCTCGGGCGTCACCTGGGACAGGGCGTCGAGGGACTCGGAGTGCGTATCTCCGCTCCCGAGGACGAGAAGATCGACTCCGAGCGATCGCCGTACCCCGATGCCGCCAGTTCTCCTACCTACCGGCGCCGCATCCTGACCAGCAGAGACGACGAGCCGTCGGACTCCGAGACGGCCGATTACGAAGAGGTCGACGACGAACGCGAGGCTCTCGCCAGCGTCCAGAACTCGTGGCCGACGTATTTCACGAAACCTCCCGACTCGACACCGCCGTCCTCGGGTGCCAACAGCCTCAACTCGAAGTACACCTTCGACACGTTCGTCATCGGCGCCTCCAATCGGTTCGCACACGCAGCCGCGGTGGCGATCGCCGAAGCACCCGCTCGCGCCTACAACCCGCTGTTCGTGTGGGGGGCGTCGGGTCTGGGCAAAACGCACCTCCTGCACGCGGCCGGCCACTACGCGCAGCGCCTGTTCCCGGGCATGCGCGTCAAATACGTCTCGACCGAGGAATTCACCAACGACTTCATCAACAGTCTTCGTGACGACCGCAAAGTGGCGTTCAAGCGCCGCTACCGGGAGACCGACGTGCTGCTCGTCGACGACATCCAGTTCATCGAGGGCAAGGAAGGCATTCAGGAGGAGTTCTTCCACACCTTCAACACCTTGCACAACGCGAACAAACAGATCGTCGTCTCGTCCGACCGGCCACCGAAGCAGTTGGCCACGCTCGAGGAGCGGCTTCGGACCCGCTTCGAGTGGGGCCTGATCACCGATGTGCAGCCACCCGAGCTCGAGACGCGTATCGCCATCCTGAGCAAGAAGGCTCGGATGGACCGGCTCGATGTGCCGCACGACGTGCTCGAACTCATCGCCAGCCGAATCGAACGCAATATTCGTGAGCTCGAAGGCGCCCTCATTCGAGTGACGGCTTTCGCATCGCTCAACGGACAAGCACTCGACCTCACGCTGGCCGAGGTGGTTCTGCGCGATCTCATCCCCGATTCGTCGAGTCTGGAGATCAATGCGGCCACGATCATGGCCGTCACAGCGGAGTACTTCAACACCTCCATCGAGGACCTGTGCGGGCCGGGCAAGGCCAGAGCACTGGCTATGGCCAGGCAGATCGCGATGTATCTCTGCCGCGAGCTCACCGATCTGTCGTTGCCCAAGATCGGCCAGACGTTCGGTCGGGACCACACCACGGTGATGTACGCGGACAAGAAGATTCGCAAGGAGATGACCGAGCGTCGCAAGGTGTACGACCAGGTTCAGGAGCTGACCGCGCGGATCAAGCAGCGCTCGAAGCGGTAGACAACCGGTCACAGACGAACGCAGAAGACGGCACCGAATCCCATCGCGGGTTCGGTGCCGTCGCTGTTTCTCGTCGTTCGTCGGACCGATTCACGACGCGGATTCGGTGAGTTTTCGAAGCGTCGACCATTGATTCACACCTGTGGATAACCATGTGGACAACATCGAAGTTCTGGGGATGGAATGTGGGCGCCTGTGCACCGATGTGATTCGTCCACAGGCAGCCACTCGTCAACCACGTATTGGTCCCGAGTTCATCCCCACGACACCACGCTCGGCCACCAGCGGATCGAATGGTCCGTGCACAGATTCCACAGGACCTATTAATACTTCTGTTTTCTCCTTGAAAGAACTTCTTTGAAAACAGGTGTTGGGGAACGATTCGTTCACAGGCCCCTCGAGATCGCCCGAATCCCACGTTCGGCGTGAACCTCGCGCTTTCGTCTTCGGTTCGGAGGGCATACGGTGTGCTTGCGCTGGATGTGCCACACTCGTCGTTGCATCGGTTCGAGCCGCAACCATCGTGGTTGCACCGCCGGACCGTGACGACGAACGCCACCGAACGAGAGGAAATGCCGAGCGATGGAGCTTGGAAGTTTGAAGTTTCGCGTTGCTCGTGAAGATTTTTCCGATTCCGTCGCGTGGGTAGCCCGTAGCCTGCCGTCGCGGCCGCCCGTTCCCGTTCTCGGTGGAGTTCTTCTTGCCGCCGACGAGCAGGGTCTGACGGTCTCCGGATTCGACTACGAGGTCTCCGCTCAGGTCAAAGTGTCGGCCGAAGTTGCCACTGCCGGGCGAGTTCTGGTGTCAGGCAAGCTACTTGCCGACATCACGAAGTCGTTGCCGAACAAGCCGGTCGACGTCACGGTCGACGGAACCCGCGTTCTGGTCAACTGCGGAAGCGCCAAGTTCTCGCTGCCCACGATGCCGGTGGAGGACTACCCGCAGCTCCCCGAGTTGCCCAGCAACACCGGTTCGCTGGCCGGTGATGTTTTCTCCGAGGCGATTGCCCAGGTCGCCATTGCGGCGGGCAAGGACGACACGCTTCCCATGCTCACCGGTATCCGCGTCGAGATCGACGGCACCAACGTCGTTCTCGCGGCCACCGACCGTTTCCGGTTGGCGGTTCGCGAGGTGGAGTGGACTCCCGCCGGGGCCGACACCACCACCGCGGTGCTCATTCCGGCCAAGACTTTGTCCGAATCTGCGAAGACGCTCGGCGGCAACGCCGGCTCACCCGTCGAACTCGCTCTGGGATCCGGCTCGTCCATCGGTAGCGACGGCCTGCTCGGTATCGTCAGCGACGGGCGCCGCACCACGACCCGACTGCTCGACGCCGAATTCCCGAAGTTCCGTCAGCTACTGCCGGCCGAACACACTGCGGTGGCGACCCTCGAGATCGCGTCGCTGATCGAGGCCATCAAGCGTGTGGCTCTCGTTGCCGAGCGTGGCGCGCAGGTTCGCCTCGAATTCAACGCCGAGGGCGTGTTGCTGTCCGCAGGTGGCGACGATGCAGGCCGCGCCGAGGAGGCACTGCCGGCCGATTTCCAGGGTGAGGCTCTGACCATCGCCTTCAACCCGGGGTACCTCATCGACGGCCTGTCGTCGCTGCACAGCGAGAAGGTCACCTTCGGATTCACGACGCCGAGCCGGCCCGCAGTGCTGCGGCCGACCTCTGACGAGGAACTGGTGCCCGATGACGCAGGCAAGTTCGCGGCGCCGCAGTCCGAGTACACGTACTTGCTGATGCCGGTCAGGCTGCCGGGCTGATCCGGTCTGGTTACTGTTGAACCCGCGGACACTTTCGCACCTGACACAGACAAGGACGCCTCATCATGCAGCTGGGCTTGGTCGGTCTCGGAAAAATGGGATTCAACATGCGAGAGAGACTGCGTGAGCACGGTCACGAGGTCGTCGGCTACGACCCCCGACCCGAGGTGACCGATACTCCGTCACTGGCCGGTCTGGCGCAGTCGCTGACGGCGCCACGAGTGGTCTGGGTGATGGTTCCGTCGGGCAAGATCACCCGCGATACCGTCACTGGTCTTGCGGATGTGCTCGAGCCGGGCGATCTGGTGATCGATGGTGGCAACTCTCGATTCACCGACGACAAGCCCAATGCAGAGCTGTTGGACGCCAAGGGAATCGGTTACATCGATGCCGGAGTATCCGGTGGCGTCTGGGGCCTGAAGAACGGCTACGGTCTGATGGTCGGCGGCCAGGACGAGCATGTCGCCCGTGCGATGCCGATCTTCGACGCATTGCGTCCCGAGGGCGAGCGCGCGGACGGTTTCGTGCACGCCGGTCCGGTCGGTGCCGGTCACTACTCGAAGATGGTGCACAACGGCATCGAGTACGGGTTGATGCAGGCGTATGCCGAGGGTTACGAGATCCTCGAAGCCGAAGAACTCGTCCAGGATGTGCAGGGCGTGCTGCGGGCCTGGAGCAAGGGCACGGTCGTGCGGTCGTGGTTGCTCGATCTCCTGGTCGAAGCGCTCGGTCAGGATCCGGAGTTCAGTGAGATCTCCGGGTACACCGAGGATTCCGGTGAGGGCCGCTGGACCGTCGAGGAAGCCATTCGTCACGCTGTCCCTGCGCCGGTGATCTCTGCGGCGTTGTTCGCGAGATTTGCGTCGCGGCAAGAGGATTCGCCTGCAATGAAGGCTGTCTCTGCACTGCGGAACCAGTTCGGCGGACATGCGGTCAAGAAGGCCGATGCCGACGAGACCCTGCGCGCCCCGGCGCCGAAGAACACCGAGTAAGTGTTCGTCCGGTCTCTGCAGCTACACGATTTCCGATCCTGGGACGACCTCACCGTCGACCTCGGACCGGGCTCGACCGTGTTCGTGGGGCCGAACGGACACGGTAAGACCAATCTGCTCGAGTCGCTCAACTATCTGTCGACGTTGTCCTCCCATCGTGTGTCGTCGGACGCTCCCATGATCCGGGCAGGCGCTGCCAAGGCGTTCGTGGGCAGTGCCGTGGTCAATCACGGCCGCGAACTGATCATCGATGTGGAGCTCCTCGAGGGCAGGGCCAACAAGGCTCGGATGAACAGGTCACCGCTGCGGCGCCCACGCGAGATCCTGGGCGTTTTGCAGAGTGTGCTGTTCGCTCCGGAGGATCTCTCGCTCGTCCGCGGCGATCCCGGCGAGCGACGACGCTATCTCGACGAGCTGCTCACCACTCGCATTCCTCGAATGGCCACTGTCCGTGCCGATTACGACAAGGTTCTGCGGCAACGGTCGGCTCTGCTCAAGACGGCGAGTGGATCGTTGCGCCGCGGATCGTTGTCGGGCGACGGTGTGAGTGCCCTTGCCACCCTGGACGTCTGGGATGGTCATCTCGCGGCGCACGGAGCTCGATTGCTCGCTGCCAGAATAGCTTTGGTGCACGAGCTGATGCCTTTCGTGCAACAGGCCTACAGTTCGATCGCGCCGGAATCTCGCTTGGCTGCCGTCGCCTATCGCTGCAGTTTGGCCGATGCCCTCCCACCGGAATTCTCCGATGCCGATCGTGCACCCGAACCCGATGACACAGACGTTCTGGAAGCTGCTTTCCTGCACCAACTTTCGGTGATGAGACAGCGCGAGATCGAACGTGGGGTATGCCTGGTGGGACCGCACCGCGACGACCTGGAATTGATGCTCGGTGATCAACCGACCAAAGGCTTTGCCAGCCATGGTGAATCGTGGTCGTATGCACTGTCGTTGCGGCTCGGGTCTTTTGCATTGTTGCGGGAGGACGGTACGGACCCGGTTCTGATGCTCGACGACGTCTTCGCCGAGCTCGACCGCAAGAGGCGCGCAGCGTTGGCGACGGTGGCCGCAGGCGCGGAGCAGGTCCTCATCACGGCGGCGGTACCGGAGGACGTACCTCCCGAACTCGATGCTCGACGCTACGGGGTCGAGGCAACGCAGAGTGCCGATTCCGGTGCAGCAGGACGTATCTCGCGCATCTCGGACTTGTCGGACTTGTCGGACTTGTCGGACGATACCGGCATCGCACGTTCGGAAGGTGAGGACAGATGACCGACGACGAGGCGACTCCCACAGGCAACGGTGAGGTACCGGAATTGAAAGGCGTCGATCTGGCGCGTCGAGCACTCGAGGACGCGCGGGCCGCAGCCAAGGCCAGTGGCAAATCGGTGGGCCAGGGACGGTCGTCGCCCACCGGTGGAGTTCGAGCACTGCGGGGGCGTCGTAGACGCGGTTGGTCGGGAGCCGGGCCCGACGACCGCGATCCTCAGGCCTTCGGGGCGTTGGCGAACTCGATCGCGTCCAAGCGTGGGTGGTCGGCCAAGGTGTCCGAGGGCGCGGTGCTGGGCCGGTGGCCCAGCGTGGTCGGCGAGGACATCTCGGCTCATGCGGACCCCACCGGTCTCAAGGACGGAGTGTTGAGTATTTCGGCGGAGTCCACGGCGTGGGCGACGCAGTTGAGGCTGATGCAGTCGCAGATTCTGGCCAAGATCGCAGCGGCGGTCGGTCACGGCGTTGTGACGTCGTTGCGCATCACCGGTCCGACGACGCAGAGCTGGAGAAAGGGAGAACGTCACGTACGTGGACGTGGCCCGCGCGACACGTACGGATAGTGAGACGTCCCAACGATGGCTTTCCGAACAGCCTGGTCCAGGTGATCCTCAACAGATGTTGGGGCCAGTGTTGCTGTGACATGGTCGATGTGCGTAGCGTGATTCGCGACACTCAGCGGTCGGGGGATCGATGAAGATGTTCTACGCGGCCATCGGACGAGGAGAAGTTGTGTCTGCACCAACGAAGAAGGCATCGACGGCGGCCGTCGACGTGGACGGAACCCCCGAAGACCGTGTCGTTCTGCATGCCCGAAATGTCGAGTTCGATTGGAATTCCCTGCCGCTGCACTACATGGACGGCAACCCACTCGCGACTCACCTGATCAACGTGATGCACCTGCTCCTGCCCGAGGGTGAGGAGTGGTTCGTGCGCACGTTCAAGGAAGCGCTGCCGCTCATCCACGACGATCAGCTGCGCGACGACGTGATCGGATTCATCGGTCAGGAAGCCATGCACGCGCAGGCGCATACCGATGTCCACGATCAGCTCCGGGCGCACGGCATCGATGTCGATCCGTACGTCGATCAGATGAAGTTCCTGTTCGGCCGTGCCCTCGGAAACAGGTCCGGTCACGGCCAGAACAGTCTGGTCGAACGTCTCGCCCTCATCGCCGCCGCAGAGCACTTGACCGCCTTCCTCGGCGATTGGGTTCTCAATGCCACGGAGTTGGACGAGGCCGACGTCGATCCGATCATGCTGGACCTGCTGCGGTGGCACGGAGCCGAGGAGGTCGAGCATCGATCGGTGGCCTACGAGGTGATGCGATACTTCGACGTCCGCCCGGCCCGCCGGATTCGTACGTACGTCGTCATCGCGCCCACCCTCGTGTGGTTCTGGACCCGCGGTGTTCGTTATCTGATGAGCCAGGATCCGACGCTCGCGCACCTTCCACCCAAGCAGCGCACACCGTCGTTCCGAGAGTTTCGTCGAGTGGCCAACTCCGGTCTTTTCCCGACCCCGATGTCGATGGTGAAGGCGTCGCTGCGCTACTTCAAGCGCACGTACCACCCGTCCCAGGAAGGGTCGACGGCGCAGGCAGTGCAGTATCTGGCCACCTCACCGGCAGCTCGGTCCGCCGATCGATGACCAAACGCACGTTGCGGAGCAAGCTCGGCGCAATGGCACAGATGGTGGACTCGTTCCGAATGGGACGGACCATTCCGAAGAATCTGTACGGCCGCGACGAGCCCGATCAAACCGTGTCTCTTGTGACCGATGCGCTCGACAAATGGTTTGCTCTGCTCGACGGTGACGACTACGACGCGTCGTTCGCTGCGCCGCCCGTCGCCCGCACCCGAGTACTGACCTTGGCCTCACGCACGGTGCTGTGCGTGGACGAGCAAGTGGTCCAACTGACGTTCTCGGCCGCCGACGGCTCTGTGCTGCCTGCATGGGCACCGGGAATGCACCTGGACTTCTATCTCCCGTCCGGACGTCGTCGGCAGTACTCGCTGTGTGGGCGGACGGATGCCGACTCGTACTCCATCGCGGTGCGCCTGGTGCCCGACGGCGGCGGCGGGTCGCGCGAGATGCACGATCTCCCGGTCGGCACCGAGGTCGCAATTCGGGGGCCGCGCAACGGTTTTCCGTTCGTACGGTCCGAGCATGCAGTGTTCGTGGCCGGAGGAATCGGTATCACCGCCATCATCTCGATGGTGCGGCGCGCTCGTGAGACGGGGATGGACTGGCACCTGGTCTACTGCGGCCGCTCACGTGAATCGATGCCGTTCCTCGACGAGATCGCCGGCTGGGACGCCGATCGCGTGACGGTCCGGACCGACGATGTGGACGGCATGCCGTCGAGCATGGATCTGCTCGGTGCGGCGGCACCCGGCGGTTCGGTCTACGTGTGCGGACCTCCGCCGATGATCGATCTGGTTCGGGCCTCGTTCGACTCGTTGCCCGCTACACATCTGCACTTCGAGCGGTTCTCGCCTCCGCCGGTGAAGAACGGTGCCGAGTTCGAGGTGCAGCTCGTCGATTCTGGGCAAATCATTGCAGTTGGTTCGGACGAGACTGCGCTGCATGCCATTCGGCGTCTACGCCCGGATGTGGCGTATTCGTGCCAGCAGGGGTTCTGCGGAACGTGTCGCGTTCGGGTACTGAGCGGAACACCCCAGCATCGGGAGAATCGGCTCACGGCCGAGGAGCAGCAACACGAGATGTTGATCTGCGTGTCGCGTTCCGAGGGCGAACGGATCGTGCTCGATCTCTAGCGGAGCCGCTGGTTTCACCCTTCATCTTTGTCGTCCGGGACCGAGAAAATGCGCCTGCGGCGCAATCAGGGGCCTTTTAGGGGTGTCATCGTGCCCATGCTGTCGTAGGCAACCAGTACTATGGACCGGTACGACATCAAGCCCGGAACAAACGCATGGACCCGGGCGCGGCCGGAATCGACTGCGCCCGTCCCTGCGGTAGCACCCTGTGGGGTGTGAGCGGGGTAGTGGACGCGTAGAAGGAGAACCAGCTAACCGTGGCTGCCCAGAAGTCAGGTAACAACGAGAACAGCAAGGATTACGGCGCGTCTTCCATCACGGTCCTCGAGGGCCTGGAAGCGGTTCGTAAGAGGCCCGGTATGTACATCGGTTCCACCGGTGAACGAGGCCTGCATCACCTGATCTGGGAGGTCGTCGACAACTCCGTCGACGAGGCCATGGCCGGCTATGCCTCCACCGTCGACGTCACCATCCACGAGGACGGCAGCGTCGAGGTCAAGGACGACGGTCGAGGAATCCCCGTCGCCATGCACTCCTCCGGTGTTCCCACCGTCGAGGTCGTCATGACGCAGCTGCACGCAGGCGGCAAGTTCGACTCCGACTCATACGCGGTGTCCGGTGGACTGCACGGCGTCGGCATCTCGGTGGTGAACGCACTCTCCACCAAGGTCGAACTGCAGATCGCGCGTGACGGCCATCGCTACAAGCAGACCTACGACTACGCCAAGCCCGGACCGCTCGAAACCGTCGGCGACACCGACGAGACCGGCACCACCGTCCGTTTCTGGGCCGACGGTCAGATCTTCGAAACCCTCGACTACAGCTTCGAGACCGTGCACCGTCGTCTGCAGGAGATGGCGTTCCTGAACAAGGGAATGACCATCAACTTCACCGACGAGAGGGTGGCTCCGACCGACGCCACCGAGGAAGAACTCGGTGAGACGGCCGAGGCTCCCAAGACGGCGGAGGAAGAGCAGGCCGACGCCGCAGCAGCCAAGCCGGCCAAGGTGCGCAAGCGGTCCTACCACTACCCCGACGGTCTGGTCGACTTCGTCAAGCACATCAACAGGACCAAGACCGCGATCCACAACTCGGTCGTCGGCTTCACCGGCAAAGGTGAGGGCCACGAGGTCGAGATCGCCATGCAGTGGAACGCCGGATACTCCGAGTCGGTGCACACCTTCGCGAACACCATCAACACGCACGAGGGCGGTACCCACGAAGAGGGCTTTCGTACCGCGTTGACCTCGACGGTGAACAAGTACGCGCTCGAGAAGAAGCTCGTCAAGGAGAAAGACGTCAAGCTCACCGGCGACGACATCCGCGAGGGCCTTGCCGCAGTCATCTCGGTGCGGGTCGGTGAACCGCAGTTCGAGGGGCAGACCAAGACCAAGCTCGGCAACACCGAGATTCGGTCGTTCGTGCAGAAGGCGTGCAACGAACACCTGGCGCACTGGTTCGAATCGAACCCGGCCGACGCCAAGACCATCATCAACAAGGCGGTCTCCTCCGCGCAGGCGCGCATGGCTGCACGAAAGGCACGAGAGTTGGTGCGCCGCAAGAGCGCAACCGACATAGGTGGCCTTCCCGGCAAGCTCGCCGACTGCCGCTCGAACGATCCGAGCAAGTCCGAGATCTACATCGTGGAGGGCGACTCCGCAGGCGGCTCGGCCAAATCCGGACGCGATTCGATGTTCCAGGCGATTCTGCCGTTGCGCGGAAAGATCATCAACGTCGAGAAGGCCCGCATCGACCGCGTCCTCAAGAACAACGAGGTCCAGTCGATCATCACCGCCTTCGGCACCGGCATCCACGACGAATTCGATCTTGCCAAGCTGCGCTATCACAAGATCGTGCTGATGGCCGACGCCGATGTCGACGGCCAGCACATCTCCACGCTGCTGATGACGTTGCTCTTCCGGTTCATGCGTCCGTTGATCGAGAACGGTCACGTCTACCTCGCCATGCCGCCGCTGTACAAGCTGAAGTGGAGCCGCGGCGAACCGGATTTCGCCTACTCCGATCGCGAGCGTGACGGTCTGCTGGAGGCCGGCATCGCCAACAAGCGCAAGATCAACGTCGAGGACGGCGTCCAGCGCTACAAAGGCCTCGGCGAGATGAATGCCAAGGAACTGTGGGAAACCACCATGGATCCGGCAGTGCGAGTTCTGCGTCTGGTCACCCTCGACGACGCGGCCGCCGCAGACGAGCTGTTCAGCGTCCTGATGGGTGAGGACGTGTCCGCACGCCGAAGCTTCATTGCGCGCAACGCGAAAGATGTTCGCTTTCTTGACGTTTAGTCACTTCCCTTCACGCACCGATGTGTTCTCTCGGTGCGTGCAGGTGACCGTTTCTCGAGGAGATTTGCATGTCTGACATCACCGAACCGCCGGTAGGACCCCCGCCGGGGTCGACCACCAACGCCGAGGGCGGAGACCGGATCGATCCGGTCGACATCCAGCAGGAAATGCAGCGCAGCTACATCGATTACGCGATGAGCGTGATCGTCGGGCGTGCACTGCCCGAGGTGCGTGACGGACTCAAGCCCGTGCACCGCCGCGTGCTGTACGCGATGTACGACTCGGGCTTCCGCCCCGACCGCAGCTACGTCAAATCCGCACGCCCCGTTGCCGAAACGATGGGTAACTACCACCCCCACGGCGACACCTCGATCTACGACGCGCTGGTGCGTCTGGCACAGCCGTGGTCGATGCGCTACCCGCTGGTCGACGGTCAGGGCAACTTCGGTTCGCGCGGCAACGACGGTGCCGCAGCCATGCGTTACACCGAGGCGCGCCTGACCCCGCTCGCGATGGAGATGTTGCGCGACATCGACGAGGAAACCGTCGACTTCATCCCCAACTACGACGGCAAGACCCAAGAGCCGACGGTTCTTCCGTCGCGGGTGCCGAACCTGTTGATGAACGGCTCCAACGGCATCGCCGTCGGTATGGCCACCAACATTCCGCCCCACAACCTGCGTGAACTGGGCGACGCGGTGTTCTGGGCTCTCGACAACTTCGAGGCCGACGAGGAAGCCACGCTCGCGGCCTGCATGGAACGCGTCAAGGGCCCCGACTTCCCGACGCACGGACTCATCGTCGGTGGCCAGGGCATCCAGGATGCGTACTCCACCGGCCGCGGCTCGATCCGCATGCGCGGCGTCGTCGAGATCGAAGAAGATTCCAACGGTCGCACCACGATCGTCATCACCGAGCTGCCCTACCAGGTCAACCCGGACAACCTGATCACCTCGATCGCCGAGCAGGTTCGGGACGGCAAGCTCTCGGGCATCTCCAAGATCGACGACGAGTCCTCCGATCGCGTCGGTATGCGCATCGTGGTCACGATCAAGCGCGACGCGGTCGCGAAGGTGGTGCTCAACAACCTCTACAAGCATTCGCAGCTGCAGACGAGCTTCGGCGCGAACATGCTCTCGATCGTCGACGGCGTTCCGCGCACGTTGCGCCTCGACCAGATGATCCGCTTCTACGTCACTCACCAACTCGACGTGATCGTTCGACGTACGCGGTACCGGCTGCGCAAGGCCGAGGAACGCGCCCACATTCTGCGCGGGCTCGTCAAGGCTCTGGACGCGTTGGACGAGGTCATCGCCTTGATCCGTCGCTCGTCCGATGTGGACGTCGCCCGAACGGGCTTGATCGAGTTGCTCGATGTGGACACCATTCAGGCCGATGCCATCCTCGGCATGCAGCTGCGGCGTCTCGCAGCGCTGGAGCGTCAGAAGATCATCGACGAGTTGGCTGAGATCGAGCTCGAGATCGCCGAACTGCAGGACATTCTGGCCCGCCCGGAGCGGCAGCGACAGATCGTGCGAGACGAGCTCGCCGAGATCGTCGAGAAGTTCGGCGACGACCGTCGTACGCGCATCATCGCCGCAGACGGGGACGTCAACGACGAGGATCTCATCGCCCGGGAGAACGTGGTCGTCACGATCACCGAGACCGGATACGCCAAGCGCACCAAGACCGACCTCTACCGTTCGCAGAAGCGCGGTGGCAAGGGAGTGATGGGAGCGGGGCTCAAGCAGGACGACATCGTCAGCAAGTTCTTCGTCTGCTCGACGCACGACTGGATCCTGTTCTTCACCACCAAGGGTCGCGTCTACCGGGCCAAGGCCTACGAGCTGCCCGAGGCGAACCGAACCGCCCGCGGTCAGCACGTCGCGAACCTGCTCGCTTTCCAGCCGGACGAACGCATCGCCCAGGTCATCCAGATCAAGACCTACGAGGATGCGCCGTACCTTGTGCTCGCCACCAAGGGCGGTCTCGTCAAGAAGTCACGTCTGACGGACTTCGATTCCAACCGCAGCGGTGGCATCGTCGCGGTCAACCTGCGCGGCGACGACGAGTTGGTCGGTGCCGTGCTGTGCAGCAACGAGGACGATCTGTTGTTGGTCTCCGCGCTGGGTCAGTCGATCCGATTCTCCGCCACCGACGAGGTGTTGCGGCCGATGGGGCGCGCGACGTCCGGTGTGCAGGGCATGCGCTTCAACGGCGAGGACGAGTTGCTCTCGCTCAATGTCGTGGCCGAGAACAAGTTCTTGCTGGTCGCTACGTCGGGTGGCTACTCCAAGCGCACCGCGATGGAGGACTACCCCCAGCAGGGCCGCGGCGGAAAGGGAGTGCTGACAATTCAGTACGACCCGAAGCGTGGCACGCTGGTGGGAGCTCTCATCGTCGACGACGAGGACGAGCTGTACGCCATCACGTCCAGTGGTGGCGTAATCCGGACCGCTGCCAAGCAGGTTCGGAAGGCCGGCCGACAGACCAAGGGCGTGCGGTTGATGAATCTCGGTGAAGGCGACACACTGCTCGCGATCGCGCGCAACGCCGACGAGATCGAACCGGATGCTCTGGGCACCGAAGACGATGCAGCGAAGGAGTCGTAAGTGAGCACTCCCAACCGGCCTGGTAGCAGGCCCGGCCCTAGCGGTGGACCGGACAGCCGGGATGCCGCGCGGGCCGAGCAGCCCGCGCGTCCCGCGCCGCCCGAGGGAGCTCGCCCGGGCAACCGCCCGCAGCCGGCCAACCGTCCCGCGCCCGCCGCGGGGCGTGGCCCGGCCCCGCAGGGGGGTGCTCGCCCCCCGATGCGGCCGGCACCAGGTGCTCCGAACGGTCCGGCACGTCCCGCTCAGGGACCCCCGCCCCCGCAGCGACCGCCTGCACCTCAGGGACCACCGCCTCAGGCTCCGTCGGGGGCCACCACGCAGGGACCGCCTGCACCCCGGCAGGGACAGGCTCCTGCCGGTCCGCCGCAGGCCCAGCCGCCGCAGGCACCTGGCCGTCAGCCCGGCCCAGGTCAGCAGCCGACCGGCCGGCCCAACGGTGGTCCGCCGCCGAACGGCCAGCCACCGCAGCGGCAGGCACCCGGCGGTCAACCTCCACGGCAGGCAGCGCCGCAGTCTCCTGCTCCGCAGCCCTCGGCACAGCAGCCCTCGGTGTCGCCCAACGAGACCGTGCGCACTCCGGAGGTATCCGCCGCGTCGGCGGCTACCGGTGCAGCATCTCGTGCGCCGGAGCCCGCTCGGGGTCAGGATCAGGCCGGTCCGGCAGCGACCCAGGCGATGCCGGCGCAACAGAGCGACGGTCCGCACGGTGGCTCCGGAACGCCGCCCTGGCAGCGTGGAGCCGCTCAGCGTCCCGCACCGCAAGGAGCGGACGACCGGCAGCAACCGCAGAATCAGCCGCAGACCAACCTGTCGGGACGCGGAGCTGCGCTCCCTCCGAACGGTGAGTTCGATCGGTCCGCTCGTACGGCCGCCGAGCCGATCCAGCGCGAATCGACCGAGGACAAGACCGAACGGCGAGAAGCCGCCAGGTCGAAGGCGGCGGTCATCGATGGACCGACACGGCACATCGAACGCAAGGATCTGGCGAAGGACATGCCGGATCTGTCTGCCGTGAGGCACCCGGAGCCGTCCCTGTCCGAGCGCGCAGCACCAGCGGCCATCACAGCCGTGCCCAGTGCCGACGGCGATCCCCTGCGGGCGACCATCCAGATCCGCAAGATCGATCCGTGGTCGACGCTCAAGATCGCCCTCGTGATCGCAGTGTCACTGTTCTTCGTGTGGATGGTGTCCGTCGGCCTGCTGTACGCCGTGCTCGACGGCATGGGCGTCTGGGAACGTCTCAACAGTGCGTTCACCGAGATCGTCAACGAATCCGGCGACGGCGGACTCGTCAGTGCCGGGCAGGTATTCGGCTACGCAGCGGTGATCGGTGTGATCAATGTCGTACTCTTCACCGCTCTGACCACCATCGGCGCCTTCATCTACAACCTGTCGTCGGACCTGGTCGGTGGCGTCGAAGTGACATTGGCAGACCGCGACTGACCTGCACCATCGAGAGCCGTATCGGGCCGTTTTGGAAGACAGCGGCCCGATACGGTAATCTCATCCCTCGGTTCGAGGAGAGGTTTTCTTCGGCCCGAAGTAGTGATGAGGGCCTATAGCTCAGGCGGTTAGAGCGCTTCCCTGATAAGGAAGAGGTCGGAGGTTCAAGTCCTCCTAGGCCCACACCGAACGAACGAAAAGAGGCAGGACGTGAGAATCCTTCTTCTGGTCGCGTCGGCGGTGATCGCAGTGCTGACACTATCGAAGGTGCGCTCGCAGCGCAGCGCAGACGGCGTCTGGCACAGCATCCCCACCGCGTGACAATCGCTCGGAGTGGACGTGTAAGGTTTGTCTACGATTACCGGCAACACCCGGGGCCTTAGCTCAGTTGGTAGAGCGCTGCCTTTGCAAGGCAGATGTCAGGAGTTCGAATCTCCTAGGCTCCACAAGGAAAAGGACGTCCACTTCGGTGGGCGTCCTTTTTTGTCTCCGGCCGGGCCCCAAGTCCACTCGATGTGACATTGACCCCCGAAAAGTCCACTCGATGTGCCATTGAGTGCCCTGGGTGCCGCGAGGTCCGAAGCGGATTGGGCGGATCGGTTGTGATCGGGCCCAAGGCAGTCTGTGCTTCGGCGCCCACATATCCAGACAGTCGCCGGTTCTGTGTCGTATCGATGGTTCTGTCCTTAGCGTGGTCGGTGTGCAAGGACGTCGGTTCTCGGACCGACGTGAATGGTCGCGACGGCGCACCGCAGGGGGGTGTGCCGTCGTTCGATCTCGGCGGGCGGTGTTCGCCACTGTCTCGAATCGGTTGGCGATCCGGGCATTTCGAATCTCGAAGGAGCCCCGCAGATGACGCGTGTTCTCGATCATGAAGAGCTGTTGACGGAACTGGACGGCACTCTGGAAGCCAATTTGAATCGTCATCTGTCCATGGCGAAGGAATGGCATCCGCATGATTACGTTCCGTGGGATCTGGGTCGTAACTTTGCGGCGATGGGTGGGCAGGACTGGTCTCTCGAGCAGTCGTCGTTGTCGGAATTGGCTCGCACGGCGATGATCACCAATTTGCTCACCGAGGACAATTTGCCGTCGTATCACCGGGGGTTGGCAGACAACTTCTCGTTGGACGGTGCCTGGGGCACGTGGGTGGGGCGTTGGACTGCGGAAGAGAATCGTCACGGCATCGTCATGCGCGACTATCTGGTGGTGACCCGTGCGGTCGACCCCGTGGAGTTGGAGCGGGCTCGAATGCATCACATGACGGTGGGTATCGATGCGCCTATGGACGGTGCGAATTTTCTGCATTCGGTGGCGTACGTGACGTTTCAGGAGTTGGCGACGCGGGTGTCGCACCGAAACACGGGATTGGCGTGCGGAGATCCGGTTGCGGATCGAATGTTGGCTCGTGTTGCTGCGGACGAGAACCTACACATGATCTTCTATCGGAATCTCGGTGAGGCGTCGCTGGATCTGGTGCCCGACCAGATGGTCCGCGCCATCACCGATGTCGCGACCGACTTCCAGATGCCCGGCCTGAACATGCCCAATTTCCGCAAGAACGCGATGACCTTGGCCAAGCATGGGATCTACGATCTTCGGCAGCATCTGGACGAGGTGTTGATGCCTGTTCTACGCAAGTGGAATATCTTCGAGCGCAACGATTTCACGGGTGAGGGCGAGCGGGATCGCGATCGACTGGCAGCGTTCGTCGAGGACTTGGCGGAGAAGGCGACCAAGTTCGAGGAGTCCCGCGATCGACTGCTTGCCAGGGAGGCAGCGCGCGCCGAGAAGGCGTCCTGACCTGCTGCGCCTTCGCTGGCCAGAATCGTGATCACGTCGCGGGGGTGTTAGAGTCCGGGCATCGTTGGGTCATGTGAGGCGATGGCCGTAGTGCGTGGGGAGGGCCGATGGTGCCTGGGGGGTATCGGGTGAGTGGTGGTGTTTCTTTCGGTGATTGCTGCCTCCAGTCGGCCGAGTCGTTGTCGTGCACGGTTGGTGACGGCTGGTGAGCAGGCCTAGGTTCGACGAGTCCGGCCGCATGCTCGCCGTGTTCGCGGCGGTCACCACAGTTCTTTACGCTGCCAGCGCGATAGCGTCGTGGTCGAATCTGACCGGTGCGCAGCAGGTTCTGGCCGCGTTGGCTCTGCTATTGGGTCCGGCGGCGATCGTGGTGCTGGCGAGGGCGGGTGTGCCGAGCCCCAAACAGGCGGTGGGATTCGCGACCGCGTTGTCGGTGATGGCACTCGCCTGTGCGTTGGGGAGCAGCGACACCATGCCCGCGTTCTTGATCTGCGTCCAGGCGGCCATGTTCCTCGGTATGCATATCGGTGCGTTCTGGTCCGAACGCAGCGCGGGCATTTGGGTTGCAGTGCTTGCTGTTTCGGCGGTCATCGGAGCGGCGATCGCGCCGTACGGAACGCCGTTCATCAGTTACATCCTCGTGGCGCTCGGCATCGTCGGTGCGACGGAGGTGTTCGGAGTCTTCGCGCGTCGAATGCGCTATTCCGCGACGCACGACGCTCTGACCGGTCTGCTCAACAGATTCGGGTTCGAGTCCAAGATCGAGAAAATGCTGCCGGCGTGTGCTGCTCGCGGATTGTCGGTCAGCCTCGCCGTGCTCGACCTGGACAATTTCAAGGAGATCAACGACGAGTACGGCCACATTGCCGGTGACGTCCTGCTCACTCGGGTCTCGAAGGCCTGGAAGGGGCAGCTGACCAAACGGGACGTTCTCGGTCGGCTCGGCGGAGACGAGTTCGTGCTGTTCATGCCGGGTGTTCTCGAAAAGGAGGCCTGGCAGATCATCGAGCGACTGCGCCGCGCTCATCGTGCGGAATGGAGCGTCGGATTGGCCTGCATGCCCGCGGGTCGCCGCTGGGGTGAGATCTATCGGGCAGCCGATGCCGATCTGTACCGGGCGAAGCGAAGCAGGCCGCCGAGGACGAGTCGGCCGTCCGATCCCGACGCGGGTTACAGCGGTCCGATTCGCAGGATTGCGCAGTAGCGCTCTCTCGACGCATCGTTGATCCCCAGATTTCATCCACAGGCTGGGGATAGATTTCCCGGCGCGGTGTACTTCTCGCGTTGACTCGTCGACAACGACGATGCTGCGGGGGATACGCGATGGTCACTCTCGACGAGTTCAGGTCATGGGACAGCCGAGTGCTGGTAGCCGCGTCCGAAGCCCTGATGCGGCGGTGGCGTGAAGTGGCTGCCGTGCACGATTCGGTAGCGGACGAGGTTGTGGGCACAGGGTGGGACGGTCCCGCGGCCGAGGCGGCACGGGAGGCGATGAGACGCATCCGGTCCGATCTGGGAGACGCCGCAGCCGAGTTGCTTCGGATCGCGACATGCACCGCGGATGCCTCGATCGACATGGAGAGTCTGGTCGCTGCGCTCCGCTCGGTGGAGCGGACGGCGGCGGACGAGCTGTTCGCGGTCGGCTCCGACGGCTCGGTGTCCGACGCTGCAGCGTCGTATTCGGTTGCGCTCGTGGATCTGTGGTCGACGATGCGAGAGCGACGGCGGTGCCGGGAAGAGCTCGCCGAGCGCATCGCGCAGCTGATTCGTACGGCCACGGACTTCGACGACGTCCTTGCCCGACGCCTCGTCGGGGGAACCTCCGCAGCCTCCGTTGCGACGGCCGTTGCGGCTTCGGTGCCGCGCGACGTGTCACCGGCGGCCAATGCTGCCTTCTGGAGCGCGCTCTCGCCTGCGGCACGCACCAGACTGCTCGTCGAACAGCCGGCGCTGATCGGCAATCTCGACGGCCTGCCTGGACGGGTTCGAGACAGCGCCAACCGTCGAGTGTTGGCCGCCGAGCGTATCCGCCTCAGCGCCGTCGAGGCCGAACTGCAGAAAGAGTTGGCCGACAACGTGTTCGGCGGGATTTTCAGTGACGCCGATGCCGGACTCGAACAGACTCGCACGCGCCTGGCATCACTCGACGCGATCGACGCGACGCTGGCGCAGGGAGCTCGGCAGCTTCTGGTCCTCGACAATTCCTCGTACGAGGAGACGATGGCGGCCATAGCGGTGGGCGATGTCGACACGGCGACCCATATCGCCGTCTTCGTGCCCGGTCTCGGCTCGACCGTGCACGAAAACCTTGTCCGCTACGACGGCGACATGGAGAACGTCAAAGATGCTGTGCAGCAGCTTTTTTCGCAGGATCCACCGCAGTCTGCGGCCGCGGTGACCTGGCTGGACTACCAGGCACCTCAGCTCGGTTGGAGTGTGCTCGATCCGGACCGAACCGTGGCCTCGCGTGTGGCTGCGCAGGCGGGAGCGGATCGACTGGTTCCCTTTCTGGACGGCCTCGACGCCGCACGTGCGAGCGATCCGCATGTGTCGGTGTTGGCCCACTCGTACGGATCCCTGACCGCGGCATCTGCGCTGCGAGACGACACCGGGGTCGACGAGTTCGTGGCTCTCGGATCACCGGGATTCGGCACACACAGCGTCGCAGATCTCCAACTTCCCGTCGGACACGTCTTCGCAGCGGAGGCCGAGAGCGACATCGTCGCGGACTTGGGTGCATTCGGCCGCGATCCAGGTGCACTGGACGGAGTCACTCTGCTGTCCACCGAGCGTTCCGACGGGGCCGGCGGTTCGATCGGGCACAGCGACTATCTCACCGAGGGCTCCACCAGCGGACACAACACGGCATTGGTCGTCGCCGATCGCAGCGCGGAGGCCGTGATCAGAACGAGGCCGGGTCTGCTCGATCTGCTGCAGAAAGTTCTGTACCTATGACGACGTCTCGTCGTAGTCGGCCAACCTCGGCGGAACGTCGGCGGGCGGGGGCACCTCGTTACGACGGCGACCGAGGAAGAACACGACACCTCCTACGACGGCAGCAGCGGCACCGAACACCAGAATTCGCCGGGTCCGACGTGATCCCGAGTCGACCGTGACCAGCGCTCGGGTGCGATTCGCTTCGGCAATGCGTTCCGCGGTCACCGCCCGCCGCTGCGCAGCCTGCTTGCGGGCCAGCCCGTAACCCTGTTTGGCCAACAGCAGGCCGACTCCGGCCGGGCCTTTGGCTGCGGCGGATGCGGCGCCGAGCAGTGCGGACGCTGCGGTACCGGTGGTCGACCGAACCTGGTCGGACTTCGTTGTGCTCGTCATACCCTCACTGTTCCACAACACGCCCCCGCTGAACCCTCCCGATACGCCCGACTCGATGCCCGTTGTGAACTGCCCGAGCACCCGAGATGGCACGATGGAGGGCGTGACTTCACCAAACAAGACCCAAACGGCCACGCTGCACACCAACCGCGGCGATATCGTCATCGAACTGTTCGGCAATCACGCCCCCAAGACCGTCGCGAACTTCGTCGGTCTCGCGGACGGATCCAAGGAGTACACGACGCAGAACGCGTCGGGTGCCAAGACCGGACCGTTCTACGACGGCGCGGTCTTCCACCGCGTCATCGACGGCTTCATGATCCAGGGCGGCGACCCCACAGGCACCGGTGCAGGTGGACCGGGCTACAAGTTCGAGGACGAGTTCCACCCTGAGCTCTCCTTCGATCGCCCGTACCTGCTGGCCATGGCGAATGCCGGCCCCGGCACCAACGGCTCGCAGTTCTTCATCACCACAGGCAAGACCCCGCACCTCAACCGCAAGCACTCCATCTTCGGTGAGGTCACCGACGAGGCGTCGAAGAAGGTCGTCGACGCGATCTCCAGCACGCAGGTCGGCCGCGGAGATCGCCCGGTGGACGAGGTCGTCATCAACAACGTCACCATCGCCTGATCTGACCGAAGGACTTTCGACAAGATGACGAACCCCGGCTGGGGTGGCGCGTACGGCGACCAGCCCAACCCACCCCAGTCGGTGTGCGTCCGACATCCCGATCGCCCCACCGGCCTGGCTTGTTCGCGCTGCGGCCGGCCGGCATGCCCGCAGTGTCTACAGGCCGCCGCCGTCGGACAGCACTGCGTCGATTGCGTGCGCGAGGGCAACAAGAACGTCCGCACTGCGCAGACCGTCGCCGGTGCACCCATGGCACGATCCGCCAAGACCCCGCTGACCTACGCTCTCATCGCCGTCAACGTGATCGTCTATGCCATCACGGTGGCGCAGTCCGGCGATCCGATGAACAACACCTCCGGATCGGCGCTCGCCCGCAGCTGGACTCTCAACAGCCTGCTCGTCTCCGACGGTGATGTGTTCCGGCTGATCGGCAGCGGCTTCGTCCACTACGGGCCGATACACCTGCTCGTGAACATGTTCGCGCTGTACATCATCGGTCGTGACGTCGAACTCGTGCTCGGCCGTACCCGCTACCTGGTCGTCTACTTCCTCTCGCTCCTCGGAGGAAGCGCGTCGGTGATGCTGCTGGAGAACCCACTGACGCTCACCGTCGGCGCGTCCGGTGCCGTCTTCGGTCTCCTGGGTGCACAGGCCGTCATCCTGCTGCGGCTCAAGCGAAGCCCGGCACCGATCCTCATCGTCATTGCCGTGAACATCTTCATCAGCATCTCGATCCCCAGCATCTCGCTGTGGGGACACATGGGCGGACTCGTCGCCGGAGCCGCAGCCACCGCCGGTCTGGTCTTCTTGCCCCAGCGAACCCGAGACACGGGACAACAACGAACCATGGCCGGTGTGTCCATGGCATGGCTCTCGGTCATCGCCGTCGCCCTGGTGTCGCTCGGCATCATCGCGATCCGTGTACTCGACCTGCGCGCCCAGATGGGCCTCTAACAAGTCCACTCGATGTGACATCGACCCCCGAGCGGCGCTGATGGTCGTTCCGCAGGCTCCACTCCAGTCCACCGAATGTCACATTGAGTAACCCCACAAGGCCGGAAGCTCAGGTGTTGTCTGGCACCAGACCGTGGATGTCGAGTGCGTCGAATACGTCTCGAGGGTCGGTTCCGAGGTCCCATCTGCCGAAGATGATCAGTCGGTCGTCGTCTTCACCGGGTGGGCGGATGTCGAGTTCGAGCATCGGTACTCGGCGGCCCAGTCGGGGGTATTTCACGATTTTGACCCGGACGATGTCGGCGCGGCTATAGGTGCGTATGCCGCTGAGGCGTTTCATCACCAGTGATCCGTCGTGGGTGATGGCCAGTCGGGGGCGTTGTGCGGCGGCGAGTGCGGCGATGATCCACATTCCGACGGCTGCGAGCCCGACGAGGAAGGTTCCGGCTGCGTCGGTGGAAGAGAGTGCGGCACCGATTCCGAGGGCGATTCCGCCTGCGACCAGGGCTGCGACAGCGACGAGGGGCGTCGCCCACTGCTGTTCGTACACACCCTGTGGATCGTTCGTAGAGTTATCCACAGGGTTTATCCACATTGGGGATGAATGACATCGATGTAACTCGGTCGGCTCTCAGCGCCACCGCATGGTCATGACGAGTCCGACGACCATGAACCCGAAGCCGATCAGGAAGTTGTAGGCGCCGAGGTTTCCGATGAAGGCGATGTCCTCGGAAGCCAGGTAATAGACGATCAGCCACAGCAGCCCGACCAGCATGAATCCCAGCATCAGCACCACGTACCAGACCGGTGACGGCCCGGCGTTGACCTTGACCGGCGTGCGGTTCGCCGGGTTGGTCGTGTAGTCGTTCTTCTTCCGTACCTTCGACTTCGGCATTGCTTCCTCTTCGCGTTCGTGACGGCCTGCGGCACCGCGGCCGTACCTGTGGACAACTGACGATCGGAACCTGTGGATCGGCGGGTGCCGCTCATCCCCAGGCTAGTGTGACCTCGAGGACCGTGACGGTCACCGACCCGGTTGCTGTACACGCTAACGCAGGTGAGCCCAGCACCGACCCACCGGACAAATTGCGAGCACCCGTGACACGACGATCGACTGCTTCCGCCGACACCCGCTGGTGGGTGCTCGCCGTTGCAGTGTGTGCTGTCGTCGGTCTGCTGCTCGGCACCACCAGGCATGTCTCGGACGGCAACGAGTTGCGCGGTGGGGATACCACCCGGCTCGCAGATCTGGTCGACGCGGCCCAACGCAGCAGTGATGATGCCCAGCGGAGCCGGGCCACACTCGAGCAGCAGGTCGAGTCCATTCAGCAGCGCGCTGCGACGGGGGACACCGAGGTTGCCGGCGCGTTGGTGCGGATCGATTCCCTGGCCGACGCGGCGGGACGCGAGCCCGCGTCCGGCGGCGGTGTGACCGTCACGATGTCCGACGCCCCCCGTGGCCCGGACGGCTCGTATGCGTCCGACGCATCGGTCGACGATCTGGTGGTTCATCAGGTCGATGTTCAGAGCGTGCTCAACGCGTTGTGGGCCGGTGGCGCGGCGGCGATCGCGATGCAGGATCAACGGCTGGTGGCCTCGTCGGCTCCGCGCTGCATCGGGAACACCCTTCTTCTCGGCGGGCGTACATACAGTCCGCCGTACGTGATGACGGCGATCGGGGATTCGGATCGGCTGCGCGCGGCGCTGAAGAACGAGCCGGGTGTGCGGTTGTACGAGCAGTACGCGCTGCGATACGGCCTCCGCTACGACGTCGCAGCGTCCGAGGACCTCTCGGTGCCCGCGTACTCCGAATCGGTGCGCATGCGGTATGCACAGCCTCGCTGAGTACGCTGTCCGCATGCGTATTCTCGTCGTCGACAACTACGACAGCTTCGTCTTCAACCTCGTTCAGTACCTGGGCCAGTTGAATGCCGATGTCGAGGTCTGGCGCAACGACGACGAGCGCCTCACCGACCGTGATGCGGTCGCGGGCCGGTTCGACGGCATTCTGCTCAGCCCTGGACCGGGCACGCCGCAGCGCGCAGGTGCCACGATGGATCTCGTCTCGGCCAGCGCTCGCACGAAGACGCCCCTGCTCGGGGTATGTCTGGGCCATCAGGCGATCGGCGCAGCCTTCGGTGCCACGGTGGAGAAGGCCCCGGAACTGCTGCACGGTAAGACCAGTCTGGTCCACCATTCGGGCGTCGGAGTTCTCGAGGGGATGAACGAGCCCTTCACGGCCACTCGCTACCACTCGCTGACCGTCCGGGAAGACACGATCCCGGCCGAACTCGAGATCATCGGACGCACCGAATCCGGTCTGGTGATGGCGATGAGGCACACCGAACTACCGATTCACGGCGTCCAGTTCCACCCGGAGTCCATCCTCACCGAGGGCGGACACCGCATGCTGGCGAACTGGCTCACCGTCTGCGGGATGCCCACCGACCCCGGTCTCGTCGCCAAGCTCGAAGCTCAGGTCGCCGAAGCTTTCGCCTGAGCTCGACGCGAGGCGGCTAGCCGTTGGGGATACCCAGCACCCCGATGCTCACGGTGATGGTGTCGGTCTTGCTGATCTCCGAGCCCGCGGGCTGAGTCTGGTTGACGATTCGGCCGACCATCAGTGGGTCGAGCGTCGACTGGCTCGACGTCGACAGGTTCGAGACCGTTCCGGTCCATCCTGCCGATTCCAGTGCCGTCAACGCCTGGGTCTCGGTGAGGCCGGAGAGGTCCGGCATCGGGATCTTGTCTCCGTTCGAGACCCGCAACGTCACGACGGTGTTCTCGGCGACGTTGGCACCACCGGCGGGGTCCGTCGAGACGACTTGTCCCACCGGCTGACTGGAGTCGATGTTCTGTATCTCGACACGGAGCCCGGCACCCGCGACGTTCGGCTGCGCGACGTCGACGAGCTGGCCGACGACGTTGGGCATCCGCACCTGCGCCGGCCCCGAACCTAGCGTGATGCGAACTTGCGAGTCGGCGTTCATGCTCACGCCCGAGGACGGGTTCTGCTCGACGACCTTGTCGAGGTTCTCCGGCGTCGACGGCGCACGGGCGACGGTGGGATCGAGTTCGAGGCCCACCTCGTTCAAGGCGTCCGACGCCTCCTGTTGCGTTCGTCCGGTCAGCCGCGGCACCTGGACCTGCTGGGGGCCCGAGGAGACGTCGAGCTGGATGTCTCCGGGCAATTCGGTCTGTGACCCCGCGGCCGGATTGGTGCCGATCGCGGAACCCTCGGGAGCCGACGCATCCGGCTTCTCCTGCACGGTGACGCGCAGGCCGACATTCTCGAGTTCCCGCTGGGCCTCGTCTGCGACCAGTCCGACGACGGACGGCACGGTGACGGTCTTGGGGTCCGCTCCTGGACCGAGGGACCACAGAAATGCTCCGACGATCGCGACGACGATGATCGACGCCGCGGAGATCAGCGCGATCTTGAGGCCTCGACGGTTCCTGGGTTCGTCCTCGGGTTCGCCGTGCCTCGACTCACGGGGTGTGGCGGCGGCGACCGCGGCCGGTTTGTCCGTGCCGGAGAAGTCTGCCTGCCGGGAATCGACCGACCCGAGGATCGTGGTGCGGTCCTCGTCGTTCATGACCATCGGGGCGCTCGGGCGTTGACCTCCGAGGACACGGACCAGGTCGGTGCGCATCTCGGCGGCGCTCTGGTAGCGGTTGGCGGGGTTCTTGGCCATCGCCTTGAGGATGATCGAGTCGAGTTCGCGCGGCACCGTGTCGTTGACCAGAGACGGCAGCTGAGGATCCTCGCGCACGTGCTGGTAGGCGACGGCGACCGGTGAATCACCCTTGAACGGGGGCTCGCCGGTGAGAATCTCGAACAGCACACATCCGAGCGAGTAGACGTCCGATCGAGCGTCGACCTGTTCGCCGCGGGCCTGCTCGGGTGAGAGATATTGAGCGGTCCCGATGACGGCCGCGGTCTGGGTCATCGGCGACGAGGAATCGGCGATGGCGCGCGCGATGCCGAAGTCCATCACCTTCACCGCGCCCGCGTTGTTGATCATGATGTTCGCGGGTTTGACGTCGCGGTGCACGATTCCGTTGCGGTGGCTGAAATCGAGTGCAGCACAGACGTCGGCGATGACCTCCATGGCTCGACGCGGCGCCATGGGTCCTTCGGCGCGCACGATGTCACGCAGGGTGTCGCCGTCGACGTATTCCATGACGATGAACGGGAGCGGACCGGCTTCGGTCTCGGCTTCGCCGGTGTCGTACACGGCGACGATAGCGGGGTGGTTCAGGGCGGCCGCGTTCTGGGCTTCACGTCGGAAGCGCAGGTAGAACGTGGGGTCGCGAGCGAGATCGGCGCGCAGAACCTTGATGGCGACGTCGCGGTCCAACCGAGTGTCACGTGCCAGATGAACCTCGGACATGCCGCCGAAACCGAGTATCTCGCCCAGCTCGTAGCGAGAGGACAGCGTACGGGGAGTCGTCATGGTTGTCCTCGAGGATCTTGCTGGAATGGAATCTCGATCAGCGGCCGTCTCGTCGTCGTCTGCGTGGGCTCCTCCGAGGTCGTCGTGGTTTCCTCGGTGGTGGTCGGCTCCTGCGTGGTCGTCGTCGTGGTCGTGGTGGTTTCTTCGGTGGTGGTTTCTTCGGTGGTCGTCGTGGGTTCGGTCGTCGTGGTCGTGGTGGTGGTCGGCTGCGTGGTGGTTGTGGTCGGCGGCACGAACGGCGTCGGCGTGTCGTCCCTGCCCCCGGTCAGCAGCACATAACCGCCGATGAGGATGGCCAACAGCAGCAGTCCGGCACCGCCCCAGGCGAGGGCCTTCTGCGCCGACGACATTCCGGTGGCCTCGGGCACTGCGGCCGCAGCCGTTCCGGTGGCCGGTCCGCGGTACTCGCGCTGCGACGTCGGCATCATCTGGGTGCTCGACGGCGGCGGCGCAGGGCTGGGTACGACTCCCGGCATCATGACCCTGCCGGTGCCCGTACCGCGGGAGTTTCCGGGTGCAGGCGGGCGACGGCCGGCACGGACTGCGGCGACGGCGTCGGCGAATTCGCCACCGTTGGCGTAGCGCGCGGCCGGGTCCTTGACCATCGTGATCTCGATGAGTTCTCGTACGGCGGGGGGCAGGTCGAGCGGCATGGGGGCCGGCATTTCGCGGACGTGCTTCATGGCGACGGTCAGCGCTCCGTCGCCCACGAAGGGCCGCGTGCCTGCGAGTACTTCGTATCCGACGACTCCGAGCGAGTAGACGTCGGAAGCCGAGGTGGCCTCCTCGCCGAGTGCTTGCTCGGGGGCGATGTACTGCGCTGTGCCCATGACCATTCCGGTCTTGGTCACCGGGGACGCGTCGACGGCCTTGGCGATGCCGAAGTCGGTGATCTTGACCTGCCCGGTGGGGGTGATCAGGATGTTGCCCGGCTTGACGTCGCGGTGGACGACGCCTGCGGTGTGCGCGATCTGCAGGGAACGGCCGGTCTGCTCGAGCATGTCGAGGGCATGGCCGAGCGGTAACCGGGACATCCGACCCAACACGGCGTTCAGCGGCTCACCGTTGACCAGTTCCATCACCAGGTAGGCCAGTGATTCGCCCGCGCCGTCGCGGGTCTCGCCGTAGTCGTAGACCCCGGCGATTCCGGGGTAGTTCAGCTGCGCGGTGGTGCGTGCTTCGAACCGGAAGCGCTGCAGGAATTCCGGGTCCTCGGAGAACTCGGCCTTGAGTACCTTGACCGCGACACGGCGATCGAGGCGGTTGTCCATTGCCTCCCACACCTGTCCCATGCCGCCGGTGGCGATGAGGCGCAGAAGTCGATAGCGCTGCGCGATGACAGCCCCGTTGCTCAATGGCACGTTATGTCACCTCCCCTGCAATGCGGCTGCGATGACGGCGCGCCCGATGGGTGCGGCCACGGATCCACCGGTCGCGGCGAGGGCGCGGTCGCCGCCGTCTTCCACGATGACGGCGATGGCGACCTTGGGGTCGTCGGCAGGTGCGAATCCGATGTACCACGCGTGTGGCGGCGTGTTGCGTGGGTCGGAACCATGTTCTGCGGTACCGGTTTTCGATGCGATCTGTACCCCGGGGATCTTGCCCTCGCCGCTGGTGTTGTTCTCGGAGCCGATCATCAGGTCGGTCAGCGTCGCCGCGGTGGAAGGGCTGATCGCCTCGCCCATGGCCTTGGGCTGGTAGCTCGACAGGTCCGACAGGTCGGGAGACTGCAGCTGCTGCACCAGGTTCGGGGCCATTCGAACGCCGCCGTTGGCCACGGTGGCAGCGATGACGGCGTCCTGCAGCGGGGTCAGTGCCACGTCGCGCTGGCCGATGCTGGATTGGCCGAGGGCAGCGTCGTCGTCGATGGGTCCGATGGTGCTGTCGGCGACGGTCAGCGGAACGGTCGCGTCCTCACCGATGCCGAACGCCGCGGAGGTCTCACGCATCCTGTCGACCCCGGTGTCGATGCCGAGCTCGACGAAGGCGGTGTTGCACGAGCGTGCGAAAGCTTCACGCAGCGTTGCCGTCTGGCCGCCGCCGCACGTCGAACCGTTATAGTTCTCCAGCGTCGTCGAGGTTCCCGGCAACGTGATGTTCGACGCGGCCGTGAGTTGATCGTCCGGTGTCGCGCCCGCTTCGAGTGCGGCTGCGGTGGTGATCACCTTGAACGTCGATCCGGGTGGGTAGGTCTGCGAGATCGCACGGTTGACCATCGGCTTCTCGGGATCGTTGCTCAGGTTCTCCCACGCTGCGGTGGTGGTGCTGCCGTCGTGGCTGGCCAACAGGTTCGGGTCGTAGCTGGGGGTGCTGGCCATCGCCAGGATGTTGCCGGTGGCGGGGTCGAGGGCCACCACCGAGCCGGTGTATCCCTTGGCGGTCAGCTGGTCGTACGCGACCTGCTGGACAACGGGGTCGATGGTGGTGACGACGTTGCCGCCGCGGGGATCTCGGCCGGAGATGAGGTCGAACAGTCGTCCGCCGAAGAGCCGGTCGTCGGATCCGTTGAGTACGGGGTCCTCGGCGCGTTCGAGGCCGCTGCTCGAGTACAGCATCGAGTAGTAGCCGGTGATCGGCGCGTTGGCCTGCGGGCTGGCTGGGGAGATCGAATTCTGGGGGTAGGTGCGCAGGTACTTGTAGCGGTCTTCGGTGGGGACCGAGGATGCGAGAACCTGGCCGCCTGCCGAGATCTGACCGCGCTGGCGTGAGTACTCGTCGAGCAGCACTCGTGAGTTTCTCGGGTCGGTGCGCAGATCGTCGGCCTTGATGACCTGGAGGTAGGTGGCGTTGGCGAGCAAGGCCACGACCATGACCATCACGGCGATGGACACGCGGCGCAGGGGAGTGTTCATGCGCGCTTCACCATCTCGGTGGGTGCCTCCGCGATGGGCGCTGCGGGGGCGGGCTTCTTCTTGGGCTTTGCCGGCTCACGGGCTGCGTCGGAGATCTTGATCAGCAGCGCGAGGAGCAGGTAGTTGGCGAGAAGCGACGATCCTCCGTAGGACAGATACGGCGTGGTGAGGCCGGTGAGTGGAATGAGCTTGGTGACGCCACCGACGACGACGAACAGCTGGATGGCGATGGTGAAGGACAACCCCGCGGCCAGCAGTTTGCCGAAGCTGTCGCGGACGGCCAGCGCGGTACGCATGCCGCGAATGATGAACAGCAAGTACAGGATCAGGACCGCGGTCAGGCCGATGAGGCCGAGCTCTTCTCCGACCGTGGCGATGATGAAGTCCGTCTTGGCGAACGGAACCTGGGACGGGCGACCACTACCGAGCCCGGTGCCCGCCAACCCGCCCGTGGCGAAGCTGAACATGGACTGGACGATCTGGTAGCCGGTGTCGTTGTAGTCGTCGAACGGGCGCAGCCAGGTGTCGGTGCGGATCTTGACGTGGCCGAACACCTGATACGCGAACAGGAATCCGACGAGCAGCAGCCCGAACCCGATGATCAGCCAGCCGACGCGTTCGGTGGCGATGTAGATCATCACCAGGACGGTCCCGAAGATCAGCAGCGAGGTGCCGAGGTCCTTCTCGAACACCAGCACGCCGACGGAGACGATCCAGACGACCAGGATCGGACCGAGGTCGCGTGCCCGCGGGAAGTCCATTCCGAGGAAGTGCTTGCCGGCGACGGTGAACAGTTCGCGCTTGGCGACCAGCAACGATGCGAAGAAGATGAGCAACAGGATCTTTGCGAACTCGCCGGGCTGAATGCTGAAGCCGGGCAGTCGGATCCAGATCTTCGATCCGTTGACCTCGGAGAATGCCGACGGCAGCATCGCCGGGATGGCCAGGAGCACCAATCCGGCGAGTCCGACGGTGTAACCGTAGCGAGCCAGGGTGCGGTAATCACGCAGCAGCACCAGCAGAGCGACGAACCCGGCGATGGCCAGCGTCGTCCACAGCACCTGCTGGTTGGCATCGGGCGACGGAATGGGGTTGCCGAGATACTGGGCCTGCTGCTCGTCGGCCAGATCGAGGCGATGAATGAGCACCAGACCGAGTCCGTTGAGCAGCGCCACGATCGGCAGCAACAACGGATCCGCGTAGGGCGCGAAGCGTCGTACGGCGAGGTGCGCCACCGTCATCAGCGCGAGATATGCCACCGCGTACTTCGCCAGATCCCAGGTGATGGTCTGTTCCTGACTGGCTTCGACCAGTACCAGGGAGATCGTGGTGATCAGAACGGCAGCGCCGAGCAGCAGCAGCTCGACGCCGCGTCGGTTGGATTGAACCGGTGCGGGCGCGAACCCGCCGGGCGGACTCGGAAAGGACCCTCCCGCGGATGGATTGGAACTCATCGAGTACCGGTCCTGCAGTTCTGACCGGGAATCTGCGGAACCGTCGGTGTCGGTACCGCAGTGGTGGTCGGTGCTGCCTCCGGAGCGGGTGCGACCGTGGGCGGCAGCGGTGCAGCGGGCGGCGGGATGATCGACGTCGGAGTCGGCTCGACGGTCGTGGTGACGACCGGCTCGGTCTCGCACACCTGAAGCAGGTCACCGGAGGCCAACCGCTCGACCTGACCGCGCGCATCGTCGAGAGATCCCGACGGCAAACCGGCCGTGACCTGTTCACGTGCGGCAGGCAGAAGATCGTCGATCTCGAACGGGACGCAGTCCGCCGGGGCGGCATCCGGGGCGGTCAACGAGACGGCTCCGTCGTCGTCGAGGCAACCCACCAGTTCCACGCTCTGCAGCGAGTACCCGAGAACCGACCCGGGCAGGCCGCGCAGGACGGTCACCTTGCTGTTGTCGGCACCGACGTAGTAATTGCCTTTGATGATCGAATTGGCCACGAGCGCACCGATTCCCGCCAGCACCACCAGGGTCAGGGCGACCAACGTCCAGCGCAGTTTGTGCGACTTCTTCTCGGGCGTGACGACCGGTGTGGTGACGCGCTTGGGCGTCGTACGCGGGGGACGCATCGCTGCTGCGCGCCCCGCTGCGGTGTTGGGCGGAGGGGCATCCTCCTCGTCCTCGGTGCTGGCGGCACCGCCGAGGATGGGGTGGCTCTGTCCGTAGTCGAGGTCGATCACATCGGCGACGACGACCGTCACGTTGTCCGGACCGCCACTGCGAAGCGCGAGTTCGATGAGACGGTCGGCGCAGGGCCCCGTCTCGCCCTCGTTCATGGTGTTCTCGATGGTCTCGTCGCTGACGACGTCCGAGAGGCCGTCGGAGCACAGCAGGTATCGGTCGCCCGCACGCACTTCCCGAACGGTGAGCGTCGGCTCGATCTCGTTGCCGGTGAGGGCACGCATGATCAAGGAGCGTTGCGGGTGTGTGTGCGCCTGCTCGGCGGTGATGCGGCCTTCGTCGACGAGTGACTGAACGAAGGTGTCGTCTCGGGTGATCTGGGTGAGCGAGCTGTCGCGCAGCATGTACGCACGTGAGTCGCCGATGTGTACCAGTCCGATTCGCTTGCCCGCGAACAGGATTGCGGTCAGCGTGGTCCCCATGCCGTCGAGTTCGGGTTCGTCCTCGACCTGATCGGCGATGGACGCGTTGCCTTCGCGGGTGGCTGCTTCGAGCTTGCCCAGCAGATCCTCGCCGGGCTCGTCGTCGTCGAGATGAGCCAATGCGGCGATCATCAACTGCGAGGCCACTTCACCGGCGGCGTGACCGCCCATGCCGTCGGCCAGCGCCAGTAGGCGAGCCCCGGCGTACACGGAGTCCTCGTTGTTGGATCGAACCAGACCGCGATCACTGCGGGCGGCATAGCGAAGGACGAGGGTCACGGGCGCAACTCGATCACGGTCTTGCCGACGCGGACAGGGGTTCCCAGGGGGACGCGAACGGCGGTGGTCACCTTCGCGCGGTCGAGGTAGGTGCCGTTGGTCGAACCGAGGTCTTCGACGTACCAATCATCGCCGCGGGGCGAGATGCGCGCATGCCGAGTCGACGAGTAGTCGTCTGTCAGAACGAGAGTGGAGTCGTCCGCGCGCCCGATGAGGACGGGCTGCGTGCCGAGCGAAATGCGCGTTCCGGCGAGACCGCCCTGGGTCACCACGAGGTACTTGGCCACCTTCTGCTTGTTGAACGACGGGAGAACTCTCGAGCCGCCGGAGTAGCGAGCAGGCACTTTCATGCCTGCGGCCGCGTAGATGTCACTGCGCAAGGTGCGAAGGACGGCCCAGACGAAGAACCACAACAACAGCAGGAAGCCCGCCCTTGTCAGTTGCAGAATCAATCCCTGCACGACGATTCACCTCCTCCTTCGCAATCGACCTGCATCCCGCCCACGCGAAAAGCCGCGGCGCGGCAAACATGGTTGCCTCGCAGCATCATAGGGTGAAGCAGCTCGTGTGGACGACATACGGGTGGACGAGAGTGCGAGTCGAACCCCCACCCCAGCCCACGTCGATCGTCAGACGATCCGGACCAGAATTTCGGAGTGACCGGCCCGAATGACGTCGCCGTCGGCCAATTGCCAGTCCTGCACCGGAGCGCCGTTGACGGTGGTGCCGTTGGTGGAACCGAGATCGGAGAGCATGGCCACGCGGCCGTCCCACCGGATCTCGATGTGACGACGCGAGACACCGGTGTCGGGGAGTCGGAACTGTGCGTCCTGGCCACGGCCGATGATGTTCTGACCGTCACGGAGCTGGAAGTAGCGGCCGCTGCCGTCTTCGAGTTGCAGCGTCGCGGCGAGCGCCTGACTCTGACCTGCGTACGAGGCGGGCTGGTCGTAGCCGTACCCGTCGCCACGATCGCCCGCGCCCTGCGGGTAGCCACGGCCGTAGGCGGCCGGAGCAGGCGGGTAGTCGTAACCGGGCTGCTGGTGTCCGGGCTGCTGATACCCGGCGGCCTGGGGCTCGGCGTACCGCGCGGCCGGGTCGTTGTACGCCTGCTCCTGGTAGGGGGCCTCGGAGTACGCGGCACCCTGATCGCCGGCGTTGTAGTCGTAGCCCTGGCCGTTGTAGCCCTGCGCGTCGTATGCCTGGCCGTCGTACCCCTGCGCGTTGTAGCCCTGGGCGTCGTACCCCTGCTCCTGGCCGCTGGGCGCGCCGTAGGCGTGGGGGTCGTAGCCCTGTTCCTGGCCTGCTGCGCTGTAGGCCTGACCCTGCTCGGGGTACGCCTGCTCGTCGTAGCCGCCGTTGTACGGCTGCTGGTCGTAGCGCGGGTCGTGATCGGCGGGCGCGTAGGCCTGGGCGTCGTACCCGTTCTGCTCACGTGCGGGGTAGCGCGGATCCTGGCCACCGGCGTAACCGTTGCGCGCGCGCGGATCGGGACGATGACCGTCCGCGGGGTCGCGCTGCGGGTCGTAGCCTGGGTTCTGCGTCATGTGGCCGGCTCCTGGTATCGACATCGGTGGGGCAGACGGTCGCTGCGTAGCTGAAGGGACGGGACTGGGTGCTGGCGGAGCCGATACGTTCTGTTGGGCCGAGGCACCCTGCTGCGCGTTTCGGTCAGCAGTCGCCGATCGTCCCACATCGGGATCGACCGAGCCACTGGCACGGAACTGCCCGGTGTGAAGGGTGGGCGACGGCTCGAAGCGAACCACCACGTCGCCGTAGGTCTGCCAGCCTTGATCGCGGATGTAATCGTCGAGGTGACGTGAGAACGCCTTGACCGTGAGTTCTCGATCACCGGCGAGCTCGTCGTGGTCCGAGCTGTTGATGGTGATGACGTAGCTGTTGGGAGCCAGGAGGTGCCCGCCGTCCAGAGGCCGCACCAGATCCGACGCTTCCTGCTGGAGCGCTGCCTCCACCTCCGCCGGTACGACGCCTCCGCCGAACACGCGGGCGAAGACGTCGCCGACAGCGCCTTGGAGCTTGCGTTCGAAACGCTGAACGATGCCCATCGTGACCCCTCCTCTCACTGTGTTCTTCCACCGTGTGGTGCCTGCTGGTGTGCAGGACGCGACGGCCGCGTGTCATCACGAAGTCGCGCTCCAAGCATGATATACGGTGCCGCCGACGGGGACTGCCCGCCGCCGTCGGCTCCCGGCAGCGCGACGCGGCGATTTTCGAGCGCGGCATGGTGCGTGTTAGTGTTCTCGCCGTTACCCGGGCGGGTGGCGGAATGGCAGACGCGCTGGCTTCAGGTGCCAGTGTCCTTATGGACGTGGGGGTTCAAGTCCCCCTCCGCCCACCACACTGGCCGCAGCTGATTCGATCGCTGCGGCCAGTAGTTTCTTCCCAGGTCCTTTTCCTCGAATCGTCTTACAGGCGTGTGATTCTCGGCCGATGTCGGCGGGGTGAGTCGAATACCCGGCCCCGAGGACGTCTCGCATACGGAAATTCGCAGGTGAAAGCCCGTAATAGGCTTACCTTATTTGCGGGGGCACCCAGGTACTGACTTATCGTTCGTAGTTGGATAGGCCTCACCACGGCCGAATCCGCCCCGACCTCACTTTTCTACCACGAGCCCACCTGCTCGTGCAGAGGAAAGCGTCGACGATCGACAGGTGCAGCTTCAACGGCGAGGACGCACCGCAGGCCGTTCGTGCAGCCGGTTACACCACACCGTCGCCGACGAGTTTCAAGGCTGGACTTATCCGAAGGCTAGGTATGAAGCACACTCCGGGCCCGCAAGGCCTCTACGATCCCGCCAACGAACACGACTCCTGTGGTGTCGCGTTCGTGGTGGACATGCACGGTCGACGCAGTCGCGACATCGTCGAGAAGGCGATCACCGCACTGGTCAACCTCGAGCACCGCGGTGCTGCCGGCTCCGAACCGAACACCGGTGACGGTGCGGGCATTCTGATCCAGGTTCCGGACGCGTTCTTCCGCGCCGTCGTAGATTTCGAGCTCCCCGCGCCCGGCGCGTACGCAACCGGTGTCGCTTTTCTTCCGCAGGGCCGTAGCGACGCAGCACGTGCCTGCGAGGGTGTCGAGCGCATCGTCGAGAGCGAGGGCCTGACGGTTCTCGGTTGGCGTGAGGTTCCCACCGACGACTCCTCCCTCGGCGCTCTGGCGCGCGACGCGATGCCGACGTTCCGTCAGTTGTTCCTCGCTGCCCCCGACGCGTCGATCACCGACCTCGACCTGGAGCGTCGCGCGTTCGTCATTCGCAAGCGCGTCGAGCACGAGCTGGGCGAAGAGGGCGCAGGCAAGGACGGCCCCGGCCGCGAAACCGTGTACTTCCCGTCGCTGTCCTCCCAGACCTTCGTCTACAAGGGCATGCTGACCACCCCTCAGCTCAAGGGCTTCTACCTCGACCTGCAGGACGAGCGTGTGGAAAGCGCACTGGGACTTGTGCATTCGCGCTTCTCGACCAACACGTTCCCGTCGTGGCCGCTGGCGCATCCGTTCCGACGCGTCGCCCACAACGGCGAGATCAACACCGCCACCGGCAACGAGAACTGGATGCGTGCCCGCGAGGCACTCATCACCTCCGACGTGTTCGGCGGCTCCGACGCGCTCGAGAAGATCTTCCCCGTGGTCACCCACGGAGCAAGTGACACAGCACGTTTCGACGAGGTGCTCGAGCTGCTGCACCTCGGTGGACGCAGCCTGCCGCACGCCGTGCTCATGATGATTCCCGAGGCGTGGGAGCGGCACGAGTCCATGGACCCCGCACGTCGGGCGTTCTACAAGTACCACTCCTCGCTGATGGAGCCCTGGGACGGACCGGCTTCGGTGTGCTTCACCGACGGCACCGTCATCGGCGCGGTCCTGGACCGCAACGGCCTGCGCCCGAGCCGGCTGTGGGTCACCGACGACGGCTTGGTCGTCATGGCCTCCGAGGTCGGCGTTCTCGACATCGATCCATCGAAGGTCGTCCGCAAGGTTCGCCTGCAGCCGGGCCGCATGTTCCTGGTGGACACCGCGCAGGGCCGCATCGTCTCCGACGACGAGATCAAGGACGAGCTCGCCGCCGAGCATCCGTACCAGCAGTGGCTCGACGAGGGCCTGACCTCGATCGACGATCTGCCCGAGCGTCCGCACGTGCACATGCCGCACGACCGCGTGCTCATCCGTCAGCAGATCTTCGGGTACACCACCGAGGAACTGAACGTGCTGGTCTCGCCCATGGCGAAGGCCGGTGCCGAGGCCATCGGTTCCATGGGTACCGATACCCCGATCGCCGTGCTGTCGGCTCGTCCGCGAATGCTGTTCGACTACTTCTCGCAGCTGTTCGCACAGGTCACCAACCCGCCGCTCGACGCCATCCGCGAGGAGATCGTCACCAGCCTCGGCGGCACCATCGGGCCCGAGGGCGATCTGCTCAACCCCGGTGCCGACAGCTGCAAGCAGATCGTGCTTCCGCAGCCGATCCTGCACAACGACGATCTCGCCAAGCTCGTCCACATCAACGACGAGGGCACTCAGGAAGAGCTGCGCTCGGTGGTGGTGCGCGGTCTCTACCCGGTGTCCGAGGGCGGTGAGGGCCTCCGAAAGTCGTTGGAGGCCATCCGCGCTCAGGTTTCCGCTGCCATCTCCGGTGGCGCGCGGATCATCGTGCTCTCGGACCGTGAATCCAGCGAGAAGCTCGCTCCGATTCCGTCGCTGCTCCTCACCGCCGCCGTGCACCATCACCTGGTCCGTGAGCGGACCCGCACCAAGGTCGGCCTGATCATCGAGACCGGTGACGCCCGCGAGGTGCACCACATGGCTCTGCTCATCGGCTTCGGTGCGGCAGCGGTCAACCCGTACATGGCGTTCGAGTCGATCGAGGACATGATCGAGCGCGGTGCCCTCACCGACATCGAGTTCGACAAGGCCGTCGCCAACTACATCAAGGCCGCGGGCAAGGGTGTGCTGAAGGTGATGTCCAAGATGGGCATCTCGACTCTCGCGTCGTACACCGGAGCCCAGCTGTTCCAGGTCATCGGCCTCTCGCAAGAACTGGTCGACGAGTACTTCACCGGCCTCAACAGCCACCTCGGTGGAATCGATCTCGATCAGGTCGCCGACGACGTCGCAGCGCGGCATTCGGTGGCGTACCTGGACAACCGTCAGGAGCGCGCGCACCGCGAGCTCGAGACCGGTGGCGAATACCAGTGGCGTCGCGAAGGCGAGTACCACCTGTTCAACCCGGACACGGTGTTCAAGCTGCAGCACTCCACCCGCACCGGTCAGTACGACGTCTTCAAGGAATACACGAAGATGGTCGACGACCAGTCCGAGCGGCTCGCGTCGCTGCGCGGTCTGTTCCGCTTCAAGACCGAAGAGCGGCAAGCGATTTCGATCGACGAGGTCGAGCCGGCCAGCGAGATCGTCAAGCGTTTCTCGACGGGCGCGATGAGCTACGGCTCCATCTCGGCCGAGGCGCACGAGACCCTCGCCATCGCCATGAACCGTCTGGGCGGGCGCTCGAACTCCGGTGAGGGCGGCGAGGACGTCTCGCGGTTCACTCCGGACGAGAACGGCGACTGGCGACGGTCGGCCGTCAAGCAGGTCGCGTCGGGACGCTTCGGCGTCACCTCGCACTACCTGAGCAACTGCACCGACATTCAGATCAAGATGGCGCAGGGAGCCAAGCCCGGTGAGGGCGGCCAGCTTCCGGCACACAAGGTGTACCCGTGGGTCGCCGAGGTTCGGCACTCGACGCCCGGCGTCGGCCTGATCTCGCCGCCGCCGCACCACGACATCTACTCGATCGAGGATCTCGCGCAGCTGATCCACGACCTGAAGAACGCCAATCCTCAGGCCCGCATCCACGTGAAGCTGGTCTCCGAGGTCGGCGTCGGAACGGTCGCCGCCGGTGTGTCCAAGGCGCACGCTGACGTGGTGCTCATCTCGGGCCACGACGGCGGCACCGGCGCGACGCCGCTGACGTCGGTCAAGCACGCGGGTGGACCGTGGGAGCTCGGTTTGGCCGAGACCCAGCAGACGTTGCTGCTCAACGGACTTCGCGATCGCATCGTCGTGCAGGTGGACGGTCAGCTCAAGACCGGCCGCGACGTCATGGTTGCCGCTCTGCTCGGCGGCGAGGAGTTCGGTTTCGCTACCGCTCCGCTCGTCGTCTCGGGCTGCATCATGATGCGCGTCTGCCACCTCGACACCTGCCCCGTGGGTGTGGCGACCCAGAATCCGTTGCTGCGCAAGCGTTTCGCGGGCAAGCCGGAGTTCGTCGAGAACTTCTTCATGTTCATCGCCGAAGAGGTTCGCGAGCTCATGGCCGAGCTCGGATTCCGCACGCTCGACGAGGCCGTCGGTCAGGTGGGTCTGCTGGACACCACTGCGGCCAAGGAGCACTGGAAGGCGTCGAAGCTGGATCTGTCGCCCATCCTCGAAGAGGTCGAGTCGGCGTTCATGAACCAGAACCTCTACAACACCGGCGTGCAGGATCACGGTCTGGACAAGGCCCTCGATCAGCAGCTCATCTCGGCCAGCCGCAATGCGTTGGACAAGGGTGAGAAGGTCGCGTTCGAGTCCAAGATCACCAACGTCAACCGCACCGTCGGCACGATGCTCGGGCACGAGGTCACCAAGGCGTACGGCGGCGTCGGACTGCCGGACGACACCATCGAGATCACGTTCACCGGCTCGGCAGGCAACAGCTTCGGTGCCTTCGTGCCCTCCGGCATGACACTGCGTCTGCACGGTGACGCCAACGACTTCGTCGGCAAGGGTCTCTCCGGTGGGCATCTGATGTTGCGCCCCTCGCTGAATGCCCCCGAAGGATTCGTCGCCGAGGACAACATCATCGGCGGAAACGTGTTCCTGTTCGGTGCCACCAGCGGCGAGGCTCTCATCCGCGGCGTCGTCGGCGAGCGCTTCGCCGTTCGTAACTCCGGTGCTGTTGCCGTCGTCGAAGGCGTCGGCGATCACGGCTGCGAGTACATGACCGGCGGCAAGGTGGTCATCCTCGGCGCGACGGGCCGTAACTTCGGGGCCGGCATGTCCGGTGGCGTCGCGTTCGTCTTCGATCCGAACAAGACGTTCGAGGCCAACCTCAACACCGAGCTGGTCGATATCGAGGAGCTCGAGGGTGACGAGTTCACCTGGCTCCGCGGCATCGTCACTCGCCATCAGGAGCAGACCGGCTCCGAGGTGGCCGAGCGGATCCTCGCGGATTGGTCACAGCAGGTGAACCATTTCGTGAAGGTCATGCCTCGCGACTACAAGAAGGTACTGCTGGCCATCTCCGAAGCCGAGAAGAACGGCGCGGACGTGGACGAAGCGATCATGGAGGCAGCTCGTGGGTGACCCACAGGGATTTCTGAAGAACACGGTTCGCGAAGTGCCGAAGCGGCGGCCCGTCGACCTGCGCCTGATGGACTGGAAAGAGGTCTACGAAGACTTCTCGAAGGACACCCTGCGCACCCAGGCAAGTCGATGCATGGACTGCGGTATTCCGTTCTGCCACAACGGCTGCCCGCTGGGGAACCTGATTCCCGAGTGGAACGACCTGGTGTTCAAGGACCGCTGGCGCGACAGCATCGATCGGTTGCACGCCACCAACAACTTCCCGGAGTTCACCGGGCGGTTGTGCCCCGCTCCGTGCGAGGCGTCGTGTGTGCTGGGCATCAACCAGGATCCGGTCACCATCAAGCAGGTCGAGGTCGAGATCATCGACAAGGCCTTCGAGGAGGGCTGGGTCACGCCGGTCTACCCGACGCACCTCACCGGTAAGACCGTCGCCGTCGTCGGCTCGGGTCCCGCGGGACTTGCCGCAGCACAACAGCTCACCCGCGCCGGCCACACCGTCACGGTGTTCGAGCGTGCCGATCGCATCGGCGGACTGCTGCGCTACGGCATCCCCGAGTTCAAGATGGAAAAGCGCCACATCGATCGTCGGCTGGCGCAGATGGAGGCCGAGGGCACCGTCTTCCGCACCGGTGTCGATGTGGGCGTGGACATCTCGGCCGACGAACTGCGCGAGCAGTTCGATTCCGTGGTCCTGTCCGGCGGAGCCACCGCGTGGCGCGATCTGCCCATCGAGGGCCGCGAGCTCGACGGCATCTACCAGGCCATGGAGTTCCTGCCGCACGCCAATCGGGTACAGCAGGGCGACTTCGCTGCGCCGCCCGTCAGTGCCGAGGGCAAGAAGGTCGTCATCATCGGCGGCGGCGACACCGGTGCCGACTGCCTCGGCACCTCGCACCGTCAGGGCGCGGAAAGCGTCCACCAGTTCGAGATCATGGCCCGCCCACCCGAGGAGCGTGCGACGTCCACCCCGTGGCCGACGTACCCGCTGATGTACCGGGTGGCCTCCGCACACGAGGAGGGTGGCGAACGCGTCTTCTCGGTCAACACCGAGCGTTTCGTCGGCGAAGACGGCAAGGTCACCGCACTCGAAGCCTGCGAGGTCGAGTTCAAGGCAGGCAAGTTCGAGAAGGTCGAGGGCAGTGAATTCACCCTCGAAGCCGATCTGGTTCTGCTCGCCATGGGATTCGTCGGACCGGACAAGGGCGGCCTGCTGACCGACCTGGGTGTCGACTTCAACCAGCGCGGCAACGTCGAGCGCACCAACGAGTGGGTCACCAACGTCCCCGGCGTGTTCGTCGCCGGAGACATGGGTCGTGGCCAGTCGCTCATCGTGTGGGCCATCGCCGAGGGCCGCTCCTGCGCGGCCGCCGTCGACACCTTCCTGCAGGGAGCAACCGCATTGCCGTCGCCGATCGTGCCCACCCAGGCGCCGCAGCGGTAAGTCGCGTTTTTCCGCCGAGCTCGAAGTTATGGACGGATTGCAGTCCGATTCCGTCCACAACTTCGAGCTCGTCTGCGTTTCACGACCATCCGCCACACGGTTACGTCCGTTAACCATGTAGGCATCTGATGGTCACAGGCCGCTGTCATTGTGGTGATCGAACAACGAAGCGTTCGATCACCAGTGAGGCCCCCTCCCCATGAGTGTCAAGAAGATCTGCGCCGGTATCGGCGTCGCTGCAGCTGTTGCGTCCGGCCTGGTCGTCGGGGCGGCATCGCCCGCCGCCGCCGACCCAGCCGATTGCCCGACGATGTACGTCGTGGCCATTCCGGGAACCTGGGAGACCAGCTCGGGCGCGGCCCCCAAGCCGGGGATGCTCACCGATGTCACCGACCGTCTCGGTAGCGACATCCGTACCGACTACGTCTCGTATCCCGCCACCGCGTTCCCCTGGGAGGGCGAGGTGTACGGGCAGTCTCGTGCTGCGGCCGTCACCAACGCGGGCGGGATGCTGAAGGCCATGGCGGATCGTTGTGGGGCAACGAAACTCGGGATCATCGGATACAGCCAGGGGGCCGACGCGGCGGGCGATCTCGCCGCTGCCATCGGCACCGGAGTGGGCGTCGTGCCCGCCGACAAGGTGGTGGCGGTTGGCTTGATCTCCGACCCGAAGCGCTCCGATTCCGACGCTCTGGTGGGGCCGGCCGTGGTCGGAACCGGCGTCGGCGGACCGCGGGTCGGCGGATTCGGCTACGTCAGCCCCGTGGTGCGGACGTTCTGTGCCGTCGGCGATCTGTACTGCTCGACGCCCAAGGACGATTACGTCGCGCGGCTGGCCGGCTTCTTGGCCGTGTCGTCCAACCCCGCGCCGAACGTCGCCGATCAATACTCGCAGGAAGCGCAGTCCCTGATCGCGGACCTCGCAGCAGCCGGTGGTCTGCCGGTGCTGCAGGGCCAGCTGTCCGATCAGGCGAACGCTCAGCGTCAGCGTGAGATCGAGGCGTTCTACCGCTCCGGTATCCACCAGGAGTACCAGAGCTACGACGTCGAGAACGGCCAGTCAGCGACGCGGTGGTTGGCGCGCTACCTCGCCGACGCAGTCTGACGGCGTAGCAGCACGAAGACGGTCACTGCACTGACGGCCATCAGTCCGGCGCTCGCACCCGACGCAAGATTGAAGCCGTCGATGAAGGACGAATTCGCTACGGCTGTCAGTTGCGAGGCGAACGGCTCCGGCAGATAGTCGGCGACGGCGACGGCACCACCGATGGTCTCTCGTGCCGGATCGGCGATCTCGGCAGGTGTCTCCGCGGGGATGGCGTCGTCCATGCGGTGTCGGTAGACGGTGCTGCCGATCGTGCCGAGGATGGCGATGCCGACGGCGCCGCCCAATTCGGCTCCGGTTTCGGACAATGCCGATGCTGCACCGGCCTTTTCGGGAGCCGCGGCGGTGAGCACGATGTCGGAGTTCAGTGTCGAGGCCGCGCCTATTCCGAAGGTCAGTACGGCCATGCCGGTGAGCAGTAGCGGCAGTCCCGAGTCGGCGTTCACGAATGCCATTGCCGTGCAACCGATGGCGATGGACAGCAGGCCGCCCGCAATGATCGTGCCGGTCCGAATCTCCTTGCTGAGCGTCGGTGCGAGCACGGCACCGGCCGCGGCGGCGACGGCGGGAACGAGCAACCACAGACCGGCTTCGAGCGGTCCGAGACCGACGACGAGCTGCAGGTACTGGGAGGCGAAGAGGCTGAACCCGGTCATGGCGAAGATGACCAGGAACTGCACCACAACAGCTGCGCTGAAGGCACGTTCGGCGAACAGCGTGACGTCGATCAGCGGGTTCGCGGCCCTGCGCTGCCGGAGAACGAACACCGTGCCCAATGCCAGCCCGGCCAGAGCGCTCACGGCTGCTGCGGTGTCGATTCCCTCCTGCGCGCCGTGCTTGATGGCGAAGACGATCGAGAGCATCGAGGCGATCGCGAGGACCACGCTGATCGGGTCGAATCTGCCGGGGTCGGTGTCCTTGAACTCGGGGACCAGGAGTGGGGCCGCGACGAAGAGCACGATCATGATCGGAATGTTGATCAGGAACACCGAACCCCACCAGAAGTGCTCGAGCAGAACACCTCCGATGACAGGACCGACGGCGGCACCGCCCGCGAAACCGGCGGTCCACAGGCCGATGGCTTCCTTGCGTTGGGTCGGGTCGTGAAACATGTTGCGTATCAAAGACAATGTGCTCGGAGCGATGGTGGCTCCACCGATGCCCAGTAGTGCACGCGCCACGAGCAGCATCTCGGGGGACGTGGAGAACGTCGCGGCGAGTGATGCGGCACCGAACACGACGGCACCGATCATGAGCAGGGTGCGTCGGCCGATCCGATCGCCGAGTGAGCCCATGGTGATGAGGAGGCCGGCGAGCAGGAACCCGTAGATGTCGAGGATCCACAGCGTCTGGTTGCCGGTGGGTTCGAGATCGGCCGTCATGAACGGCAGGGCAAGGTACAGCACCGACATGTCCATCGACACGACGAGAATCGGCACCACCAACACTGCGAGGCCGAGCCAATCCTTCTTGGTGGCGCGCTGGTCGGTTGCCGTCTGGCTCACTGTGACTTCCCTTCCCGAATGGACACCTCAGCTTAGGCGGGTCGGGGGTACGTTCGGTGAAGAAATGTGTGCCTCGTCGAACGAAGGAAACATCACCTCATGACCATCGATCTGAAGGTCGTCGCGACGATCATCGCCAAGCCGGATGCTGTCGACGCCGTGCGCGACGGCCTCGCGGCCCTCGTCGCCGAATCACGGAAGGAAGACGGGAACGTCTCCTACGAACTGTTCGAGTCGGCGATAGAGCCGGGCACGTTCATCACCATCGAGGTGTGGAAGTCGCAGGAGGACCTCGACGGTCACATGCAGACCCCGCATCTGCAGCAGGCGCTAAGCGAGTTCGGTGCCCATCTCGCGGCTCCGCCCGCCATCCATCCGCTCCGACCCGTCGGCTGAGTCCCCGCGCGCGCTCGTGTAGACAAGCGCCGAGACGGCCAGCAGAGCCGCTGTTGCACCGATCGCGAGCCAGCCGGTCCCGCTCATCTCGCCCGACGCGATGATGCGGGCTCCGGCCGCGGTGTAACTCATCGGCATGAACGCCGCCAGATCGCCCCAGATCGGTGCAGTCGACGCGTACGCGAAGCCGCAGACGACAACCTGAACCACGAGGGCGACGACGTTGACGATCTGGCCGACTACGGCGCCGAGCACCCGTTGAATCGCTCCCGCTGCGGCGAGGTATGCCGCGGCGGAGACGATCAGGAAGACGCCTGCGCCGAGCACTGGCCCGAGGGCTGCGTCGGTGGCGAAGGCGAACGCAACGGCGGCGCTGATGCCCACCGCGGCAACGGCTGCAACCACCGAGAGCACTCGTGGGCTGCTGTCCTTGCCGAGTACTCGCACGAGGCTGACGCAGCCGAGAGCTCCGAGAGCCACCAGCGCCGCGATCAGATACGGAGTGGCACCGGTGCCGGTGGACGTCGTTGTGGCCGCGAGATTCTGGTCCGTGGTGGCGTCGTCGGTCGCGGACGCACCCGGCGGGAGTGCCGCGGAGGCGTCGCGCACGTTGGTGGCGATGCCGTTGACGATTCCCTCGACCGGCTTGACCGACGTCACCAGTTGATCGGTGCCGGCTTTGAGCTGCTGCCCGCCGTCGTCGAGCTGGCCGAGTCCGTCCCGCAGCTGGACCGTGGCGTCGCCGAGCTGTGCGGTGGCACCGAGGAACTGACTGTTGGGGTCGTTGAGTTCGGAGGACAGCTGCTGAGCACCGCCCTTGAGGGTCTGCAGCTGGGCGAGGGTGTCGGGCCCGAAAGCCTGGGTGTTCAGGGTGTTGATGACCCCGCGAATCTCGCCGGAGATGGCGTCGGATCCTGGGTGCGGGAAGCGATCGACCTGGTCTGCGGTGGCGGCGAGTTTCGCGGTGAAATCTGCCTGCAGAGCGCCGAAGCCGGTGAGTTGGTCGACAACCTGGTCGACGCCACCGCTGATCTGCGACGCGCCGTCCCCGAGCTGACCGATGCCGTCGCGGTACTGACCGAACCCGTCGGCGAGCTGAACGGTTCCGTCGTGCGCCTGGGTGATGCCGTCGGCGAGCTGCCCGACGCCGTCGTTGAGCTGCGTTCCGCCGTCGGTCAGCTGGCCGATACCGCTGGAGAGAAACGTGATGGGCAGCGATGCGCTGTTGAGGCTGCTCCTTGCCGCGGCCAGAGGATCCGCCGTCTGCTGGTCCGGTGCCGGTGCCTGCTCCGTGCCGGCGACGACGGTGGTGGTGGTGGCCGTGGATTCGCCACCGAGGTCGTAGCCGGTGCCCAGTGCAAAGGCACCTACCGCAACCAGAGGAAACGCCAGCGCAGTGAGAGCAACGGCAGGACGTCGAAAGATACGCAATTCACCCATGATGAGTTCGAGGCTAACTGCCAGGTGCGGCCTCGCCGACCACTCGATGGCCGTTGACGCCGCATTTCATGCCCTCTACCTGGGAGTTTAAGAGCTCTCTGTGGATTGCCGGTTGCGGGGCAGCAGGTCCCACACATGCTCGGTCTCGTTCACCGAGGAGACCGACCTCGCGCCACTGCGCGAGAACAGCACACGCGTCACCGAGCAGTAGTCGATCGGGAAGCCGAGCACCTTCGGGGTCTGCAGAATGTCCTGCAGCAGGATGTTGATCACGCCGCCGTGGGCGAACAGCGCCACGGTGTCGGTGTGAGCGCTGGCCGAGACGATATCGGCCACACCGGCCAGAACTCGCTGCCGAAACGCCTGCTCGTCGACCTGCTCGGGCAGATGCCCGGCCTTGATGCGATCGAAGGCCTCACGGAATTCGGTCTTGGCCGACTCGATCGGAACGTAGCCGCCGAAGTCGCGATCGTATTCGGTCAGGCGCTCGTCGGGTTCGACTGTCAGACCGAGCCGATCGGCCAACGGTTGCGCAGTCCGGACGGCCCGCAGCTGCGAACTCGAGACGACTCGGGAAATCGGGAACCGGGCCACGGCACCCGGCACTCGCTGAGACTGTTCGACGCCGAGTTCGGCGAGAGCGGGATCGGCCGAGGTCTCCGACCGTTGCGGAAGGGCATGCCGCACCAGAACCAGTTGCATCGACTCACCTAATCACGAGTGTTCGACCACTGCGCAGCACCATCGATCGAAAAGCCGCAACCTGACGCGGCGAATCGGCCCGTGGATCCCACACCATGCCGATTCGCCTACGTGCGGCCGGTTGGGTGAGTCCGATGTCCACCGTTCCGCCCTCGGCGCCATGCGCACGGATTCGCGGCAGGATGGCGATGCCGAGACCGGCCCCGACGAGTCCGCGCACCGTGTGGGTGTCCTGCCCCTCGAATGCGATGCGCGGAGTGAAACCGGCGTCCGCCCACAGCTCGTCGCAGATCGACCGCATCCCGAAACCGTGGCCCATCGCGATGTAGTTCTCTTCGGCGGTGTCGGCGAGATCGACCGATCTGCGTGAGGCGAGGCGATGATCGGCCGGAACCACGAGCATCAGCCTCTCGTCGTAGAGCTGGAACGAATTGTCGTCCGTGTGCTCGGCGCTGAGGGAGACGAACGCGAGGTCCGAGACCCCATCGTCGAGACGGTCGAGGCAGCGTGCGCGGGCACCCTGATCCAGATCGAACGTGACGGCCGGGTGGTCGATGCGGAACTGCCGGATCAGCGCCGGTACGACGTCCTCGCCCAGGGTGTTCTGAAACGCCACTGCGATACGGCCGCGGGCCCGGGCGTCGTGCTCGGTCATCGCGTCGATACCGGCGTCGATATCGCTCAACGCCCGCTGGAGATAAGGAATCAGCACTCGGCCGGTGCTGGTGAGCACGATGCCGCGGCCGCGTCGTTCGACGATGTCGACACCCAGAATCGCCGAGGCGCGGGCGACCTGCCGACTGACGGTGGGCTGTGGAACGCCCAGGACGTGGGCAGCGTCGGTGATGTGTTCGGTGTCGGCTACCGCGACGAGAGTCGGCAGCAGCGGCAGCAGTTCGATCGCTTCGCGACGCATCGTCGAATCATATCGCTGGCGTATCGGATTGCTACCTCTCATGCATTGGACGAATACCGTGAGCGCTTCTAACGTGATCTGCATGACTACGACGCAGCCCGAGGTCCTCGGATGGGAGGGACATCCCAGGGGATCGCGCGAATACCGCCGGCTCGTCCTGGCACTGCTGTTCGCCGGAGTAGCAACGTTCGCTCAGCTGTATTCGGTGCAGGGAATCCTGCCGCTCATCGCCGCCGATCTCGACATCACGCCGTCGCAGTCCTCGCTCGCCGTCGGACTCGCGACGGTCGGGGTCGCGGTGTCGGTCATTCCCTGGTCGGTTGCGGCCGACCGCATCGGCCGAGTTCGGGCCATGACGGCGTCGATCCTCACTGCCACGACGTTGGGACTGCTGGTACCGCTCGCGCCCTCGCTCGACGTGCTCCTGGTCGTTCGATTCTTCGAAGGTGCGGCACTGGGCGGTCTCCCGGCCATCGCGATCGCGTACCTCAGCGAAGAGGTACATCGCAATCACACGGCCCTTGCTGCAGCGACCTACGTCTCCGGCACAACGCTCGGCGGACTGCTCGGCCGAATCGTCGCGGGACCCGTTGCGGAATACACCAACTGGCGAATCGGTACCCTGACCGTCTCATTGATCGCCGCCCTCGCCGCCGCGCTGTTCGTGTGGCTCGCACCTCGGCCGCGAACGACGCTCGTGCACAGCCAGATTCGTGACCTGCCGGGACGACTCCGGGTGAACCTGCGCGAACCGGGGATGGCGGCACTCTACGGCCAGGGATTCCTGCTGATGGGCGGCTTCGTCGCGATCTACAACTACCTCGGATTCCGTTTGGAGGCGGTGCCTTTCGGTCTCCCACAGTCCCTGATCAGCTTGATCTTCGTGGCGTACCTCAGCGGTACCGTGTCCTCACGGGTAGCGGGCACGCTCGCGACGAAGCACGGCAGGTCGGTGGTGCTCGCCGGATCCACCGCGACGATGATCGCCGGAGTGGCACTGACGATGGCGTCGAACCTCGTCGTCATTCTGACCGGACTGGTGATCCTGACCATGGGATTCTTTGCCGCCCACGCCATTGCGTCGGGATGGACCGGACAACGCGCCGTCCACGGCCGCGCGCAGGCAACCTCGCTGTACAACCTCTTCTACTACGGCGGATCGTCCATCGTCGGATGGATCGGCGGCGTCGTGTTCCAGTCGCTGGGATGGGACGCGTTGGCGCTGTTCGTCATTGGGTTGGCGCTGATCGCAGGCGTGTGGGCTGCATGCCTGAACGGCCGATTGGCGCAGCCTGTATCAGTAGGTTGACGTGTTTGCGGCAGCGATGGCAAAAATGACGATCGCACCCACGATGACGACGAAGAGCGCGATCGATACGTATCCGATGATCAGCCCTGCCGTCGCGAACCCGGCCCCGCCTTCGCCGGTGCGCTTGATCTGACCGCGCGAAATGTGGCCACACACCACCGCGCACACCGACGCGAGCAACGGAATGAACGTCAGACCGAGAATGGCCAACACGAGCGACACGATCGCCAACGTGTTGGTGGACGCGGGAGCCTGATAACCGCCGGCATAGGGCGCATTTCCGTACTGCGGGTTGGGGTACTGCGGGTTGGGGTACTGGGGATTTTGGTATTGGGTGTTGGGGTATTGGGGGTTCTGGTGCTGCGCATTCGGATCCCGATACGGAGGATATTGCTGCTGACCCCCGTACGACTCGTCCTTCATGGATGCGTCGAACGAATCGCTGCCTTCACCCTGCGGATAGCCCATGGCGGGAGTGTGACACCTCGACACCGTCGCCGCAAGAGCGCGTGCAGTGGTTATGTCGCGAGCTTGCCCCAGCCCACATACGCGTCGACGGTCACGTAACCGGTCACCCGAGGCTGATCCCGAACCGGATACGGATTTCCGGTGTAATGCGTCGAAATGCGATCGATATCCACCAGATTCGGGTCGTCCTGCAACTCGATCGAGCCGTGCACCGTCACATGCGTGTACCAACTGGCCTCGTCCAACACCGAAATGGAGACCTTCGGATTGGCCCTGATGTGCTCGAGACGCTTCCGAGACGCGTCGAAATTGAGCACGATCTTCCCGTCCTCCCACAAATACCAGGTGGGTGCGGTGATCGGCGTTCCATCGGCACGAACCACAGCCATGACGGCGGGATTCGGCTTCTTCAACAATTCCACAGCAGCATCGGGCAACGGGGGCTTCGGCATACGACAACCTTACGACTCGACCCCCGCTCTGGTCCTGCTTCCGCCCACTCCCGCCCCCCCGAGTCCACTCGATGTGCCATTGACTGCCCAAAAGGCCACTGAATGTCACATCGAGTGCACTGGGGGATCGGGTGCACTCGGGAATCGGGTGCATCGGGGTGTGGATCGGCGACTACAGGTTGGGGAGTTTTACTACCTGTCCGGCGTAGGAGAGTCCGGCACCGAAGGCGAGCAGCAGTGCGGTGTCTCCTGCTTTTGCTTTGCCGGTACGCAGTAGTTCTTCCATGGCCAGTGGGATCGAGGCTGCCGAGGTGTTGCCGGTTTCGGCGATGTCGTTGGCGACCGGGGTGCCGTCGGCGAGGTTCAGGCTCTTGGCCAGTAGTTCGGTGATGCGGCTGTTGGCCTGGTGGGGGATGAAGGCGTGCAGTTCGTCGGTCTTGATGCCGGCGACGTCGAGGACTCGCTGCGCGGCTTTGCCCATTTCGAATGCGGCCCAGCGGAAGACGGAAATTCCGTTCATCCGGATCCAGGGGCGCTCGAGGCCTTCTTCGGTGATGTAGTCGTACCAGTCGGTTGTCTGGACGATGGCGTCGGATTGCGAGCCGTCGGAGCCCCAGACGGCGGGCCCGATCTCGGTTTCGTCGCTCTGTCCGACGACCACGGCACCGGCGCCGTCGGCGAAGATGAAGCGTGTGGTGCGGTCGTAGGGGTCGGTGGTGACGCTGAGCTGTTCTGCACCGATGACGAGGACGTACTTGGAGGTACCGGCCTTGACCAGGTCCGATGCGACGGTGAGGGAGTAGCAGAAGCCTGCGCAGCCGGCGCAGATGTCGAATGCGGCTGGCCCCTTGGTGCCGAGTCCGTGAGCTACTTTCGCGGCTGCTTGGGGTGTCAGTTCGAGATGCGTCGAGGTGGCGACGATGACGGTGTCGACTTGGTCGGCCGTGATTCCGCTGGCCTCGATGGCCTTACGACCTGCCGCGATGGACATCTCCACGACGTTTTCCTTGGGATCGGCGAAGCGCCGGTTCTTGATTCCCGAGCGCGTCTGGATCCACTCGTCGCTCGAGTCGATGAATTCACAGATCTCGTCGTTGGTCACGATTCGCTCGGGGCGGTGAACGCCTAGTCCGAGTAGTTTCGACTGTCGTCCCTGCGTCGTGCTGATCGCACCCATCTTCAATTTCCTCTCGTGCTACCGCGCCATCGCCGAGCTTCGGCTCGGGTCTTGGGCTGCGGGCTCGGTGACACACGTTACGTGCGTCGCCGCGAGGAGTTCACACCAGTTCGGCGATGAGGGCCGCGACCTCGGCGGGTTTGTCGATCATGGCGTGGTGATGGGCGGGCATGACGACGGTGAACTCCGCTTGCAGGTAGGCAGCGAGTTTGCGCTGTGTTCGTATCCATCTCTTGCCCCACGGCGACGGCCTGCCCGTGTGTGCGGCCGCCACGATGACGGGCACATCGAGTCGGAACTGCTTACGGATGCGGTTGAGTTCGACGGCGAGATCCGGGTAGACGACGTCTTCCACCAGCGCCGCTGCGAGGTAGGTGGGTCGGCGATAGATGTCGTCGACCCAGTCGAACGTCTCCTGCGGTGTGCCGTCGGGGGGTGTCGCCTGGTTGAGGACGCGGCGCACACGGGGTCCGACCAGCTGTTGCAGACCGGTCTTGGTGAGCATCGTCGTGATCAGGTGTGCGGTCTTGACGCGCACGGCTGCCGGGATGATGCGTCGGGGGTCGGATTCGGCGCTGGAATCGAGGAGCAGGACTCCGCGGATGCGCGACGGGTACAGGCGGGCGACGGCCTCTGCATAGAAGCCGGCGATCGAGTGGCCGGCGACGACGGCCGGTTCGGTCACACCGAGTGCGTCGAGGACGCCGGCGATCCTCTCTGCCTCCCCGCGGACGGTGGGCGTGGCACCGACGGGCAGGGGATCGCTGAGTCCGAAGCCGGGGCGGTCGAGAACGACCACGTGATGGTGGGCGCTCAAGATGTCGACGGTGTCGTTCCAGTCGAACCAATTGCTGCCGAGGCCTCCGCAGAGGACGACCGTGGGGCCGGTTCCGCGTACGAACAGATGCAGACGTTGTCCGTCCACCTCGACGTATCGACCGGGCGGATGTTTCACGGGAAACAACGCACTGCGTTCGGCTCGATTCCCGCTGTCCATATTTGGTTCCCCACGATGCTCTGCCGACCTGTCGTCTGTTTCACCCCCCAGTTTCCATCATTTTCCCGGTTTTGCACACTCGCCCTCGTGGAGCGGTTGTGGAGGACGTCATTGACGGGGCTTGGCCAGCGGGAACGCCAACGTTTCGCGGATGCTACCTCCGGTGATGAGCATGACGACCCTGTCGACGCCCATGCCGAGACCACCGGTCGGCGGCATCCCGTGCTCGAGTGCCTGCAGGAAGTCCTCGTCCAAGCTCATCGCCTCCTCGTCGCCCCCGGCCGCCAACAGAGACTGTTCGGTCAGGCGCTGCCGCTGATCGACAGGGTCGGTCAACTCGCTGTACGCGGTACCCAACTCCACGCCCCACGCGACGAGATCCCATTTCTCAGCGACGCCCGGAATGCTCCGATGCGGCCTCGTCAACGGCGACATCGACGTCGGGAAGTCCTTGTAGAAGGTGGGGAATTCGGTGTAGTCCTCGACGAGATGCTCGTACATTCCCTGGGCGACGGCCCCTGCATCCCAAGTCTTCTCGTACGGAATGTCGTTCTCGTCGCACAGGCGTTGCAGTTCGCCGAGTGGGGTCGACGGTTCGACGGGAACGCCCAACTTCTCGGCGACGGCACCGTGCAGCGTCTTGACGGGCCACTCGCCGGAGATGTCGATCTCGATCATCTCTCCGTTCGGGCCGTCGGGGCGCAAGATGATCTCGCGTCCGTGCGCCGCAACCGCAGCCCGCTGAATCAACTGGCGGCACAACACCATTGCGCGTTCGTAGTCGCTGTGGGCCTCGTACGCCTCGAGGATCGTGAACTCGGGATTGTGTTTGAAATCCGCTCCTTCGTTGCGGAACACACGCCCGATCTCGAACACCTTCTCCATGCCTGCGACGCACAGGCGCTTGAGATACAGCTCCGGGGCGATTCGCAGGTAGAGATCGAGGTTGTAGGCATTGATGTGGGTGACGAACGGCGCGGCGTTCGCACCGCCGTGCACCTGCTGCAGAATCGGTGTCTCGACTTCCATGTACCCGCGCTCTCCCAGCGAATCACGGAGGGATTTCACCACATTCGAGCGTGCGATCAGGAGAGCACGAGCATCCCGATTGATTGCCAGGTCCACATACCGCTGCCGCACCCGAGCCTCGGGGTCGGTGAGGCCGCGACACTTGTCCGGCAACGGATGCAGGCACTTGGCGTTCATTCGCCACTCGGTGGCCAGCAGCGAGAGCTCACCACGCCTGCTGTATCCGATGGTTCCGCTGACCTCGATGAGGTCGCCCAGGTCGAAGTCGGCATCGAATTCTTCGATTCTGTCGCCGACGCGTTCGCGGTCGAACAGCACCTGGATATCGGCCGACCAGTCACGGATGACGGCGAAGGACACGCTGCCGTAGTCACGGATACGCAGAATGCGGCCGGCGATTCGCACCGTTGTACCCTGCGGCGATGCAACCGCTGCCTCGACCGTATGAGTCGGGGGATAGGCGACGGGATAGCCCTCGGTGCCCTCGCGTTCGAGTCGATCGAGCTTCGACATGCGCACGCGCACCTGGTCGGGACGCTTACGGCCCGGTGTCGGCTCGTCCGGGACGCTGTCGGGTCCGCTGCCGTCGGGATGAATGTCGTCGGCGTCGGCCAGAGCTGCTGGCACCGCAACGTGGGAACCGGTGTGCTTCGAGGCGCGTCGGAAGGTCGGGAGGGTCAAAAAGCCCTCGGCGATGGCCGACGCGACGCCGACCTTGGGCAACACCCGATTGTCTGCGAAGCACAGGTAGCGCGGCTCCCATTCCGGAAGGTACTTCACGTTCGAGCGATACAGGGCCTCGAGCTGCCACCACCGGGAGAAGAACACCAGCACGCTGCGCCAGATTCGCAACACCGGCCCGGCACCGATCCGGCTGCCCTCCTCGAACGCCGCGCGGAACACCGCGAAGTTCAGCGAGATCTTGCTGATACCGAAATGGTCTGCGCCGGTGGCGAGCTCGGTCACCATCAGTTCGATCAACCCATTGGGCGACGCCGGGTCGCGGCGCATCAGATCCAGCGACGCACCGGTACGACCCCACGGCACCAACGAGAGAACACCGATCACCTTCTCACCCTGAACCGCCTGCACCAGAAGACAATCGCCGTCGAGCGGATCACCCAGCCGGCCCAACGCCATCGAGAAACCACGCTCGGTCTCGGTATCGCGCCACGCATCGGCGCAGGCAATGATCTCCGACATCTCCTCCGACGAAATATCTCGATGACGACGCACGGTGACCACGACACCCGCCTTGCGAGCCCGGTTGACCGCCTGACGCACGGGGCGCATCTCGCGTCCATTGAGGTTGAAATCTTTGGGTTTCAGGATTGCTTCGTCGCCGAGTTCGAGGACGCTCAGTCCGGCCCGCTTGTACGCGGTGGCCCCGATCTCGCTGGCTCCCATGACAGCTGGGGTCCAACCGTACTTCTCGGCCAGGTCCAACCATTCCGATATCGCATGCGGCCAGGCCTCGGGGTTGCCGATCGGGTCACCACTCGCCAGACACACACCGACCTCGACGCGATACGTCACCGCCGCCTTGCCGCTGGTGGCGAATATGACGCCCTTGTCGCGCCGGGTGGCGAAGTAGCCGAGGGAATCGTCGGCGCCCCACTTGTCGAGCAGGCCACGCAGAGCAGACTCGTCGCGACCGGTGAGCGCATTGCTCGACCGCTGAGAACGAAACAACGTGATGACTGCGCCCAGCAACGCCAACGCTCCGAACAGACCCAACGCCGTGTTCACGATTCCGTTCGGCCTGCCGTCGAACTGCTCGTTGTCCACCGTCGCCAACGCCGTCACGCGATTGAACGCCCACAGGAACGTCTGACTCTCCGGCAACGAACCGGGGAACAACGCAACGAGCGCCCACCCGATCACCGTTCCGATGGCAGCGCCCAGCACGAGCACCCCGAGCGCTTTCCACACCGCACCACGACGCACCCGCGTGTAGAACTCCTTGCGCGCAGCGATCAACAACCCCGTCACCACGACATGCAAGGCCAGCGCAATCCACGAATTGACGTTCTTGTCCGTGATGCCCTCGACGACATTGGTGATCGCCAACAACACCAGATAAATCGTCAGCAACCACCACGCAATGCGCTTACGGCTCGCCAACGCCGCCGCTAACAACCCGACCACCAGCGCCCACGACAAACTCGTATCGGGAGCATCGAAGTAATAGTTGTCCACGTACTCGCGAGGAACGTGAATCAGGAAACGAAGAGTGGGCGACAGACTCCACAGAAACAACAACACCGCGAACACGCCGAGCACCAAGCCCGCGATATGGGGCACCTCACTCAAACGACCGCGCGCGGGTGGCACGAACGACCGCGGAGCCATGGACCCGGACCGCTCCGAGGGAACTGCTGTCGCCGTCATATCTCACTCCCGAAGTCAGAATGCCCTTGCAACGTAGACGGTATCCCCGCCGACCCGAGTCAGTTGCCCATTGCCCGCACCCCCGCCCACTCAATGTGACGCTCAGTGGCCTTTTCGGCAGTCAATGTCACATCGAGTGGACTCAGGTCGGGTGCGGGCAGCGGATCTTCTTGTGCACTAAATGTTGGTACGGCGCTCGTGGGTTGGGAGTTTGTCCACAGGGCGTGAGTTATCCACAGGGCAATTCGTTTCCCGTCGTCGAGTCGGATTCGCAGTGTGCGGACTGTGCATCATCATGGGTATGAAGCGGGGTGGAGCACGAGTCGATGCGAAGGTGATCGCGGCTGCGTCGGATCGCGGCTTCATGCGGACAGCTCATCTGCTCGAGCTCGGGGTGGCGTCGAAGACCATTGTTCGACGCACCCAGCCGGACGGCAGATGGTCACGGGCGCTACCTGGGTTGGTGTTCTTGAAGAATCGCTCGCTGACGCCGATGGAACGCGCCACAGCGGTGGCGATCTACTGCGGCAAAGACGCTGTCATCAGCGGTCGGGCAGGGTTGGCGTTGCATGGATTGGGCCCGTCGGGCTCGTTGGAGGAGACTTTCGCACTGATTCCAGAGCCGCAACATCGCAAGTCCGTGAGCTTCGCAGTGGTGGAGCGAACGTGGCGAATGCCGACGGCGGAGACGAAGTCGGGACTTCGCGTCGCCCCGATCGTTCGGTGCTTGTGCGATGCAGTTCGGCGTATGAAGAATGCCGAGCAGTGCATGGCGTTGATTGCGAGTGTCGTGCAGAAAGGCGCGGCCACCGTGGATGCGATCATGAAGGAGCTCGACGCCGGTAGTACACGAGGGACGGCGATGCCGCGACGGGTGCTGCGGGAATTGGCGGCCGGCGCGCATTCCGTTGCAGAGGCCCAGGCCCAGAAGCTGTACGCGCGCAGCGGACTTCCGGCGATGCAACACAACGTTGTCGTCCACGACGAGCGGGGAAAGTTTCTGTTGATCGCTGACAATTGGCTCGATGACGTCGCATTGGATTGGGAGATCGACTCGCTGGAATACCACCTCTCGCCCGCGGCGCACAGGGCGACGGTGGCGCGTCGTGAGCGAGCGCAGAACGCGGGCCTCATCGTGGTGACACATCTGCCGAGCGATATTCGGGACGACCCGGAACGCGTACTGTCCGACCTTCGGGCGCGTTACGAGCAGGCCAAGGCGCGACCGCGACCGAATGTGACGGTCCGACCGCGAGCAGATCAGGCTTATCGTCGGTCGGGCTGATACACCCAGACCATGTGCTCGCCGGTCTCGGACGCAGCTGCGATCGGTTGATGCTCGATCCTGTCGAGAACGAAGCCAAGCCTCCTGGGTACAGCCTGACTTCTGAAATTCGCTGCATCACAATGAATTTCGACTCGAATGACTCCGTCCAGTTTCAAGGCCTCCTGTATGAGGGCAGCGACGGCCTCGCTGATCACCCCATGTCCCTCGGCTCGGGCGTCGAGCCAGTATCCCAATTCGATTCCATGCGGGCCGATTCGGCGATGCATCCCGATCTTGCCCAGAAACGCACCACCTTCGAGGTCGAAAATTCCGTAATCGAACATCTCCCCGGCACCCCACTGCTCGACGGCCTCGGCGATACGAGCGAGTTGAGTCGAAGGCTGTGCGGCTTCTTCGGTCGCCCACCCCATCCAGGGCGCAAGGCGAACGAGATTGCGGTCGATCACGTCGGCAATGGCAACGGCATCGTCGGCCGATTCGCGACGAATGTCGAGGCGTTCGGTGACAATCCGATCGGGAGGCACGTGGAGCATGGTCAGCAGTGTGTCAACTGTGCACTCGACGTGCCAACGAATTTTGCTGCATTTTCACCCACCCGCAGTCCACTCGATGTGCCATTGACGGGCGAAAAGGTCACTGAAGGTCACATTGAGTGGACAAAGGGGGCAGGGGGCGGGGTCAGGAAGCCGACCAGGATCGCCAGGACAGTTTGTCGATGATGATGACCGGACCCTCGGGTCTGTTGTTTTTGTATTGACTGTATTTCGCGACCAAGGCGTCGGTGGCCGATGTGCCTTCGGTGCTGGAGGTTTCGACGATGTGGGCGTTTCCGTCGGCGCGGATCCACCAGAGTTGGGACCAGTCGTCGGTGTAGTGGTCGACGATGAGGCTGACGGCGGGGTCCGCGCGGATGTTGTCGAGTCGCTGGAGTTTTTGCGTTGTTTTGGGTTTCCAGTCGATGGCGGTGAAGATGCGGTCGCCGGTGGGGGCGACGGCGAAGACGATCGGTACCAGGTGCGGTGTGCCGTCGGGGTTGATGGTGGAGAGTTGGGCTCGGGGTGCGTCGGTGAAGCGTTGGACTTCGTTGTCGATCTTCACGTTCGGTTCCTCGGGTTATGCGGATTCGCTGTGGGTGCTGTGTCGGGTGATGAATTGTTCGAGTGCCGCAACGGGCATGGGGCGTCCGAGTAGGTGTCCTTGGCCGAAGGTTACGCCCATGTCGGTGCAGATCTGGAGTTGTTCCGGTGTCTCGATTCCCTCGATGACGGTGTCTTTGCCGAGGGTGGTGGTGACGTCGACGAGGGCTGTGCAGAGTGTGGTCATGGCGCGGCGTCGGTGCAGGTTGTCGCTGTCGAGGTGTTGGGTGAGGGATTTGTCGATCTTGAGGGTGTCGACGGGGAGGGTGGCGAGTCGTTCGAGGGAGGAGAAGCCGGAGCCGAAGTCGTCGATGGCGATGAGGACGCCGTGGCGTTGGACGTCGCGGAGTTGGTAGTGGACGGCGTCGAGGTCGTGGAGTGTCTGAGATTCGGAGAGTTCGAGGGCGAGCCGTCCGGGTTCGATGCCGTAGGTGTCGACAGTGTCGATGACGTCGGTGGCGAGGGTTCCTGTTGCGAAGTGGGCTGGGCTGATGTTGACGCCCACTTGGAGGTGGATGTTGCGGGTCTGCCAGTCGGCGATCGTGTGCGCGACCTCGGCGAGGATCCACATGCTCAGTGGGACGATGAGGTCGGCGTCCTCGGCGAGGGGGATGAAGGTGTCGGGCATCAGCAGGCCGAGTTCGGGGTGGTGCCATCGGATGAGGGCTTCCGCACCGACGACCGTTCCTGTCGCGAGTTCGACGATGGGTTGGTAGACCATGGTCAGTTCGCGCTCGACCATGGCGATGCCGCGTAGTCGTTCGATGAGTTCGAGTCGGGTGCGGTTGGTGTGATGGAGCTCGTCGGTGAAGACGTGGTGTTCGTTGCGTCCGACGGCTTTGGCGGCGTGCATGGCTGCGGCAGCGTTGTGGACCAGTTGGGTAGCGCTGATGTCGGTGTCGGTGCTCGAGGCGACTCCGACGCTGGCTGTGAGGGTGAGCTGGCGGCCGTCGAGCTCGAAGGCGGGCTCGAAGATGCTCGCGAATCCGGCAGCCAAGGCGCGTGCGGCTATGGAGTGGCAGCCCCGTGCAATGACGACGAATTCGTCGCCCGTGAGGCGGCCGATGGTGTCGCCGGGGCGGGTGGAGGCGAGGAGTCGGTCGGCGATCATGCAGAGCAGTTCATCGCCCTGTGCTGGTCCGAGGGCGTCGTTGAATTCTCGGAAGCCGTCTATGTCGACCAGCAGGACGCTGAACCGGCGGTCCGGAGTGCGGCCGTCGAGCTCGACGGTGATGAGGGCAAGGATCTCGTCGCGGTTCGGCAGGCCGGTCAGCGCGTCGCGTTGGGCCGCGGTTCCAGGAATGCCAGCGGTTCCGGACACTGCGGGGACATGACGGGGCGGCGCGTCGTGCTCTCGGCTCACTGTTCCCCCTCATGGCCGGACAGCCATGGGTGATAGTAACCGAAGAGTCTGCTTCAGCGCTATAAACAGGGAACATCCCCTTTTTTAGGACTATTAGAACACGGTGTCCTTGGTTTGTGGGCCGTTTGTGCGTCCTGTCGATGCTCGTTCTTCGACGCTCCAGATCGCGTCGTCCACACTGTCGCTGAGTCCGAGCACCCACCGGGCCGACGACCGGCCCTGATCGAACAGCGACTGCGCAACGGTGGTCAATCCGGCTTCGGCTGCGGCGGGGGAGTCGTCCCACCCGGTGACGGCCAGTCGCCCCGGAACGTCGATTCCGGCTGCGGCCGCAGCGTCGAGTACCCCGAGGGCAAGTTCGTCGCTCATCACGAGCAATGTGTCGATGGTATTGTCCTGCAACAACAGTCGCGCTGCTCGGTCGCCTTCTGCGCGCGCGTTGTGGGTGGTGAACAGAGTCGGCACCGTCGACCAGTCGATCCCTGATTGCAGGCACGCGTCTCGGTAGCCCTCGAGTCGCGCTCGGGTCACCGGCATCGAGATGTCCGACGCGTCCGCGCCACTCACGATCGTCGATTCGCGTCGGGTATCGGGTCTGAGAGCGACGATGGCAGGTCGAGATCGGCTGTTCAACGCGGCGGCGGCCACCGCGTCGGCTGCCGCTCTGTCGTCGATGGCTATCCAGTTCAGGCCGGGGTGGTCGGGCCCACCCTGGATGCACGTGGGGCGGCCGGTGTCGACGAGCACGTCGAGCAGTGGGTCGTCGATCTCGGTGGTCCATACGACGTACCCGTCGACCTGTGCGTCTCGGATACGTGCGTTGTCGGTGTCGCGGTGCAGGTTCGGCAGCATCACCAGCGCGGTGTCGGCGTCGAGACACGCTTCGGCGATACCGGACAGAAAGCGTCGAGCCTGGGGATCCTCGAAGGCATAGGTGAGCTTCTCGCCGAGGACGACGCCGATGCTGTTGTGCCGGCCACTGCGCAGAGACCGCGCCGTGCGGTTGGGACCGGCGTATCCGAGGGTGGCTGCTGCCTCGTGCACGCGATCGCGTGTGGCCGCCGAAACCCGGCTCGGTCGGTTGTAGGTGTACGAGACGCTCATGGTGGACACGCCGGCGGACGCCGCGACATCAGCCATGGTCACCCGAGTGTTCACCGGCCCACTGTAGCGCGCGGCAGGCTTTTGTGTAACGATACACAGCATGTCCTCGCCGCTACCGAAGCTGCTGGTGCTCGCCGCAGCCGCATTCATCTACGTCACGGCGGAAACGCTGCCCGTGGGTTTGCTCCCCGAGATATCCGGGGACCTCGGTGTCGGCGAATCCGCCGTGGGTCTCCTGCTCACCTTCTACGCGTACGGCGTCGCCGTGATGACGATGCCGTTGATCCGGTTCGTGCGCGAGTGGCCCCGACGGCGCGTCGTCGTCATCACCGTTGCCGCACTGGCACTCTCGCAACTCCTCTCGGCGGTATCCGTCGGCTATCCGATGTTGGTGATCTCCCGAATGCTCTGCGCGGCAACGCATGGAGTCTTCTGGGCCGTCGTCGCGCCCGTCGCGGCGTCGCTCGCGCTACCCGGTAAGCAGGGCAAGTCCATCGCCACGGTGTACGCCGGTACCTCGCTGGCACTGGTCGCCGGCAATCCACTCACTTCCGCCATGGGCCAATGGTTCGGATGGCGCACGGCAGCAACGATTCTCGGCATCGTGGCCGCAGCAATCGCGGTGGCGCTGTACTTCATCCTCCCGGTACTACCGGTTACCCGGGCGGCGTCGGAGAAGAAAAAGACACCGCGAGTGCTCGACGGCACCCTGGCCGTTCTGTGTGGAGTGACGTTTCTGGCCGTCCTCGGTCATTTCGCCGCATACACATACTTCTCGGTGATCGTCGACCGTGCCATCGGATCGGCGGGCACCACTCTGACCCTGATGTTGATGTTGTACGGGCTGTTCGGAGTGATCGGCATCTGGGTGATCGGCAGAACCTACGACCGGTGGCCTCGGCACTCGACCGTCGCCGCTCTGGGCGCAGTGACCGCTGCGGTGGCAGTTCTCTGGTGCACTCTGAGCGGAGCGCCGGGTAGCTGGGCCGTGTTCGCCGTCGGTGCGATCGCCTTGTGGGGACTGGCATTCACCACCCTCCCGGTGTGTATCCAATCGGCAGTGGTCAGAGCGGCCCCAGCCGATGCGGACAAGGCGTCGGCGATCTATGTCGTTGCCTTCCAGTTGGCGATCGCGACGGGCGCCCTGGTGGGCGGTGTGGTGATCGACCTCAGCGGCATCGTGGCCGTCACCGCTGCTGCAACGGCGCTGGTCGCCGCAGCGCTGGCCGTAGTCGTGATGGCGCGCAAGACCTTTCCGCGCAGCTATGCACAGGAGCCGGTGACAGCAGCGGCACGCTGACCGTCGAGGTACCCCGCACGATAGGGTCAGCACGCGGCGAACGAGGGAATCCGGTGCAAATCCGGAGCTGGCGCGCAACGGTGACGAGTGAGAGCTCGAAGTCCGAATGCTCGGACGTCGCGATCCACCTCCATCCGCGGCTCCGCGACACGAGCCCTCAGCAGGAAGCTCTGACGATGCGCACCACTCTCGCCGTACTAGGCGCTGTTTCGATCCTTGTTCTCGCCGGCTGTTCGTCCACTGCGACGACCGACGCAGCCACCCCGACCACCGGAAACTACCCGCTGACCATCGAAAACTGTGGCCGCGACGTCGTCATCGACGCCCCACCTCGACGCGCGGTCTCGTTGAATCAGGGTTCGACGGAAATTCTTCTCTCACTCGGCCTCGCCGACCGCATGGTCGGCTCCGCCACCTGGACCGATCCCGTCCGCGCAAACCTCGAATCGGAGAACGCGAAGGTCCCCAGGTTGGCGGACAACAAACCTTCCCTGGAGGTGGTTTTGGACGCCGAGCCCGACTTCGTTTCCGCGTCGTTCGGCGGCACCCTCGGGCCGGGAGGCGTCGCCGACAGGGACCAGTTCGAGCAGCTCGTTGTGCCGAGCTACCTCTCTCCCACCGACTGCAACGGCAAGACCGACGACAGCGTCAACTCCGACGGTGCGCGTACATCACCCCTCGAGATCGAGACCGTCTACCAGGAGATTCGCGACCTCGCAGCCATCTTCGACGTGCGTGATCGCGGCGAACGCTTCGTCGGCGAGCTGAAGGATCGCTTCGCGACGGCATCAGGAGCCGTCGACGCCTCGGGTGTGACGCTGGCGTACTGGTTCGCCGACACCGACACCCCGTACATGGCCGGTTGCTGTGGATCGTCGGGCATCATCACCGGATCCGTCGGCGCCGAGAACATCTACTCCGACACCACCGACGAATGGCCTCAGGTCAATTGGGAGAGTGTTCTCGATCGCAATCCGACGGCGCTCGTGCTCGCGGATCTGAGCCGACGGAGCATCGCCGGTGATGCTCTCGACAGCAAGATCGCCTTCCTGGAATCGAATCCCGTCACGAGTCGGCTCACCGCCGTCGAGGACAAGCGGTACATCGTAGTGAACGGCGCCGACCTCAACCCGTCGATCCGCACGATCGACGGGGTCGAAAAAGTTGCTGCGGCTCTGCAGAATTGGGGACTGACCACCCCATGAGCCGGACCGATCGCGGGTTGCTGATCCCGCTTCTGCTCGGTGGCTTCGTGGTGTTGGTGCTCTCGATCGGCGTGGCCGTGACGATCGGCCCGGCCAGCGTGTCGGTGTCCGATGTGTATCGAGTGATACTGGGGCACATCGGGATCGGCACGGCCGGAGTGAGCCGCATCGACGACGGTATCGTCTGGCAGTTGCGGTTGCCCCGAACGCTGCTCGCTGCCATCTGCGGTGCAGGCCTCGCGCTCTGCGGAGCCATCATGCAATCGCTGCTGCGCAATCCTCTGGCCGACCCGTTCGTGCTGGGTATCTCGTCGGGCGCATCCACCGGTGCCGTCGTCGTCGCAGTGCTCGGCGTCGGCGGCGGCGCACTGTCGCTGTCCACCGGAGCATTCGCCGGAGCACTGCTGTCGTTCGTGCTGGTGATGCTGCTCGCCGCAGGTGCAGGCGGCGGCAACGACCGGGTCGTACTCGCGGGAGTGGCAGGTACACAACTGTTCTCGGCTCTGACCTCATTCATCGTCATCTCCTCGGCCGACGCAGAACAAACCCGGGGAGTGTTGTTCTGGCTGCTCGGCTCCCTGAGCGGCGCCGACTGGACAGACGTGGCACTGTGCGGCGCTGTGGCACTGCTGGGAATAGTGGTGTGCCTGTTCAACACCTCTGCCCTCGATGCCTTCACCTTCGGGCACGACGCGGCCGCATCCCTCGGGGTTCCAGTGAAATGTGTGCGAATCCTGTTGCTGGTCATCACCGCACTGATCACGGCCGCCCTCGTCAGTGCCGCCGGAGCCATCGGATTCGTAGGCCTGGTTCTTCCACATGCCGCCCGCTTCCTCGTGGGAGCGCGCCACCGAAGACTGCTCCCGACGACGGTGGTGATGGGCGCGATCTTCATGGTCTGGGTCGACACCATCGCCCGAACGGTGTTCGCACCACAGGAAATTCCTGTCGGAGTGGTCACGGCACTGATCGGCGTGCCTGCTTTCGCACTGATTCTCTTTCGGCTCAGGAGATCTCGATGACACTGCACGCCAAAGACCTTCGATGGACCCGCGGTGGACACCCGATCCTCGACGGCATCAGCTTCGAGCCGGAACCCGGCGAGACCATCGGCCTGATCGGCCCCAACGGCTCGGGTAAATCATCGCTACTGCGCATCCTCGCCGGCATCGTCGCCCCCGACAGCGGCGACGTATTGCTCGACGGAGACAACCTGCGAACACTACGTCGACGCCGCATCGCCAGACGCGTGGCAATTGTCGACCAACACTCCGACACCGACGTCGACATCAGCGTCCGTGACGTCGTCCGTCTCGGCCGCATCCCACATCACGGCATCCTCGGCGGCGACGCATCCGAAGACGATGCCGCCATCGCACGAGCACTCACCGACACCGCCATGGCATCGAAAGCCACCAGACGATGGCACACCCTTTCCGGCGGCGAACGCCAACGAGTCCAGATCGCCCGAGCTCTCGCCCAACAACCCACCGAACTACTGCTCGACGAGCCGACCAATCACCTCGACATCCAACACCAACTCGATATCCTCACCCTCGTCGCAGGCCTACCCCTGAGCAGCTACATCGCCCTCCACGACCTCAACCTCGCGGCGATGTTCTGCAACCGGATCGTCGTCCTGAACAACGGTGCCATCGTGGCATCGGGAACGCCGAACGAAGTGATCACCGAACACCTGGTGCGCACGGTATACAACGTGCACGCCAGCGTCACGAATGCCGACAACTACCCACAGGTGACCTACCGCCGCCCCGCACCGTCCGACCCTGGGGTCCACTCGATGTGACATTGACCCCCGAAAAGGCCACTAGATGTCACATTGAGTACCCGCGGATTGCACGCTGTCACGCCGGGCCGGGGATCTAGAGTTGCCGCAGTTTCTTCTCGAATGCGTCGATGCGTGTGGTGTCCTCGAAGAAGTCTTCTTGGGAGATGATTTTCCCCCAGCTCGTGCGGACCAGGAGCACTGTGCGGTTGCTGTAGATCTGGGTACCGTCGGCTGCGTGGGCTCGGTCGTCGAATCGCGCGAGAAGGGTCATTCGCCAGGGTGCGCCGCCGCTGTAGATTTCGGTGATCTGTCCTTTGATACCGGCTGCGACGAAGTCCTGGAAGAATTTTTCGATGGCTGCACGACCGCGGTGTGTGCCCGACCAGCGGCTGTCTCCATCGGCGAACTTGAGCACTGCGTCTCGGTGGAAGGACGACAGTAGCGGGCGGTAGTTGCCGTTGTTCAGTGCTTCGATGTCTCGCTGCAGCTTGAGTGTCAGCGCTCGCATCAGCAGGAGCTTGAATGCGAAGGCCGTCGAGATGCCGGCCAGAAATCTCAGTTGCATGCCCATACGTTTGCCTACCGTTCACCGACGTGTCAATCGAGTCGGCGGTACGTTCTGTCGATGATCGATCATGTGCAGGTCGCGTGTCCGGCGGGCGGCGAGGATCTCGAGCGTGCGTTCTACTCAGGAGCCTTGGGCTGGGAGGAGATCCCGAAGCCGCCGCTGTTGGCCGTACGCGGGGGCTGTTGGTTTCGGGTGCCGGGTGTGGGTGGTCCCGACGGCGAGTTGCATGTCGGGATCGACGACGACTTTCGTCCGGCAGTGAAGGCGCACCCGGCTCTTGTCGCCGATGTCGATGCAACCGCTGTGGCGTTGACGTCTGCGGGCTACCCGGTGAATTGGGCCGACCCTGAGGAGATCCCGGGTCGACGACGGTTCCATACCCGCGATGGCGTGGGCAATCGAATCGAATTCGTAGCAGCTCGATAGTTGTCGAGTGTCATCGCTAAGCCGGAGAATCGGCCTCCTGACTTCTCCGGATGACGATGCTCGAGATCGAAGCCGATGCATGTGCCGAAAGACGCAGCGGTGGCGGCAGGCCGGAGCATCGTGGACGATCGCTTCCATGCAGAGTTGGGACGAACGAATCGCGGAATTCTGGCGGGACGCAGACGACACAGACCCCGTTCGTATGCGGATTCAGATCGACCGATTGCTTTCCCTTGCACAGTGTTCCGATGCCCGTGGATTGTTCGAGCGAGCTTCCCTGGAAGACTTTCTGGGCGAAGAATCCGCGGCCGTCCCGCTGTACGAGGCATCGTTGTCCCGCGGGCTCGATGTCGACAGGGAGAACCAGGCTCGGATTCAACTGGCGAGCTCGCTCCGAAACGTGGGCCGACAGGACGACGCGTTGCGAGTGCTCGAGGAGTTCGAGTTCTCAACCGAATACTTGCCTGCGCGGGATGCATTCGTGGCACTCGCACTATGGGACAAGGGGGACGGGGCACAGGCTCTGCGGACCGCACTGCACGCAGCAGATCCGGCGCTGGGGAGATACCGTCGAGCAATCGGGGCCTACGCGGCGGAGTTGTTCGACGACGGACCACCGTGAGGTCGGAACGGAACAATGGCGTCGTCGACGGCGTTTTCTGTTGACGTTCGTGCACGCTTGTTTCGACGACCGAGGGGAATTCATGACCGGTAGTTCCTACGATCCACATGCGCTTCTCGAGCAGAGCCGAATCGGCGTGCTCGCCACCATCAAAGCCAGCGGAACACCGCAGCTGTCCCCGGTGACGCCGTTCTACGATCGGGCAGCCGGCACCATCACGATCTCGGTCACCGATGGGCGAGCGAAAACGGCGAATCTGCGCCGAGACCCTCGTGCCGCACTCGAAGTGACCAGCGCCGACGGCACCGCATGGGCAACGGCGGAAGGACCCGTCACCCTCACCGGCCCTGGATCGTCACCCGACAGCCCCGAAGTCGATGCCCTGGTGGACTACTTCCGCGCCGCTGCCGGCGAACACCCCGATTGGAACGAATACCGAGCAGTCATGGTCGCTGATCGGCGAGTACTGATAACCATCGCGGTGACACACGTCTACGGCCAATCGATCGCCTGACCGCCCTTGCAGGTCCACTCGATGTGACATTGACTGCCTAAAAGGCCACCGAAGGTCACATTGAGTGCAAGCCATCGCACCGGTCAAGTGACCTGGTACACGTCTAGCTCGACCGAGTTCGGCAAGCGTTCACCGGATCCGACGAACAATCGTTCGTTCATCCACGCGAGTCGGCTCGCGGCAGAGGACAGGCGCGGTTGGCTCCTGAAGTACACGCGGTCGGCGGCGACGTGTTCACCGTGGACAAGTGCGTCGATGTCTTCCTTGGTGCCGCTTCGGATGCCGACGTTGTGTACTGCGATTCGTTCGCCTGCATCGGTCTCGAGCGCGTATCTGGCGTCCAGTTCGGTGAGCGTAGCGGTTCGGAGAATCTGGTGGTCCGCTCCGCCGGGCAGTACCCGACCGTGCAGGAGCGGGCCATCGACGGTCCCGCCGAGGATCGGGACAAGCCTGCGGTGACCATCGCCCACCTCGCCGAGATCGATCGGAACGCCCACCGTCACCGACAGATGTGCGATGAATATCAGCCCGGGGCCCACCTCAGTTGGTTCGGTCGGCGAACCCGTCGGGCAGATCGGCCGGCGCGACCGACACGATCGTCTCGTCGTCGACGCCCACGTTCTCGAACAGCGTGATTCTTGCGAATTCGGGGACCACGTAGATGGGGTAGGTCGGTCCGGCATCACGGTAGGTGCGCATCTCGTCGAGGTGATCATTCTGGTAGAGAACGGTTCTCGTTCCGTCCAGTTCGATCCACTGCGGGAAGAAAATGGTTCCGTGCAGACGTCGCTTACCTGGTATGACGTTGACGACGACGGATGTTCCGGTGGGTTCGTTCCAGGAGATCTTGTAGACGTCGTCGTCGAGCTGAACGAGGTCGACTTCCTGGTCCTTGACCCACCGTCCTCCGACCATGCCGGTGTGAATTCGGTAGTCGATGGTCGTGGCGTTCTTGACGTACATCTCGTACTGCCAGTGGTTTGCGTAGGTGTAGATGAATCGGTGTCCGACGATTCCGCTCAGGTCTTGACTCGGAATCGGGTTCTGGACCGTGGTCTCTGAAGTCATGATCATATTTTGTCACAAAACTATGTTTGCGGCAAAACTAGCTGTGCGATCATCGGACGATGCACTCCACCGCCATCGAACTCGGTCGACAACTGGGACCCCTTCGGCGCTCGTTGCTTCGCGCGACCCGCGAAGCCGCGGACTTGCCGGACCTCCCGGACTCGCACGTCGAAGTGATGAGGGCCCTGGTCGACAAGCCGTCCATGAGCCCCGGAGTCCTCGCCGCACATCTCAACCTCGCCCGATCCACCGTCAGCAACCTGATCAAAGCAATGGTCGACGCGGGTCTCGTCGAACGATCGATCTCGTCGAACGACCTCCGGGGAGCGACCCTGACGGCGTCGCCGACGGCCCTGCGTCTCCTCGCCGAATATGACGCAGTCAGTTCGCAGGTGCTTTCCGACGCACTCGACGAGCTGACCGTGGACAGCCGTCGAGCACTCTCTGCGGCAATCCCCGCTTTGGCCGACATCACCGAAATCCTGTCTCGTCGACCGTCCTGAACTCTCGGCCCGGTCAACCGAAGTCCACTCGATGTGACATTGACCCCCGAAAAGGCCACTAAATGTCACATTGAGTGGTCACGGCAGGCCGCGACGGGAGGGAAGGGGTGTGGAATCGAAGCAATGGCTATCGGCTTCGTTGGACTGGAATCCAGAGTTCCCCGGCACCCGAGGACCAATCGGGGGAGTTTTCGGTGATGGTGAGCAGTTCCGGTCCCGGGATCACTTCGTAGGGGTTGGAGGGGAACCATTCGCTGAAGGCGTCGGCCCAGAGTTGTTGGAGTGCGGGGGCGAGTGCGGTGTCGCTGCGTGTTTCGAATACCGCCCAGGTCGATGCGGGCACGGCGAGGGTGTTCCAGTCGGGTGATGCGGGTGATGTGCTGGCGACGGCGAAGTAGTAGTCGAAGAGACTGCCGTCTTCGCGTTCCGGTTCGAAGCCGTCGCTGACGAAGAGGATGTCCGGGAGTTCGGGCAGGTCGGCGAGTTCGAGTAGCTTTTCGCCGGTTCCGGGGGCGAGGCTTCGGTGGAAATCGGTCATGGCGGTGTTCTCCCCGTGGAACCGGAGTGGGATTCGGGTGGTTTTGCCGACGATGTGGAATGCCGGCAGGTCGGTGATGCGGTATCGCATGGTGCTTCGTCCTTCGATGGTCAGGTGAAATGTCACGGCTTGTCTGGAACGAAGGATGGCTCCGGGTCGGCGTGCTCGAGATGGTGTGATGCCGTGCAGGTCTCGGAAGGCGCGGGTGAATGCGTCCGCGGTGTACCCGTATTTGGTCGCAACGTCGAGTACGCCCTGCCCGTCGAGAATGTCTGCTGCTGCCAGTGTCATTCGGCGTTGTCGGATGTAGTGCGACAGCGGTAGTCCAGCCAGTGCCGAGAACACGCGTCGAAAGTGGTACTCCGATGTGAGGGTGATCCGAGCGAGCTCGGTCGGATCGATCTCGCGGTCGAGATTGTTCTCGATGTAGTCGAGTGCTGCGTTCCATGGTTCGAGCATGTGCCGGTGACCTTCCTTTGTTCTGCCCGAAACGATAGGAGCACTGCACCGATGGAGTCTCGACTTTCCGTGCCGCGAAAGGTCGGATTCAGATCGTGCGCAGGTGCCGCTGTCTTCGATGAGAACGTGAACGGCCGAGTTCGTTTAGCGCAGAGCGAGATTGAGCATCGGCAGGCCGGTAGACGATCAACCGTAGGTCCGGGTCGCCGAGTGGCGTGAGGACATCGAATGTCACGGTCACCGGTCCGACGATCGGATGATGCATGGGTTTGTCCCCCCGGCTGCGAACCGACACTTCTCGGGACTGCCAATAGCGGGAGAATTCTGCGCTGCCTCGTTCGAGTTCGTCGATCAAGGCCGCGAGTTCGCCGTCGTGTGAATGATTCACCCAGGCGGCACGTAGGTCGGCGACTGCACCGCGGACGACGTCGTCGCGCGCATCGTAGAAGCCATCGAACCGGCTGTCCAGGAAACACATTCGTAGAACATTGCGCTCCGACGCCGGACGGTCGTCGATGTCGAGAAGCAGCGCGGCCATGATCTCGTTTGCGGCGAGGATGTCGAGTCGGTGGTTGAGCACCATCGCTGGCAGCGGGGCGACGTCGTCGAGCAGCTGCCGTATGCCGTCGGGCACCTGCTGTGCAGTAGACCTTTCGGGTGCGCGATGGCCGGCGAGGGTGAACAGGTAGCCGGTCTGATCAGCCGACAGCTTCAGTGCATGCGACAGTGACTGCACCACCTGGGCGGATGGCCGAACATCACGTGCCTGCTCGAGCCGTACCAAATAGTCGACGCTCACACCGGCCAGCGTTGCGACCTCCTCACGTCTCAAACCGGGCGTGCGTGACGCTCCTATCCGCGGTGGTAGACCGACGTCCGTCGGCGCGAGCGCCTCGCGTCGGGCACGCAGAAATGCCGCCAGCTCCTGCCGACCTCGCTGCGGCGGCGTCGTATTCACTCATTCAGGGTAGAGCAGTTCTGCGTAATCAGCCTGGTATCGCGCGTCCCAGGAAGAACAGATCCTTCCCGCTGCTCGACGCATCTGTGACCGTGATCGAGGTAGATGAATCGAGGAGAGGGACAAGACATGACGCGCATGGACGACTATCGATTGCTCGGACGCTCGGGACTGCGGGTATCACCATTGTCGTTGGGAACCATGACATTCGGCGACGCCTGGGGGTGGGGTGCCGACAAGACGGACTCGAAACGCATCTTCGACGCGTATCTCGATGCCGGGGGCAACATGGTCGATACCGCCAACATCTACACCGACGGCCAATCGGAACGATATCTCGGCGAGTTTCTCCGTGGGCGACGTGACTCGGTCGTCGTAGCGACCAAGTACGCGGCGACGCGTGATCCGTTGGATCCGAATGCCGGTGGGGGTGGCAGAAAGAGTCTGCGAGGGTCCGTCGAAGCGAGCCTGAAGAACCTCGGGACGGACTACATCGATCTGCTGTACTTGCACGCGTGGGACGGTATGACGCCGAGCGACGAGGTCATCGCATCGCTCGGCGACCTGGTGTGCTCGGGAAAGGTTCTCTATCTAGGCATTTCGGATACACCGGCATGGGAGGTCGCGCGCATGCAGACCCTTGCCGACGTCCGGGGCCGGCCGTCGTTCGCGGCGCTTCAGGTGGAATACAGCCTGATCGAACGAACCACCGAACGCGAATTGCTTCCCATGGCAGCAGGCCTTGGGATCGGCGTGATTCCCTGGGCACCGCTCGGCGGCGGAGTGCTGACAGGAAAGTACACCGCCGCGGACCTCGCGACTCCGGGTTCCGATGCGCCGGCCGGAACTCGACGTGACCATGCGAAGGCGAACGGAACGCTGACCACGCGGGGGCTCGCAATCGCGGACGCCGTCGTCGGGGTCGCTCGCCAACTCGACGTGACTCCTGCTCAGGTGGCTCTGGCGTGGACGCTTCGGCATCCGTCCGTCGTCAGCTCGTTGATCGGCGCGCGCACTCCGGAACAGTTGCAGCAGAACATCTCTGCCCTCGACGTCGCATTCGACGAAAACCAACTCGACACACTGCACGCGGCCAGCGATATCGACCTCGGGTTCCCGCACGAGTTCTTGATGCGACCTATGGTGCGAGGCGTCACCACCGGCCGCACGACGGTTCGGCCCCGTCCCATCAGGACCTGGTGAACCGTAGAATCGCTACGTCGGAGAGAATCGAAAGATCAAGGGATCACCGTCGTCGACGAGTGTGAACCCGGCACGCTCGAGCACCCGACGTGAGGCACTGTTCGCCGGATACACCTGCGCGGCCATCGGGAGACCATCCGTGTGATCCTGCGCAAGGTCGATCAGTTCGCCGGCGTAGCCACGACTCCATTGGGCCGGATGCACCCAGTACCCGACCTCGATGTGGTCTGATCGTCGAATCAGACTGAGCAAGCCGACGGGGTGTCGATCCTCCTCGGTGCCGATGAACCACCTCGGCACGTCCGGCGTTCGGGTGTCCTCCGCGTTCAGGGCGCGCGAGAACCGCCTATCGAAATAGCCTCTACTCCAGGGCTTTCCATCTCCGACCCATCGAACGACCTCTGGGTCCGAAGCCATCGAGAACAGGAAATCGGCATCGGACGGGACAGCAGAGCGCAGCTGTAGTCGCGTCACAACTCGTGGACCTGAGAAGTCATTTCTCCGCCCACATCCCCGGTGTTGACGGTGCCCGATCGCTCGAACAGTAGAGCCGAGACTTCCTCGACGGCTTTGGGGCAGTGTTCGACGCCCGCTGGGACCACGAACACGTCACCGGGGCCGAGCACGACATCGCGGTCGCGAAGCTGGATGGTGAGTTCTCCGCTGTGGACGAAGAACATCTCGTCGGTGTCGGGGTGCGTGTGCCAGACGAATTCGCCGAGCAGCTTGACGACTTTGACCTCGTAGTCGTTGATGCTGACGAGTCGGTGAGGCTGCCAGGACTTCTCGATGGCATTCAGCGCTTCGGCGACGTTGCGTACCTCGTCGTCCTTGCCCATATTCATGGGTTCTGCCTTTCATCGTCAGCTGATCGACTGTCGCGAAGAACTCTACCGTCGATCAGCTCGGATACAGGACCGATGTGAACAGCTCGATAGACTTTGTTGCGCAACCGGTTTGATTCCCGACCGGTCAGTGCCCGGTCCAGCGGTCGCGGCGACAGTCGGACGGTCGAGGGCAGACATGGGCAGTAGGCTGCTCATGACCTGAAGACGGTATCGGCACGAACAGTCGGCCGCCATCGAATTTTCGCAAGGAGGCCCGGCCGCATGAATCTCGCCGACTACGACGTCCTGAGCTTCGATTGCTACGGAACGCTGATCGATTGGGAAGCCGGCATCCTCGAGGTGCTCAGACCATGGGCGCAGCAGGCCGGTTCGCCGTTGTCCGACGACGAGCTACTTGCGGCGTACGGAGTCAACGAAGCTCAGGCGCAGCGGGATTCGCCCTCTGCTCTGTACCCACGGATACTTGCCGACGCCTTCGTGCGGACCGGTGGCACGTTGGGAATACCTGTCGCAGCCGAGTGGGCGGACAAACTCGGGGCTTCCGTTTCGGACTGGCCGGCATTCGAGGACTCGGCCGACGCGTTGTCGTCTCTCGGCGAGAGCTACAAGCTCGTCATCCTGTCCAATGTGCATCGCGACGGCTTCGCAGGGAGCAACCGTCGGCTCGGCGTGCGGTTCGATGCCATCGTCACCGCAGAGGACGTCAAGGCCTACAAACCGGCCGACAACCACTTCGACGCGCTCGACGGAGTCCTCGAGACGCTGGGTGTTCCACGATCACGACTACTCCATGTTGCACAGAGCCTGTTCCACGATCACGCGCCGGCGAACAGGCACGGCATCGCCTCGGTGTGGATCGATCGGCGGCACGATCGGCCCGGATGGGGAGCAACACCGGAGCCGTCCGAGGAATACAGTGTCGACATGAAGTTCCCGAGCATGGCCGCATTCGCAGCAGCGGCCCGCGAGGCCCGCTCGGATGCGTAAGGTCTCCACACTGATCGGCTTCTCACTCGGGCTCATCGCGTCGATCGGTATCGTCCTGTGGACCGGCGCGCCGCGTCGAGTGAATTACGCGTTCGTCGCAGGCCATCCGCAGTACTCGGAGTTCCTGGGTATGCCTGGGCCGTTTGCCGCCCTCGTAGTCGGTTTGCCTATTCTAGGCGCAGCACTCGGATTGGTTGTAGGCGTCGTGATTTCGAGAGCTCGACGGGCACGCTGACCGGAGGGTCCCTGAACGCGAACGGGATTCGACTGCGACGAGGAACGACGGTTACCGACAAGCTGCCGGCGCGACCGATGCGCGCGCGACGCACCTGATCGTCACCAATGCCAGGCGTCGCCTCCGACGTTGCGGATTGTTCGTTGCAGGACTTCGATGGTGGTGACGAAGTCGGCCTCACTGATGCCGCTCATACGTTCTTCCTGCAGCATGTTCTGGAGGTCGGCCGCGCGTCGGAACGTGTCGCGACCTTCCGGGGTGAAGTTCACGCGCGAATTCGATTCCACGACCAAACCTTTGGCACCCGCGGATTCGATGGCCTCGACAATTGCTTCCGGGGTGTCGTTGTGGCCGATCTTGTCGATCGTCTCGGCGCGATCGGCCCCCGCGGGATGCAGTGAGATCTGATGCAGGAGCCACCATTCGGGTTGTGTGACGCCGATGTCGTGGAGTGCACCGCGGGTCCGTGCTCGAATGGCTTCCCCGGCGCGCGCGGTCCAGAACCCGATCGGCTGACGCTCGGGCGGTTGCATGGGTCTGTTGGTTGTCATGATCTGGACCGTAGAACCTGAACCACGCTTCAGGTCAAGGGTAGAGTCCCGATCGTGGACAGCCCATCAGGGAAGAAGCTGGTCGCGGTGCTCGCCGCTGTCGGGGCCTCGACAGGCGCTGCCGCAGCGGTGGTCTGGCATGTCGGAGTTCCCGGTCCACCGGATGTGGACGTGACCTACATCCGCCCGAGTTGGTTCCCGGTGACGCTCTATCTCGTCGCAGCGGGACTGGCGGTCGGCTTGGTGGTGGCCTCGTTTCTGGTCGATTCGGGTCTGCGCATCGTCCAGGATCGTCAGCGCAGCCGCGTCCACCTGTTCGTGTTGTTGATCGTCGTCGGTGTCGCGCTGGGAGCGGGCAGTGCACTCGCCTGGATGCATTGGCCACCGCAACCAACCGAAGCCGCGTCGAATTGGTCGTGGGCGCATCCGTTCAGTATCGAGATCAACTCGCCCCGTGCAGCTGACTTCGGCTGGACGTCAATTGGTAGTTCAGTGTCTGACACCTACGTCTCCGACACTTATGCCTCGGACACGTCGTACATCACGCGGGTTGACGAAGAATCATCTTTCACCCCCACCATCGTCGCTCCGTGGTTGGTGTTTCCGATCGGTGCCGTGTTTGTTGCGGCGTTGGCGGCATTCACTCTGTCGCTGAGGGATTTTCGACTGGTCGTCGTGTCTCGTTCCGAGTCCGATTGAATCGGGGTGTAACGAGATCGTCGACCGAACCGACCACCTGGTGTGACCACATCGAAGCGTCTTCGTCGCCTGGCCTACATATCGACTGCTCTTGTCGCGCCCGCGTGTTGGGCTGCTCCGGCGGCGTCGGCGGAGGTCGTGAGCCTCGACATTCTGCCCGGGCTCAGTGCCGGTCCCACAACGCAGTTCGGGGTGGGGTGCACGTATCTCGTCGTGGCGCGAACCGAGGCACTGAGCGGCCCGCGGGTCGATATCCAGGACTACACGAACGAGTCGGTGATGTTCCCCGAGGAACTGGCGTGGAACGTCGATCCGTACTTCAGCACGCCGGTAGTTCTCGGCCACAAGGTCACGCTGTGGACCCCGACCGCCCCGGGCGAACACTCGTTGATGGCCTACGAAACGTCAGCGGGCGGCCCGATTCGCACCGTCACCGTCAACCCGGCAACTCCGCTCGGACCGGGCTGCATCGTCGCGCCCTGAGGCGCTACTCGTCGGTGCGTAGTTCGTCGACCAAGGTGAACAGCCGGCCAAGGTAGTCGCTGTGGAAGACCTCCGTCGCGCGGATCTTGGCGTCCCCGTCGAGACCGAATTGAAGGTTGACGAGTTCGACCCCGATGGCGACGCGTCGAGCATCGAGATTTTCGAGTTCGGCGGCGAGTGCGTCGACCTTGGCAACCGGAGACAGTTCGTTCGTCACCCCAGAATCGTAGTGCTCAGCCCACCGCAGCGAGGAATTCGCTGTAGAACAACCCGAGTCCCAGCGCCGACGCGATGGCCGCGAACAACCACAGTCGGATGATGACGGTGGTTTCCGCCCAGCCTGCCAGCTCGAAATGGTGGTGGATCGGTGCCATCCGGAACGGCCGCTTGCCGGTGCTCTTGAACGACGCGACCTGAATGACGACGGATGCACTCTCGGCGACGAACAGGGCTCCGAAGACGAGGGCGATCAGTTCGGTCTTGCTCACGATCGACAGGCCGGCGAGCAGTCCGCCGAGGGCGAGTGAGCCGGTGTCGCCCATGAAGATCTTGGCCGGAGCTGCGTTCCACCAGAGGAATCCGATACAGGAACCCGCGGCCGCAGCGCAGACGACGGCGAGGTCGAGCGGATCGCGCACCTGGTAGCACCCGGCTACGGAGTTGGTCGAGCAGGATTGCCGGTACTGCCAGAACGTCATCACCGTGTACGCGCCGAGGACGAGCGTCATCGACCCCGCCGCCAAACCGTCGAGACCGTCGGTGAGGTTGACCGCGTTGGACCACGCGACGACGAGGAAGACGCAGAACAGTACGAAGACGATCGGGGCCATGGTGAAGAACGTGGATTGGCGCACCAGCGACAATTCGACATTGCCCGGAGTCAGCCCGTTCCCATTGCGGAACTGCAGCGCCAGCACGGCGAAGATCACTGCCGCACTGATCTGCCCGACATACTTGCCGGTCGCCTTGAGACCGAGGCTGCGCTTCATGCGGAGCTTGATGTAGTCGTCGAGAAAGCCGACCACACCGAGTGCCGTCGCAAGAGCGAGTATCAACAGCGCCGAAGCCGACGGTCCATCGCCGCCCATCGTCACCAGGTGGGAGCCGAGGTAGCCGGCCCACAGGCCGACGATGATCGCGACGCCGCCCATCGTCGGCGTTCCTCGCTTGGCGTGGTGACTTGCCGGACCTTCGACGCGAATCTCCTGGCCGAAGCCCTGCCGAGTGAACAGCGCGATGAGAAATGGAGTCAACAGAATCGAGACCGCCAACGCGATTCCACCGGCGATGAGAATGTTGATCATGCGTCGAAGCCCACTCTTCCTCTGTGCTGCTGTTCCCCACCACGATGCTTGTCGAGCACCGCGGGATACTGTGCCAAACGAATCGGCAAAAGTCGCATTGCGTGACGAAGGCGTTACTCAGGGTTGGTACGCGCTCGGCGGCATTCCGACCAATTCGGTGAACTCCCGAGTGAAGTGAGCCTGGTCGAACCAGCCGTATCGCGCGGCCAGGTCTGCCAGTGGACCCGAGTAGCCGCTGTCCAGCTCGCTGAGGGCGTCGTGAATCCGATACCGACCGAGTACCCACTTGGGCGTCGCGCCGACATAACGCTCGAACAGCCGTTACAGTCGACGAGTGCCGATGCCGCACCGCTGTTCCACCTGTGCGACGCGAACCAGCGTCCGGTCCCGCAGCATCGCCGCGATGATGTCCAGGACGGTCTCGTACTCCGGTTCCACGTCACGGGCGTAGGGCGCGAGAACCGCATCGACGACGGTTCGGCAGTGGTCGGCATCCAGATGTCCACCCAACTCGGCCAGCGCAGCGACGGTCTCGGACCGGAACGGGGTCGGTGGCGCGACCGAGACGTCGCGCAGGGTTCGTGCCACGGTTCCGGTGAAACTCGCGTAGCCGCCGGGTCGGAACTTGACGCCGAAGACCCACCCGGACTCGGCGAGGACAACGTCGAAGCGGCGCGTGAGCACCCCCGTCACCACGACCGGCTCGACGACGCCCTCGCGGGTCCAACCATGTTCGACGCTCAACGTGCAGGCCGGGTGCGGGAGCGTCGAGCTGTGATGAGACGTGCCCGACGGCAGAGTCCACTGCAGCTGCCAGTAGTTCTCGACCCACGGTTCCAGGGACGTGGCACACGGCAGCCGTCGAAGGTCGACTAATTTCGCCAGCTGATCCGGCCGCAGGACGCCGGACTCGGTGGTTGTCGCGTTTTTCCTATCCGGCACGCGCGTCAGTGTAGGAGTCTGGTCCGACACAAGAAGGAGAACACCATGACCGAGACACCCGTTGCCACGCTCGAAATGGTCACCCTGGACTGCGCAGACCCCGAGGTCAGCGCCGCGTTCTGGTCGTCGCTGTTGGGTTGGAGCGTCGTCCACGCGGAGAAGGACTACGCGATGCTGCAGGGGCCCAGCAGTGCGCTCGGATTCGGTCGCATCGACGACTATCAGCCGCCGGCCTGGCCCAATGCCAACGGCAGCAAGCAGTTTCACTTCGATCTCGCGGTCGAGGACCTCGACGCCGCGGCGACGGAGGCCGTGAAGCTGGGTGCGACGCTGCCCGAGGACCAGCCGGGCGAGACGTGGCGCGTGCTACTGGACCCGGCCGGGCATCCGTTCTGTCTGACGAATGCCGCGAACTGGGGCTGACGGTCTAGTCTTTGCGTCATGAAACCGCGCCTCGCAGGAATCGAAATCGTCGTCGCCGACATGGCTTCGGCCTTGGCGTTCTACCGCGTTCTCGGACTGGACATTCCGGCAACTGCCGATGCCGAGCAGCATGTGGAAGTGGACCTCGGCGGCGTTCGCCTGTTGTTCGACCTGCCGTCGACCATCACCTCGTTCGATCCGACGTGGACGCCGCCCAGCGGGGGACACCGCGTTGCGCTCGCCTTCGACTGCGGAACGCCCGACGGTGTCGACGCCGCATGGGCAGCGGTGACCGCGGCGGGGTACACCGGCCACCTGCAGCCCTGGGATGCGTTCTGGGGACAACGTTATGCCGTCGTGCACGACCCCGATGGCACCACCGTCGATCTGTACGCGAACGTCTGAGGCGTCAGCTCTCGGCTTCTTCGCCGGTCGGCCCGCCGGCGAGTTCGACAGCGACGTCGAGATGACCGAGATGGCGGGCGTATTCCTGGAGCACGTGGAAGCAGATCCAGATCAGCGTCGGCTGCTCTTCGGTGAATCGACCACCCAGGCTTGCCAATTCGTCCATTCGATGGGAGCTCAGTACCTCGTCGGTGAGGCGGGCGCCGTCGTCGAGTCTGCGCATCAGGGTCTCGGCGTCCACATCGGAGGGCACATGCCAGGAGCCGTCCTTCTCATCACCCCACGGTGCGTCGACTGCCCTGCCGAGGAATCCCCAGACGAACCAGCGCTGCTCCATATGCACCAGATGGGTGAGCATCTGCAGTGGGGTCCACCCCGACGGCACTGTCGTGGTGGACAGGGCATCCTCGCTCAGCGCAGTGATGCGTCGAACGAGTTCGTTGCGGTAGAACGCCAGGTACTCGCGAACCAACTCGGCGGGATCGGAGAGCGCCGAGCTCGGTTCGGGAAAGACTGTCAGCTTGGTCATGGTCTCATTCGCTCTTGCGCTGCTCGCGGGCGATGCGGCGCTGTTCTTCGGCACGGGCGCGGCAACGGCGTAGGAATTCCTCGTCGCTCTCCTGCGATTGGGCAACGGCGCGTCCTGGTCTTGCGTCGTATTCGGGGTAGGCCGACGCGGTACGTGGTGCGCCGCTGCCACCCCAGATGCCGCCGTTCTCGGGCCTGCCGACGATGAGCCACGCAATCGACCCGGCGAGCGGCAGAACGATGACGAGCAGCAGCCAGACGATCTTCGGGAGGTGGCGGATCCCCGAATCGTCGGCGGTGATGACGTCGATCAAGCAGAAGATCGACAGCAGCATGATCAGCAGGCCGAGGTAGGGCACGGAAAATCCTCCAGGGTTGTCAGACCGTGCGGTCGGTCTTTCGCGACTATCAGATCACTCGTTGTACTGCGGATCAAGTGGCTGGAGTGGAGCCTGCGGAATGACCCAGAGTGTCGGGAGTGGAGCCTGCAGGAATGACCCAGAAGTCAGGTTCAGCCGAGCACCAGCAGCGCCGCCAGCGTCAGCATCATGACGCCGATGCCGAGGTCGAGAATCCGCCACGCCGCGGGCCTGGCGAACAGCGGACTGAGCACCCGCGAACCGTATCCCAGTGCGGTGAACCACAGCACGCTGCCCAGCATCGCGCCGGCGGCGAACCACCACCGCAGTTCACCCGGCTGGCGGTTCCCGATCGACCCGAGAAACACCACGGTGTCGAGGTAGACATGAGGGTTGAGCCAGGTCAGAGCCAGGCACGTGGCGAGGGCAGCGATCAGCGAACCGCCTCCGGTCATCTCGGCGGTCATGGCGGTGGGATTTCGTGCGCGGTTCAACGCCATCAGCCCGTAGACCAGCAGAAACAGAGCACCGAGGACGGTCACGACCCGCAGAACAACGGGGAATCGGTCGACGAGAACGCCGATTCCGGCCACCCCGGCCAGGATGAGAACCGCGTCGGACAGCGCGCACACTGCCACCACCGGCAGTACGTGGGCGCGTTGTAGGCCCTTACGCAGTACGAATGCGTTCTGCGCTCCGATGGCGACGATGAGGGAGAGTCCGACGCCTAATCCGGTGAGGGTCGATTGTGCGGCGGCAAGCGAGGTCATGACGGCAACGCTAGAAGCGAGTCGTGATTAGGTACAGCGAATGTATTTCAGGAATGATTAGCGTAGCTTCATCTGATGGAGATCGAGCAGCTCAGAGCTCTGCGTGCCGTGGTCGACGGCGGGACCTTCGAGGCCGCGGCACGCGCGCTGTACGTGACGCCGTCGGCGGTGAGTCAGCGCATCAAGTCACTGGAGCAATCGCTCGGTCGGACTCTGGTCCAGCGGAGCAAGCCGGTGGTGGCAACCCAGTCGGGCGTCGCAGTGCTGCGTTTGGCGCGCCAGATCGACACTCTCACCGAGCAGACTCGGGCAGAACTGAGTGACGACGGCATCGCTGCGCCCATTTCCCTTGCCGTCAATGCGGATTCGATGGCGACCTGGGTGCTGCCCGCGCTCGCTCCACTGGCGTCCCAGACGACCTTCGACCTGCATCGACAGGATCAGGACCGTACCGCCCAACTGCTGCACGACGGGATCGTCTCCGCCGCAATAACATCGGTGGCCGATCCGGTTCGTGGGTGCACCGTTCGACGCCTCGGTGCGATGCGCTACCGGCCGTCGGCTACCCCTGAATTCATCGAACGGTGGTTCACTGCAGGGGTGACGGCAGAGGCTTTGCGCTCCGCCCCGGTGGTGGTCTTCGATGCCGACGACCGGTTGCAGGACAACTACTTGCAGCGCTTCGGAATCGACCCGCACGAGCCGCCGCGTCACATGGTGCCGGCTTCTTCCGACTACGCGCGAGCCGTCGACCTCGGCTTCGGCTGGGGCATGATCCCCGATCTGCAGGCCCGCGACTCGCTGACGTGCTTCGACGACAACGGAATCGACGACGTGACGCTGTACTGGCAGCAATGGTCGCTGTCATCTCCGGCGCTGCAACGAGCCGCCGACGCCGTGGCGGCGGGTGCAGAGCGAATGCTGCTGTAGCTCAGGCCGGACTGTCGTTCGGCACGATCTCGGGCAGTCCATCTCCGACGGGATCGAGAATCGCCGCCGATCGGGCACCCCACCGTTCGTGCGCCGACTGCCGCGACATTCCGACGGCCATCCCGATCGTTGCCCACGTTGCGCCCTGAACCCTGAGCACCACAACGGTTTCGAGGCCGTCGAGTCCCGCTGCCAGTTGCACACGAAGACTCAACAGGTGCCACGCGACGCTGCGCCGTGCGGGCAGATCGGTCGATTGCTCGGCCTCCCATTCCGATGTGCCCGGCAGCGGACCGGTGCCGATGATCTCGTCGGCGATGCGACCGGCCTCGGTGGCCGCTGCCGTCACGACGGCCCGCGTCGCCGCGGTGATATCTGCCTCGGTTGCGAGGGTGATGGGATCCATGACCGACCTCCTGTGTCAGGTAAAGCCTGACAGCAGGAGGACGTGTTGTCAAGACTTCCCTGACAACATCAGAGCATGCTCAGTACCCGGTCGATGGAGTCGACTGCCTGGGTCAGTTCGGCTTCGGTGATCGTCAGTGCAGGCCGGAATCGCACGGCCGCGTCGCCGCAGCCGAGCGCCAGTACACACTCCTCGGTACGCAACAGCTCGATCACTCGGTCGCGGGTGGAGGCGTCGGGCAAGGAGAAGGCGCACATCAGGCCGCGTCCACGGACCTCGGAGACCACCGTGTGTCGAGTCGCCAACTCCTGCAGCTGCTTCAGCAGTACTGTGCCGAGTTCGCCGGCCCGGTCGATGAGCTTCTCGGATTCGACGACTTCCAGGATTCGACGCGACCGCACCATGTCGGTGAGGTTGCCACCCCACGTCGAGTTGATGCGGGAGCTGACAGCGAAGACGTTGTCGTCGATGTCGTCGACGCGACCGCCGGCCATGACGCCGCAGACCTGAACCTTCTTGCCGAAGGCGATGACATCCGGGACGACGTCGAGCTGTTGGAAAGCCCATGCGGTACCGGTCATTCCGGCTCCGGTCTGTACTTCGTCCATGACGAACAAGGCGTCGAACTCGTGGCAGAGCTCGCGCAACTTCTGCAGGAAGCGAGGCCGGAAATGGTGATCTCCACCCTCACCCTGGATGGGTTCGATGATGGCGCAGGCGATGTCGTGCGGGTTCGCTTCGAAGGCCAGGCGGGCCGCCGCCAATGAGGCATCTTCCACTTCGTCCATGTTCGCGTCGGATCTGATGAACGGAGAGGGGATTCGCGGCCAGTCGAACTTCGGGAAGCGCGCTACCTTGTTCGGGTCGGTGTTGGTCAGCGACATCGTGTAGCCCGAGCGTCCGTGGAACGCGTGCTCGAAGTGCATCACCTGGGTGCCAAGAGACGGATCGATGCCGTTGCGCTCGTTCCAGCGTGACTTCCAGTCGAACGCGACCTTCAACGCGTTCTCCACCGCCAATGCACCACCCTCGACGAAGAACAGGTGGGGCAGGCGAGCATCACCGAGGACCCGCGCGAACGTGTCGACGAACCGTGCCATCGGGACGGTGTAGATGTCGGAGTTGCTCGGCTTGTTCATCGCCGCCTGCATCAGATCGGCGCGAAACTCCGAGTCGTCGATCAGGGCGGGATGGTTCATGCCCAGCGCGTTGGACGCGAAGAACGTGAACAGGTCGAGGTAGCGGGTGCCGTCCCTGGCGTCGACCAGGGTGGATCCGGTCGAGGCGTCGAGGTCGAGAACCAGCTCGAAACCGTCGGCCAGCAGGTGTTCACCGATCACCTCGCGGACCGTCGAGGCGTCGATGGTCGCGCCTGCGCGCTGTAATACTTGCGTCATGAGGTCGAACATACGCGTTAAAATTCCGTAAGCAAGTCCATATGACAGGAAATTATACGGTTGTGACCGTCATCGGTAGGCTTATCTCCGACAGTTCGGTTCTCTTCACGGAAGGTGTACGCGCATGTCTGCATCCATCACCCACGACGAGTTGAGTGTGCGCACTCGCGCGATCCTCGACCGGCTGGGTGCCACGATCGCGCTCGACGCTCCCGCGGGACCCGACGCGATCATCGCGCGGTCGCCGATCACCGGAGGGAACCTGGCGTCGCTGGCGTCGGCCTCGGCGGACGATGTCGAGACCGTCGTCGCCGACGCGCGCACAGCGTTCGTGTCGTGGTCGCAGGTGCCGGCCCCCGTGCGGGGTCAGGTGATTCGCGAACTCGGTGAACTGCTGCGCGTACACAAGGAGGATCTGGGCGCGCTGGTATCCATCGAGGCCGGAAAGATCGTCTCCGAGGGGCTCGGCGAGGTGCAGGAGATGATCGACATCTGCGACTTCGCCGTCGGACTCTCCCGTCAGCTCTACGGCAACACGATCGCCACCGAACGGCCCGGGCATCGCATGATGGAGCAGTGGCATCCGCTCGGTGTCGTCGGCGTCATCACCGCGTTCAATTTCCCTGTCGCGGTGTGGAGTTGGAATACCGCTCTCGCTCTGGTCGCGGGAGACACGGTCATCTGGAAGCCGTCGGAGAAGACTCCGCTGACGGCCGTCGGGGTGCAGGCGCTGTTCGAGCGCGCCGCCGCCACAGCCGGAGTGGACCCCAAGATCGCGCAGCTGGTGATCGGTGATCGCGCGTCCGGCGAAGCGTTGGTGGACGATTCGCGGGTTGCGTTGGTCTCGGCAACCGGCTCGACGAGGATGGGCCGTGCCGTCGCACCTCGTGTCGCCGAGCGATTCGGCCGGGTATTGCTCGAACTCGGCGGAAACAACGCAGCGATCGTGACGCCGTCGGCCGATCTCGATCTGACGACGCGTGGGCTGGTGTTCTCGGCCGCCGGGACGGCCGGTCAGCGGTGCACCTCGCTGCGACGCGTCATCGTGCACTCCTCTGTTGCGGACGAGCTGGTCGGCAAGCTCGTCTCGGCCTACAAGACTCTTTCGATCGGATCTCCCTTGGCCACTGACACTTTGGTGGGTCCGCTAATCGATGCCGGTGCGTTCGCGGGGTACCAGAAGGCGCTGGAGGCAGCGGTGTCCGACGGCGGAACGGTCGTGGTCGGCGGGGAGCGGGTGAACGTGGTCGATGAGTACTCGTTCTACGTTCAGCCCGCGATCGTGACGATGCCCGCGCAGACCGACATCGTCAAGCACGAGACCTTCGCGCCCATCATGTACGTGCTGACGTACGAGACCCTCGACGAGGCACTCGCGTTGCACAACGATGTGCCGCAGGGTCTTTCGTCGTCGATCTTCACCACCGACCTCCGCGAGGCGGAGCGTTTCCTGTCCGCTGCCGGCTCGGACTGCGGCATTGCCAACGTCAACATCGGACCCTCCGGCGCAGAGATCGGCGGTGCCTTCGGCGGCGAGAAGGAGACCGGCGGCGGCCGCGAATCCGGTTCGGACGCATGGAAGGCCTACATGCGGCGAGCTACGAACACGGTCAACTACTCCAACGAACTGCCCCTGGCGCAGGGAGTGAAATTCGGCTGACGGCATGATCGGCAGTATGAAAGTACTGTCGATGATCCTCGCCGGCTTCGTCGTCGGCTATGCGATCAGTGATATCCGCCCGTCGTACTCCCTGTTGAGCAGGACTGCCGAATTCGGATCGTACTGGGCGATTGTCAACGGGCTGACCGTCGTTGCACTGGCCGCCTGCGCGGCGGCGGTTGCGCTGGCCCGTGTGAGCGCACGGGCCGTGCTCGTCGTTGCCATCGCAGCGGTGCTTGTCATCGTGTTCTACACCGTCGGAATGGTGACCGGAGTACTCGGCCAGTGGGTCGTGGCCGTCGGTGCTGGTGCATTGCTCGGTGCCGCAGCGGTACTGGCGGGACTGGACAGAGGTGCACAGTCATCGCTGGCCGTCGCGGTCCTCGGCGCCGGCCTGCTCGGCGGTGCGCTGGATGCGATGGTGCAGAAGAACGACGGACCCGTGTTCGTCTGGGATGTGGTCGGTGCCGAGGACGACGTGCGTCCGCAGCGGGCGATAGTGATGGTGATCGTCGCATCGGTTGCAGCGATCGCGCTGTTCCTGGCTCACCGCAACCAGGTGTTGCAGCCACACGAGCCCCGGAAAATTCTGCTCGTCGGTCTTCCGTTGCCCATCGCGGCCGGTGTCCTGAGTTGGGTTGCCGCAGGTCACGAAGCCCGGAGCGTCGAGTGGCTCGGTGCACTCGCCGGTATGACGGTTCTCGCGGTGCTGGCGGCGTTCGTTCTTCCCAGGCGGGACGGGCGCCTGCTACTGGCGCTCGTCGCAGTGTCGGCGGCTGCCCTCGGGTCGTTCGGCTTCGCCGCCGGCGATGGCGCGCAGCTGGCTCTGAGTGTGGGCCTGCTGATCGTCGGAGCAGGAATCGGCCACCGGTGGCCGCAGCTGTACATCGGACTGGGTGGGCTGCTCGTGATCGCCGTTGCGAGCGGGATCGAGGGATACTCCGATCTCCCCACGGGATCGAAGTTCGCGCTGCCGCTGGTTGCCGCCTACGTTCTGGTGTCCGTGCTGGCGACTTCACCCGGATCGTTGGCGCTTTCGTTGCCTGCTTTGTTCATGATGACACTGCCGGTGTCCGTGTTTTCCGCGAGCTACGAACCGTCGTTGTCCATGAACGAATCGGTCATCTCGCGCACAAGCGAGCCCGACCACCTGGTGCTCTCGGTGGCCGGGCTCGTGGTCGTGGCAGTGGTGACGGTTGCCTGCGCGGTGCTGATGCGCAGGCCTGCCGTCGTGAGCGGAACTTCGTAGCAGGCTACGAAGTTCCGTTCACCTAGGGAGTCGGAACTGCCGTCGTGGTCGGAACGACGGTCTCGGGTGCTGTCTCGGCAGCCGTTTCGGTCGCGGTGACGCAGATCGGCGGTGCGCCCTCGACCGGTGTCTCACCGTCGACGGGGATCGTGCACTCGGGGGTCGTCGTGACGATGGCGGGTGCCGGTGTCTCGGCGGTGGTGACGGGTGCAGGCGCAGCCGGAACTGTGGTGGTCACGACGGGCGTCGAGGTTGCCGGCGCGGTCGTGGTGGCCTTCGGAGTTGCCGTTGCCGACGTGGTCACAGGTGCGACGATCGTGTCGATCGCTGCACGTCCGGCTTTCTCCTGGACTGCCTTGGTCTTCACCGGCTCGCCCCGGTTGGCTTCTTCCGCCAGTTCGGTCAGCCATGCCGCGGCGTACTGCACCGAGGTCAGCGGCTTGCCGTTGGCGGCATCGGCGTCACGCCAGTAGTCGAAGTGGTGGCCTGTTCCGGGCCCGAGCGTCAGGCCGTACGGGTCGTTCATGATCACCGGAACGGTGTTCTGGTTGGACGAGATGAAGCCGGTGATCTCCCGGAAGATCTTCTGCGGCAGGTACACCAGGTCGATCATCTGACCGGTTTCGATCGGCTCCTGCTCGCCGTCGACCTTTGCCGAGACGGGGGTGGTCACTGCGCCGGGCTTGTAGTTGGGCTCGGACACCTTGATCAGCACATCGAGGAACGTCTCGTCGCTCTGCATCCAGTCGGGCTGCGAGGCGATGTCGTTGAAGGCGTTGACTGCGATGCGGCCCAATGCCAGTGCGAGATCGGCACCGGTGGCGGGGGTGAGCTGTTCGTTCTGCAGTGCGTCGGCATTGACCTGGCGGCCGACATTGGCGGCCAGATGAATCAGCGACGTGTTCTCGGGCAGTGCGCAGGTGAGGTCACCGTCGGAGCAGAAGGACGCCACTCGGCCGTCGAGTGCGCCGAACCCACCGGACGTACCGGGGAGTGCTCCCTGGCCGGAGACTGCGGTGTTGCCGTTCTGGTACTTGGTGTCGAAGCCGTCCGGGTTGCCGAACGGGTTCTCGGCGCCGGGGAACGGGCCTTCTCCCGAGACGCGGCCGGCGTCGGCGAAGATGACGACACCGACGACCTGCGAGGGGTCGACGATTCCGTAGGTGCCATCGGCTGCGGCGACCTGGTTGCCGACCTCCATCGCGGTGCGGCGGGCAACGTCTGCGCCCTCGCTGTAGCCGACGATGGCGAATCGGGTGTCGGGGCAGGACGCGGTGATCGTCCTCATGATGGTCTGCGAGTTGGTGACGCCGGTCTGCACGGCGTTCTCGTAGCTCGCCAGGTCGGCCGGGTACTCGACGTACACCGCAGCGTAGGAGTCCGGAACCACGTTGCCGTTGTTGGGGGCGCGCACGGCCTGGTCGATCCAGTCGCTGGAGTAGTCGCCGGACATCGCTGCGGGGAGCCGCTCGCCCTCAGGGGTGGTGAGCCACTTGACGCCCTCGCGCGGGGTGTCGCCGCGGCCGCCGATCGCGATGCTGACCATGTCGTAGCACGTGGCCGTCGAGACCAGTTCGATTGATGCTTCGGTGGTCGTGGACGGAGTCGACCACGGTGCGGCAACAACTACTCCGGCACCGAGGGCTCCGATCGCGAACGCGCTCAACGCAACGCGCGCACGCTTCGACTTGCCAACATTCATGTTTTCGATCCCCATCATGTCCGCCCGAACTGATCCCGACTGCAGTTGCCAGTGGGTTACCCGGGATTTCGTCGGTCGGGTCGTTCGCGTTACAAACCGCATCATTTACCGTCGTACGCATGACTTTTCATCCTCGAATGACATCGACGGGATTCGACCTGCCCGATGGGTCGACGTGCGTTGTGCGTGAGGCGGTGGCGTCGGACCTCGAAACGATCGTGGAATTGCTGGTCGACGACCCGCTGGGTGTCACGCGGGAGCGCGCCGATGACATGGATCGGTATCGCGCTGCGTTCGAGGACATCTCCTCGGACCCACGGAACCTGCAGGTAGTGGTGGTGCACGGTGACGCGGTGGTAGCAACGCTGCAGTTGACCGTCATTCCTGGACTTGCACGAGGGGGCGCATTGCGGGCGCAGATCGAAGCGGTTCGGGTGGACGCGCGGTGGCGCAGCAGGGGACTCGGCGGTGCGCTGATCAGGTGGGCGATCGCGGAGGCCGAGCGGCGTGGGTGCGCTCTGGTGCAGTTGACGTCCGACGCCAGTCGAACGGACGCACATCGCTTCTACACCCGTCTCGGCTTCGTCGACTCCCACGTCGGCTACAAGATGACACTCGGCACTACCGCCTAGATACCCTGGGGGGGTAGGGTAGTGCTGTGAACTCAGGACGGCAGGAACTCGACGCACCCACCACACTCGTCGGATTTGTCGTCGGGATCGCGTTCCTGTTCCTGGCGGCGCTGTTCGTCGGTGACAAGATCGGACCCGACGCCCAGGCGACCGCAGCCGCGTCACACACCGGCCACGACGCCCACGACGAGACCGCTGCCCCGGCCGCAACGCCTGCCGGGCTACAGGCCACCCAGGACGGCTACACACTGTCGCTCGATCGATCCGTCGTCGAGTCAGGACCGGACGTACCGGTCGCCTTCACGATCAGCGGACCGGACAGGGCGGCACTGATCGACTACGACGTCATGCACACCGAGGAACTGCACCTCATCGTCGTTCGGCGCGATCTGACCGACTTCCAGCACGTACATCCGACGCGAAACGCGTCGGGAACATGGTCGACGGCTCTCGATCTCACCCGGCCGGGGCCCTATCGTCTGTTCGCCGACTTCACCCCGGCCGGTGGGGAGAACATCACCCTGGGAGCAGAGCTGACCGTTCCCGGCGACTATCGACCGGAGCCCCCGAGTACACCGAATGTGACATCGAGGGTCGACGGCTACAACGTGACGCTCGCCGGTGCGGTGACCGCAGGCGAAGAATCCACGGTCGCATCGACCATCGAGCAGAACGGACGCGAAGTCACCGACCTGGAGCCGTACCTCGGCGCGTACGGACACCTGGTGGCCCTCCGCGCCGACGACCTCGCCTACCTGCACGTTCACCCCGAGGACGGGCCGCCGGGGCCGACGGTCGACTTCACCGTCGACGCGCCGACCGCGGGAACATATGCGCTCTATCTGGACTTCCAGCACGGGGGCGTCGTGCACACGGCCGAATTCACCATCGAGGTACAGGAGGGACAGGCATGAGCCAGGAAACGGAACTGATCCTCGGCGGCATGACCTGTGCGTCGTGCGCCAACCGCATCGAACGCAAGCTCAACAAGCTCGACGGGGTATCGGCGACGGTCAACTACGCCACCGAGAAGGCTCGCGTCACCAGTGACGGCGTGGCCACCGAGGACCTGATCGCGGCCGTCGAGGCCGCCGGCTACACCGCCACTCTGCCTGCGGCCGAACCAGCCGACGAGCTTCCCGCCGATCCGCTGAAGCAGCGATTGATCGTCTCGGCGGTGCTCAGCGTTCCGGTGATCGCGATGGCGATGATTCCGGCGTTGCAGTTCACCAACTGGCAGTGGCTGTCGTTGACTCTCGCCGCACCCGTGGTCGTGTGGGGCGCGTTGCCGTTCCACCGCGCCGCATGGACCAACCTGCGGCACGGCACCTCGACCATGGACACCCTCGTCAGCATGGGCACCCTCGCGGCTTTGGGGTGGTCGCTGTACGCACTGTTCTTCGGCACCGCAGGCACGCCCGGCATGACGCATCCGTTCGAGTTCACGATCGCGCGAACGGACGGGGCAAGCAACATCTACCTCGAGGCCGCGGCGGGCGTGACCACCTTCATCCTGGCCGGACGATGGTTCGAGAGCCGATCCAAGCGTCAGGCCGGTGCGGCGCTGCGCGCGCTGATGGATCTCGGTGCCAAGACGGTTGCCGTACTGAAAGACGGTAAGGAACAACAGATTCCGATCGAGCAGCTGGCCGTCGGCGATCTGTTCGTCGTTCGTCCGGGCGAGAAGGTGGCCACCGACGGCACTGTCGAGAGCGGATCCTCGGCCGTCGACCGATCGATGCTGACGGGCGAATCCGTGCCCGTGGAGGTCGGCGTCGGCGACGCCGTGGTCGGTGCAACGCTCAACGTGGGTGGCCGAATCACCGTGCGGGCACAGCGAATCGGTGCCGACACTCAGCTCGCACAGATGGCGAAGGCCGTCGAGGATGCGCAGACCGGCAAGGCGCAGGCGCAGCGATTGGCCGATCGTATCTCCGGGATCTTCGTGCCGATCGTCATCGCGATCTCCGTCGCGACGCTCGGATTCTGGCTCGGGGCAGGCAGTTCCGCAGCCGGTGCGTTCACCGCTGCGGTCGCAGTGCTCATCATCGCCTGCCCGTGCGCGCTCGGACTGGCCACACCCACCGCACTGATGGTCGGCACCGGCCGGGCCGCGCAGCTCGGCATCCTGATCAAGGGCCCGGAAATCCTCGAATCCACGCGTCGAGTCGACACCGTCGTACTCGACAAGACCGGAACCGTCACCACCGGGGAGATGACTCTGCAGTCGGTGCACGTGGCCGACGGCGAGGACGAGGACGTGGTCCGTGCCGTCGCGGCGGCATTGGAATCGGGTTCGGAGCACCCCATCGCCCGAGCCATCGCGGGTCCGACCCAGTCCATGACCGTCGAGGAATTCACCAGCCTCGACGGACTCGGGGTGCAGGGCGTCGTGGGCGGTCGAGCCGCGATCATCGGGCGTCGCTCGCTGTTGGCCGACTGGTCGATGCCGCTCCCGTCGGAGCTCGCCGACGCCTTCGAGACCGCCGAACGTCAGGGACGCACCGCCGTCGCGCTCGGCTGGGACGGCAGGGCCCGCGGAGTGCTGGTGGTCTCCGACTCGGTCAAGCCGACCTCGAAGCAGGCCGTCGCGGAACTGCGGGCACTCGGCCTGACTCCCGTCATGTTGACCGGCGACAACGAGGCCGCCGCGCGCACGATCGCCGCCGAGGTGGGAATCGACCAGGTCATCGCCGGTGTCCTGCCGACGGGCAAAGTCGATGCCATCACCGAACTGCAGGCGTCGGGAAAGGTCGTGGCTATGGTCGGCGACGGCATCAACGACGCGGCCGCGCTGGCCACGGCCGATCTAGGGCTTGCGATGGGTACGGGCACCGACGTGGCGATCGAGGCCAGCGACCTGACGTTGGTGCGCGGAGATCTGCGGGCCGTGGGCGACGCCATCAGGCTCTCGCGACGCACGCTGAGCACCATCAAGGGCAACCTGTTCTGGGCCTTCGCCTACAACGTCGCTGCTGTGCCGCTGGCCGCTGCGGGCCTGCTCAACCCGATGCTCGCGGGAGCTGCGATGGCGCTGTCCTCGGTGTTCGTGGTGAGCAACAGCCTTCGGTTGCGCCGGTTCCGTTCGTCGATGTGACTGGTTGGTAGCAGCGAACGGCTTGCTAGTACAGGATGGAGACATGTCCGACGCACACGATGTCCCCATCCGCGACGAATCGATCAGACTGGGTCAGTTCCTCAAGCTCGCCAACCTCATCGAATCCGGTGCCGAGGCGAAGGGCGTGATCGCCGACGGTTTGGTGAGCGTCAACGGGGACGTGGATGTGCGGCGCGGACGGCAGTTGCAGCACGGTGATGTCGTATCGGTCCAGGGTGGGCCCTCGGCCCGCGTGAGCAAGGAAGAGGCACTGTGAAGGTCGGTAAGAGCGGACTGCCGCGCAACGAAGTTCCCGGAGCATTCGACGTCGGTGCCAAGGCGTACGACCGACTCGTCGGAGCGAACCCCGGTTACCACGAACACCTGCTCAAGTCGGCCAAGCGGCTGCGGATCCCGAACCTGGGTGCCGGCCTGCGTCTGCTCGACATCGGTTGCGGCACCGGCGCATCCACTGCAGCGCTGCTCGAAGCCGCGCCGCATGCGGAGATCGTCGCCGCCGACGCATCCGCCGAGATGCTCGAGGTGGCACGGAGCAAGGACTGGCCGTCGAACGTGACGTTCGTGCACTCACGCGTCGAGGATCTGGCGATGAACGGGGTGGACGGCCCGTTCGACGCGATACTCGCCGCCTACCTCATCCGGAATGTGGACGACCCCGACACGGAGCTGAAATCGCTTCTGTCACTGCTGCGGCCGGGCTCGACCATCGCGTTCCACGAGTACTCGGTGCACGATTCGCTGCGGGCCAGGATTTCCTGGAACGTGGTGAGCTGGGGCATCATCATCCCGCTCGGCTGGCTGGCGACACGCGACGCCACCCTGTACCGGCACCTGTGGCGGAGCGTCGTGACCTTCGACGGCGCCTCGGCCTTCATGCGGCGGATGCAGCGAGCGGGCTACACCGGCGTAGCCAGAGAGACCATGACCGGTTGGCAGAACGATGTGGTGCACACGTTCCTCGGCTCTCGTCCCACGGAGGAAGAGCGTTGACCGATTCCAAAAAAGTCACCCATGCTGCGGCGCAGGGATATTCCGACGCCACACAGCTGGCGGACGTCCCGCACGTGGTGGTGGTCGGCGGTGGTATCGCGGGTCTGAGTGCTGCGACAGCACTGGCCGAGCGCGGGGTGAAAGTGCACGTGGTCGAACGCGAGAGCTACCTCGGCGGCCGTGTCGGCGGTTGGGACACGACGCTCGAGGACGGCTCACCCGCCACCATGAGCCGCGGCTTCCACGCGTTCTTCCGGCAGTACTACAACCTGCGAAACCTGCTCCGCCGCACCGACCCCGAGTTGGCTCGGCTGCGTCCGGTGGACGACTACCCCCTGATCGACGGCGACGGCCGGATCGACGGATTCAAGGGCCTGCCCGAAACGCCGCCACTCAACGCATTCGCGTTCGTCAAGCGTAGCCCGACGTTCCGGTGGAAGGACCTCACCGACCTCAACGGTATTGCGGCACTGCCGTTGATGACGGTGAGTGTGCCGAAGACCTTCGACGAGCTGGACACCACTCCCGCCGCAGAGTTTCTGCGCAACATCAACTTTCCCGAGGCAGCACGGCACCTGGCGTTCGGAGTGTTCTCTCGAAGCTTCTTCGCCGATCCCGAGAAGATGTCTGCCGCCGAGCTGGCCATGATGTTCCACATCTACTTCCTCGGCTCCTCCGAGGGCCTGATCTTCGACGTTCCACGTGACCCGTATCCGCAGGCTCTGTGGGACCCGCTGGGGGAGTACCTCACCGGACTCGGAGTCGACATCAGAACCTCCACTCCGTGCGGCGAGATCAGCCGCGGTGGGTTGCGAAAGTTCCGCGTCGACGCAGGCGGCATCATCGACGCCGACGCGGTGGTACTCGCCACCGACATCGCCGGATTGCAGCGAGTGCTCGAGCAGTCGCCCGAGCTGGGGACGCCCGATTGGCGCAAACAGGTTGCTGCGCTGCAGAACACACCGCCGTTCCTGGTGCACCGCGTGTGGTTGAGCAAGGCCGTCAACGCCGATCGCCCCGCCTTCATCGGCACCGGTGGCATGCCCCCGATCGACAACGTCAGCGTGCTCGAACGATTCGAGGACGAGGCCGCGCAGTGGGCTGCCCGCACCGGCGGCTCCGTCGTCGAACTGCACGCCTATGCCGCCGAGGAGTCCGAGGAGGTCACGCGGCAGCAGCTGATGGATCGGATGCACGAGATCTATCCGGAAACCGCTGATGCAGAGGTGATAGCGGAGCGATCCGAGTGGCGCGACGACTGCCCCATGTTCGGCCTCGGCGCGTTCGCCGAGCGCCCGACCGTCCGTACCCCCGAACCCGCACTGGTACTCGCGGGCGACGGCATCCGTATCGATCTGCCGGTGGCGCTGATGGAACGCGCGGCGACCACCGGACTGCAGGCGGCGAACACGCTGTTGGCGAGCTGGGGTATCACCGGTCACGACATCGAAACAGTGCCGACGAGTGGACGATTCAAGATGTTCGACGCGATCGAGAAACTCATCAACAGGTGAGGATCGAGGTCGACGATCTGACGCATCCGGCAGTGCATGCTCTGCTCGCCGAGCATCTCGCGGATATGCACGTCACCTCGCCTGCCGAGAGTGTGCATGCCCTCGATCCGACGGGTCTGAGCGGACCGGACGTCACCGTGTGGACCGCCTGGGAGGCGGACGCACTGCTGGGAATCGTTGCTTCGAAGGAACTTTCACCCGATCACGGTGAGGTTAAGTCGATGCGGACCACGGGGGCGGCGCGGGGCCGCGGGGTGGCGTCGAGTCTGCTCGTTCATGTTCTCGACGATGCGCGTCGACGCGGGTATGGGCGGGTGAGCTTGGAGACAGGAAGCCAGGACTACTTCGCTGCGGCCCGCAGGCTGTACGTCCGGCACGGATTCGCCGAATGCCCACCGTTCGCGGACTACGTGGTGGATCCATCGAGCACGTTCTTTTCGTTGTCCCTGTAGAGGTTCCGATGACGAGGGCCGGCACCGAGTGTTCGGTGCCGGCCCTTCTCGTCAGGCTGCGTGCATCACCCCCACTGCCGTGTCGTGGTCGGTTCGATTCAGGCCGTTTCGTGTGCGATGGACTTGTGCTCGCCGTGTGTGATGTCGACCTTGCGTGGTTTCGCGCGTTCGGCGAGGGGAATGGTGATGGACAGAACGCCGTTGTCGTACGCTGCGGAGATGCGCTCGGTGTCGACGCCGTCACCCAGCGAGACCTGGCGACGGAACGTGCCGGCGAATCGCTCCGAGGTAATCCATTGCACACCAGTGCTTTCCGGAGCCGATCGATGAGCGGTGAGCGTCAACGTACCGCGGTCGACGTCGACATCGATCGATCCGGGGTCGACGCCGGGCAGATCGGCACTGAGCACGTAGTGGTCGTCGACTTTGTAGAGGTCCATCGGCATGAATCGCGGGGCGCGGTCCGAACCGGAAGAGGCACCCAGCATTGCCGAGGTGAGGGAATCGACATCACGGAACGGATCGAAACGAAGCACAGCAACCACCTCCTGTACTCAGATGCGCTCACCCCTGTGGCGAGTCGCTCATCGACTGTGCAGAACAGAAATTAGCACTCTGCCCCTTGGAGTGCCAAGGGGTCTTGTAGAGGTTCTCAGAATTTTTTCAGGTCCAATAGTGCTGTGCCGCAGTGGGGGTCGCGGTCGAATAGGCCTGACCTCACACTTAGCCCTTGCACTAAGTATTGAAAGGACGATAGTGTGCCTTATGGCTCAGTATTCGACCGTTCTCGACGATGTGTTTCAGGCACTGGCCGACCCGACCCGGCGGGCAGTGTTGAGCCGGTTGGGATCCGGACCGGCCACGGTGGGCGAACTTGCCGAACCGTTCGACATGACTCTGCCGTCGTTCATGAAACACATTCATCTGCTCGAGCGCAGTGGCTGGATACGCACGCGCAAGGTCGGCCGCGTACGTGCGTGCACGATCGAGCGCTCCAACCTCGATGCGGCCGGCCACTGGCTGCAGGAACAGCGGGCGGTCTGGGAATCCCGGACGGATCGCCTCGAGCAGTTCGTCACTGACACCTCGAAAGAAGGTGAAGCGCAATGACATCGATCGATCCTTCCCTGGACTTGACCATTTCCCGCGTGATCAAGGCTCCACGCGCAACAGTGTGGAGTGCGTGGATCGACCCGTCGGAGTTCGAGAAGTGGTGGATTCCCGCGCCTGCGTTGTGTCGCGTGGACGGCTGGGACCCGCGACCCGGTGGAGCCTTCCGAACCTCGATCAGCGAATCCGGTGGCGACTTCGGGCCGCACATCGACGGCTGCTTCCTGGCCGTCGACGACGGTGAGCGCATCGTGTTCACGAACTCCCTCGTCGAAGGGTGGCGGCCGGCACCGCAGCTGTTCATGACCGCGGTGATCACCTTCTCCGACCACCCCGACGGAACCGAGTACCACGCCCATGTGATGCACCGCAACGAAGAAGACCGAAAGATGCACGAGGAGTACGGCTTCCAGGACGGCTGGGGCACCGTCATCGCACAACTCGCCGAGTTCGTCGAAGGCTAGATCAGGCCCGGCCCTGCGAACGCAGCTCGTAGCGTCGCTCGGCGTAGTCGAGATCGTCCTTCCACAACCGTGCAGCGGTGAAATTCATCGCCGGTCGCAGGAGACCGGATGCTTTGCGCGCCATCTGGAATCCCGGACGATCCGAACTCGCGATCGTGGCTTCGATGACGGCGGTACGCGGTGTGCCGTCGGCTGCGGGGGCCAGAGGCGTCGCATGCGTTTCGACGACACTTCCCGCTCCTTCACCGTCGAGGATGCGCATGACGATGGTGCGGGGACCGGGGCAGACGAACTCGGCCCGGACCGGCACTCCTATGCCGCGACTGACGCGGAAGGTCACGTCGACCAGAAAGCGATCGTCTTCCTCGGGTACATCGATCTCGGTGGGTGCGCTGACCACTTTCAGCCGCGCGAACGAGTACGGGTGGAACCACGCACCGTGCCAGGGGTCGAGTCGGTTGGCGATGATGTCGTCGGGCTCGCACTTGCCGACGAGAGTGACCACGCCGGCGATGGCAGTCGAGGCAGGCGGTCGGATCGGGACCACGGGGACGGGCGTCGGCTCCTCACCGCCGAGCTCGTCGAGCCGTACCCACACCAGAACGCCGTCGTCGAATGCCGGAACCGGACGCCAACCGGGCTTGCCCTTCGGCCCGAGCGCAAGACCGTGCCAGCGGCAGACCAATGTGTCGCAATCGATCTTCGCGGTGTCCAACGCTGCACCGAGATGCGGGCACGCACCCGGGCCGATGTGGACCTTGCCCGCAGAGTCACGCCACGCCACCAATTCGGTGGTACCCACGTAACGACCGAACGGCTTGTCGGCCTTGACGTCGCGACTGGCAGCGAACACGAACCAATTGCCGGAGGTCCGCGTCTTCGCACGCTTCAAAGCCGACTCGATGACCTGCGGATTCGCACCCTTCCAGGTGGGCTCCTGCTTGGCCCACGACTCCGACGGCAGCGGCTGCAACGGCATCGTCTTCGGCCAACGTCGTCGTACTGCATCCAGCGCGGTCATTGCTGCTCCCAAAGTCGACAATCGTTTCCCGTGTTCCTTCACCATTGTTCCCGTTGGTGGGTACTCAATGTGACATTCAGTGGCCTTTTCGGGGGTCAATGTCACATCGAGTGGACTTCGGGAGCGGGTGAACGGCAGCGGGGTTTGGAGAGTTGCGGGGTTGGGGAACTCGGCGTGGTTGTCGGTTCAGGGAATGGATCGACCTACTGACGCCACGGTCCACAATTCTGCTCGCGAAGCGGGATTCCGTGGTCGGAGGGAAATAGTGGACGCTCAGGTCACCAAGTCGGAGGTATCGACCACCTGGCGACGCCATTTGCCGAATGATCGCGGCGACGAGACCGCGAGCACGGCGACCGGGTGATCGCCGTTTCGGTAGAGCGCGACGAAGGGTCCGGTGGCGGGGTCGCCCTCGACGATGTCGGCGACACAGTCGGGTCCGTGATGTCCGGCGAATTGGATTCGTGCGGCGTATTGGTCCGACCACACGTACGGCAGCCCGGTGAACCTCTTGGACCCACCGGTCAGGAGCGCCTCGACGGCGACGGCAGGTCGGGTGGCGGCGGAGGTCCAGTGTTCGTCGCGCCGAATCACCCCGGTGGCGTCTCGCACTGCAGCGCAGTCACCGACGGCGACGACGGCCGGGTTCGAGGTGACACCACGCTGATCGGTCACCACTCCGCCGTGGACTTCCAAGCCGGATCCTTCGAGCCATCCGACGTTCGGCATCGAACCGACGCCCAGGACGACCACGTCGGACTCGATCATCGAACCGTCCGCCAATTCCACCGCACGCACCCGACCCGCCTCGACGACGAATCCGGCCACCGATACTCCGGTCAGTAGTGCCGCACCGGCGTTCCGATGCCACCCGGCGATGAGTGAGCCCAGCTCACTACCGAACACGCGGGCAAGCGGAGTCTTCGAGGCCTCGACCACCGTCACCGAAGCGCCGAGTCCCAGTGCAGTGGAGGCTACTTCGCTACCGATGAAGCCGGCTCCGACCACCGTGACTCGAACTCCTGACACCAGCGAAGACCGCAGCGCACGCGCATCGTCCAGGCTGCGGAGCACATGAATTCCGTCGATCCCGACGGTGCCGGGGAGGCGGCGGGCCGCAGCACCCGTTGCGATCACCACCGCATCGGCACTGATGTCCCCGGATGCGGTCGAGACCGTGGTCCCCGACAGGCCGGTCGCCGCGTGACCCAGACGCCAGTCGACGTCGAGGCCATCGATGTCGAGTGGCAGTCCTGATTCGTCACCGAGAAGGAAGCGTTTGGACAGCGGCGGCCGGTCGTACGGCAGGTGCACTTCGTCGCCGATCATCGTGATTCGTCCGTCGAAGCCCTGATCGCGCAATGCCCGCGCCGCGGCCACTCCCGCGAGCGAGGCTCCGACCACGGTCACCGATTTCACGGGGTGACCGCGATGCGGATGACCCCGTCCTCGACGTGCACGGCGTGCGTGCGTACGGGGATCTTCGCGGGCGCGCCCAGTGCGGCACCGGTGCGTAGATCGAAACATGCTGTGTGCAAGGGGCATTCGACGGCGCAGCCTTCCACCCAGCCTTCGGACAGTGATGCGTCCTGGTGGGTGCAGGTGTCGTCGATGGCGAAGAACTCACCCTCGACGTTGAAGATCGCGATCGGCGGTGCTCCGGCCGGGGTGATGCGCAGGGCCTCACCGTCGGGGAGATCCTCGGCGCGACCGACGTCGAGCAGGACGCGGGTGGAGAACGTTGCGGTCATGGTCGGGCCTCCGGGGACCTGAGGGTGTGCAGTGCTCGTGTTGTACCCAGCGTGAGATCACCCCGTTGCGGCGGTGGAACGCTCGAGTTTCGATCGTGTGAATCTGTTGCGCTATACGAAGTGCAGTTCGTATTGTGCAACTAAATCAACTCGACGTACACCCCTAGGAGCGTGTCATGTCCTCGAGCATCCCGAGGGTTGTGATCGTCGGTGCCGGAATCGTCGGCTGCAGCCTCGCCGACGAACTCACCGCACGCGGCTGGACAGACGTCACAGTCCTGGACAAGGGCCCGCTACCGCTCACCGGCGGCTCCACCTCGCATGCGCCGGGCCTGGTGTTCGCCACCAATTCCTCTCGATCGATGTCGCGCTTCGCGGCCTACACGGCCGCCAAGTTCAAGAGCCTCGACTGCTTTCTCGACGTCGGTGGCCTCGAGGTGGCGACGACGCCCGAGCGCGTCGACGAGCTACACCGACGCCATGGCTTCGCCACCTCCTGGGGACTGCGGTCGGAAGTGGTGGACGCCGAACGGTGCCTCGAGCTCTACCCCTTGCTCGACCGCAGCCGGATACTCGCCGGCCTCCACACCCAGGACGACGGACTGGCCAAGGCCGTGAAGGCCAGCGCGACGCAGGCCGAGCTGGCCGCCGCGCGCGGTGCGCGCTTCATCGGCGCCATGGACGTCACGTCGATCGACCAGAGCAATGGCCGAGTCACGGCCGTGCGGGCGGGCGAGCACACGTTCGAGGCCGACATCGTCGTCTGTTGCGCCGGATTCTGGGGGCCGGAGCTGGGCGAGCTTCTCGGGATGACGGTGCCGCTACAGCCACTGGCGCATCAGTACGCGCACACGACCGAGTTGGACCTGCCATCGCGTCGAGCAGGCACCGAAGCGATTCTGCCCATCCTCCGTCATCAGGACGAGCGGCTCTACTACCGCGAACACGGCGATCACCTGGGAATCGGCTCGTATCACCACCGTCCCATGCCCGTCGATTCCCGCGAACTCGGTTCCAGTGAGAATGTGACCGCACAGAACATGCCGTCGTCGATGCCGTTCACCGACGCCGATTTCGCCGACGCATGGCAGCGCAGCACCGAGCTCCTTCCCACTCTCGGAGAAGCGAAAATACAGCACGCGTTCAACGGCATCTTCTCGTTCACCCCGGACGGCGCACCGATCGTCGGAGAGTCACGAGAAGTGCAGGGACTGTGGGTCTCCGAGGCGATCTGGGTGACGCATTCTGCCGGCGTGGCGAAATCGCTTGCCGAACAGATGATCACCGGGCACAGCGAGATCGACATGCACGAGTGCGACCTGTACCGATTCGAGAAGACCGACCTGGTGCCGTCGAACGTGGCGCGCACCAGTGCCCAGAACTTCGTCGAGGTGTACGACATCATCCATCCACTCCAGCCGAAGGTGGAACCGCGGCCGCTGCGAGTGAGCCCGTTCTACGGCCGTCAGCAGGAACTCGGCGCGATGTTCCTCGACGGTGCGGGCTGGGAGCGACCGCACTGGTACGAATCGAACAGCATTCTGCTCGAACAACTTCCGGAACAGTGGCAGGCACCCAAACGGGAGCCGTGGTCCGCAAAATTCTGGTCACCGATCAGCGCCGTCGAGGCCTGGCGCACTCGCGAGGCGGTGGCGATGTACGACATGACGCCGCTGCGACGCCTCGAGGTCGGCGGACCCGGTGCGCTCGCGCTGCTGCAGAAGTTGACGACCAACCAGCTCGACAAGAAGGTCGGAAGCGTCACCTACGCACTGATGCTCGACGCGACCGGCGGTGTTCGCAGCGATGTGACCGTCGCGCGGGTGGCGGAGGATCGGTTCCAGGTGGGAGTGAACGGTCCGCTCGACGAAGACTGGATGCTTCGCCATGCCGGCAGTGATGTGTACGTTCGCGACATCACCGGTGCCACCGCCTGTATCGGGCTGTGGGGACCGTTGGCACGGGAGGTGCTGGCTCCGCTCACCTCGGCAGACATCTCGCATACCGGTCTGAAGTATTTCAACGGCAGGACCATTCACGTCGGCGGGGTCGACGTCTTGGCGCTGCGACTGTCGTACGTGGGCGAGCTCGGCTGGGAGCTGTACACCGATGCCGATACCGCACTGCGTCTGTGGGACACCCTCTGGGACGCCGGGCAGGCCCACGGCGTGGTCGCCGCGGGGCGCAGTGCGTTCAACAGCCTCCGGCTGGAGAAGGGTTACCGGTCGTGGGGCACCGACATGAACACCGAACACGATCCGTATCAGGCGGGACTCGGCTTCGCGGTGCGAAAAACCAAGGGCGACTTCGTCGGAGCCTCGGCGTTGCAGGAAGGAGGCAATGGCCCGGTGCTGACCTGCCTGACGTTGGACGACCCGTCACATGTGGTGATGGGTAAGGAGCCGGTGCTGCGGGACGACACCGTGGTCGGGTACGTGACCAGTGCCGCCTACGGATACACGATCGGCAAGACGGTGGCCTACGCCTGGCTACCGGCAGGGCTGCAACCCGGTGATCATGTTGCAGTGCAGTACTTCCGAGACCTACTCCCCGCGACGGTCATGGCCGAACCGCTGGTGGATCCCGACATGAACAAGATCAGGTGCTGACATGACGTACGACGTGATCGTCCTCGGTATCGGCGGCATGGGAAGTGCCGCTGCCTGTCACCTCGCCCGACGCGGACAGCGAGTGCTTGGTATCGACCAGTTCGGACCCGCGCATGCGCTGGGATCGAGTCACGGTGGCTCCCGCATCTATCGGCAGTCGTACTTCGAGGACCCGGCATACGTACCGTTGCTCCTGCGCGCATACGAGCTGTGGCACGACCTCGCCTCGGACAGTGGCCGGGACGTGTTCACCGAAACCGGTGGCCTCTATGTGGGAAGGCCGGATGGCCTCACGTTCGGCGGAAGTCTGCGGGCCTCGGAGAAGTGGGGCCTGAAGCACGACGTACTCGACCCTGCCGAGGCGCAGCGGCGCTTCCCGACGGTCCGGCTACGGCCCGACGAGTTCGCCCTCTTCGAGGAGAAGGCGGGCATCGCGCGACCGGAGACGACGGTCGCCGCACATCTCGATCTCGCCGAGGCTGCCGGTGCCGAACTGCACTACGACGAGAAGGTCCTCGGGTGGGAATCCACCGATTCCTCGGTGACCGTGACTACAGTGGCCGGCACGTACACCGCTGGAGCGCTGGTCATTTCACCGGGAGCATGGGCACCGAAGCTGCTGGCCGAGATCGGCGTGCCGATGGTGGTCGAACGGCAGGTGATGCATTGGATCACCCCGGAAGCGGGTGAAGCACCGTTCGACTCCTCGCATCACCCCGTCTACATCTGCGGTGACGGGCCGGATCAGATCTACGGCTTTCCGGCCATCGACGGGGAGGGCGGCGGAGTGAAGATCTCGTTCTTCCGTGCCGGAACGCCGTGCGATCCCGACACCGTCGATCGCACAGTGCATCCCGAGGAGATCGCGCGACTGCAGCAGCGCATCGTCACCACGTTCCCGGCGCTGTCCGGACCACATCAGGATGCGAAGACCTGCATGTACACCACGACGCCGGACGAGCACTTCGTTGTCGCGAAGCATCCGGACCACGCCAATGTCACGGTGGCGTGCGGCTTCTCGGGCCACGGCTTCAAGTTCGTCCCCGTCATCGGCGAGGTCCTGGCGGATCTCGCGATCGACGGCGCCACGACACATCCCATAGCGCTCTTCGACCCGGCGAGATGCGCGGTGTCGGCATGACCATGGTCGATCCCGAACTGCAGCCCACTCTGCTTCCGACGTTGGGCGGCGAAACCTACGTCGATCCCGCATATTTCGTCCGCGAGCAGGAACAGATCTTCGAGCAGATGTGGTTCTGTGCCATCAGATCGGACGACATCGGCGAACCCGGAAAGTTCCGCACGGTTCAGGTCGGTCGAGAGTCGATCCTGGTCAGCCGCAATCGGAAGGGCGGTGTGACCGCGTTCTTCAACATCTGCCGACACCGCGGCGCGACCCTGTGTACCGAGGCGTCGGGAACGGTGCGTCGAAACTTTCAATGTCCCTATCACGCATGGACGTACGATCTCGACGGCAAGCTGATCGCAGCTCCGAACCTGATCGACATGCCGATGATCGATCGAGTGGAGTACGGGCTCCGGAAGGTGCATGTCCGCGAATGGCTCGGCTACGTCTGGGTGTGCGTGGCCGAGGAGGCTCCGTCGTTCGAGGAGACGGTGCAGGGCGACGTTCGCGAACGGCTCGGGGGTGCGGGTGCCATCGATTCGTACGACATGGAATCACTCGCCCTCGGGCGTCGGATCGTCTACGATGTCAAGGCCAACTGGAAGCTCATCGTCGAGAACTTCATGGAGTGCTATCACTGCGCGACGATTCACCCCGAGCTCACCGAGGTGCTACCCGAGTTCGCCGACGGCATGGCAGCGCAGACGTACGTGGGCCACGGTGCCGAATTCGGCAGCGACATAGCCGGCTTCACCGTCGACGGCTCCCATGGCTTCGACGCCCTCGACGGGGTAGGCGAGGATCGGGATCGACGGTACTACGCCATCACGATCAGGCCGACGGTGTTCGTCAACCTGGTTCCCGATCACGTCATCATCCACCGCATGTTCCCGATGTCCGTGGACCGCACGGTCGTCGAATGCGATTGGCTCTATGCCCCTGCGGTGGTGGCGGATCCGCACAGTGCGGCGACGATGGAAAAGTCGATGGAGCTGTTCCATCGCGTCAACGAGCAGGATTTCGAGGCGTGCGAGCGGTGCCAGCCGGCGATGTCGTCACGGATGTATCGCGACGGAGGCGTGCTGGTCCCGGCCGAGCATCACATCAGGGCGTTCCACGACTGGGTCGGGTCACGCGTGGCCGGACCAACCCAATAGCGTCGAGACGCGCTGCGCAGCAGCGAGAACGGATACCCCTGCCACCGTCAGGCGGTCCTCGTCCAGGCGATAGGCGGGCCCCGAGACGGTGATCGCACCCACTGCGGAACCGTCGTAGCTGATGATGGTGGCCGCTGTCGCGTTGAGCCCGATCTCCAACTCCTCGCGCGCATAGGCGATTCCGGTGGCACGGACCGTCTCGATCTCGTCGAGCAGATCGGCCTTGGTGGTGATGGTGTTCGCGGTGAACAGTTCGAGATGACCGTCGACGCCGGCCTTGAGCAGCGAGTCGTCGTACGCCATCAGGGCTTTCCCACTCGACGTCGCATGCAGAGCCGACCTCTCACCGAGCCAGTTGTGACTGATGATCGACGAGCCGCCGCGTACCTGATCGATGTTGACGGTGACGTTGCCGTCGGGCACAGCGATGTTGACGGTCTCGCCGATGGTGTCGGCCAGTTCCTGCAGTATCGGTCGGGCGATGCGCGTGATGTCGAGTTGAGCGGATACGGATGTGGCGAGGCGAATCAAGCCGATGCCGAGGCGGTATTTGCCTCGCTCGCCGGGTTGTTCGACGAGTCTGCGGAATTCGAGTGCACTGAGCAGGCGAAACGCCGTGGACTTGTGCACTTCGAGGTGCGCCGCCACGTCCTGCACGCCGGATTCACCGTGGTCGGCAAGGTATTCGAGCACCTCGATCGCGCGGTCGACGGACTGGACAGGGGACTCGGGCACCAACCCAGTGTTGCAGACTCAGCTGAGGCCGACCCATCGAAGGCCCGCAGTAGTGGCAGCTGCGGCGAGAACGATGACGACGAACGGCGCTCGTCGCCAGGCGAGTACAGCGGCAACGGCGACTCCTGCGGGCAACGCGAATCCAGCGAAGTCCTTGCCCACGAGGAGGGTCGAGGTGGCGACCAGTGCCACGAAGATGACGGCGACGGTAGTGCTCATCACCTTGTCGATGCGAGGTGAGATGGTGACCCGGGTTCGAAGTGCAGGGCCGGCGATGCGGAGCGCGTAGGTGCCGCTGATCAATGCGAGTAGGGGAATCGTGAGGTTCATGCGGATTCCTTCTGTGCGACAGGGGCATTGGAGAGCATGGCCGGTACGACGGCGACCAGTGCCAGGAGCACGGGTAGTCCGCTGGGTAGGAACATCGACGCGACCAGCGCAATGCACGCTCCGACGAGGGCTGCGTTGCGGGTGGCCCGGTCTCGGAGTGCAGGCATGATCAGTCCCAGCAGGATCGCCGGGAATGCGGCATCGAGACCGAGTGCGGCGGTATCGGTGATCACGCCGCCGCCGAGCGTGCCGATGACGACGCCGATGTTCCAGGTGACGAACAGTCCGATCCCGCACAGCCAGAACGCTGTTCGACGGCTGCCCTCGTCCTTTTCGGCAACGCTGAAGGCCACTGCCTCGTCGGTGATGAGGTGAGTGCCGAGCAGCCGCTTGACCGGCGACAGGTTCTGAAAGACCTCACCGATGGAGAAGCCGAGCGGAACCAGTCGGGTATTGGCGAGCAACGCGCTGGCGACGGCGGCAATGGGATTGCCGCCGGCCGCCAGAATGCCGACGAAGATGAACTGGGAGGAGCCCGCGAAGACCACAACGGACATCACGACCGGCAGCCACAGGGGCAGGCCCGCGGCTACCGAGATGGCACCGAACGATGCCCCGACCAGGGCGTCGGCCAGGCAGACCAGCGCGATGTCGCGGATGTTGACCCCGCCGAAGCTCGTGAGCCAGCTGCTCGAACCGCGCAGGGTTCGCCATGTCGAACGCATGGTCGTTATAGTGGACGATGTTAAGCTGTTCGTCAAATCAAACAAACGTACCGATGGAGTGAACGAATGGCGGATACCGGTCCACCGATAGCGGCCATCGCTGCCGCTCTCCAGCAGGAGCGACGACGCGTCGGCCTGTCTCTCGCAGAGGTCTCCCGCCGAGCAGGTATCGCCAAATCGACTCTGTCGCAACTGGAATCGGGTACCGGAAATCCGAGTCTCGAGACTCTCTGGGCCCTCAGCGTCACCCTTGACGTGCCGTTCTCCAGACTGGTCGAGCCGGCGAAGCAGTCGGTCCGCCTGATCCGTGCGGGGGAGGGGCCGAGATTCGCGTCGGACAGGGCGGACTACACGGCGACACTGCTGGCGTCGTCTCCACCGAACGCTCGACGGGACATCTATCTGATCAGCGCGGACGTCGGTGAACCGAGGCGTTCCGACCCGCACTCGCCGGGGGTCGTCGAACACGTTGTGCTCAGTGCCGGACGAGCCATGGTGGGGCCGATGGGGGAGGCCGTCGAATTGGCTGCGGGCGACTACGTTGCCTACCCCGGCGATGTGCCGCACATTTTCGAGGCGCTGGAACCGAACACCATGGCGGTGATGATCACCGAACACAGCTGACCTGGGGGGAATAGTCGGCAGGCATGCCTCGTTGGACTCTTTCGACGGCGTTCGCTTGGCAAGCCCCGGGCCTCACCCCATTTGTCGCTTCGAGCGACCACTCGCCGAGAGGCGTTTGCAGCGGACGTCGTCCCCAACCTCCTGTTACAGCCAACCGTTTTCGCGGGCGGTTCGGATGGCCTCGAGTCGGCTGTTCGAGCCGAGCTTGGTGATCGTGCCCGAAAGATAGTTGCGGACTGTGCCGGGACTCAGAAACAGCCGTTCGCCGATCTGCTTCGTGGACAGGCCTTGATCGACGAGTCGAAGTACGTCGAGTTCGCGCTCTCTCAATGGATTCGGCCCCGCCCGCAACGCTTCGGCAGCCAGGGCCGGATCGATGACGGTGTGTTTCGAGAACACCGCCTTGATGCCGGCAAAGAGGTGCACCGCGTCCGTGCTCTTGAGGAGATACCCATTCGCTCCTGCGGCCAAGGCGTCGTGCACATGTCCGCTGCCGGGTAGGGCAGTCAGTAGCAGCACAGGGGTTCGATCATTCATCGCTCGAAGGGCGGCCGTGGCCGCGATGCCCGTCATCCCGGGCATGTCGATGTCCATCAGGACGAGGTCCGGGCGCAGGCGAGATACGGCGTCGCATACTTCGTCTCCACGCGACACTCGACCGACCACCTCTACGTCAGGGTCGGTGGACAACAACACCTCGAATGCGTCGGCGAGCAATGCGACATCCTCGGCGAGCAACACTGTGATCGTCATACGTCTGCCTCTGCCCGCGGGATGGTGGCCACGACTCGAAACTCGGTACCCGCTGCCGTCCTTCCGGCTGTGAATCTGCCTCCGACGTCGTCCACCTGACGGGTCAGTGCTGCGATCCCGGTTCCCGTACCTGCGTCGGTCTCCTCACGGGTGACTCCGTCGTTCGTGAACTCGATTATGTCGCAGTCCTTCTCTGCGGTGACTCGAACGGTGCACCTGCGTGGGTGAGCATGTTTGAGCATGTTGGTGGACGATTCGCGTACGACGGCGGCGAAGATGCGGTCCACGTCGCTGACCGGCGGGGCTTCCACCGAGGTAAGGCAGTCGATGCCCAGCCGGGCACACATCGCTTCGACGGCTGCCAGCTCCGACACGAAGTCGTCGAGGATGGGTCCGCTGGTAATCCTCCTGAGATCGGCCTGACCACTGTTGAGAACGTCGTGCACATGCCCGAGCTGCTCGCGGGCCTTCTCCGGTTGATTGTCGAACATCTGCAGTGCAGCCTGGTTGCGTAGCTGCGCGGTCACCAGAGTTCGGCCGATGACGTCGTGCAAATCGCGCGAAATCCTATGTCGCTCAGCATCTACGAGCAGCCGGGCCACCTGCTCCCGTGATGCATGCAGTGCATCGAGTGCGCGGGCAAGTTCGGTGAGTGCGATCAGCAGGATGGTCACGCCGAGGGTGAACAGCGTGATGATGAATGCTTGGAGAGGTTCAGCCCGGTCGACGTCGACGGTGACAACCGTCGCGACTGCGAACACCCCGCCGACGACCGCTGGCGCCCAGCGCCCACGCACCAGCGTCGACGAAATCGCCACCGACATGGCGCACATCTCCCACACCTCGGACATCGGGACCACGACCATTCCCAACGGAATCGCGATCCAGGCCGCGACGGTCAGCCGCGGATCGACGCGTCCGTAGACGAACATCCGCTGCGCCAGGATCATGACCACCGCGACGAAAACGACGATCGACGCCGACAGTGCGGCAAGCCCGAAGCCGATGATCTCCCGATGATCGAACACGGTGGTGAGAGCGATGAACGTGAACAACGCGACGACGAACCAACTCGCGGCGAAAGCGACCATCGCACTGGGGTACCGCTCGTCGCGTCGGGCATCGGTCTTCTGCGTGGTCACTGCCGTCACTTTCTCGCGTATCGAACCAACACTATCGACGACGTCGGTGCGCTGGGCAACCGTGACCTGTATGTCACTGTCGGCCGGTTGCCCCAGCGAATCGGCGGACTGCGGCGAAGGAGAAGCCGGCGAACCAGGCCGCGACGTTGATGAGCGCACCTGCGAGCGAGGCGTGGGATCCGTCGAGGTTGTAGCCGTCGGTCAATGCGTAGCGGGCCAACGTGGCGACGCCGTAGAGGGGTGTCACCTGTGCCACCGCGAGCATTCCGCCCGAGAGCGGGATGAAGATGTTGCCCAGAAATGCGAGTCCGGTCATCACGACGCCGGGAACGTGGGTGACCACCTCGGGGGGCAGCAGCATCCCCAGTACCAGGCCGAGCGCGGAGAAGATGGCCGAGCCGACCCAGGCCACGACGAGGCCGGTGATCCAGACGATCGCGTCGGCGCGAGCTCCGGTGATTGCTCCGAGGATTCCGACCACGATGACCGGGATCGCCGCGTACACCTGGCACGCGATGATGCGCGATGCCACGTAGCCGCCGGCACCGAGGGGCGAGAGTCGAATCGTCCGCAGCCAGCCGTTGGCCTTCTCGTTCGAGATGCCCGCGGCCCGCGAGATGGTGCCGATCGACGCGCCGTACACGGCGATGCCGATCATCATCCAGGCCTGAAAGTTGCCGTGCGGCAAATCGACTCCGGCGCTGGGCTCGACGACGCGGAACAGTGCGAGGTAGAGCACTGCTGGCAGCGCGACGGTGAAGATCAGATTCTGTGGGGTGATCTGCCTGCGGATATCGTGCAGCACGAAGGTGGGGTGCAGTCCGCGGCGCGGCCGCAACGAAGACGTGACGGGGGCAGTGGTGGTCATCGGAGGTCCTCAGTTCTGGTGTGTGCGGTCGGTCAGCGCGGAGAATGCTTCGTCCAGCGAGGCCGACACGATCGCGATGTCGGTCGCGGAGGTCGACGTGCTCAGTGCGCGGACCACGGGGTCGGTGTCGGTGCACACGAAGCGGAACCGACCGTTGGCGAGTTCCTCTAGACGCGAGCTAGTTTGCGCTGCAACAGCTTCGGCCTCAGCGCGAGGCAGATTGGCGTCGACGGTGCGGTTGGAGACGGTGGCCTTGATCTGGGCCACGGTGCCATCGGCGACGAGGGCACCGTCGACGATGACGACGATGCGATCGGCAAAGTTCTGTGCCTCTTCGAGGTAGTGGGTCGCGAACATCACCGTGGTGCCGTTCGTGGCCTGGGCGCGCATCGCCTGCCAGAACTGTTTGCGGGCAGTGACATCCATGCCGGCGGTCGGCTCGTCGAGTAGCAGCAGCTCTGGGTTCGACAGCAGTGCGAGGGCGAACCGCACCTTCTGCTGCTCGCCACCCGAGCACTTCGATACGCGTCGATTCACCAGATCGCCGAGTCCGGCGCGGGTGATCGCCGCGGCGGGATCGGCTCCGATGTACAGCGAGCCCATCATCGCGACGAGTGCGCCGACGGTGACGTCGGGCAGGAGCCCGCCGGACTGCAACACCGCGGCGCTGCGTCCCGTCGACGCTGCCGTCAGCGGATCGGTGCCGAGCACCTCGATGATGCCGCCGTCCGGCTCGGTCAGTCCGAGGACCATGTCGATCGTCGTGCTCTTGCCTGCGCCGTTCGGTCCGAGGAACGCTACGACCTGCCCGCGGGGAATCGACAGGTTCAACTCGCGAACGGCGCGGAACTTCGAACCCGACGAGTCGCTGAACGACTTGTGAACACCGGAGGCGTGCACCGCGAGTGCTGTCTGTGTGCCCACCGCCTCGGTGCGAGTTGAACTCTGCGTGATCATCTGTGATTCCCTTCGCTCTTCGTCATCGGATCTTCAGCCGTGTTCCTCGGCGACAGATCAGACTCTCCACCTCGGAGAAAGCGCAGGTCAACGCAAATTGCGACGTCGTTTTCGCCGTCATGGGGAACTGCTGACAACTGTCATGTGCAACTACGGACCAGGTGTCACGTAAGTGCCTCGATGCTGGAATTCACGCCCTCGGCGGTAATCCACACCGCGTGCGCGGGGCGTGAATGCCCGCGGGGGGCGTGGAGTGTGTCTGTCCGTCGAATCGTGGGCGCGTCGACTGGTGCAGCGTGAGCGCGAGGGGGAACCCTGGGGCATGATCGTCGACGCCTGCGAGGGCCACGATCGCGTGACCGAGCTCGAACTGGTTGGACCGAGGTGTTCGTGGGTCCGATGGTGCGCCGAACCGAACCATCGAACAGTGTTGCGCTAGCTTCCCGGAGCGAGTGCGGCGATGTTCGCGGATGTCCGGTCATCGGTAGCGTTCGTATCGTCGAAGTAGCGACGGAAGAGCATCCGCATCGATTCGATGACGTCGATGTGCTGCTGAAGAATGATGTCGAGAGAGCGATCGGTGCCGGTGGCGAGGCGCAGGAATCTGCCCTGCAGGTCCTTCGCAGACTTGAGGTCGCCCCAGGACTTGGTCTCGTTCAGGACGGATGCTTTGCGCTTCATGTCGTTGAGATGCGCGAGGTAGGCGACGCAGGCTGCATCGCATTTTGCCGCGACGTCAGGCGGAATGGTGATCGTGCCTGCGTCAGCCTGGGCGTTGAGTTCTTGCCAGTGTGCGATGAGGTTTGGCTGGGGATCGGTCACGGTTTCGAAGTCTCTCGATCGTGGGAACTAGATGGGAAGTTCGGAGTCGAGGTCGGCTACCACTCTGTTGAGTTCCGTGCACGGATCGTACGACGGGGTCCGGACCTGTCCATCGGTCAGCAGCGTCGCCCGTATTAATTGGGGGCCTGCGGTGAAGGCGACGCCGCAATTGAGTGATGCGTCGGACGCAAGCTGCTGATATTGGGTGGCATCGCGAGTCCCGACCCGCACTGGGCTGAGTCGGTCGAAGTTATTCGGATCGTTGATGAAGTCCAAGGTCTCGAGCCCGACAATCAACGACACGTAATACTTGTTGTTCGGCGGGCGGTCCTCCCATCCGCAGATCTTGAATCCGTTCTGATCCCGCCCGAAGATCCCCGACTCCTTGGTGTCGACGTTCAATCCCGCTCGCTCGATGGCCTCGTCGGGGATGGTGCAGGGGTCCCAGGGTGTCGGCGCGGAGGTCGTCGTACTGGCCACCGCGCTCGATGTGCCGCCTGCAAGGGCGTCGCCATCGGTGGTGCTCGAGCAGCCCGTGACCATCAGAACTACCGCTACCGCCGGCGTCCATCGTCGTGCCCTGCGCATTGCCTCACCCATTTCTCGTGAACGTCTACGTCCTTGGACGCGGCGGAGCTTGTGATGGTTCCACTATCTGCGCTTCGAACCTGGGCGTTCAGAAACGCAGTCGATCGGCGGGTAGTTGCGCGCGGTGGACGATAGTGAACCATCAGGGGCGGCCACGGTTCTCCGATGTCATGTGCGCAGTCGAATCGATCCTTCCGTGACGGTCCTGCCGGCAACGCGCTGACAGATCTGCCTCCCTTTGGCATGGTGGAGGGATGCAGCGGCGCGTGGGCGAGAGTTGGTCCGCGGGACCGGTCTCAGGGGTAACCCCTGGGTACATCACGAGAATCGAGCACTGCGTCCGAAGCTGGTCTGCACGCTCCGCGTGCTTGACAGCTCCGAGGACGAAAGATTTCGGTCGCCCCGCGCCGCTGCACCTGATCGGCAACCGCCTGTGACCGAGCGGGAGTTCACCCCGCGAGCAGCGGCGACTCTGGCGCGCCTGGCTGCTGACGCGGAATGGACGCGGTCCGGACTCGAGGAGGCGTTCGAACCCCTCGTCCCGGCCAAGGCGTCGTGGTTGGCGGATCGGGTCATCAATCTGTATCCGAGTCCGCCGTTCGACGAAGCGTCGATTTTCGTTCTGCTGCGCGACCTTCCGTTCATTCCGGAGCCGTCGGTGTCGTCACAGAGCCCTGCGCGTCACAGTGACAAGCCCTGGCGATTCGAGGTGCCGCGGTACGAGACCACCGGTCAGCTCGCGCGGTCGCTGGACGTGACGATCTCCGAAATCGAATGGTTCGCCGATTTGCAGGGCAGGCTGCGCACCACGCCGTTCCCGTTGCAGCACTATCGATCTGCACGGCTCGACAAGCGTCAGGGCATCCGATTGCTGGAGGTGCCGAAGCCGCGTCTACGGGAGATTCAGCGAAAGATACTGCGCCGCATCCTCGATCGCATTCCGCCTCACCCCGCCGCACATGGGTTCCGCACGTCGCGCAGTCCCAGGACATTCGCGATGCCGCATTCCGAACGCGACGTGGTGGTCTCGACAGATCTCCGACGCTTCTTCCCGTCCATCGGGTTCGATCGAGTGGTCGCGATCTTCGAGGCCGTGGGCTATCCGCGAACGGTCGCAGCCACTCTCGCCGCACTGTGCACGACGGTCACCCCGGCATCCGAATTGACCGGTATGGACCGGCCCACTGCGGCCAGGCTACGCGCCACACATCTTCCGCAGGGTGCGCCCACATCGCCTGCGTTGGCGAATCTTGCTGCGCGACAGCTCGACATCCGCGCCTCAGGCCTGGCGCGGTCGATGGGTGCCCGCTACAGCCGCTACGCGGACGATCTCGCGTTCTCCGGCGGCGCAGGTCTCGAGGTCGACACCCTCCTTTGGGTGGTGTCGCAGATCGCCCACGACGAGGGCTTCACGATTCATCCCGACAAGACTCGGGTCAGGCGTGCGCATCAGCGACAACAGCTCACCGGGCTCGTCGTCAACGCGTGGCCGGCAGTGCCCCGAGAGGAGTACGACACTCTCAGGGCACTGCTGCACAACTGCATCACCACCGGCGCAGCCCAGCAGAATCGTCACGACCACAACGACTTTCGAGCCCATGTCTACGGACGCATCGCGCGAATCGGCGAGACGAACGAAACGCGTCGAGCAAAGCTACTGAACATGGCGTCGCAGGTCGACTGGGACTGAGCCCCTCAGACGGCCCGCACCCGCAGCAACACTCCGGTTTGCGGGAACAACACCGGCAGGGCCACGCCCGCCTGCGCCAACATCGAACCCGACAGTTCGACCACTCCGCCGTCGGCGATCCACGGTGGTAGTTCGATGCCGTTGCCCGTGTCACTCAGTGCATGAACGAATTCGACGCGATACCGAACGGCCGGATCGAGGCCCGGGAGTCGGACCCGATCGGTGCGATCCTCGGGCGAGGTGTCCATCCGTACCACCGCATACGCGGACTCCGAGAAGTCCGCTGCGACGACGCCGTGCACCCACACACTCAGGTCCGGATGGTCGGCGCGTACCACGTCGCCGGTGTGGAGCAGTCCGCGCAATTCCTTGTACAGCGCAGTCCACGACCGGAGGTATTGGTGGTCCTCGGACGAGAGCTCGGTGACATCCATCTCCAGCCCGGCATGGCCGAACAGCGATGTCAAGCAACGGAACTGAAGAGTCGACCATCGGCCGGACGTGTGGGCGATCTGGGGGCCGACGTGCGACCCGATCAGCTCCGGCGGCAGCAACTGCGTCGTCCACCGTTGCAGGCGTTGACGTTCGAGTGGATCGTTGGTGTCCGACGCCCACACTCGATCGGTGTGCTCGAGGACCTCGAGGTCGATGCGCGCACCACCGGAGGCGCAGGACTCGAATTCGACGGCCGGATGCCGCGAACGCAGTTCGTCGAGCAGCCGGTAGTACGCCGATGTCTGTGCGTGCACCGCCGCGCGGCCGTCGGAGTCGATCGCCAGCATCAGGTCCCGGTTGTGATCCCACTTCACGTAGTCCGGTCGCTCGGTCGCCAACACCGCGTCGATGGCCGAGAGCAAGTAGCCGAACACCTCGTCGCGAGTCAGATCGAGGACATGCTGGTGACGCCATTCGAGGGGTACTCGACCGGGTGCCGCGAGCAACCAATCCGGATGAGCCCGAGCGATATCGGAGTCCAGGTTGACCATCTCGGGCTCGAACCACAGACCTGGACTCATACCGAGTCCGCGAACGTGATCGAACAGCGGTGCCAGCCCGTCGGGCCAGACGCCCTCGTCCACCTGCCAGTCGCCGAGGCCGGCGCGATCGTCGCGTCGGTGCCGGAACCAGCCGTCGTCGAGCACGAATCGTTCGACGCCCACGTGCGCAGCGACGTCGGCGATCCCGCGAAGTCGGGTGAGATCGTGATCGAAGTAGACGCCTTCCCACACGTTCAACACCACTGGCCGCGGCGAGGTGGGATGCGCGGGTCGTGATCGCATCCATCGGTGCAACGACTGCGCAGAACCGTCGAGTCCAGCAGCGGAATACACGAAGTGCACCCACGGGGTCGTGTAGGTGTCACCGCTGTGCAGTATTACCTCGCCGGGCGCGAGCAGCTCACCGCCACCCAGCACACCCGAGGCCTGACCGGCACGCTCGGGAAGACGCTCGGCCAGATGCAGGTGATCGCCGCTCCAGGCGACATGCGCTCCCCACACTTCACCGCCGCGGAAGCCGAAACCCTCGCTCCCGGCGGTGAGAACCAGGGTGGCGTCGTGCCCGGTTCTTCCGCGTCGTGAGGCGCGCACTGTCGAGCCGTGGTCGAACCGCCGACGCTGCGGGGTACGTTCGCGGCAATGCCGTCCCGTCAGGTCGAGCAGTTCGGTTGCAGTGTCCGGCAACGGCATCAGTGTCACGACACCATCGACGGTCAAAGGGCCGCCGGAGACGTTGCGCACACTCTGACGCACACGGAGCGAACCGCCGACCTCGAGTGACAACTCGATCGACCACGCAATTCCCAACTCGGAGTCGGACGCCTCCACCGCACAATCGAATTCACCGGAGCGAACAGTGACGTCGGCCCACCGCGGATACTGCACGGTGCCGGAGCGGTGCAATGCCAGAGCAGGTGTTCCCTGCCAGGCGTCGTCGCCGCCGGGTGCGAGGGTGAGCCACCGGGGCACATCCACACTCGAGTGCGGAACCGCCGGTATTGCGGCCCTGCGCAGCTCGGTGAGGTCGTTCTCGGACAGCTCGCCCAGATCGGTACCCCAATGCAACACAGCCGGAACAGCGGTGGACGACGGGCCGAGGATCACCATGACACCGTCACGGCGAAGGACGGAAAAGCTCACTTGTTGGCACCCATCGTCAGACCGGACACGAAATGGCGTTGCAGCGCAATGAATACGAGCACTGTCGGTAGAGCCACCAGCACCGAGCCCGCGGCGAGCAGATTGGTGTCGGTGAAGAAGCTACCCTGCAGATTCTGCAGCGCCGTCGTCACCGGGAGCTTGTCCCCGCTGACCATCAGAGCCAGAGCCCAGAAGAAGTCGTTGTAGATCCACGTCACCATCAGTGTGGCGAGAGCCGCCAGGGCCGGGCGGCACAGCGGCATCACCACCTGCCAGTACTGGCGGAACAGGCTCGCGCCGTCGACGGTGGCGGCCTCGAGCAGTTCGTGCGGAACGGTTTTCATGTAGTTGCTCAGTACGAACACGCAGAATCCGGTCTGGAAAGCGACGTGCACGATGATCAGGCCCCAGTAACTGTCGTACAGCGACCCGGACGAGCTCATCCAGTACGGAACGGGAATTGCGTTGTACAGGCGGAAGAGTGGCGTGAGCAGTGTCTGCTGGGGCAGCAGGTTGCCTGCGATGAACACCGCGAGCATGAAGATGTTGAACTTCCAGCTGAAGCGGGCCAGGATGAACGCCGCCATCGAGCCGAAGAACAGGATGAGCAGCACCGACGGCACGGTGATGATCAGTGAGTTGAAGAAGTAGTGCGGGATCCCGCCGATCTGCCACGAGTCGATGTAGTTGCTGAACGTGTATCCGCCGACGGACAGGTAGCCGTTCAGCAACACGTAGTCGTAGTCGCGGAACGAGTTGTACACCGCCCACACGAGTGGGAACAGCCAGACGAGCGCCATGACGGTCAGCAGCACGTAGATCGCGATCTGGGCGGTCCCTGCGCGCCGACGGTTGGCGACGGCGGCGCGATTGCGGGTCAGCGGATCGCGCTCGGGAGGTGCTGTGCGAGTGAGTGAAGTGGTCATCAGTCTTTGCTCCGAAGAACGATGGCGAGGTACAGGGCGATGAAGACGAGAGAGATGAGAAGCATGACGGTCGCGAGGGCCGAGCCGAAGCCGATGCGGCCTGCTTCACCGACGACGTTGGCCGTGACCAACGCCGATATCAGTTCCAATCCGTTTCTGCCCCTGTTGATCACCCATACCAGGTCGAAGGCGCGCAGCGCCTCGATGACGGTGATGACGACGATGAGCAGATTGGTGTTCTTCATCAGCGGGAAGATGACGCTGAAGAACGTCCGAACGGGTCCGGCCCCGTCCATCACCGCAGCTTCGCGGACGGATGGATCGATGGCCTTGAGGCCGGCCAAGTACAACAGCATGATGTAACCGGTATGACGCCACCCGGCTGCGACCATCACGGCCCAGATGTTGATGTCCGGGTCGCCGAGCCAGTCGACGTCGGTACCCAGCAGGCTGTTGAGGACGCCGCCCTCGGTGGAGTAGATGAGCTGCCAGATGAAGCCGATGAGGGCCATCGACAGCACCACGGGAATGTAGAAGATGCTCTGGTAGAGCCGAGATCCCTTGAGGTTCTTGTCCAGAAGGATCGCCAGCAGGATGCCGATGACGGTGGGGACGAGGAACAGGAACACCAGCCAGAGCACGTTGTTGTGCAGAGCCTGTTGGAACGGTGGGTACGCCTCGACGGCATCGACGTAGTTCCGAGTGCCGATCCATTCGATGCTCGACGTGCCGCCGATGCCGTCCCAGCGGGCGAACGACAGGATCACCGTGAAGATCGTCGGAATCCAGACGAGCCCGATGACGATCAGCGCGGGGACTCCGAGCATGAGCGCGATGGTCCACTTCTCGCGAACACTGCGCCGAACCTTCGGCGACTTGACCCGTTCGGGTGCGGTCATGGCATTACCTGATCTCGATGTCGAGTGGATGATGGGGGTCGAATCACACTGCGCACGATCATGTTCCGAACACCGCCGACTTCTGGCGCTCGATACTGCGTACCAGGCCGTCGACATCGTTGGGGTTGCCGATGAACTGCTGGAGGGCCGGGATCATGACGATGGACGCGAAATCAGGACGGGTATCGCGGTCGAAGAACTGGGTGATCTCCGATGCGTTCTGCACCAGGTCCGCCGATTTGCGTACCAGCGCAGGGAAACTCGACAGGTCGGCGTCACGGTGAGCGGGAATGGCCTGCGGATCCTGCTTCGCGTAGGCGACGGCAGGGTCAGGCCCGGTCATGTAGGTGAGGAAGTCCTCGGCTCCGGGCCGGTTGCGCGGGTCGGTGCGCATCATGAATCCGTCCATCGGTGCCTCGACCGTGGATGTTCCGACGGCGGAGTCGAGTTCGGGGAAGGTGAAGAAGTCCAGATCGTCGCGTTCGGCACCGGCGGGGAAGCTCTGGGCGACGAACATGCCGGCGACGAGCGACCCGACGCTCTTGTTCAGCAGTGCCATCTGTGCATCGGCGATTTTGCGGCCCAGTGGCTGTGGCTGGTGGAACGGCAGTAGTTCACGCCAGGTGTCGAACACGGAGCGCACGCGATTGTCGGTCCAGCTCACGTCGCCGGCGAGCAGGGTTCGGTGGAACTCGACGCCGTTGAGCCGCAGATTCAGATAGTCGAACGTTCCGAACGGCGGCCACCCGTCGCGAGCACCGAAACCGAGCGGGGTGAGGCCGTCGGCCTGCATCTGCTTGCTCAGCGCCACCCACTGGTCGTACGTCGCCGGGGGCTCGTACCCACGCTCGGCCCACAGGCTCGGCCGGTAGAACACCGCCCACGGGTAGTAGAAGAACGGGATCAGGTACTGCTTGCCGTCCATGCCGGTCGAGTTCTCGCGGAAGCTCTCGTTGAAGCCGCCGCCGTGGTTCGCCCAGATCGGCGACAGGTCCTCCACCAGACCCTTCTCGGCGAAGTACTTCACCCGGTACCCACCCATCCAGGTGACGACGTCGTCGGGCGTGCCCTGGAGGTAGTTGTTGACGTTTTCCTGGAACGACGTCGAGTCGACGGTGTTGACGGCGAGCTGTCGCCCGGTCTGCTGTCGGTACATCGCGACGAAGTCCTCGACACCCAGCTTGGAGTTGGGGTCGGACAAGCGTGACCCGAGCGTGGTGACGTTCGGGTCGACGCTGTTCGAGCACGACGACAGTGCGCCACCGGCGGTGATCGCACCCGCGGCGACGAGGGCTGACCTGAGGAAGTCGCGTCGGGACGGCTGCCACGTGCGCGGCCACTCGTGTGGGTTCATGGAAGTCCTTCGACGAGAAGTATCGATAACGATCAGAAGTGAACATCTCCGCGGTGCGTTCCGCGGTGTTCGGCCGACCATTCGGGGTGATGCAGGTTACAGAAACACGACGCTACGGCGTCTGTCAAGCCCTTCGAGGCCCGTTCACCTGCATCAGTAAGAAAATGTTCATTCATGTTGACATCTGAGAAAGCCTCGTTCATATTGTGAGCATGGACACAGCGCGACGCAGCACCTGGCCGACCCAGGGAATCTCCTTCGGCGGCGACTACAACCCCGAGCAGTGGCCCGAGGACGTCTGGCGACGCGACGTCGAGCTGATGCACGAGGCCGGCGTCGACTTCGTGACCGTCGGTGTCTTCTCCTGGGCGCGCCTGCAGCCGACCGCGTCGACGTGGGACTTCGAGTGGCTCGACCGCGTCATGGATCTGATGCACGAGGGCGACATTCGCGTCGACCTGGCCACGGCCACGGCGTCGCCCCCGCCGTGGCTGGCCACTGCGTACCCGCAGATGCGCCCGGTGGACGAGCGCGGCTACCGCTACGCCATCGGCAGCCGCCAGACGTGGAGCCCCAGTTCCGCTGTGTATCGCGAACATTCACTCGTGCTGGTCGAGAAGATGGCACTCCGCTACGGCGAGCATCCCGCGCTGGCCATGTGGCACGTGTCCAACGAGCTCGGCTGCCACAACGCGCTGTGCTACTCCGACGACAGCGCCCACGCATTCCGAGAGTGGCTGAGCACCAGGTACATCGACCTCGAGACCCTCAATACCGCGTGGGGCACGGACTTCTGGAGCCAGCGCTACAGCGACTGGGACGAGATCGTTCCGCCCTCGGTGAGCACCACGTTCGGCAACCCCACGCACCAGCTCGACTGGCGCCGCTTCTGCTCGGACGCCCTCCTCGAGCAGTACCGCGCCGAGAAGGCCGTGCTGAACCGGATCACCCCGGACGTCCCGGTCACCACGAACTTCATGGTGGGCATGGGCCAGGGCCCCGCGCTCGCAGGCAACATGGACTACGCGTCCTGGGCCCCGGAACAGGACATCGTCTCCACCGACCACTATCTCGTCGGCCCCGAGACCGGTGACGCCGCAGCGCATCACAAGCTCTCGTTCTCGGCCGACCTCACCCGTGGCGTTGCCGGCCGTCGACCATGGTTGTTGATGGAGCATTCCACCAGCGCCGTCAATTGGCAGCACATCAACCGCGCCAAGGTCCCCGGCGAGATGATGCGAAACTCACTGGCGCACATGGCTCGTGGAGCAGACGGTATCGCCTACTTCCAGTTCCGCGCCTCCAAGGCCGGAGCAGAGAAGTTCCATTCCGCACTGGTGCCGCACGCAGGCGAGGACTCCGCCCGCTGGCGAGAGGTAGTCGAGCTCGGCGCGGCTCTGCGTCGCATGGCCCCGGTGGCAGGAAGCACGGTCGATGCTCGGGTTGCCGTGCTCTTCGACTGGGCATCGCAATGGGCGTGCGAGCAGGAGGGCCATCCGTCGATGGCCATGCAGCCCATGGAGATTGCCCGACGCGCCCATCATGGATTCACCTCTGCGGGCGTGACCTGCGATGTCATTGCATCGTCGACGGACCTGAGTGGCTACGATGTCATCGTCGTGCCGGCTCTGTACCTGTGCAGCGACGAGACCGCCGCGCGGATAGCCGACGCGGCCGATGCCGGCGCGCAGGTACTCGTCACCGCATTCTCGGGAATCGCCGACGAGGACGACCACGTGCGACTCGGCGGCTACCCGGGCGCATTCCGTGACTTGCTCGGCGTGCGCGTCGAAGAGTTCTTCCCGCTCGCAGACGGAGAAGCCCTGACTCTCGACGACGAAACCGTCGGCGAGATTTGGAGCGAGTATCTCACCGCGTCGGGAGACGTCGACGTGCTGGCCCGCCACACCCAGGGGCATCTGCGCGGCGTCCCGGCGCTGACCAAGCGCACCGTCGGCAGCGGCGCTGCCTGGTACGCGGCCACCGTTCCCGACGCGACAGGCTGGGCCTCATTGGCCGACAAGCTCTGTGCTGCAGCCGAAATCGACACCCGGCGCGACCTCGGATCGGACGTGGAGATCGTTCGACGGTCGGCAGGGGAGCAGTCCTGGCTCTTCGTGCTCAACCACGGAACCGACAAGGTCAGCGTGCCTGCCTCGGGTGTGGACCTGGTCGGCGGCGCACAGATCGACGGCGAACTCATCGTGGCCGCAGGCGGCAGTTCTGTGATTGCCGAGAACCGCTGATGCTCGCCCACCAGCGTCAGCAGAAGATCCTGGACCAGGTGACGGCCGAGGGTGCGGTCAAGGTCGCAGATCTCGGTGCATCACTGTCGGTGTCGGACATGACCATTCGACGCGACGTCAACGAGCTTGTCGCCCGCGGTCTGGTCGAGCGGGTGCACGGCGGCGTGACGCTGCCGCGATCGGCCAGCGTGTTCGAGCCTGGGTTCTCGGCCAAGTCCGAACTCGATCGAGATGCCAAGGCCGCCATCGCCCGTGCCGCGGCACGGTTCGTGCGGCCCGGGACATCCATCGGCATCTCCGGTGGCACCACGACGCACGCACTCGCGCAAGAACTGCTCGACGTTCCGGACATCACCGTCGTCACCAACTCCCTGCCCGTCGCCGATGTCTTCCACACCGGTGGCCGGTCAGATCAGACGGTGTTGCTCACCGGTGGACAGCGCACTCCGTCCTACGCGCTCGTCGGACCGCTCACGGTCAGTGCACTGCAGAGTATCCACCTGGACATGCTGTTCCTCGGCACACATGGTGTGGACATCGAATCCGGGCTCACCTGCCCCAATCTCATGGAAGCGCAGACCAATCAGGCACTTGTCGCGTCGTCTCGACGCGTCATCGTGCTTGCCGACCACACCAAGTGGGGTGTTCGCGCGCTGGCCAACACCATCCCGCTCTCACGCGTCGACGTGTTCGTCACCGATGCCGGACTCGACCCCGGCGTCCACGAGGCGTTGTCCGAGACGGTCGACGACGTGGTGATCGCCGGAGAGCAATCCCCCGACACGAACGAGGAACGAGCACTCGATGACCGCGCATGACGCCACGACGCACTCGATGCGCAAGACGTCGACCACTCTGGCCGACGGCCGTGAGCTGATCTACTACGACGACACCGAGCCCTACGTCTCGGGCGGCGCCACCCGCGATCTGGTCGATACGCGAGCCCTCTCGCCGTCGATGTCGCAGTCGCAGATGCGATTCGACGTACTCACCGGTGAATGGATCGTCATCGCCGCACAGCGGATGGACCGCACGTTCCTGCCGCCGGCCGACGCGTCGCCGTTGGCACCGAGCCGACCGGACCGTCCGGCCACCGAGATTCCGGCGGCTGACTACGACGTGGTGGTGTTCGAGAACCGCTTCCCGTCTCTGTCCGAAACCGCAGCACAGCAATCACTTCCGAACGAGGTTGACGGTGAGGCACTGTGGTCGCTGGCACCCGGCACCGGGCGGTGCGAGGTGATCTGCTTCGCGAGTGACCCCGATGCGTCCTTCGTGTCGCTCGAGCTCTCTCGCGTCCGCACCATCATCGATGTCTGGGCCGATCGCACCACTGCCCTGTCCGCCATCCCCGGCGTTCAGCAGGTCTTCTGCTTCGAGAACCGCGGTAAGGAAATCGGCGTCACGTTGACCCATCCGCACGGTCAGATCTATGCCTACCCGTACCTTCCGCCGCGTACCGATGCGCTGATACGCCAGTCTCGCAAACACTTCGAGCAAACGGGCCGAGTGCTGTTGGCCGACGTGCTTGCCGCCGAGCTCCGTTCGGGTCGGCGCATCGTCGTCGATGCCGAGCACTGGGTTGCGTACGTGCCTGCAGCATCGCGCTGGCCGGTCGAGGTGCATCTCGCTCCCCGTCGCGACGTCTCGGACCTCGCCGAGTTGAACGGTGCCGAGCGGGACGAGCTGGCCGTGGTCTATCGGGATCTGTTGCGCGGAGTCGACGCATTCTTCGAGGGAGTCGACGAGGTGCCGTACATCGCGGCGTGGCACCAGGCACCCGTCGGAGCAGATCGCGAAGTGGGACGCCTGCATCTGCAACTGTTCTCGATGATGCGCTCACCCGGTCGGATGAAGTTCCTCGCCGGTTCGGAATCTGCGATGGGAGCCTGGATCAACGACACCACTCCCGAGCGGATCGCAGACCGGCTGCGCGAGGTACTGGCGTGAACTGGCTCGACGTGATCGCCGAGGAGGATCTCGCGGACGGTGCAGCGGCGTTGTTCCGCAGTGCATTCGGCGGTGATCCAGACGGAGTATGGATCGCTCCGGGTCGCGTCAACCTCATCGGTGAGCACATCGATTACGCAGGCGGACTGGTGTTGCCGTTCGCGCTGCCGTATGCCACCGCGGTGGCCGTGCGTCGCCGCGAGGACACGACCATGCGGGCCGTATCGACGCACACCGACGAGTCGTGGACCGGTGAGCTCGGCGAGATCGGTCCGGGCACACCCTCGGGCTGGGCCGCATACGTGGCCGGTGTGTCCTGGGCACTCGAGGAGCATGGAGTCGGCGGAGTCGATGTGGCCGTGCATTCCTCGGTGCCAGTGGGTTCCGGGCTGTCGAGCTCGGCCGCCCTCGAGTGCTCGTTCGCCCTCGCGCTCGACGACCTCTTCGACCTTCGGCTCGACCGAAAGGTACTGATCGACGCCAGTATTCGCGCCGAGAACGAAATCGCCGGTGCGTCGACGGGCGGTATGGACCAGAACATCGCGATGTCGGCCGAACCGGGACACGCGCTGCTGCTGGACTGTCTCGACGGTTCGACGCGTCAGATTCCCCTCGATCTGGCCGGGTCCGGCTCGCGGCTGCTGGTGATCGACACCAATGCGCCGCACCGCCTGGTCGACGGTCAGTACGGAGCCCGCCGCGCAGCCCTGGATACGGCGTATGCCGAACTGGGGGTGACGACCGTGCGTGGACTCGACCCCGAGCAGGCAATGGCCGCGCTCGACGACGACACACTGATCGCACGAGTTCGTCATGTCACCAGCGAGATTCGACGCGTCGAGTCGGCCGCTGCTCTCTTGGATCGCGGTGCCGCAGGAGCGGAGCTCGGTGAGTTGATGACCGCGTCGCACATGTCGTTGCGGGACGACTACGAGGTCAGCTCACCGGAACTCGACAGCGCTGTCGACTCGGCTCTGCGGGCAGGCGCATACGGAGCGCGGATGACGGGCGGCGGTTTCGGCGGCTCTGCCATCGCTCTGGTGCCGTCGGATCTCGTTCAGGCCGTAGCAGACGACATCGCCTCCAGTGCAGCGCGATCCGGATTGCCGGCACCCACCTTCCTCACCGCTGAGCCTGCCGGCTCTGCGCACAGATTCTTCTAACCCATACAAAGGAGCACTTCCATGGCACAGGTCACGTACGAAGGAGCCACCAAGCTCTACCCGGGATCGGACGTCGCGGCAGTCGAATCGCTTGACCTCGCCATCGAGGACGGCGAGTTCCTGGTGCTCGTCGGGCCTTCCGGCTGCGGCAAGTCCACCTCGCTGCGGATGCTCGCCGGTCTGGAGGACGTCGACTACGGTGCCATCAAGATCGGCGACAGTGATGTCACCTCACTGGCACCCAAGGAACGCGACATCGCGATGGTGTTTCAGAACTACGCGCTGTACCCGCACATGACCGTCGCCAAGAACATGGGCTTCGCACTGCAGATCTCCGGAATGGACAAGGCCGAGGTCGGCCGACGCGTCGAGGAGGCCGCGAAGATCCTGGACCTCACCGACTACCTGGGCCGTAAACCCAAGGCGCTCTCCGGAGGTCAGCGTCAGCGCGTGGCGATGGGACGCGCCATCGTGCGGAACCCGCAGGTGTTCCTCATGGACGAGCCGCTGTCGAACCTCGACGCCAAACTGCGCGTGCAGACTCGCACGCAGATCTCGCTGCTCCAGCGCAGGCTCGGTACCACCACCGTCTACGTCACCCACGACCAGGTGGAGGCGATGACGATGGGTGATCGCGTGGCGATCATGAAAGCCGGTGTGCTGCAGCAGTGCGCCAGCCCCAAGGAACTGTACGAGCGCCCGGTCAACGCCTTCGTCGCAGGGTTCATCGGCTCACCCGCGATGAACCTGTTCGACGTGGACGTCGTGGCAGGCACTGCGAAACTCGGATCGCTGTCGGTGCCCATCGAGCGTTCGATCGCCGACCGCATCGACGGCAGCCGAGTGACGATGGGTGTGCGCCCGGAAGCGTGGACGCTCTCCGATTCCGGTACCGACATCGTCGTCGACGTCGTCGAGGAACTCGGTGCGGACTCGTACATCTACGGCCGCACCGCCGAGGACGCGTCGAATCTGGGAACCGTCGGGGCGCAGATCGTCGCCCGCATCCCCGACATCGCGGCCCCGTCGCAGGGCGATGTCATCCGAATCGCCCCGCGTGCCGAGACCGTCCACTACTTCTCGACCGTGACGGGATTGAACCTGCGTCCCTGAGATCCGGTCAGCTACGTACTTGCGCCGCAGCGAACTGGGCACCGTCGGTGGTGGACCCGTTGGTCCCGTACTGAAGGTGCGCGAAAGTGTTGAAGCCGCCGATCTGGCACACCGGATCGCCGAAGTTGCAGAAGCTCCGTGTGCGCGGGCCGTACGTGGCGCTGGCCGTCTCGATCTTGCTGCCGCGCAGCCCGATCGGATTGCCGAACACCACTACTGCGTCGATGCGGTCGGCGATGTCGGCCGGAATGACGGCTCCGGTGATGCTGCTGGGGGTCCGCACACCCACAGCGTTGGTGACCACGGTGGCCCCTTGTGAGTATCCCGCGATCACGAACGTCGTCGACGGGCACGACGCTGCGACGGACGTGAGGTGTGCGACGAGGTCACGGGATCCAGGGCCTGCGCTTGCCTGGGTGAAGTCTGCGGCGTAGTTGACGGCGTAGGTGCTCACGGAGCGATCCGACAGCTGAGATTTCAGGCTGTTGACGAACGGTGTGCCGGTGATACCGAGTCCGGGGAATTCCCCGGTTCCGCGGGCGAACGACACATCGACGTCCGAGCACGGGGCAGCGTTCGCGACTCCGGAAGGTTGTGCCACGAAGAACGCGGAAACAGCTAGTGCTGCAACTGAATAAGAAGCCAAACGCTTGTTCATGGAACTACTCCTCTGTCGGTGACTGTGCGAGTCGAACCATAGCTGCGCAGACCGACCTGGCGCAGCCGTGTCGTAACGGCAGGTCGGAAATTTCTGTCCAAGTCTCATCTCCGATGCGATCTCCCAACGCTAGCTTCTCAACGTATGTTGCGCTACTCTGCTCGGCGGGGTGAGTCCGATCTGCACCAATCGCGGATCCATATTTTCCGGGGGATACGAAGTGTCGAAGAAGTGGTTGCGCGGCGTCGTGGTGTCTGCAGTGGCGGTCGCGTTGTGTCCGATTGCTACGGCCTCGGCGACATCCCGTACTCGACACCCGCGTCGGTCGCGTTCCGCGGGACGTCGCTGATCGTGTCCAACCACGGTCTGCTCGCCATCGACCCGCATCAGTGGGCAATCCTCGAACTCGGGGTGGGAGAGACGGGACTGCCATTGAACTACCCGAAGGGGCTGGCCTGAGGCCGGTGCTACCGTCTGCCGGTGGACCTCGTCGTTCCCTCCGATGATCTCGCCGCTGCGTGGCGGGATGCGCACGCCGAGTGGGGGCCGGGCTTCCACGAGGATGGTTTCGGATTGACGGCCGATGATGATGTCGAGTCCGCACAGGGCTTTTCGGACTGGGTCGAGCGGCTTCGTGTTGACGCCGAGTGCACGTACCGCTGGATCGTGGCGGGCGAACGAGTGTTGGGCGGGGTCGCACTCAGACACGACAGCCACGAGTTCGCCGAACGTCTCGGGCACATCGGCTACGGGGTTCGCCCGTCCGAACGAGGTCGGGGAGTTGCCTCTCGGGCAGTACGCGAGGTGCTGAGGCTCGCCGGTGACGTGGGCATGACCCGGGTGACGGCGGTGTGCGAAGCGAGCAACGTGGCCTCGATAGCGACCCTGACGAGAGCCGGAGGTGAACGTGTCGAGTGCATCGGGTCGGCGGTTCGCTTCCGGATTCCCGTGCACCCGATTTTCTGCGCTTGACCCTCACACTGTGTGAGACGAGATCCTCGGAGGGTCATGTTCAGCATTGGAGAGTTCGCATCGATCGGCCGGGTGTCGGTTCGCATGCTTCGGCATTACGACGAGATCGGGTTGTTGACGCCGGCACGGGTGGATCCGTTCACGGGCTATCGCTCGTACGACGGTTCGCAGTTCGAGGTTCTGGGACGCATTCTCATGTTCAAGGACCTCGGGTTCAGGCTCGACGAGGTGACGCAGATCGTGCATGGACAGGTCGATGGTGATCGGCTACGCGAGATGCTGGCCGCCAAGCGCGACGATGTCGCGCGGCGACTCGATCTCGACGCCGCTCGGCTGCGTCGCATCGATGCGCGACTCTCCCACACCGAAGGGATTTCGATGATCACCGTGGACACCACATCGTTGCCACCCACCCGTATTGCTCTCGTCACCGAGACCGCCGCCGGGTTCGGACCCGAGAACATCGGCCCGGTCATCGGCCCGATGTACGCCCGACTCGCCCAGACGCTCGCCGGGCACGGCGTGACGTTCGGGCCGTCGTCGATCGCCATGTACGAGGCCGTCGACGACGGGGACGGCACCGGCATCACCGTGCATGCCGCATTCGAGGTGGGGCCTGAGGTCGTGGCCGGTGAGGGCTACGAGGTTCGCGAGCTTCCGCCCGTCGAGCTCGCGGTGACCACCGTTCATCACGGTTCGATGGCAACGATCGGCGAAACCTGGAAGCAGTTCGCGGCGTGGATCGAGGCCAACGGATACGAACTTTCCGGCGTCTGCCGCGAGTACTACCTGGTGTCCGAGCCGGAGCCGCAGGAGAATTGGGTGACCGAACTGCAGCAGCCGGTGGTTCGACGTCAGGACGCCTGAGCGAACTCCACGAGTGCGGTGCACTGGCAACCGCCGGTGACCTCCTCGCATTCGAGCACCAGGAAGTGGCGAACGTACTCGAGATCCACACAGTCCGGCTCCGTGCACTCCGCACCGCCGACCGCGTGGATCACGAGTGTGCCGTTGCAGGTATCGAAGCGTGCGGACATGCGAATCCCTTTCTGTCGTCTCTCTCTACATCCTTGATATCACCGGGCTCCGACAAGTTCGGGAGAAGACGAGCGTGTTCGACGCCTGAGCTGGGTAGCGGCCATCACCGTCAGAGCCGGAATCCAGGCGTATCCCAGGGCGGTCCGAATGGCCGATCGGTCACCCAGCCATGCTCCGGCCGACACCAGCACACCTGCCCACACGACTGCGGCCAGCAGGCTGAGCACCGCGTATTCGCGGTGCCGCAGTGAGGAGGTCGCTACGAGTCGGGGCGTGATGGTGCGGATACCCCCGATGAGATGCCCGGCGGTGGCGACAGCGCGTGGTCGGGATCGCGCCTGTGTGGTCAGTCCGAGGACGACCCTCATCACCGCGGCCGGCAGCGCGGACTCCGCTCGCCCGAGACCCAACACGGTGTCGGTGTGGCGACTGTGCCAGAACGCCCATTGCGCACCCATGCTCGACGCCACCGCCGCGGTGACGACGGCAGGCAGCCACGGCACGACACCGATCGACGTCAGCACCCCGAGTGTGATCGGGACGCTGTTTCCCGGTGTGAAGAGACCGAGCAACGACGCGGACTCGAATGCCAGCAGTACGAAGACGACGGCGAAGACAACCAGTACGGGCACGGACGACAACCGGTCCACATCGAGGATGTTCAGGTTCATACCTGTCGAATCTCGTCGTCCGGGCCGCGGAAAACACCACGATCGACCCACGGACCGACGGTAGGGCTGGCCCTACCTCGGGCCGTGGGTTCACAGTGCGGACAAGCCGACGACACCCGACTTAGGCTGATCCGCATGAACGAGGCACTACCGATTCCCCTGAATCCGCTCAGGGCATGGATATCGCCGCACTGGTGGCTGGCGGTGGCGTCGTTGCTGGCGTCGACGATCGCCGGGCTGGGCGGCTGGATGATCCTGGGATTGCTGGTACTGGCGGTGTGCGCATTGCCGTTTGCGCTCAGCGGTGTGCTCGTCTTCGCGCTGACGATAGTGGCGCTGCGGTGGATGGACCGTGCAGCGCGAGCCGGAATCGGCTTCACCGGTGGAGTTCCCATCGAGGGCCCTGACGTGACCGTGTACCCGACCAGTTGGCGCAAGTTCGTCTGGTGCCTACGTGATATCGGGTTGTGGAAGTCATTGTGTTACTGGCTCGTTCGCATTCCGATCTCGGCTGTGCTGCTGTTCTTGCTGCCGGCGCTGTTCGTGGCCCTGCCTGTTCTCGCGGCGGCACCGGTCGCCTGGATAGTGACGAACCCGGTCGCCGATCAGCTCGAAATCGGTGAACGGGTTGGCTATCCGTTCGTCGCGTTGGTCGGCTTCGCCTCGCTGGTGACCTTCGTTGCGGGAGTGCCTCTGCTGCTCACGGCCCTGGCGCGACTCGACTGGTGGAGTGCCGCAGCCCTTCTCGGCCGCTCCGAATCCAGTAGGAGAGTGGACGAATTGACGGTGAGTCGTGCTCGCGTCGTCGACGCTGCGGATGCCGAACGCCGTCGCATCGAACGAGATCTGCACGACGGTGCTCAGCAGCGCTTGGTATCGGTGGCAATGTCTCTGGGGCAGGCGAAGTCGCGTGCCGTTGTGAGCGACGATGCGGTCCTGAAGGAATTGCTCGACGACGCCCACCGGGAGGCCAAGAACGCGATCGGCGAGATCCGCACCCTCACCCGCGGTCTGCATCCGCCGATCCTGACCGACCGCGGTCTCGACGCCGCACTGTCGTCCGTCGCGGCGTTGTGTGCAGTACCGGTCACTGTTCGGATCGACCCCGCCCTCTCCGGTGATCGACGCCCGGACGCCACCGTCGAGTCGACGGTCTACTTCGTCGTCTCGGAGGCCCTGACCAACGTGAGCAAGCACGCGAAGGCCGACCACGTCCGAGTCGACGTCTCGAGAATCGAGTCCGCAGTGCGTGTGACGGTGGTCGACGACGGGTGTGGCGGAGCGCATCCGGCACCGGGGGGCGGCCTGGCCGGGCTCGAGGACAGGCTCAGCGGAATCGACGGAACCCTGTCCATCACGTCGCCGTCCGGCGGCCCGACGCGGCTCGAGGTGAGTATCCCGTGCGAGTGATCATCGCCGACGATTCCGTTCTGTTGCGAGAGGGCGTCGCTCGCCTGCTGATCGATACCGGAGCAGACGTGATCGGGAAGGTGGCGGATGCTTCGGAACTGCTCGCGGCCATGTCCGCTGCCGATCCGCTTCCGGATGTCTGCGTGATCGACGTACGCATGCCGCCGACCTTCCTCGACGAAGGTCTACGCGCAGCGCTGGTCATTCGCCAACGATGGCCCGCCGTCGGTGTTCTCGTGCTCTCGCAGTACGTGGAGGAACGGTACGCAGCCGAGCTCATCCGGCAGAGCACGGACGGCGTGGGCTACCTGCTGAAGGATCGCGTCGCCGATGTGGACGAGTTCGCCGACGCCGTGCGCACGGTTGCGGGCGGTGGCACCGTCATCGATCCAGAAGTGGTGCAGCAGATCCTGGCTCGGGCCCCACGATCGGATCCCCTCGATTCGCTGACCCCGCGGGAACGAGACGTGTTGACCGCCATGGCCGAAGGCAAGTCGAACGCCGGAATTGCCTCTGCATTGGTGGTCGGTCAAGCAGCCGTGGAGAAGCACATCGGAAACATCTTCGCCAAGCTCGGGCTACTCGGAGACAGTGCCGATCACCGCCGCGTCATGGCCGTCCTACGATATCTGGGAGCGATCCAATGAAAAAGTCGATGTGGCGCAGTGTCGTTGCCGTTTCGATAGCTGTCGCGGTCATCGGCACCGCAGGGGCAGCCACGGCGGCCACCATCGCCGTCGGTTTCACCACGCCGAAGATGCAGTCCTTCGATTACTCCGCCGATACAGCAATCGTCGGGAAGAATCTGGCCGTCACAACCAGATTCGCCCATGTCTCGGTGTCGATGAGCCCCGACTCGGACCTGCACGTACGGGCCGACGGGTCCTACCGAGGAGATACTCCGACGGTCGACATCAGTGACGACGGCTCGAAGATCGCTGTGGAATGTTCCTACCGAAAGAATGGCAGCTGCGACATCGGTCTCGAACTACGGGTACCTGCAGGATTGCTGCTCGACATCGACGGAGCAGCAGGCGACGTGGTGCTCACCGACGTGGACGCACAGGCATCGGTGTCCACGTCGGCGGGCTCCGTGATCGCTCGGGGATCTGCCGGAACCCTGGACGTGACAACCAGATTCGGTGACGTCGACATCAGTGATGCGGCTGTGTCGGCAGTCGAGGTGGACACGACGTTCGGTCAGGTCGCCATGGATTCGAGGGTGTCACCGGACTTGGTCCGCGTGCAGAACATGCAGGGCGACAGCATGATCGAGCTCCCGGCGGCCGAGTTCTACGACGTCGAGGCGACGTCCGAGAAGGAAGATGTCGACATCGACGTCGTCGACGATCCGAGTTCCCCTAGGTCGGTATCGATCACCAGTGAAGAAGGCCAGATTTCGGTGCAGCGGAGATAGATCCGGTCAGTGACTGCTGTTCAATGATTCCGACGCCACGCACTGAACGAACGGACCGAGGACGTGGTGGGACGCACCAGCCAAGGCCACGGATGCAACTCGACCGGGGCTATGGCGTCGGCGATGCGGGAGAAGCCGGGAACGGGCGCCCAGGTGGTAGCCAAGTCGCGTCCGGAGAGTTCGTCGGCAACTCGACCGCGGCGCACCTCCAACGGGCGGGTCGATGCGATCTCACCGAGCGTCTCGGCGAGAAAGACGAGCCTCTTGCCGGAGAGCCTCAGTGTCCGCAGAAGCGGTTCGTCGAAGACGAACACCGCGGGCCGGTCGGTCTCGGCGGCCAGTGCTGGGTCTGTGGTGCCGAGCGACTCTGCTGTGATCCACACCTGTTCTGCACCAGTGCCTTCCACGTGGGCGGGGCCGGCGGGAATCGGACCCTTGTTCAGATCGGGACCGTCGACAGCCGGCCCGAGATCGTCGTCGGGCCAGTTCTCGATGGGGCACGCATCTTTCAGCGCGCAGTTGCGGCACAGCGACGGTGCTCTCTTGTTCACCTGCCACCGGCTGAATCCGTAGACCTTGCCGCTTCCGGTACCGACGGTCCACTGCCAGCCGAGGCGATTGGCGGCGCGGGAGCCGTCGAGCAGGTGGGCGAACATCTCGTCCTCCCCGTCGCGCCACGTCGCTCCGGCGCGAACCGCCCACTGGGACGCGAGCCACATGCGAGTTTGGTTGACGAGCCAACCGTCCTCGTGCAATTCGCCCACCACCGAGGACATGCAGTTCATCTCCTCGGGCCACGGCTGCGCGGTCCAACCCTGGGGTCGCGGCTGCTCACGGCGTAGCGAACGGCCGAGATCCGATCCGGTGCGCGCGTAGAGATGGCGGGCGTATTCCTGCCACATCAGTTCGTCGCGATAGCGGGAACGGTCGCGTGAAGGAGCGTCGGACACCGCGTCCCAGACTTCTCGCAGCATCAGCAGCCCGTGGCGAATGTACGGCGACATGCGGCTTGCGCCGCGGCGATTCACCGGAAGAACGGTGCTGCGATCGCGCGCATATCCGGTGATATCGAGCCCGGCCAGGGCGGCATCGGCAGCGGACTGCCCGCCGCGAATGCCACCCGCCGTGATGCCATCCGGTCCCTCGCGCGTCAGATCGCCCAGATGCTCGGCAACCCAGGCGACGACGTCCTCGGTGGTGGAGCCGTCGGCAATCGACGGGGGAGCTGGAAGCGTGGGCATAGCGTCGGACTTCCCTGTCGGCACGAAAGGGAAACGCCGAGTCGTCAGGGGCGCGGCAGGCGGCGATGGAGCGGGTTCGACGTCGTCCTGGTTGCGGATCGGCTCTGTTGTGGGAGGGACGAGACCACGGCAGGTGTGTCTGCGGTGGCGCGGGAGGCGTCGTGCGCCTTCATCGCGGCGCTGTTCCCTCGTCCGAGAGCAGGCGAGGAGATCTGTCGTGCGGCTACCTCTCCGCACTCCGGGCACGTCACCTGCGAGGGCGCGTCGGCCATGGAGAATCTCTGTTCGACGGGGGCGCAACGCTGTGCGCAGCGGAAGCTGTAGGTCGGCACACCTCCGAGAGTAGCGCGATGCGGTGCATCAGCAACGTTCCGGCGCAACGTCATACAAGTTTTACATGCATATCCGACCGGATGCACCACGACGGTGCAATGATCGAGGCAGGAGAATCCGCGCAACCGGAGGTGCCTCGTGCCCGAACTGCTGTTTCCGCTCGACTCGACGAAGAGTTTCACCGAGCAGGAGGTCGTCGGTCACAACCGATGGCATCCTGATATCCCGGCGGCGGTCACGGTCAAACCCGGCACATCCTTTCGAGCCCATTGCCGTGAATGGTTCGACGGGGCCATACACAACGACGATTCCGCCGAGGACATTCTGAATGCGCCGCTCAACAACGTGCACACGCTGTCCGGGCCGTTCCACATCGAGGGAGCCGAGCCCGGCGACCTGCTGATCGTCGACATCCTCGACGTGGGGCCGATCCCGCAAGAGGATTCGGGTCCGCTGGCCGGGCAGGGCTGGGGCTACACGGGAATTTTCGCCAAGGAGAACGGCGGCGGGTTCCTCACCGATCGGTTCCCCGACGCGTACAAGGCGATCTGGGACTTTCCGGGCAGACCACCACATCTCGCCACGTGCCGCACGTGAAGTACACCGGCATCACCCATCCTGGCCTCATGGGTACTGCGCCCTCGGCGCAGTTGTTGGCGAAGTGGAACGCCCGTGAAGGTGCCTTGATCGCAACGGACCCGAATCGTGTCCCGCCACTGGCTCTTGCACCCGAGCTCGACGGTGCAATCCTCGGATCACTGACCGGTGACGAATTCTCCCGCGTTGCAGGCGAAGCCGCGCGCACGGCACCGCCACGCGAGAACGGTGGCAATCAAGACATCAAGAACCTCACCAAGGGCACCCGCGTCTTCTATCCGGTGTTCGTTCCGGGCGCGAAGCTGTCCTTCGGCGACTTGCACTTCTCCCAGGGCGACGGGGAGATCACGTTCTGCGGTGCCATCGAAATGGGTGGCTTCATGGACTTGCACGTCGATCTGATCAAGGGCGGCATGGAAACGTACGGAGTGAGCGAAAACGCGATCTTCATGCCCGGAAACACCGCACCGCAGTACTCGGAATGGATTGCCTTCTCGGGTATTTCGGTGACCGTCGACGGTGAGCAGAAGTATCTGGACTCCGACCTGTCGTACCAGAACGCCTGCATGCATGCGATCGACTACCTCACCAAATTCGGCTACAGCCCCGAGCAGGCATATCTGCTACTGGGTTCGGCTCCGATCGAAGGACGCTTGTCCGGGGTGGTGGACATTCCGAACTCCTGTGCCACGGTGTACATCCCCACTGCGATCTTCGATTTCCCGATTGCGCCCTCGGCCAGCGGACCGTTCCAAATCGACCCGGGAATGGGAGCGCCGCGAGCGCAGTTCTGACTGCAGCGTCGGTGGTCGAGATCTATCGTCGGGTGGCTACTGCTTCTCGTCGTCGGCCGCAGTGATGATCTGGTCGACGCGAAGCGGCGAGGATTCGATCTCTGTGAGCGCGAGAAGGTCCGCAACGGTATCCGTGCTGCCTCCGAGATATGCACACGGGAAGTCGAAGTGCTGAGCCATGCACCATGCGTGGTCGGCGGGCCACCACAGGTTTGGTGACAGTCCTCCGAGGGTGTCCGCTGCGTGCGAGACCGGTCCCTTCAGCAGGAAGTAGTTGTAGCCGGCGATGTGTGCGGTCGGTGCCATCTCGCGAATGCCGTCGAGAGCGGTGTTGCCTTCCCAGAGTGCGAACCAGCACTCATCCGGTGTTGTCGTACTCCGAGTGAGTACTTCGAGGATGTCCGCCAGCTGATCAGGCCAGGGCGCAACGGGTTTCGCCGGAGTGGAATGAAGCGTGCTGTCACGGAGGGGATACAGGATGTGGGTATAGGCGTCGAACACTGTGGGGACCAGCGAGCCCACCGTCGTATCGGCCACGACGTTCAGGCTGTCGTTCACCCAGTACGCCTCCGAAACATCCTGTTGCAGAGAGTCTTCCGACCACTCGGTTCGATGGGGTCTCAATGGCTGTACGAGGGTTGTGGACGGGCAGGATCGTCGATGACAGTGTCGACTCGACGATCAGCGAGAATGTCCTCGATCGCTGCTGAACTGGCACCGATGGTGGCGAAGTGGGGGTCGACGTCGTTGGCAATGCACCACGAGCGGTCGGCGGGCCAGACGAAAGAGGGAATCGGCAGACCCTCGGGGCCCGGGGGATCGAGTGCCTGCTCCCAGTTCAGCAGGTCCAGCGCAGGTCCTCGGAACAGGAACGCTTCCCGTTCGGGAAGGTCGATTCGCGCGGCACCACGAGCCTCGAGACCTCCCCTTCCCTCCCACACGCAGAAGTAACAGTCCGCTGGTGTCGAAGTGTGCTTCGCCAGCATCGCGACGACTATTGCCAATTGATCTGTTTCTGAACGCTCGTCGTATGGAACGCCAACCTCGCCCTCACGTTGATCCGTGTGCGCCGGATCGGGAATGAACCGTAGCCGTGCGTAGCTTTCGTACCCCAGCGGGCCTCGGACGGCGAGGTCCCACCAATCACGATTGGCGTGGACGAGCCAGTCGGCGGCAGTTGGATCGCTGGACGGTCGCACGCTCATGGTGTGCCCTTTCTGGTGTCGATCGGTTCCAGCTCCCGCTCCTCGACCGATGTGATCCGTAAGCGTGACGCTACCTCTCCAAAAGGGGGCTTGGAACTACCTGTGCGGGCATATGAATCAAGTGCCAGTCGTCGCGGCGATCTGAGGTATCGCTGGTCGGATAGGAACGCATGTTCGAATACGTGTCGGTGGGTCGCGATAGATTCTGTTCATGCTTTCGGGGGACGGCGGATCAGGGGTGGACGGCATCGAGACGGTGCCGCCCGCCCCTGAGGTGTCCGATCCCGACTTGTCTGCACTGGTAGCCGCAGTGGAATCCGCGGTCGCCGAGTTGGCGGGTCAGGCGTCGGTGTCGTGGACGAATGCCGACCGGCGTGCGGTGATTCAGCGGATGGAGACGATGACCCGGTCGTTGGCCGCGTACTCGTACACCTGGCTCAATGAGCTGATCGCTCAACACGGTCTCGATGTGTATCCGGGGTCGGTGCCGTGCTCGGTGGCGTGGATGCTGCGGATCACCCCACGCGCCGCCGGTGCTCGGTTGCGTCTGGCTGCGGAGTTGGGTGACCGGACCGCATTGTCCGGTGAAGTCCTACCCGCATTACTGCCGCGCACCGCTGCAGCATTGCGGGCGGGGTTGCTCGATGCCAAGCATGTGCAGATGATTCGCGAGTTCTTTCGCCATCTGCCGTCGAGTGTGGATCCGCAGACGCGGGATCTCGCCGAAGAGCAATTGGTGGGCTACGCATCGACCAGACGGCCCGACGACTTCGCGCCGTTGGTGGCGCATCTGGACTCGATCCTCAACCCCGACGGCGATTACGACGACGACGAGGACGAGGACGAGGACGAGGACGAGGACGGGAAGCCGCCGAAGCCGTGTAAGCGACGGGATGCGTTCTTGTATCTCGGTGAGCAGGGTGCCGACGGTATGTCGGAAGGAAACTTCTGCGTCGACCCCGAGCTGCGCGCCTACCTCGAAGCCCTGTTCTCCAAAGCCGCGAAACCCGGAGTCAACAACCCCGCCGACCCGACATCGGTCGTCCACGACGAAACCAGCAGCGACGACGACAGCGGAAGCCGCGGGAGCGGCAGCGTCACTGCGCCGAAGCCCGAGCCCACTCCACACGATGCCGGGTCCAGTGACGCAGGCCTGTGGGATGGGACGGACTGCAACGGGAACGGCCAATGCGCGGATGATCACGACTGCGGTGACGACGACTGCGGTGACGACGACTGCGGTGACGACGACTGCGGAGGCGGTACCGACTGCGACTGCGAAGGTGGTCTCGACTGTAATTGCGGCACGGAGCCCGACGGCACGGCTCACTCCGGCGACACCCTCGGATCTGACACCCTCGGATCCGACACCGACACCGGCGTCGACGACGATGCCGCGGACAAGGCAGCAGCGCGGGACGCCGCCGCGCGCGATATCCGCACCCAACGCGAACGCCACCACGACGCCCTCAAGTTGGCACTGCGTCAGACACTCGCCTCCGGCACCCTCGGCACCCACCGAGGCCTGCCTGTCACCGCGATCGTCACCATGACCCTGAAAGATCTGGAAGCCGGCTGCGGATACGCCATGACCGCCACCGGATCACGAGTCTCGATCCGCGACGCCATCCGCATGGCCTCTCATGCCCACCACTATCTGACGATCTTCGACGACCACGGCAGAGCGCTCTACCTCGGTCGATCCAAACGCATCGCCTCCGCCGACCAACGGATCGTGCTCATCGCCCGCGACCGCGGCTGCAGCTTCCCCTCCTGCACCCGCCCCGCGACCTGGTGCCAAACCCACCACGTCACCGACTGGATCGACGGCGGCTACACCGACATCGACTCGCTCACCTTCGGCTGCGACATGCACCACGCACTCGTCGGCACCGGACCAGGCAAGTGGGCGACCACCAAAACCACAGCAGCCCATCGCTATCCGGGCCGCACCCTCTGGCATCCACCCACCGGAATGGACCCCAAGCGCCGTGGGCTGATCAATCACGCACACCACCCCGAGGAAGTGCTGTACCCACCCGACCAGCACAACGACACCGGCGACGAGGAACCACGACAACCCGCATGACGACCCACAACAACATCAGGGCACAGCTCTGCCCGTCGTCGGTACTGGCAGCCGCCCTACCGGTCGTGCGCGAAAATAGTGGGGCTCCTGAGTCGGTACCTGCGTACGGTAGGCGGATGATGGTTCTCGCGAGCAGGACTGCGGTGTTGTCGCCGCCTGTCTTCTTCGTCTGGAAGTCACTAATGCGCCCAGATGTGCATCCGAAGAATCAGGGGTTTGCCTGGCCGGTGATGTTCGAGGGTCAGCCGCTACCTCGCATTGTCGAGAGCAGCGAGTTCGACCGCGTTGTCTGGAGCTCGCCGTGGCCGAGCCATCCGGACGTCCTGGTGCAGTTCGACCTGACTCCTGAAACCCGGCTGCGCTGGACACTGTTGGCCCACACGCCCGCGCCCGATCAGCAGGCTGTCGAATGGCTCCGCGATCAGGTGAGCCACCTGGTGAACATCGACCTGCGCAACGCGACTGGATACTGAACCGTCATCGATGCGACTGGATACTGAACCGTCATCGATTGCCGCCGCTCGCTCCGTAGGGATAGCGCTTGCCGACGGCGAACCACAGGATCGGGCCGATGATGGGCAGAACGAATGCAACGAGAACCCATGCCAATGTGGCCACGAACCCCGTGCTCGGGTCACGGACGATCGAAACAACAGCCATAGCGAACAAAGCGAGGGCAATCGCGCCACCGGCAGAGATCATGTATCGGAAGCTACCTCACCCGGCGCTGCGGACCACCTCGATCAGCCTGTTCGCGAAACTGGTTGCGGTGATGACCAATCCGTTGTTCAGCTGTGGATCCAGCACCGCACTGCGACCCGCGGCGACGGCGGGAAGGTTCTGCCACGCGGCGATTCCGTCGATCTGGGTGGGATCAGTGGTCTGGTGGAAGATGAACTCCGCGTCGGCGATCTGGTTCAGATTCTCGACCGACAGTCGATAGTTTCCCTCCTCGTCCTCGGGGTTGTTGTGCAGCACAGTGAATCCCATATCCGCGGCGACCGCGTTGCCGAGGTAGTTGGTCCACACGATGACGTATCCCTTGGCAACCGGTTCGCTGGTGATGAGGGCGATTCTGCGACCATTCGTGACCGTGGCCGCGTCGTCGATGGTCCGCTGGTACTCGTCCAGACCCGGCTGCACAGTGTCGAGTAGCCCTATGGCCGAGAACTGGTCGACGGTGTACTGCTCGAAATTCGGTTCGTTGACTTCGACGGGGAGGACCGGTGCGATCTTGGTCAGCTGCTCGTTTCCGTACCAGTCGAGCCGCCATCCGTTGGCGCGCATCACGATGAGATCGGGAGACAGCGCAGCGATCTCCTCTGCCGCTGGGCCGTCGGGACCACCGATGACCTCCGTCTGCGCGTCCAGCAGTCCCTCGAACTGTCCCGAGGGACGCGCGCCGGGCTGGAAGGTGTTGCCGGTGGCAATGATGGGATATCCGGCCAACAGGGCGAATTCGAGATCCCCTCGCCCCTCCATCACGACCACGCGGGTGGGGCGCGTGGGAACGGTGACATCGAAGCCGTCGCCCGTCATCCGTACTGTCTGCGAGGTCGCGGCAGCCGCGTCCTGGGCCCGGGGTGAGCAGGCCGTGGCGAGTGCAACCGCCCCGGCGACCAGAAAGAACCCTCGGCGGTCGAGCGCGAGCGACGACATTATTCCAGGTGACATTTGGATAGGCTACCCTTTGTCAACGGTTCGTAGTCGGTCGGACGAGTGCGGTGCTGGCTCGAGGTGACGTCGGGTTCGATCCCCCGGGGGGCGGGTCGAGCAAGATCGATAGGCTGGCTATTCGAGGCGAAGGGAGTGGGAACCATGGACGGTAGCAATCCCACTGTGCCGTTGGCGTTCGATCTCGCGTGGATGGCTGCGATGGTTCTGTGGCTGGGTTTGGTCGCTAGTGCGTGGGTATCGATTCTTCGTAGCACCCACGCTCGTCGTGGATCCGCGTTCTGGTGGTGCCTGCTCGTCTTGCTCATGCCGATCACCGGTGCGCTGATCTGGTTCGCCGCTCGCCCGCGTAACTCCGATACCGATCAGCGGACGAGTTCGTAGCGGGCGAGCCACAGCCCGGGCAGTACCTGCCGGTCCTCGGTATGCACGAAGCCGACGGACTCGTACAACCTGCGTGCCGGTGAATTGTCTCGCCCGGTGGCCACGTGCACACGTCGTGCGACAATCGATTCCAACATCGCGTCGACCAACGCCCTGCCGATGCCTCGTCGATGCGCGTGTGGAGACACCACCAGACGGTCGATCTCGGAATTGGACCATGCTGCAGCACCGAGGATTTCGTCACCCTCCCGCGCGACGAGCCAATGGACCTGCGCAGCAGACAGATCGTCCACCGACTCGTGCAGCACCGGAATTCGGTCGTCGCCGATCAGTCCCGCTTCGACTGCATACGACCCCTTCTGAACCGCGAGAATCAGCTCGGCGAGGGCCTGATCAGCGGAGGGCTCGACGCGAACGATCTCAATAGCGACCACCGGCGGGCGCAGGCAGAGCGTCGAGGGCAGCGAGCTGATCGGCACTCAAGGTGAGCGAGGCTGCACCTGCGTTCTCGTCCAGACGCGAGGTGCGTCGGGTGCCGGGAATCGGAACCACATGCTCGCCCTGCGCCAGAACCCAGGCCAAGGCCACTTGCGCGGGCGTCGCGCCGAGTTCTTCGGCGACTGCTGCGATGGCGTCGACGATCACGAGGTTCGCATCGAGGTTGTCCTGGCTGAAACGTGGTAGTCGTGAACGGAAATCGTCTGCAGCAGGTGTGGTCCCACGAAAGTTGCCCGTCAGGAAGCCGCGGCCCAATGGAGAGAACGGGACAAATGCCGCAGCGTTGTCTTGGGTCCACTTCAGAGATGTGGCGAGGTGGTCGCGGGTCCACAGCGAGAGTTCCGACTGCACCGCAGAAATCGGATGCACCTGCTGGGCACGATCGAGTTGCTCGACGCTGAACTCCGAGACCCCGAGTGCCCGAACCTTTCCCGCCTGAACGGCCTCGGCCATCGCGCCGATGCTGTCCTCCACGTTCACTTCTGGGTCCGGACGGTGGAGGTAGTACAGATCGATGTGGTCGACGCCCAAGCGGCGGAGCGAATCGTCGATCGCCGAGCGCAGGTGCTCGGGCTTGCCGTTGGGGCCCGAGATGACAGGCTCTCCGGCGTCGCCGACGTGAGAGACGAGACCACCCTTGGTCGCGAGAGTTACCTCGGCGCGGCGGCTGCCGATGGCCTTGCCGACGACCTCCTCGTTGGTGAACGGGCCGTATACATCTGCGGTGTCGATGAAATTCACGCCCAGGTCCAGGGCGTGCCCGATGACGCGATCGGGGGTCTCCGTCTGGTCGTCGGCCTTGTACGCCCAGGTCATTCCCATGCAGCCCAGGCCGATAGCGCCCACCTCGGGGCCGTCGTTCCAGAGGGTGCGGGTCGGTATGGTGGGTGCGCTCATGTACTCGACCATAGAGAAGTAAAAGCGTTGTCGCTCGGACTCGTCGGGCGACTAGCATCGCGGGATGGCTCTTCCGCACTCGAAGGTGTATTTCGGCGATCGCTTGGTGGACGTGCAGGAGGCGACGCTCGGGGTCGCGACCTCGGCCGTCCTGTACGGGCTCAGTGTCTATACGGTGTTCCCCGTGCAGGTGGACGGTGAACGGCGTACCGCTTTCCGGTTGCTCGATCACTATCAGCGACTCGTCGAATCCTGCAAGATCATCGGCATCGACACTTTTGCGTCGCAGTGGACATTCGAGAGGTTCGTGCAGGCGACGCGCGACGTGGTCGCCGCCAACGCCCCGACGACCGAGGTCTATGTCCGGGCCACCGTCCACGTGGACGAGTCGATTCCCGGAACGCGGGTGCGTGGCCTGCACACCACGGTGTCCATCTTCCTGTACGACGCGAATCCCATTGTCCCGCAGAACGGTATGAGGCTCAAGACCAGTGTGTGGCGGCGAATCCCGGACAACGCGATTCCCTCTCGCGCCAAGGTGAACGGGGCGTACGTCAATTCTGTTCTGGCGAAACAGGATGCGATCGACAGTGGCTTCGACGACTGCATCTTCCTCGATATCAACGGCCACGTCTGCGAGCTCAGTGCCGCGAACATCTTTCTCGTCCGAAACGGAGTGCTGGTCACTCCCGACGTCACCAGCGACATTCTCGACGGCATCAACCGTCGGACCATTCTGACTCTGGCGCGCGAGGTGGGCCTGACGGTTCAGGAGCGCACCGTCGATCTCACCGAGCTGTACATCGCCGACGAGGTCTTCGTCTGCGGTACCTCGGCGGGAATTGCCCCGGTATACGAAATCGACGGCCGCGCAATAGGAACGAAGGAGTCGGGCCCGGTGACGCTCACTCTACGAAAGCGTCACCAGGCCGCGCTCACCAGCGACGAAGTACACGGCTGGGTGAGCGTCTTGTAGGTGTCATGCTGGGCAGGTCGACGCGAGCCCGGCGATCAGTGCTTCCGTTGCCGGCTGTTCGAGCGGATCCATCGCTGGGGTCGGTGCGGCCGTGGTCCAGGCGAGCGACACCTGACGCTCCCCGTCCGGACTCGACAATGCGAAGGTGCGGTAGCCGAACCCGTTGCCGCGCTGACCGAACACCAGCTCACCCGACCCCGGGTTGCACGCGTCAAGGCCGAGTAGCAGGCCGAGTCCGTAACCGGTCGGCGTGACGACCTGCATCTCGTCGATCAGGTTCTGCGGGATCAAGGTGCCGTCGAACAGTGCCCGGAAGAAGGTGTTCAGGTCGGCCACGCTGGAGACCACGGCGGCACTCGACGACCAGATGCTGGCATCGAAATCGGTGACGTCGGTGTAGGTTTCGTTCTCGACAACGTAACCGTGCAGGGCGTCGTCGGCGATGGCGGCATCGGTGGGGTAAGTGGTGTCGGTCATCTGCAGCGGGTCGAAAACCCTGTCCTGCAACGACTGTGCGATGGTCTTGCCGTCCAGTTCGGCGATGATACGTCCGAGCAGAACGTAGTTCGTGTTCGAGTAGCTGAACTCCTGACCGGGCTCAGTCGTCCAGGGCATTGCCAGGGCCTGGGAGATCAGTTCGTCGTCGGTGACGGAATCGGTGGAGCGTGAGGCAATCTGTTCGGCAGAGTCGAATCCCACCAGATAGTTGGGTATTCCGCTGGTGTGATCGAGCAGCTGACGGATTGTCACCGGCTTGGGGAGCAGACCGGGAAGCAATTCGTCGACCTGATGATCGAGTTGCACCTTTCCTTCGTCGACGAGCTGCAGCACCACGGCGGCGACCATCGACTTGGTGACGCTGGCGATACGGACCGGGTCGTCGGCGGACGCAGCCTCGGTGCCCCCGCGCTCGACGAGGCCGGCGGCTCCCGACCACGAATTCTCGCCGTCCCGTACCTGGGCGACAGCGGCTACGGACCCGGCGTCGACCATCGCGTCCAAGGCTGCCTGGACGTCGTCGGTCTTGATGCTCCCGCTCGAGGGCGCGGTGGCGGTCGGCTCGACGGCTGACGGCTCGTCCGTCGACGAGCACCCACTGACCAGCAGGGATGTCGCGACTGTGAGGGCGGCGAGGTTTCGTAGCTTGCTCATGTCTTCGACGCTATCGCCGTCGAGCGAGGGATTTCAGTGTCAAATGTCAGTGATTGTCGATGAGTGAGCGCACCGCATCGTTCAGAAGTGGGTCTCGGACGCGGAAAGCCGCGCACCGCGCACGATAGTGAACGGTGAGGTGCGCTTCTCAGCGATCGACCTGGCAGAAGCGGAGGGTGTTCGAGAACGGATCGGTGATCGTCATGGTCGGACCACCCGGTGCGTCGTGATCGATTCCGGGTCGGCTGCGAGGGTTGTTCTTCTGCAGCAGTTCGGCATTGAAGGACGTGACGTCCGGGATCGGTATCCATACCGATGTGCCTGGTGTGCCGTCGCCGTAGTGCTGAGAAAGATCCAGTACACACTTCCCGCGCGAAATACGAACGTACAGCGGCAGATCTGGCTCGAACCGATGCTCCCACTCGACAGTGAATCCCAGGTAGTCCACGTAGAACGCGCGCGCTTCGGCGTCGTCGAAGATGCGGAGAATCGGAATAGCCGGGCCGAATGCCTTCATGACGTCGAGTGTGGCATGCCCAGCAGAACTTTCGCCGCAGCTTGTGCTGCAGTGGCGGATTCGGCCAGTTCGGTGATGGCCGCTGTGGTTTGAGCACCTTCGGCGAGCAAGGCGATCTGCAGTCCGACGGTCGGCGCACATCCGGCCTCGACGGCCAATGCGGTGACGTAGTCGATGAAGTTCTTCTTGTGCTGATGCGCGGCGTCGGCGACCTCGGGCATGGTTGCGCCGAGTTCACCGAACGAGTTGATGAAGGCGCACCCGCGGAAGTCGTCCTCGCGAAACCAGTGGTCCAGGAAGTCGAAGATCGACAGCAGTTTTTCTCGAGGGGACTCGTGGGCGGCGGCTTCGGCGTGGATGCCGTCGTTCCATTGCTGGGTCCGACCCCGAAGCACCTCGGCGACGATGGCGGTTTTCGAGGGAAAGAGCGTGTAGAGGCGCTTGAGGGAGATGCCGGCCTTGGCGCGCAACTCGTCCATACCCACCGCCTGGATGCCCCGCGCATAGAACAACTCGTCCGCGGCGTTCACCACCTGTGCTCGTCCGATTTCCATACTGGTCATCGCCCACCCCTTGCCGAGAGAACCAACGTTCTCTACAGTAGTCCACATGTGGAGAGAACGACCGTTCTCCCGCTCGATATTCAGGACACAGGAAGGCAGGATCATGGCGTACATCAACGTCGGAACCGAGAACTCCACCCCCGTCGAGGTCTACTACGAGGATCACGGCACCGGCCAACCCGTCGTGCTCATCCACGGCTATCCACTCGACGGCAACTCCTGGGAACGTCAGTCGCGTGCGCTGCTCGACGCCGGCTACCGCGTCATCACCTACGACCGCCGCGGATTCGGCCAGTCCAGCAAGCCGACCGTCGGATACGACTACGACACCTTCGCCTCTGACCTGGACAAGGTGCTGACCGAGCTGGACCTACGCGATGTCATCCTGGTCGGATTCTCCATGGGCACAGGTGAACTCGCGCGGTACGCGGCGAAGTACGGCACGGATCGCGTCGCGAAGTTCGCATTCCTCGCCTCGCTCGAGCCGTTCCTGCTTCAGACCGACGACAACCCCACCGGCGTTCCGCAGTCGGTGTTCGACGGCATCGAGACCGCAGCCCGCGAAGACAGGTTCACCTGGTTCGAGAATTTCTACAAGGACTTCTACAACCTCGACGAGAACCTCGGGACCCGTATCAGCGAGGCCGCTGTACGTGCGAGCTGGAACACCGCGACCGGCAGCGCTCCCGTGGCCGCCTACGCCGTTGTGCCCACCTGGCTCGAAGATTTCCGCGGTGATGTGGAGAAGGTGCGTGAATCGGGCAAGCCGACGCTGATTCTGCACGGCACGGCCGACAACATCCTGCCGATCGATTCCACCGGCCGTCAGTTCCACAAGGTGTTCCCGGAGGCCACGTACGTCGAGGTCGACGGCGCACCGCACGGACTGCTGTGGACGCACTTCCAGGAAGTGAACGACGCGCTGCTCGCGTTCGTGAAGTAAAAGCAGACGGCGGCAGGCTTTCAGGCCTGCCGCCGTCGTGGGCTAGACCGCGACGACGCCGTCGTGGTCGCTGTAGACGATCTCGCCCGGGTTGAACGTGACGCCGCCGAAACTGATCGGCACGTTCTTCTCGCCCGATCCGGTCTGCGTGCTCTTGCGCGGGTTGGTGCCCAGTGCCTTGACGCCGATGTCGAGTGTCCGCAGGATCGCCGAGTCGCGTACTGCGCCGTTGACGATGACGCCGGCCCAACCGTTGCTGACGCCTCGGCCCGCGATGATGTCTCCGACGAGTGCGGTGTGCACACTGGCGTCTCCGTCGACCACCAGAACGCCACCGTTGCCCGGTTCGCTCAGAGTCTGCTTCACCAGCAGATTGTCCTGGAAGCAGCGGATGGTGGTGATGGGTCCCGCGAATTCGGTGTGCTTGCCGAACTGGATGAACTGGGTGTCGCAGCTGCGGATATCGGGACCGATCTCGTCGGCCAGATCAGCTGTTGCCTTGAATTCCACCGGTGCAGTCATGCGGCACAGACTATCGCTCGCTCATCAGCCCCGGCCGTGACGCCGCTCGTAGTCGTCGCGAGTGCGGTCGACGCGGCTCTGCGCCTTGGCGTTGATCAGTTGCGGGTCGAGGCCGTGGATAAGCAGACGATGCCGCCGATAGACGTTCATCAGGGCAATCGAGAAGTACACCAGCGGGATGAACAGCAGCGACATCATCGCCAAGGACATCCACAGTGGACCCGGAATCAGCAGGAACAGCAGCAGCAGCGGAATGATCGGAAGGATGAAGCGTGCGATGTAGCGGACCTGGGCTCCGTTGCCCACGAGATCCTTGCGAACCCAGTCCTGCATCGACTCGGGCAGCGTGCGTCCGAACGAATAGCCCAGAAACTGCAGCGGAGTGGGCGTCGTACGTTCGGTGGTCATCGCGCAATGCTAGTCCGATACCTCTTGGTAGATCTCACCGTTGACTGCGGTTTAACTCATATGTGACGATAGCGTCAGTTACGGATGCCGACAGAAAGACTTCGACTGTGATCGATCGCAGAACCCTGCTCGGAGCGCTGGGTGCCGCAACGATCTCCGGGGTTGCCCTCTCGACGTTGCCGTCTGCAAGGGCATCGGCATCGCCCACTCCGGGCGCCGGGGGAGTGATCGACGTCCACTCGCACATGGTTCCCGACTTCTACCTGCGGGAGGCCATCGCGTCGGGCATCGTCTTTCCCGACGGCATGCCGAAGTGGCCGTCCTGGTCGGTGGGCGAACACCTAAAGTTGATGGACGGCTGCGGCATCGACAGCGCGATCCTGTCCGTCTCGTCACCCGGGGTGCATTTCGGTGACGACGGCAAGGCCGCCGATCTCGCCCGACGCGTCAACGATTTCGGGGCCGGGGTGGTGGCAAGCGAGCCCCGACTCGGATTCTTCGCGTCGCTACCGCTGCCGAACGTCGTCGACTCGACGGTCGAGGCCATCCGTGCGCTCGATCAGCTGGGGGCCGACGGCGTGACGGTGATGTCGAACGCCGGCGGCATGTACCTGGGCAACGCCGTACTGACACCGTTGCTGGCCGCGCTCGATGCGCGATCGGCGGTCGTGTTCGTACATCCCACGTCACCGCCGAATTCGGGAGCAGTATCGCTCGGGCGTCCGGCACCGATGATCGAATTCCTTTTCGACACAGCACGAACCGTTGTCGACCTGATTCTGCTCGGCGTGGTCGACCGATTCCCGAACGTCCGCTGGGTGTTCACTCACGGCGGTGGAGTCCTGCCATTGCTGGCGGATCGGGTGGATTTCTTCCGTACCCAGGTCGGGGTGGGGACCCCGACGACGCCGGATGTGTTGCAGTGCTTGTGGTTCGACCTCGCCGGTACGCCGGTCCCGCGGCAGCTGCCCGCGTTGCTGTCCACTGTCGGACCCGATCGGCTGGTGTACGGCAGTGATTACTGCTTCACGCCGATCACCGGCGTACAGGAGCAACTGCGATCACTCGACGCCGGTGCCGCGGACGGCGGACTCGAGAACTGGCGCGCGGCCTCATCCGACAATGCCCGCCGACTGCTGAATCTCTGATCCGAAGGAAGCGGGCACTGCCGATGAAAGCGCAAGCACTGCAACCGATCTCCGAGCACTGGGATTGGCAGATGAATGCTGCCTGCCGCTCGATGCCGGTCTCGATGTTCTACCCGCCCCTGGGGCTGCGGGGATACTCGCTGAGAAACCTGGAACGACAGGCCAAGCTCGTGTGCAATCGATGCCCTGTGATCGTGCGCTGCCTGCAACACGCACTCGACACGGACGAAAGGCATGGAGTCTGGGGTGGATCGACCGCACACGAGCGGTCCGCGATGGTTCGCGTCAACCCTGACGAGCGGCGTTCGCGACAATGACGTCGCGAAGGTACTGCGCCAGTCCGGCGGCAATGTCGTTGTAGTGCTTGGCAAATCGCTCGTCGGCGATGTACATCTCCGCCAGGTTGACCTGCATCTCGTGGTTGCAGTCGTAGTGCCGCGCGATGGTCGCCCGGTGCCGCTCGGCCAGTATTCCGGCCTCGTCTGAATCCGGGTCGACTCCCCGCTGCATTGCGGCCGCGAAATCTGCTTCCAGAGCGTCGGCCTCGTCCTTGATGGTTTTCCAGTCGTCCCTGGTGAACGACGCCGTCCGTTCCTGCGACTGCTTCCACTCGTCGGTCTCGCCCCACCGCTGCTCGGCTTCCGCGGCGTACTCCTCGCCGGGCCAGTTGTCGCCGAAAATCTCGCGCTGCTCTTCGGGGGTCAGTTGCATACCCATCTTCTTCGCCTCCATCATCTTGTCCACGGCCGCAGCCATTGCGTGCAAGTGATCGATCCGCTCGTTCAACAACTCTCGCTGCCGACGCAGGTGCGCCATGGCATCGACCGCCGGGTCGTCGAGCAACGCCGCGATGGCGTCGAGCGCAAACCCGAGTTCGCGGTAGGTCAACACCTGATGCAGTCGTTCGACATCGGCCGACGAGTACGTCCGATAGCCCTTCGGGGTTCTACCCGACGGCACCACCAACTCGATCTCGTCGTAATGATGCAGTGTCCTGACGCTGACACCCACCAACCGTGCGACAGCCCCGACCTGCATGCTGTCTTGATCGCTGCCGAAGTTCTGGTTGCTGACGAAGGACGAATCACTCACGAAGGACACTGTGCTGCCTCCCGTGGCGTGAGGGTCAAGCGCTGTTAACGGGTCACACGTTCGCACCCGGAGGTGGACTCTCCGGCGAGCCGCTGCCCGAGCCAGTCGTATGCGCCGGGACGGCCGTTGGTCTGCGCCAGCGAATGATCCCCGGGGACCAATTCGAGGCGAACCGACGCACCCGCAGCGCACCACTGGTCCTGCACCGCCTCGGCACCCTCCTGGGGAATGAGGAAATCCTGCAGGCCCTGGTAGATGTAGATCGGTGCCTCGGGCTTCGTCTGGCCCATCCGGTTCTCTTCGACGACGGCCTTGGTGATCGGATGCTCGAAGACATCAGGGACGCTGGAGAGGTTTCGCTGGTCCAACAGCAGTAGTCCCGTGTAGGACAACACATCTACGCATTGATCCTTCTGCGCCAGAGCCAGTCGCTTGCCGTTGTCGTTGGCGAGCTGCCGCATCTCCGGGTACTCCCGGGACAGTCCGATCGTCGCCGCAGTGAACAAGCCCGATCCGATCTGGCCGTTCAGCGAGGTCTGCAGAATCTTGTAGTCGGTCGGCGGGCCACCGAACGCGACACCGGCGATGTTCAATTCGGGCGCGTACTCCGGAGCCAACTGCGCGGCCCAACCCGAGGCGATGGCCCCGCCGGAGTAACCGGTGATGCCGATCGGTGCGTCCGCGGTCACTCCTGCACTCTGGGATGCGCGTAAGCCGTCGAGCACGGTGTGTCCGGAGACGAGACCGGCCGAATAGGCCTGGCGCGGACCCTGGTAATCGGTGACGACCACCGTGTAGCCGCGGTCGAGCAGAATCCGGACCTGATCGATTTCCTTGTTGTTGCCCCGCGGAAGCGTGTACGACGGCGCGCACTGATTACCGAGCGAGTCGGTTGCCTCGTTGTACGCGATGACGGGACGATCTCCGGCCCCGGTCCAGGGCGGGGTGGGCGTCAGGACCGTCGTCGCCGCTGCGATGGGTCGATTCTTGGAGTCGGTCGAGCGGAAGAGCAACTGAACGGACGACGCCCCGGGTGTCACCGCGACATCTCGACGGTTCAGCACCGTGCCTGGCTGCAGGTTCTCGTACCCGGCCGGGGGATCGAACCACGGATCGCCCAGGGAGGTGGGCAGGTACGCAGCGGGGTCCAGCGGGGGAGCGACGAAGTCCTGAAGAGGATCGGCGTGAGCCGGCCCCGCCAACGACAGCATCAATGCCGCGGCTCCGGCCAGTACGAGTGCCTTGCGCATGTATTTCCCACCCTGTAGCTCCGTACGCCCCGACGTCCGGTAGACCACTGACCATCGTGCCATACGGTGGCGTAATTTCGGGTCTGTGAACTGAGCCAGCAAGCAGGTAGGTTGTCTGTTACTCAGAACACTACTCACCAGTAGGGACCCGTCCATGCCAGCACCGTCCGCCACGACCTTCTCCCGGCTCGCCGATCTCATCGCCATCCCCGACGCCGAATCGCGGCCGACGAAGACCATCACCGAGGTGTTCACCGGCAAGGAGCTGGCGACCATCCCGGTCGGCACCGCCGCCGACGCGACCGCCGCGATCGCGCGCGTTCGCGCAGCTCAGGTGGCATGGGCCAAGCGGCCCGTGTCCGAGCGCGCCGAGATCTTCCACCGCTACCGCGACCTGGTGCTCGCCCACCGCGACGAGCTGATGGACATGGCGCAGGCCGAGACCGGCAAGTCCCGCGCCGCCGCCCTCGAAGAGGTTCTCGACATCTCGATGACCGCACGGCACTACGCGCGCACCGCCGCGAAGCTGCTGGCTCCGAAGAAGGTCACCGGCATGCTGCCCGTGCTGACCAAGACTCGGGTCCGCTACCAGCCGAAGGGCGTCGTCGGAATCATCTCCCCGTGGAACTACCCGATGACCCTCGCGGTGTCCGACGCCATCCCGGCACTGCTGGCAGGCAACGGCGTCGTGCTCAAGCCGGACAGCCAGACGCCGTACTGCGCGCTCGCCTGCGTGGAACTGCTCTACAAGGCCGGTCTGCCCCGCGACCTGTTCGCCGTGGTTCCCGGCCCGGGTTCGGTGGTGGGAACGGCCATCGTCGAGAACACCGAGTACGTCATGTTCACCGGCTCCACCGCCACCGGCCAGCTCCTGGCCGAGCAGGCCGGGCGTCGACTCATCGGATTCTCCGCCGAGCTCGGCGGCAAGAACGCGATGATCGTCGCCAAGGGTGCCAACCTGCGGGAAGTGTCCGACGCAGCCGTGCGGGCCTGCTTCTCCAACTCCGGCCAGCTCTGTATCTCCATCGAACGTATCTACGTCGAGAAGTCGATCGCCGCGGAGTTCACCGAGAAGTTCGGTCAGCGGGTGCGCAACATGAGCCTCGGAGCCGACTACGAATTCGGCATCGAGATGGGCAGCCTCATCTCCGAGGACCAGATCAAGACCGTCTCGGCCCACGTCGACGACGCCAAGGTCAAGGGCGCGACTGTCGTCGCCGGCGGTAAGGCCCGCCCCGACATCGGCCCGCTGTTCTACGAGCCGACGCTGCTGACGAACGTCACCGAGGACATGGAATGCGCGGCCACCGAGACCTTCGGGCCGCTGGTGTCGATCTACCCCGTCGCCGACGTCGACGAGGCCATCGAGAAGGCCAACGACACCGAGTACGGACTCAACGCCAGCGTGTGGGCCAAGACCAAGGCGCAGGGCGAAGCCATTGCGGCGCGGCTGCATTCGGGCACCGTCAACGTCGACGAGGGCTACGCACCGACATGGGGCACCACCGGCGCTCCGATGGGCGGCATGGGTGTGTCCGGTGTCGGACGCAGGCACGGTACCGAGGGCCTGCTCAAGTACACGGAGTCGCAGACCATTGCGACGACGCGTCTGCTCAATCTCGGAGGGCCGCGCGGACTTCCGCCGAAGCTGTGGGCAAAGATCATGCCGCCCTTCGTCAAGGCGCTGAAGTACATTCCGGGTCGGTAGCACAGGGCCCGGTAGTGGCCGCGTCGACGACGGGGGAGGTTCTACGTCGCTCGTAGGACCGAGATGCTCAGTGCCCTGGTGTAGATCGAGTCAGCGTAAATGGAGTCGGTGTGACTCGAGTCGGCCTCGACTCGATCGAACATCGGCCACGACTGCCGATCTATTCCCTCGTCGTCGAACGTCGCCACGGGTATGTCCCACACGGTGGATCCAGTTCTGACGTCGATTCCGCGCAGCACTTCCGGTCCGAACAGCGTGGCCACGTCACCGTCGAGCGCGCCGACCTCCGCGAAAGTTCCCGATCCGCGACTCCACAGCGTGTTCCCGGTGTCGAGGTCGAGCGCGGATTCGGTGGCCGTGTCGTTGTTGCGCAGCAGTGCAACCGAACCCGTGACGGCGTACGCGAGTCCGTGCGTGGACAGGAACGCCGCGGCTGGGCCGGTGATGTCCGACGGGACAGCCCAGGCCAGACTTTCATCGGTCCACACGGGATCGGGATTCGACGGCCGATAGCCGCCCGTCCCGAGCACTAGCGGGCTCTTCTCGGAGGGTGCGTCGAACGTCGGCTGCTGCAGGGTCACGGAATCCGTTGCAGCGAGGACGGTTCCGTCCGTGTCGACGATCTCCGAACCCACGATCCTATGGGGGTCCGAGCAGTCGATCCGCACCACCCGCACTGCGCCGTCGCGCGAGGCGATACCCGACCGCGCGCAATCGGGAACCGTTCTGGACCACAGGTTGTCGCCGGTATCGAGGTCGAAGGCGAACACTCCTCGGCCGTCGTCGAACAGCCCGATTCCGTTCTCGGTGTGCAGCGTGGAAGCGAACTGTGCGTCGGCCGAGGGCGTGGAATCGAACTGCACCGACCAGTCCGCGTCGAGGACGTCCGCAGTGCCGCGAGACACCGTCGCCCTGGCACCCTCGCGCACCGCCCGGGAGGCGTACACGTGGCCGTCTGCGGTGGTCAGGCTCGTGATCGGAAAGGCTGTGTCCCGAGTGCTCGATTCCCCGGATTCAGCGTCGACAGTGAGTATTTCGGATGACGTGCCGGTGTTGCCGCGGTAGCAGACGACCTGTCCGTCGACGAATTCCTCACCGCAACCCACGACATTCTCCGCGGGGGTGCGCCATTCCACCGCGCCGTCCGCGATGCTCAATCCCACGAGGGTTGCGTCGACGAACTCTCTGCCGTCGAGACGGCCGACGAGCGTGACGACCGTCGACCCGTCGGAGATGGAACCGGATTCCATCGAGTCGGTGTCGCTGCCCAGGACGGGATCGCGAAATTGACCGCCTTCGATACCCACATCCGAGGGAGTGAGAGACCATCCGAGACCGGGAGCAGATGCTGTTGCACCGTCGACGGGGGTAGGGGCCGTCGGCTGCCGTTCCTCGGTTGCGCACGATGCGCAGACAAGCGCTGCGGCCAGGACCGCGACGGCGGAGATCTGGAGACGACGTGTCATGAAAGGTTCTCCCGCCTGTGCAGAACCGAAAGAAGGTGGCCGGTCCGTTCTTCGAGCATAGAGAACGAAAATTCCCCGCACTCCCGGTGGGGGTGCGGGGAACTGCCGTGACGCTGGGGCCTAGTTGACGCTCTGTCCGTTCAGTCCGGCGTGTGCATAGTGATTGCGACTATCGGGAATGTGGTTGTCTCCCAACACCCGAGCAATCTGCTGCTCACTGAGTCCGAGGCGACGAAGCCTCTCGCACACTGCATCGAAATCGAGCATCTTCGCGTCGAGTTCCTGCTGCAGTGCAATCACTTCGGCGCGGATGGTCTCGGCCTCGTCCAGTGCGGCCAACGTGTCCTTCGGCTCGGGTAACAGCAGAGCGAGCAGTCGATCACGAGCATCGGTGCTCAGGCCCTCGAAGGGACGCTGCCCCGGCTGAGCCTCGTGCCGACCCTCGTTTCGGTGAGTATCGGCGCGACGATCGGTGTCGTACTCGGCGGAGACGTAATCCTGGGTGGCACCGAAGGACGGAATCTCGGCGAGCTGGTCCTGCGGCTCGTCCTTCGGTCCCTGCGCAGGGGCCGACGCGATGTCGATCGTCTGGCGTAGTGGGCGATTCGGAATGAAGACGACTGCGATCAGCGTGACGATCGCGACGAAGCCGGCGATCATGAAGATGCGTCCGGTTGCGTCACCGTATGCGGTGCGGACGACTTCGAGGACCGGAGCAGGCAGTGAGGTGAGATCGAGTGATCCACCGCCGCCCGACGAGCTGTCGACGCCGAGCTGGGCCAGGCCGGCTGCGGACTTGTCGGCCACCCGTGTTGCCAGCAGCGAACCGAGAACCGAGACGCCGATCGCGCCGCCGAAGGTACGGAAGAACGCAACCGTCGACGATGCCGCTCCGACGTTCTGCACACTGACCGTGTTCTGCACTGCGAGAACGAGATTCTGCATCAGCATGCCGGTACCGAGACCGACGATGGTGATGAAGATGCCGACCGTCACCAGGCTGGTGGCGTGATCGATGGTGCCCAGGAGCAGGAATCCGACGACCAGCAGGACAGAGCCGGTGACGATGAACGGCTTCCACTGTCCGAACTTGGTGATCAGCTGACCCGAGCCGACAGAGGCGACGAGCATGCCGAACACCAGTGGGATGGAGAGCAATCCGGCTTCGGTGGGGGTGTAGCCGCGAGCGGTCTGGAAGTACTGGCCGAGGAAGGTGGTGGCTCCGAAGAGACCGACACCGACCGCGATGGAGGCGACGATGGCCAGGCCGGTCGTGCGCTCGGTGACGATCTTGAGCGGGATGATCGGCGACTTGTGCCGGGCCTCGACGATGATGGTCAGGACGAGCAGCAGAACTCCGCCGCCCACCAGGTAGGCAGTCTCACGGGAGAGCCAGGCGTAGTAGTCGGCCTTGCCTGCGAACGACACCCACACGAGGAGAACGGAAACGCCTGCGGTGAGCAGGAGTGCACCGAGCCAGTCGATGGAGACGTTGTCCTTGCGGACGGTCTTGATGTGCAGCGTCTTCTGCAGCAGTCCGAGAGCGACAACCGCCAGCGGCACGCAGACGAAGAAGCACCAGCGCCAGCCGAGGGGGCTGTCCACGATGACGCCACCGAGGATCGGACCACCGGACATCGACACGGCCATGACGGCACCGGTGTAGCCGGAGTAACGGCCGCGATCACGCGGCGAGACGATGGTGCCGATGATGGCGATGACGAGAGCCGTCAGGCCACCCATGCCGATGCCCTGCACCACGCGTGCGGCCAGCAGGACCGGCACGTTGTGTGCGAAGCCGGCGATCAAGGAGCCCGCGACGAAGATGACGATCGCGCTCTGGACCAGCACCTTCTTGTTGAACAGGTCGGCGAGCTTGCCCCAGATGGGAGTGGACGCGGCATTGGCCAGCAGGGCCGTGGTGATGACCCAGGCGTACGCGGTCTGCGAGCCCTGCAGATCACCGATGATGGTGGGCAGTGCCGTCGAGACGATGGTGGTGCTCAGCAGCGCGGTGAACAGCGCAGCCAGCAGGCCGGTGAGGGCTTCGAGGATCTGTCGATGCGACATCGCGTCGGGATCGACGACTACCGGATTGGGCGGATTTTCCGCTGATGTTGTCATGTCTTATCTCGCAATCAATTCAATGCGGGCCACGTCCTGGTGCTGAGCGTGGGCGTCTTCGGTGAAGGTGTCGTTCAGTTTGCGGATCGAGTCGAGTGCTTCGAGTGCCTCGGACTCGCTCCAGCCGCTCAACATCTCTGCTAAGCGACGTGCGCGTCTGTCCCAAATTTGTTTCAGTCGAGCCTGACCTTCGTCCGACACACAGACCCGAGACGCTCGTCTGTCGTCGGGATCGGGGTGGCGATCGATGTAGCCGAGGTCGACGAGGTCCGCGATCTGCCGGCTGAGGGCGGACTGGCTGACGCAGAGCCTGTTGGCCAGGTCGGTCTGTCTGCATTCACCCTCGGTCGCCAGGATGGTCAGGACTCCGGTCAGCGCCTGCGGGAGAGGTGAATCCTCGACTCCGGTGGTCACGGCCCGCTTCAGCGTTCGCCCGAAGAGGAATACCTCTTCGACCAGCGACTCCGCCGTCGTGGATTGAACTGCCATGAATGCTCCAACGATGAGTTCGATTTACTTGCTGTCTGCAACCATATATATACATACATGCGCTAAGCAAATAATATGCCTGTCTGGTGGGTCACAGGTTCGGTGCTGCCGGGGGCCGGGGTGGATCCGAACGGGGGATCGGCTCCCCGGATATGGATTCCGGACCCCGATCGCGGTCACAAATCCGAAACTGGGGAGCCGATCCCGGGCCCGGGGGAGCTAGCGGGGGTAGAAGAACGACCGCCGGACGGTCAACGCGACGGTGTCGCCCACCTGCGGACGCGGCCCGCGTACCGAGCAGCGGAAGTCCACATCGCCGGAGCGCACCAGCACATCGCTGGCATCACGTCCGAACAGCGAGGAGGTCACGGTTCCGCTGACCCCGCCGTCGGGCACGATCTCGATGTCGGTCGGCAGGATTGCGAGCGTCCCGGGTCCGGAGCCCTCCGCCGCGAGTGTGAGGGAGCCAGAAGTGAAGGTGCCGTGCGCGACGGTGCCGTCCACCAGGGTGGCGTCGGAGAGGAAGCGAGCAACGAACGCCGATGCCGGAGCGCGCACCACGTCCTCGGGCCTACCGATCTGCGCGATGCTGCCCTGATCGAGGACGACGACCCGGTCGGCGAGGGCCAGGGCCTCGGTGCGGTCGTGGGTCACGTGCAGGACGGTCAGGTTCGCGGCCCGCGTCAGCGCGCGCAGCTCGAGACGAAGGCGATCACGCAGGGGCTCGTCCAGCGCAGAAAGCGCCTCGTCGAGCAGCAGTGCCCGCGGCGACGAGACCAGAGCGCGAGCGAGTGCGACGCGTTGCCGCTGGCCACCGGACAGCGTCGACGGGTCCCGATTCTCCAGCCCGGGCAGCCCGACGAGCTCGAGCACATCGGCGACCTTCTTCTCTCGTTCGGTCTTGGCGACCTTGGCCAGTTCCAGTGGGTAGGAGACATTCCGCCCGACGCTGCGGTGCGGCCACAGCGCGTGCTGCTGAAACACCATGCCGAGCTTGCGCGACTCGGGAGGCGTCGAGAGTTGCTCGCTCGCAACCACATCCGGGCCGATGGCAATCGAACCGGCGGTCGGTGTCAGGAAGCCGGCGACGGTACGCAGCAGAGTGGTCTTGCCGGAGCCCGACGGTCCGACGAGCGCAACGAATTCGCCGTCGGCGATCTTCAGGTCGATGCCCTTCAAACCGATTGTGCCGTCGGGGTATCGGAGGCCGAGCTGCTCGATCGTGATGGCGGACATCGATTCCTTCTTCTCGGCGTCGGGCTACGGGCGTCCGACTCGGGTGGATGCGACGAGGCCGAGGCCTGCGAATCCCACGAGCGCGACGAGTAGGGACAGGGCGGAGGCGGCGTTGTAGTCCCCGGCCTGCTGCAGGTTGAAGATGGATACGCCGAGGGTCTGTGTGCCAGGAGCGACAAGGAGCACCGACATGGTCAGCTCGCGCACCGCAGTGAGGGCGACGAGTACCGCGCCGGTGATCGCAGCCGGGATCGCCATCTTCCACGGCACGTCCCACAACGATCGAAGATGAGATGCACCGGAGGATCTGGCGACTTCTTCGAGGGCTGTCGGAGTGGAACTCAGTGGTGCGCGGACTGCTTGGACGACGATCGCGAGGAACGCCATCACGTAGGCGCACAGGATGACCCACTTGGTGTCGAACAGGCCGGTGTAGCGGCCGATGATCAACCAGCCGACTGCGATGACGAGGCCGGGAATCGCCTGCGGCAGCATCGCTGCCAGATCCAGGCCGACGTTGTCGCGGGATCGGGTGCGGGTGGTGAGCACGCCGATGGCCAAGCCGAGAAATCCGCAGACAACTGCGGCCCCGAGAGCCAGGATCACCGAGTTCTGGATCCCGACCAGTGTTCCCGGTGCAGTGACCGCGCTCTCGATGCTCTGCAGGGTGAGGTTGCTCCAGGTGAGTGGCACGCCCGGAGCAGGCAGCAACGCCTGAGTGGCCAACGCCAGGATCGGCAGCACCGTCAGAATCAGGCCGATGAGCCAGGCCGCGACTCCTGCGGGAATTCGACTGTGACCCAGCGGAAGTAGCTGCGGAGCAGTGACCGCGCCGTCCAACTGAATCGATCGGCGGCCGAGAATGCGATCGATCGCTACTGCGACCACGGCGAGTGCGAGGAGTCCGATGCCGATGGTCGAGACCACCTCGAGGGGTCGATCGACGGTGCCCGACTGGATATACCGATACACCATGGTCGAGAGCGTGACGTAGCGCTCGGGCAATCCGATCAGGGCAGGAATGCCGAAATCCGCAAGATTGGACACGGCCGTCAACGTCAGTGACGCCAGTAGAGCCGGGCGCAGCAGTGGCAGCGTCACGTCGCGCATGGTTCGGAACGGAGATGCTCCGGCAATCCGGGCCGCCTGTTCCAGATCGCCCGGTACGCGTCGGAGCGCCGCCGAAATAATCAGGTACGCAAGCGGGTACGAATGGACCGTGAGCAAGAAGACCACCCCGTCGCCGCCGTAGATGTTCCACAGCGGACCGCCGCCGAACGTCTCGTTCCAGAACGAGTTGATCATTCCGCTCGGTCCCAGCAGGCCCGTCCAGGCGATCGCGCCGACGAACGGCGGAATCAGCAAGGGACTGAGCAGAATCAGGCGCAGCACCGACCGGCCCGGCAGATCGGTGCGATCGAGAACGAGGGCCATGACGGTCGCGATCGCCACCGCCGCGGCCGCCGACAGACCTGCCGACACGACGCTGTTGGCGGCGGCCGACGCGATTCTGCCGTCGAGCAGCTCCTGGATGTGGTTGCCGCCCAGACCGATCGAGACGACTGCGGCCAGTGGCGCGCCGATCAGGGCCAGTACGGCCAACCACAGGCAGGCGCGTACCCAGGTGACGCGGTCAGCCAAGAAGATCGTTGAACGTACGGACGGCATCGGGCTGCGAGGTGGTGATCGTGTCGAGGTCCGGGTTCAGCAGATCGATGTCGCCCAGCGCGGGTGCGCCCTCCGGCGTACCGACATCGGATCGAACCGGCAGGTACTGCTGCTCCACGGCAATCTCCTGACCGCGCTTGCTGACCAGGAAGTCCACGTACTTCTGTGCAGCCTCTTGGTTGGCCGAGTCCTTGAAGATTCCGGCGGGCTCCGAGATGTACGGGACGCCGTCGGTCGGGTACGACGCAGCGATGGGCGAGCCCTTCTCGGCCAGCTCGCGCACCAGGTAGTCCACGACGATCCCGACCGGCTGGGTGCCGGCCGCGACGGCCTGAGCGACCGGGCCGTTGCTCTCGGCAACCACGGGCTCGTTGGCGACGAGGTCGGTGAGCCAGGGAAGGCCGAGGTCGTCCTGACCCAGCCAGACGGCCGTATTGAAGGCGGCCGCACCGGACACGTCGGGATTGGGCAGCGTGATCCGGCCCTTGTACTGGGGATCCGCCAGGTCCTTCCACGACGTCGGGGGCTGCGACACCGTGCCGGTGTTGTATGCGATGACCGTCGGGATGATGCGGGTACCGACGTAGTAGCCGTCGGGATCGACGACGTTGGGATCGAGCGCGTCGACGTCGGCAGGGGTGTACTGCACGAGGAGGTCGTCGGCCTTGTACTTCTCGAACGTGGGGGCGTCCGCAGCGAGCAGCACGTCGGCACCGATGGAACCGGTCTGCCGCTCCGACGCGATGCGCGCGTTGAGATCGCCGGTGCCCGCGCGGAACACCTGCACATCGATGCCGGGATTCTCCGCGGTGAACTCGGCATTGAGAGCGTCGATCTTCGCCTGCGGCTCCGACGTGTACACCGTGAGGGTGCCGCTTGTGCCCTCGCCGCTTCCGCCGGCCTCGGGAGCCGCAGGCTCCGAGCAGGAGGCAAGGGTGAGAGCAGTTGCGAGACCGAGGATTCCACCGGTGGCAACGCGACGAACAGTGTTCACTTGGTACATCTCCTGGAAGCATCGAGCGCGGAAGTTGCTTATGCTTCCGACCCGAATCGACAGGCAGGCGTGTGTTGTGGGAACTGCACGTGTCGCCGGGGTGAACGACGCAGTCGGTCGGTGCCGAGTACGTACGTCCCCGCGGGGACGCTTTCGGCGATACAGTCCAGGCATGGATGTTGTGCGCGCGATGCCACTGCTCACGGTCACCGATCTCGATGCGGCACTGGACAAGTACGTCCAGGTCACCGGCATGGAGGTGGTGATGAATCACGGTTGGATCGCCACGCTCGCTCCATCGGGTGACAGTGCGGCGCAGCTCAGCCTGATCACCACCGATCCCACCGGGCCGGTCAATCCGTCCGCGTCGATCGAAGTCGACGACGTGGACGCGGCGTATCGGGCAGCGATGGACGCCGAACTCGAGATCGTCTACGAGATCAGCAACGAGGAGTGGGGCGTACGTCGATTCTTCTTTCGCGACTCCGGCGGCAACGTGGTGAACGTTCTTTCTCACCTGTGATCCGGATGGAGCAACTCTCCGCTCCGGATGCCGCGAAGAGTGCGGGTGGCCACGGTGATCCAGGCCGCGAGCAGTAGGAGGTACAGGGCAACGGCCAGAGCCTGCACCGCACCGAAGTTCAGCGCATGTCCCAAGGCGGTGGCTCCGGTGACGCACGTGCCGAGGGGAAACGTGAACGACCACCACGCCAGCGAGAACCCCAGGTTCCTGCGTGCGGCGTGCACGGTGAGAGCCGTCGCGAGCGCGAACATCAGCATTCCGAAGCCGCCCATGACCAACCCGTAGCCGATGCCGAACACATGAAATCCCACCGCGATCGACGACTGTGCACCGGTGAACACCATCGATGCGTCGGTGCCGAGCAGGTTCGCCGCAGTGATCGACTGGCCGATGAGTCCCAGCGTGATCCACACGGTGGGAGCCGCGTCGACAGGAGGCAGACCGCCGTGCAGCAGACGTCCGTAGATCAGAGTCAGCGTGATCATCCCGACTATCAGCGACAGACCGAACATCGCGTAGCAGGCGCACAGCAGCGCCAGCCGCCACTGGCCCTCGGGTAGGTGCGGAAGCAGCAACGCCCCGGTCGATGCCGAGACCATCGGCGGGACGACGGGCATCAGCCACGCGGGCAGTGCTGCGACCTCGCGATGATCGGACGCGGTGATCATTCGATACGGAACGACGACGCTGGTGAGCAGACCTGCGATCGTCCCCGTGATCCACAGCGTGGCGGACAGTGCGGTGGCCGCGGTGGATCCGAGCAGGTCCGCTCCGAGGAGACCTGCGCCCGCGCCGACGGTGAGCATCGCCATGGGCGGAGCACCGTAGAACTGCACCATCACCGGATGTCGCGCGTACTCGACGGCCCGGTCGCGATGCCCGGTCCAGTGCATCGCGAAGGCCGCACCGATCACGACCAGCGCCGCTGCGGCGCAGACCCAGACAGCGACCGCGAAGACGTGCAGAGCGGGGAACTGCACCGGCAACGTTGCGGCCGCGGTGGCCACGATGCCGGTCCCCATCACCGCGGCGAACCAGTTGGGGGTGATGTGCTCGAAGGGCTGGCGGCGCACCACGCGGGAAGGAGCTGTCACGGTCATGTCTTCAGCCTGCGCGGTGTCGTGCCTGCTCGGTAGGCGTCAGTTCGTCCACCAGTCATAACCCAGGGCTATGGCTGCAGGTGAGTCTTCGCGGCCACGGTGAGCAACTCCGCGGCCGGTCCACTCGGCGCGCGGCCGGACGGCCAGATCGCCCTCAACTCACGACGCAGAGTCAATCCTGGGATCGGTACGCGGACCAGGGTGCCGGCGGCCAACTCGGGGGCGACGGCCAGTGAGCTCAGCACGGCTCCGCCGATTCCTGCCCCGACAGCGGACTTGATCGCCGTCGTCGACGAGACCTCGAGGAGCGGCGACATCGGTTGCCCGAGACCCGCTGCAGCCAGAGCGCTTTCGTAGGCCGAGCGCGTCCCCGACCCCGCCTCCCGCGTCACCAGTGCGGTGCCGACGATCTCGACGGCCGACGGCGCAGTGACGGCCCAGGAGTGATCCGGTGCCACCACGAGCACCAGTTCGTCGGTGGCAACGGTCCGGTGTTCCAGAGCTGCAGGCACAAAGGGACTTTCGATGAATCCGAGGTCGGCAGTGCCCGCGAGCACTTTCTCGGCAACCACCGTCGAGTTACCCGAACTCAGCGCCGGAACGATGTGCGGGACAAGTGTGTGCAGCGTGACCAGCCAGCGCGGCAGAAGATACTCTGCGACAGTCTGACTCGCGGCAATCTGCACATGGCCGATGCGTTCGGCGTGCAACGTAGCGATGGCCGTGGCCAAATCCTCGGCGGACCGAACGACCGGTGCGGCCCAACTCGCGACGAGCTCACCGAATTCGGTCAGTACCGTTCCTCGTGCGCCCCGTGTCAGCAATGGAGCGCCGACACGCCTCTCCAGCGACCGGATACGTGCACTGGCCGCCGGCTGCGACATGCCGTGAGCCCGACCCGCCCGCCCGATGCTGCCGAGCTCGGCCACCGACAGCAGCAGGTCGATGCTGGTGAGATCGGCAACGTGAGGGGGAAGCGGCACAGGGCGAGCCTACTTTCGTCAGTACTCGCCGAACAGGTCCAGCTCGCCCTCGGGCTCGGTGGTGTCCGAGGACTCGATCACATCTTCCGTGTCTTCGGGATCGTCAGGATCGCTACGCTCGTGCAGCACCGAGCCCACCAGCGCGGTGACGTCGATGGCGGCGGGATCGGGGATGGGATGCCCCTCGACGAAGGCGAGTCGCTCGGCCGACAGGTAGGCCAGGCGCACGGCCTGGACCACGAGGACGCGTCGCAGACCTTCGGAGACCTCGCCGCGTTCACGAGTGACCGCTGCCAACCGTGAGATGGTTTCGGCGCGGCGTGCGATCCGGATATCGGGATGCCCGCGCTCGCGTCGGGTCTGCTCGGAGATCAGCGACCGACGCAGTGATGCGGGGAGTGCGATGGGCTGCGAGACCGGCGGAATCTTCTCGTTGAGGATCGCCTTGTGCCGCGACTTGTCGATGGCCTCGAGGTACGCCGTGTACTCGTGAGCATTCAGGTCACGCTCGGCCGCGCGGAAGTGTTCTGCGCCGTCGGACTTCTTGAGATCCTCGTACTGCCACAGCGGCCAGATCTCGATCTCCGCGACTTCGAAGACATCGAGCACCCGCATGGCGACGGCGTCGGTTCGCTGGTTCGTCAGATGACGCTGCACCCGAACGCTGAGCTTTTCCTTGGTCTGCCCCACGTAGATCGGCTCACCGTCGTAATCGTAGAACGCATACACGCCCCATTTGGCTGCCGACCACACCCGGCCCCGATCGTCTCTCTCGCCCAGCACTTCTCGCAGAGCGGTGCGAAAGGACTGTACGTCGTCCGCGGGAAGAGTGCTCTTGCGCGGCGCGACGGCAGACGACCGCAGCGAGGACTTACCGTGACTGGACATGCGCCGCAGTCGTATTAAACGCAGTCGAACTCAGTGTCCCGGTGACGAGTGGCATCAGGTAGTGCACGGCGAGCCAGGCGACCACGGGAACGCACACCGCATCACCGAAACCGAAGAGCGCCTGGTTGTTTCGCAGGCCGTCGAGTGTGTACTCGCCCGCACCCATCAGGCGGGCGTATTCGAGTGGCGTCATCCAGCGCACCTGTAACCGGCCGTTGCCCATCTTGACCACAGCCTGTTTCGAAGAACCGCCGCGGGCGGTACGGAGGCAACCGGAGATGTCGTCGGGGCGAGCCTCCCAGACGGCGACGCCGTTGCGGGTGCGACGGTAGGCGGTGCGGTAGCTGACCTTGCGAGCCTTCTTCAGAATCTCGATGCGCTGCAACTGAATCGGCGACAACGACTGCACGAACGCTGCGGTACGGGCCGCATCCCACCACCGCTCGTCGCGGTAGTCCATGCGCTCGACCACATCACCGAGACCGCTGGTCAACGGAATCGGCGGACTCGGCAGCGGAGCCCGATGCGTCAGCAACGTCGAATCGCCGTACACCGCCTGCAGCCAATCCGGTCGAAGCTCGCTGTTGGGATCGCGGGCATCCTCGGGGGGATTCTGCGCCCCGATCAGGAAGAGGCGTGGACGCGACTGTGGGACGAAGCGTCGAGCATCGATGGTGAGGACATCCACCGAATAGCCGAGCTCGTTGAGTTCCCGGACCGCTGCGGCCAGATCGTCTCCACCGTGACTGGTCGCCAGCCCGACGACGTTCTCCAGCGCCACGACCTCGGGTCGAGCATCACCGAGCTCGCTCAGGACCCGCGTGAAATGCCGAAAAGTAGACGAGTTCTTGCCCGCAAGCCCGGCCCGGCCGCCGGCCAACGACAAGTCGGTACACGGAAACGACGCCCACGCCAACGACAAATCCTCGGGCAAATCGTGACCGCGAGTGGCAGCGACATCGCCGAGTTGAAAATGGCCGGCATCGTCACCGAAGTGCTGGCGATACATGTGATGCTTGTCGCGCTCGATGTCGTTGGCCCACGAGACCTCGAAACCGGCCTGCTCCAAACCCATTCGGACGAGGCCGATACCGGCGAAGAACTCCGCGACCGTGTGGATCCGACCGAGCGCAGGTGCCGAAGAACCACCCGGCACCACAGTCAACTTCGGCATTCACTCAGGCTAGTACAGAGTGCCGACAGACTGTCCTTTCTGGTCATTCCGCAGGCTCTGACCCATTCTGTTGGTCGTTCTGTGGGGCGTCGAAACCCTTGTTCAGGGGATCAATCCCATACCCCCGACTGTGCTCAAGCACGACTATCGGCTGACGTTGTGCACATCGAAAAGACCCTCATCGGATCTGCGGTCAGTTCGCTCGAATTGAGCCTGCAGCGGACCCGCAGACCACTCCGAGACCTCGAAGTAGGGTTCGGACTGATCGACAACAGCAGGGTTCGGCCAAGCCCAGCTAACGCGGCTAATTACTCAAAGCCTTCAGCCGAAACGAGCAGTTCGGTCCGGTGCCACAAGCGATTGTTCAAGGCACCCAGGCAAGCGTGCTTCGGTAGCGCCCATCACTCTCGCATCTGTGGGACTAGCTGCACAGCGACACCGCGAGGATCGTTTGTGTCAGAGGCTGCTGCGACACTGGCAACATGAGCGCCGAGACACACGTAGGTGTCTGGATTCCATTCACAGGCAAGCGAGAGCTCCATGTATACGAGGACATGCTCCTCGACTATGTTTCAGCGGAACATCAGATGCGGCATGCCGTTCTGTTCCTGGGGCAACATGGCGGTGACCCGTACCGCCGCTTCGGGTCCGAACGGACGGTAACGCTCAGATCGGACCCGCTACCCCACGGTGGGCCGGTCTTCACGTACTACCCAGACGACCGCGTACTAGCCGCAGCTACTGCCCGTGCCCGCGGAACCGTACTGGCGGTGCTGTCCAGCAGTCGCCCTGAGGCGGACGGGTGGGCGGCAGCGGTACAAGCCCACAATTTGCTGACCGGAGAGCCGACGCCCGCCGTCGACGCCGAGACCGCGGGTCATCTCGACGATCTAGTGGATGCCGGCTACGGCGGCGGCTACAACAAGCGGGACAACTACATCATGTCCAAAGTCTGGCCCGCTCTCACTGCCCTCCTTGCGCAGGGGCGCAGCAGCGATTTCATCGTGACGTACTGCCTTGCAAAAGGATTGACAGCTACGCACGCGAAAGATCTTCGAGGGCTACTACCGGCCTGAGATCCTGCTGCCACGCCCCACACGCGTTGAGGGTGAACTTACTCGGGAACCTCGACCCAATCGCCGAACGGCGGCTTGGTCGCGTTGCGTACACGGATCGACTTTCCGTCACGAGGCCACTGGACGATCTTCTCGACGAGAATGCGCTGTGTATCAACGCCTTTCGCGCTATCGGGGGTCAGAAAGGCCCCTGCGCCGTTCTTCTCGTCCTCCTCTACGATGCGTGCGCGCTCAACCGGTCCGGGGTTCGGGCCGTAGTAGCCCGCGACGGACTTCTTGTAGCCGCAATCCGCGCGGCCGCCGTTGTCCGTGCGTTCCCAAATCGTCATGTGTGCCTTCCTGGTTGGATGTTTCGAAGGTCGGATCTCCGATGCCTGCGCAAGCGTAGAGGCGCTGTCGGACAAATGAATATTCCAACCAACAGTCGATGCCCGCCGATACCCTGACGGTCATGGATGATGACATCTCGGAATGGCAGCGACGCCTCGTCCCAGTTCGCGAACTGGCGGCAGCGTGGCAACGTCAACCAATGGGCGGGGCCGAAGGTCAGCCCATGGCCGGCAACTACATCGACGCCTTGGACCATTCGCCGTTCGGCGACCTGGTGTCCGACTTCGACCGATTATCCGCGACCACCACTGATCCGATCGTCCGAGCGATCGAACCCGCTGTCACCCAAGTTCGCGAACTCCTACGACCGAAAACCATGACCGGGCTAGACATGGTCGCCTACATGAAGCGCATCGAGGCAGAAATCGGAAGTTCGTTGTCTGCGCTCGATCTCGTTGTTCCTGATGTCGCCACTGTCGAAGAGTTGGTCGATCAGCTCGAACGCGACTACCTTCTCTCCCTCGCGGTTGCGTTGACCAGCCACGATGCCGTGGCCAGCGCGGTCAACGCGTGGCTAACGGCCGGCCGCGACGCCGCGTATCTGGACGTGCAGACGTTTCGCATCGTGGATTCTCCCGGGCTAGGACGGATCGACATGTACCACGTCGAGTCCGCCACGTCGGCAGGAGTGATGACGTTCGTCGCAGGTGAAGGACTACTGGAAATCGGCGCTTACCCTGAGTTGCAATCGATGGTGTACGGCCAATGGTTCACACACATCTTCGCAGTCTGGGAGGAACGCTACAGAGGACGACTGGCCCTGGCCCACGGACTCGCGCCTGATGGCGACCGCTGGCGACGAACGGACCTCCTGATCCCTCTGTTCGGAGACATCAGAACGATCCGGAACGACTTCGTACACAACCAGGGCGTAGCCGACGAATCCACACGAAACACGATCCTGGCGTGGGGATCCGACGACAAGCCCCTCGAGATCACGGTTCCGCAGATGCAGTCACTCGTCGAACTGTTTCCCCGGGCCGAGCTGTTGGCCACACCTACACGTGCCGCAGGGGCGAAGCCGGTGACCTTTCCGTGGCCGGTGAAGCCAGAGTTGGTGGAAGACATCCACAACAGGGCAGCGCTACTCAAGCTCACTCGAAGGAATCGACGAGAAATCGGAAACGAGGCCCTACAACTGTGGCTCGACGCCAACCCCGAACCGACCTGAACACCTGACGCCCACAGGCGGAGCGCACGCACGGATAATTCAGACCGTGGGCTATGACTCGGCTGTCCGGTCGGTGCTGACCTGGTCGAAGCAGAACGAGAATGTCAGGGCCGTCGTTCTCACCGGATCCCCCGCAACGCACGCAGAGCATCCGCTGTCGGACCGGGATATCGAACTGTACGTCCGCAACACAGAACCGCTTGAAAACGACGATTCCTGGTGGCTCGAACTCGGTGATGTGCTCGCCGTAGGACGGTTGGAGAACGGTGACGACCAGCCCACACGCCTGGTCTACTACGTCGGTGGAAAGCTCGACTTCACTCTGGTTGACGTGGCCGATGCGGCCGGCGAATACGATCGTCCGTTCCAGGTCCTCCTCGACAAGGACGGTCAGCCTGCGGGATCGAACTGCGGCACGTCGAAAGCCTGAAGAGAACTAGCCACATCAGTGGGAAGGTCAGCGGCGATCACTTCTAGTAACCGCTTAGTACGAAGCAGTTGGTTTACAGCCAGCTCGGCTAGACTCTGTGTATCGAAGTGCGCCACCAAGGTCGGACTGAGTTCTGCGGTTCTCGCCGCATCGATAATCTGCGGGTACCCGATTTTTCGCTCTAGAACGGCCCGACCGTCTTCTCGATGATGGTGCACGATTGTCACGCCAGCGGATTCGGCCCAGGCCTCGGCGAAAGTTGCGACTTGAGATGAAGCAGACACTGGGACAAGCGAACTCGCCTCTCGCAACATCTGTGCAACCAACCCGAAGTGTGTGAGGGTGAGATCGTCTTGCGTCAACCGGATGGAATCAGGGATCGGCTGGGAGTTCGACAATGTTTGCCAGAACAATTCGGGATAGGACGAGGCCACCGACAAGAGAGCCGCAACGTCGCACTTGTTCGGTGTCGGCGGCAACTCATGTTCAACGCCTGCAGCCGCCAGAACCTGTCGGCATGTGTCGAAGGACTGAGCGAGCAGGGCGCAGATCGAGACAAGCCACGGAAGTGCCTGCCTCTCGACTCGGCGGTTCTGCCACCGCGCTATAAGCAAATTCGAGAACACCAGGCCAGGACCGACAAGGAAGAGAGCAGCGCACACGCTGATCCAGAAACTTGCGCTGTTGGGCAGGGTCAGACCAGCGACCAGTGCGGCCAGGCTGAGAAGTATCCCGCCTACAGCAACCGTGCGCGGAACCGCCTCTTGGCGGGGACCGTCCCACCAATCCTTCACACCCATCTACCGATTTTGTCATTGATTCACACCACTGATTCAAGAGGGCACGCCGAATCGTTTCAGTTTGCAGGACAACTCCATCTCGAGGAAGTCGGCCTGACCGGCTTGCTGCGGTTTGGGTGCGCGTTTTGACCAGGATTGAAACGATCCGCCCTTTACAGCAACCTCACCCTGGCGCGGGAAGAACGAGCCGCTCTAGCGGTTGCGAGAAGTGATTAGTGCAGTCCACTTCTGAAACAGTGCAGTCGTCTTCTGAAACTGACAGCCGCCCACCCGCGCTCACTGTCACTAAGAAGCGGGAAGCTACCCGAATGCGCAACCAGGTCAATACAATCGGTGATATTGCGGATGCCCTCGGTGTCAGCAAACGCACCCTCTATCGCGACTTCGAGAAACTCGGTCGACAGTAGGAAGTCGGTTACGTGCTGCGTCGGCGGCCACCGAGCACGCACTGACAATCACGACCAGATCGGAAGCACTCGTATTCGTGGTAAGGCCATGGGGGCCTGCCCTTCTCGGGGTTACCCCGTCTCACCGCCGCAATGAACTCACGGCCCTCTTTGAGCATCCCGGAGACATCGCCGCTCACACGGATCTCGTAGCCAGGGAACTTGGCCATCAACTGGCGAAAGATCTCCATCCCGAGACCTGGCCGACGAAGATCCTCGTTGTCCTTGCCGAACCCGTGGTTTTGCAACATGAGGGTCTGCACGACCTTTTCGGACTCGTGAACTTCGAACGTGAAGCATCCGATCGGTACCCCGTCGTAGAAGCAGGTGATGTCACCGGGCGCAGACCCGCCACGTTCGTCGCGAATACTCAGCACGTACTGGAACTCGGGGCCGTCGTACATCTACGAAGTATGACCGCACACTGCACCCGAAACTGTCGGAATCGAAGGGCTCGCTGGAGCGAGCCAGTGGACACCAGCTGGGCACAGTACGCACTTCGTCTACCAAAGCTGCATTATGCGTGAGCTGCGCATCTGGACTCTGAGCAGGGGATTAATAGCCCGCGTGATTGTGAAGGTTCGAAACTCCGTCTACAGTTGGACTTAGGCAAACAGTGGACACAAGCCCACAAAGGGCGACTACCAAGGTGCTGGAACACCGAGATAGCCGCCCCTTGCCCGAGGTCTCCCTTTGTCAGCGCCGGCGCGAGAAGCTAGCAGCCAACTGGAGTCCTAGAGCCAGCAGCTCGATCACCAGTAATACGGTGGTCGAGCTGTTGCCGTATGCGAGCAACACTGCTGCTCCTCGCATACACATCGCGCCCTGCGTAAATGCAGCCGCAAAGCTCTCGGCCCGCGGAGGCCTCGGTTCTTCAGGTGGATCAGGCGTAGTAGCAGCCATCCCCGCCCCCTCTCTTTGTTGCTCCCGACGGACTCTCCGACGGGGGGGGCAGCCCCCATCGGAGGGGACTGCCGAAAGTGAAGGCGCGTTTCCGCGCCTAGGGGCAAGAGGGCGAGAAGTGCATCGCGCCGATCCACGCTCTATTCAGTTGGAACTTCAGATGGTGCCGACCACCGTGTACAGCAGGTCATATGTGGAGTCGAACCATCACGCACCCGATCTTACGTGTGAAATCGGGCACTACGAAGGACCTAGGAGCGTAGTCACAAAGTAATAACTCCCTTCGATTCGGATACCACACGGGGACTGCCTGATCAAGGTTGAGACCGACCTTTGGCGTCGTTGATGCTGCGAGCGCGTGCCAGCGCGGTCGCGTAGTTCGGCCGATACAACGTGGTCAACGTCAATTCGACGTGCTCGATCGCCTCGGCGACCTCCGTCAGCGTCACTTGGTCCTCGTGAGTTGCCACATTTCCCATCCACTTCGTCGCCAGCAGAAGCTCGCTCAGCTCGGGTTGATCGCGCTTGAACTCGGACAGCCGCTCATCGAGCGAAAGACGCCCCCTCTTACCTGTGTTCCGGTGAGTTGGCAGCCCCCGCTCGGTCAGCAGCTCCTCGACCCCCTTTCTCAGAGCGGTCATGGCAGCAGCGGGATCCAACCACATCAACGCGTTGACTCGCCTCAGCTCCTGATCCACCGATACCGGGTATTCCGTGTGGTGATCGAATACCTCCACCGGGGGGTAGAAGTGCTTGACCTTGAGGACGTCAACCTCGCTACCCCGGTAGTGGCCGTCATCGTCGACGCCGAACTGCACATCCACCGCCATGTCACCCACGGCGTGCACCACACCGAGACAATCCCCCTGGTTGCACTCCAATGCCACCGAAAAGATGCCTGTGACGTCGGCTGGGTTTATCTGCTGGTATTGAGCCTGACTAAAGGGATGGTCGTACCTGACGTCATCGTAAATTCGACCATTCTTCTCGGCCCTCGGCACTGTGAGGACACCCTGATTGCACACCGGACACTCGATCGATGGCCACGACGATGCGTTGAACCACCCGTTCGGCAGAAGCTGCGAGACAAATCGTTTCACGGACACATTCCCTTTGGTCGAGGACTGACCATCATAGGAAGCAGGCACGACAGCACGCAGGCCAGAACAGCCTCACCGCACCGCCGCTCCGTGGTCTGGGAACTGTCGATCCCCGCCGGCCGAGAAATACACCGCCAGTTGGTGCGAGCAGAAGCTGCGGTGCGGCCTCCCAAAGCAGCTCAGTCAGCAGCCTCAGTCTCGAAGCGACTGCCACAACTCCACATTGAGTAAATCGGTATAACCCATATCCACCAGCGCTCTCTGTATCTCATGGGTCGGCACGCCTGCGTAGAACGGCGACTCCAAGCTCTTGTCCATCCGCAGCTCTTGGGCGACGATGCCGACCACCCGCCCGTCGGCCGCGACAATCGGACCGCCACTGTTACCTGGCCGAGCAACCGCGGAAAACAGCAAGAGCTTGTTCCCCGAATAGTCCACAACCTCTGGATTCACTACCCCACCCGAATGGACCAACAGCGACAACTCACGTGTCATTGGTACGGATGGATAACCGAAAGTCCACACGGAGTCCGACCACTCAGGGTCGCGGAACGCAACTCCATCAGCCAGACCGCTCACGCCCTCCACTCCTGTGACTTCGATAATCGCTACGTCCAGATTCTTGTCCGGATCCCCGCCCATATCGTGAGCGTTGATATCTGTGACTTTCAGCCGAACGGGCGTCACCGAAGACGACTCCGCAGTCGGGGGTGCGGCAGACGACGTCTCCACGAATTCGACCGACATATCGCTCACCACATGCCGGTTGGTAAGCACGTGCCGATCGTCGAGCAACAGCCCGGTCCCCGCGGTTTCCCTGCCATCACACGTCCCGACAACAGCCACCGCGGCGGGCATGAAAGACCTGATCAGAAACTCCGGGCCCAGAGCGCGCGAAAGCCATAGATCGCCCCCGGCCTGGGCTTTCGTCACGCCGGCCGACATAGCGTAGAAGCAATCCCCAAACGGAGGCGGCATGGAGCCGGGCATACGGTTCAGCAAACCTGCGCGCGTCAAATCGTCGGCAACCGCCGCAATCTGGGTGCCAATGACCCACGGATCTTCGACCAGCTCGGTGTGCTTGAGGTACTCGATGAATTCGTGCAGCGCCAGGGGCAAAGAGTTGCCAGGCGGGTTCGGCTTACCCAGACCAGCTTTGATTTTGTCGGAATGGAGCGGGAAAAACGCGTTCGCCATGTGCTTCGCAATCTCGAGCCGCACATGCAGCGGCAACCTCGTGTGCGGAGTCATCTTCTGCACCGTCGAACACGTCCAATCGTCGGGCCCGACCCGACTCCAGTGTGCCTCAATCCGTTACATCTCAACCGCGCTACCGCGATACCGAGCGTGGCCGGTCTCCGTCGCTCCCGCACAATCACCTTCCATATCTTCGGCGCACTCGCCGGCCTCACACTTCAGTTGCTCCGCGAACGCACCCACGCCGGCCTCGCCGCAGCCCGCGAACGCGGGAAAGTCGGCGGACGATCACCCGCACTGACAGCCACCGGGAAATCTGGAGTGACCTGATGGGCAATCGAAGCGACACGATTGCAGATTTCGCCGACGTTCTGGAAGCGGTAAACGCACCTTGTAAGTAAGACCGGACCAAGAGGACCCCTGCCGGAGGTCAGGACCTACTACCTGACGTTGGAGCCCCGATCGCAGGCTCCACTCGTGCCTTCACGCAGTGGTCGCCAGCGCCGCAGCCAAGCCGAACGCCACCGCCAGCAGGCAGACGTGCGCAGCCGCGCGCCCCACCGAGTGCTCCACCGTGGATCGGTGTGCGGACACGGTCGGCAACCACGTCCCACGGATCCGGTGAGCCAACGCGACCAGGATCACCGTGACGAGGACCTTGGCGAGAACGATTCGGCCGTAACCGGTCTCGACCACGGCAGTGAGGCTCTCCAGCTTCAGGACCGCGTCCAGCGCCCCGGTGGTGGCAACCCCGAAGACGCACCAGAACGCGACTCGCGAATAGACCGGCAACAGCGTCGCCCATGCTGATTTGCTCCGCAGACTCAACGCCATCGCACCCAGTACACCGAGCCACACCGACGCGCACACCACATGCACGGCAACGGCGAACGACCCGAACGCGAACTGCGACATGTGCCCGGTGATCGGCCGAGCGACCAGTGCAAGGGACGCCAGCACGATCACCGGAATCGGAGACCAGCTCGCCCCCAAGCGATACCCGGCCACCCCGATGGCGCACAGAGCGAGCGCCAGGATCGCCGTCGCCGAACCCAGACGACCCACGGAGATCGAGGTGGCGAACGTGGTGAAAGCGCTCGGCGACAACGTCAGTGGCGTACGCCCGGCGGAATCGGCCGCCGCCGCGACCAGCAGAACGAACTCGGCCACCGCCCACAGTCCCGACAGATAGCCGATCGCGCGCCACATCACCAGCGAGTCGACGGCGGGGCGTCGGGACTCGGAATTGCCGTCCAGGACAGCGAGAACCCCGAACCCCAACACCACCGAGCCCGACGCCACCGCGATCACCCGTAGCCACGACGACCCACCGGGAAAGGTGGGAAACGCCAGCGCGAACGCTGCCGCGACTCCCAGCAACGCCGCAGCTGCGGCGGCGAGTACCAGCCGAACGCTTCTCTCGCCCACCGCAGCCACGTCGGTGCTACTTCCCGGTCTTCGTCGTGCCCAGGGCCTTCGGCTTACGCAGGGCGAACCCCAAAGCCCCGGCGAAGGCCAGAACCGCCACTGCGATCAGCGCGATGTTCCCGTAGCCGCCGAGGAACGAATTCTCGGACTCCTCGGTGCTGCTCGACGCGTCGGCCGGTGCCCCGGGAGTGCCGGATCCTTCCTGCGTCAGCGTGAATGTCGCAGTACCGCTCACGGGATGCCCGTCGGCCGAGGTGATGCGATACGCGAGCGTGTACTCGCCGATCGGTCCCAGTTCACCGACGTCGACGACGACGCTCTGACCCTCGACGCGTGCATCGCCCTCGGACCAGATGTTGCCGTCGGGCCCGACGACGTTGAGCGTGGCGAACTGCGACTGCGGCACCTCGTTGAACGACACGGACGCCGTCGCCGGAGACGAGTCCAGGGAGGAGCCATCGGCCGGGCTGTACCCGGTGACCTGGGAGTGCGCCGATGCGATCGGTGCCGCGATCAACAGCATCAGCAGTGCTGCGACCGAGACCATCAGCGCCTTCGTAGAAAAGACCAGCGACCTCATGAGCGCCGCGCCCGGATCGTCGCGCCGATGCCCAGACCTGCGCCGACGGCACCGAGCACGAGCCCGACGCCGGCAAGCCAGCGGGCGGTGTTGTCCTCCGAAGACGTCGTCGATGCCTCGGTGGTTGCGGTGGTCTCGGTGTTGGCGCTGCCGTGCGCATCACCGCTCGCCGCGGCGAGAGTCAGAGTGGGAGCGGGCAGTTCGGGCTCGCTCCCGTCCTCGGCCATCGGCTCGTTCCAGTCGACGACCTCACCGTCGGTGTAGGTCTGGGTGGCGGGGAACGAGACGCTCTCCTGCTCGGGCAGCGGGCCCGCGGAGAGCAGGAACTGCTGGAACTGGCCGGGACCGACCTCGGAACCGGGGTTCGCCGTCCACGTCACCGACACCGCGAGATCGGCAGAGTCCTTCTCGACGGTGGACGTCCAGCCCGGAATAGGCTGCGTACGAGCTGAATTGAGGCCGGGGAGGGTCACCTTGACCGAACTGGTCGAGGCGGTATCGGACTCGGTGGGCACACGGAACGTCAGCACCGAGTAGCCGCCTTGTTCGGCGTCGGGTGCCACAACGGCGACGTGTGCGGATGCTGCGCCTGCGCCGATCAGCAGTGCGCCGACGGTGGCTCCTGAGACGAACAGGGCACGGGAAAGAAAGCTCTTCATGGGTTGGGTCATTTCTGTGCAGAGATGTGCGGAAAAGGATGTCGGTCAGTACACCGATATCGGGGGCCCGCGACGAGAGATGACCCAGTCCAAAGCGGTGCCGTCGACCGACGGAACCGCGACGGACATGGACACGCGACCGACGGCGGAACCGTCGGGCAGGGGAGTGAGGAGCGCGAGAACCGCTCGGACGATGGACGTGATCGGGCCGTAGAGGCGCTCGGCCGCGGCGATCATCAGGCCGGCGACGACAGAGGCGGCCGCGTGGAAGGCAAGCATCGCTGTGCTGGGAAGAAGTGAGTGCGCGTGCATCTCCGCTGCACTACCGAGGCTCAGCGCGATGTGGGCGACGAGTTGGCCGGCCAGCAGAGCCGGGAGCAGCAGAACGGTCGAACGCCTGGGCAGGGCCGTCATGGCACCGACACCGATGCCGACGGCGATCAGCAGGGCCAGTGCGGAACCGTCGGGCCACTCGCCGCCGGCCATGCCGTGTGCGGCCACCGCGAGCGCCGCGGTGACGATGCCGACAGCTCCGCCGCGAAGCGGGGCGGCAGAGCTGTCGGTCATCGGTTGTTCAGGGGGTCAGCGCACGCCGAGACGGGCGAGCAGGTCGGCCTCGATGCCGTCGAGCTCTGCGGAGATGGCGGCGTGTGCGGTCTTGCGGCGAGCGGGCGGCATCTGCTCGGACGCGCGGACCGCGGTGGTCAGATCGTCCAGACGCTCGCTGATCGCGGCACCGAAGCTCTTGGTCTCGGGATCGGAGTGGCGCGCACCGATGGTGTCGAGCGACTTCTCGGCACCGGCGATGCGGGCACTGAGCTTGCCGCCGTGGCCGGTGTACTCGCTGAGCTGATCAGGAGTGACACCGAGCTGCTGCGCCTTGCGGCTGTCGAGCTGCGCGCGGACGACCGTCGCACCGCGGTAGAGGATGGGAGCCAACACCGGAATAAGCAGCCGAGCGATGCCGAGGTACTTGCGGATCTGAGCCACGCTGAGCGTTCCTTGCACCGCGGCCTTCTGCTGCGCCTTGAGAGCAGAGACCTGGGCCTTCTCGACGTTCTTCTGCGACTTCGCCTCCACCGCGCTGAGCTTGCGCTGCGCTTTGGCGATCGACTTCAACTGCTTGCGCTCGTTCTTCGCGCCCAGCTTCGCTTCGAGTGTTGCTTTGTGCTTGAGCGCCTTGGCCTCTGCCTTGCGAGTGGCTCGACCCTTACGCTTGCGGAACAAACCCATCGAAAAGGCTCCTGACGTGTGCTGCTAGGCGGAAATGGTGCGTTACCCCCACCCTAAGGCAGTCGACGGTCGCGGGCTGTCGGAGGGCTGACCTAGTGTCTAGCAGTGTGAACGGTCAACGAGAGGCAGCGCCCGTACTGCTCGATGCCGGATCGTTGACGCGCTGTCGGCATCGGCTCTATCTCGACACCGCATACGGGTCGTTGCTGCGCGGGGAACCCGAGAACCCAGGGGTACGGCAGCGCCGAGAAGCAGCTCAGGCTCACCGTGAGCACGTCCGCGCGCAGCTGGCTGTGGACGATCCGATGCTGTGGACCGAGATCGACGAACCCACCGCCCGAGACGCTGCCGACGCCACCGTCGCCGCCTGCCGGGCCGGAGTGGAACGCATCTGGAATGCGGTACTGCCCCTCGAACGCGACACCGGCCGACGCGGTCGCAGCGAACTGCTCGTCCGCGACGCGGCGGGCGGGTACATCCCGGTGATCGTCGTCAACCACAAGGTCACCGACCCCGGCCGCGGCGCGCGCACCACCCCGCTCGACCAGTGGTCTCCGTCGATCGACGAGACCCGCAAGGTGCGCAGTCAGCTACGCGACCAGCTCCGGCTCGCTCACCTGTACCGCATGCTGGCGCACGAGGGCCTGGCCACGGCCACACCCGTCGGCGGCGCAGTGGGCTACAAGGGCGAATGCATGCTGGTGCACGATCTCACCGCGGTCCTCGATGAATACGACACCCGGTTCGCGGACCGGCTCTCGGTTGCCCAGGGTGCCGCGTTCACCGTCCCCTCCCAGGTCAGCGAATGTCGGTCGTGTTCATGGTGGTTCGACTGCAAGCCGCAACTCGAAGCCGTTCGCGACGTCTCGCTGGTCGCCTCCGGGTCCCGTGCCGATGTGCTGCGCAGCGCCGGCGTACGCACCATCGACGAGTTGGCGCAGTGGACCGGCCCGGCTCCCGAGGAATGGCCCTTCGGAAACTTCGACGACGCCGTGTCCGCGGCGCTGGCCTGGCGAGCCGACGTGCCGTTGCTGCGGCGCTCGGAGACCGTGACGGTGCATCGCGCCGACGTCGAGGTGGACGTGGACATGGAGAGCTACCAGGAACACGGGGCGTATCTGTGGGGCACGCTGCTCACCGAGGCAGGCGGTCCGCCGCCGACGTATCGCGGTTTCGTCACCTGGGACCCGCTGCCGACCGTGGACGAGGGCCGCTCGTTCGCTGTGTTCTGGAACTGGTTGATGGATACCAGGGCCGATGCGGCCGCGCGCGGCAAAACCTTTGCGGCGTACTGCTATTCACGGCAGGCGGAGGACAAGTGGTTGCTCGATTCGGCCCGCCGTTTCGCCGACGTTCCCGGTGTTCCCACCGAGGCGCAGATTCGCGAGTTCATCGACAGCGAGCAGTGGGTGGACATCTACCAGGCCGTGAGCGATCAGTTCATCTGCCCGAACGGCAAGGGACTGAAGAAGATTGCGCCGGTCGCAGGATTCGCGTGGCGTGACGACGAAGCCGGCGGCGAGGCGTCGATGGGGTGGTATCGGGAAGCCGTCGGATACGACGCGGAGCCCGACCACACGCAGCGCGAGCGACTGCTCGTCTACAACGAAGACGATGTTCTGGCGACGAAAGTATTGCGCGAGTGGATGTCCGACCGCGCGGAGAAGGAGATCCCGACGGTGGCGGACCTCCGCGCTCGCGCGTGACCCCGCCTCGATCGGCGGGGCCACGCACCGGCTGAGCGAGTAACTCTAGCGAGGAGCCATACGGATTGCGCCGTCCATGCGGATGGTTTCGCCGTTGAGGTAATCGTGCTCGGCGATCATCTGGACCAGCTGCGCGTACTCGGTTGGCTGCGCCAGACGCGAGGGGAACGGTACCGACGCCTCGAGGCCCTGACGGTATTCCTCGGTGACGCCTGCCAGCATCGGGGTGTCGACGATGCCGGGTGCGATGGTGTTGACGCGGATGCCGACCTGGGCCAGGTCGCGCGCTGCGGTGATGGTCATCGCGTGCACGCCGCCCTTGGAAGCGGTGTAGGCGATCTGGCCGATCTGGCCCTCGAATGCGGCCACCGATGCGGTGTTGATGACGACGCCGCGCTGGCCTGCGTCGTCCACGGTCGACTGCGACTGCATCCGGTTCGCGGCCAGCCGCATCACGTTGAACGTACCGAGCAGGTTGATGGTGATGACGGTGCGGAACAGCTCGAGATCGTGCGGTCCCTTCTTGGACAGGATGCGACCCGCCCAGCCCACGCCCGCGCAGTTGACGACGATGCGCAGGGGCACACCGGATGCGACGATCGTGTCCAGTGCGGCCTCGACCTCTGCTTCGCTGGTGACGTCCGCGGGGAGCAGCGTCACCCCGGCCGGGACGCTGTCTCCGGCACGCTCGATGGACTGCGGCAGATCGAGCCCGAACACGGTGACGCCCGCGGCGGCCAGACGCGCTGCCGTTGCGGCACCCAGACCCGATGCCCCGCCGGTGACAAGTGCTGCTGTTCCTGAAATCTCCACGTCGTACGATCCCCTTCGCTCACAGTGACGGGCCGCGGCACAGGCAGCGACCTCGTGGTCGTTCTGCACCATAACCGGCGGGGAACCTCAGGTACCGCCGGGCACCGAACATCCATCACCGCCGGATGTGACCGGTGTGGTCGTACTCGACTCGGTGCGCACCGTCGCCCAGGTCGTCGAGCAGAATCGTCGCCGCCACGGGGCGGCCCGGAGGCAGGAGGCGGACCGTCACCGCGCCTGCCTCGGCGGCATCGAGTGCGCTCGACGTGGCGGCCACGATGCGTTCTCGTACATCGTCGTTCAGCTCGGCTGGGGCTCGGTCGTCGAGCATCATCACCTCGACCCCGCGGGCCCGGGCCGATCTCGCAGCGCGAGCGAGGTCGGGCCGAACCAGACCGCGGGCGCGCAGGGAGTCGCGAAGTTCGGCTTCGAGCAACACGCACGCGAGGATCTCCTCCTCGGTGAGGTCGGGACCGTCGGCGATGCGCTGCAACAGTGGACGGGCCAACGCGTCGAGACTGGCCAGGCGGGCGTCCCGTTCCTGGAGGACGGCGGCCGCTGCAGCCCGAGACGCGATGCGGACCGTCGACTGCTTGCGTAGCTCGAAGATGGCTGCGGCCAAAGGCCGAATGGTGAAGGCGAAGAACGTCGACATCAACAGCGGCGCGACGTTGATGGCGCTGAACGACAGCCCGTACAGCGGACCCTGACCCGTCAGCGTCGCCCACCCGATGGCGACGGAGATGCTGAGCGCCAGTCCGACCCACGCGGCCAGGGTGCGGCCGCGGACACACATGAAGGTGTAGATCACCACGGACATCCCCAGGGGCCAGGTCTGCAGGCTTCCGGTCAGTGGAACCGGCAGCACGGCGAAAACCAGCGCGGCTGCCACCGGGCCCGATGCGGTCATCAGTGCGGTCGACCGCGCGCTCGGTGGGTCACCCGGCGCTCGGAGTATCAGGATGACCGCGGCCGAGAGCACCAGCACCGCTGCGTATTCGGGCCACCCTGCGGACACCCCGGTCAGGGTCGCGGATGCACACACCAGGCACGCGAGGATGAAGAATCCGGCAACCGCATACGCCGCCGTCGACTTCATCGCCAGCAGGTCGCGAACGTCCTCGCCGTTCATCGCTTCCAGCCCAGACGAACGGAGGTTCCTCTACTCGACGATTCGATCTCGGCCGATCCGCCGTCGAGCTGACGCATTCTGCCTTCGATGCTGACGGCGACACCGAGCCGGTGCGGTGGCACCGAACGTCGATCGAAGCCGATACCGTCGTCCTTCACGGTGACCTGCATCGACGACGGCGCCAGCTCGACGGCGACCGATCGTTTCGATGCTCGCGCGTGAATCGAACTGTTACGCAGGGCTTCGGCGAGTGCGGCCGCGATGGCTCGTACCGCATCGGCCGGATATGTCTCGGTCTGTTCGACCGCGTCCTCGTGCACGGTGAATTCGATCGACTCGTCGACTGTCGTTGCGGCAGAACGCAGCTGAGCCAGAGTCTCGGCGGCCGAGAACGTCTCGGAGACGGTGCCGGTGGTCAGGTCGTCCAAATGCGACAGAGCCGAGCGCGCCTGACGCGCCAGGCTCGGCGTGCGGCCATGGCGCGCAACAGCGAGCAGCGACGACATGACCTCGTCGTGGATCAGTGCATCGAACCGTTCACGTTCGACCTCGCGAGCGGTGGCCGCAGCCGCCCGGGCTGCGTCGTCGTGTGTGGTCGAGATCGTGGCGTCGAGAATGCGTCCGGTGCGCACCGCGGCCAGCGTCGCGGCCACGAACACCGTGCAGAACATCATCGCGAAGGAGATCTCCGCTATCACGTTGCTACGGGGAAACGGTTCTCGCACAGCTTGATTGGCGAGCTGCACGATCACGACCGAAGTGGTCATGTGAACGAACGCCGGGACGGGGTGCCACACCGTTGCGGCGGCGAGTGCGGCCAGGCCGGGAAACACCGCGAGAAACGTCCCGGCCTGATCGAAAGTGGTGCCGTCCCAGGCCACCCACCACAGCAGGGCCATAATCGGGAACGTCGCTGCCGCGATCGAACCTGCGACTCTGATGGCGGTCATACTCGGGTGAAAAGTGATGGCCCCGAATGCGAAACCACTGCCGAACACGACCACAACGGTGACCGGAGTCCACCAACCGGGAACCACCTCGCTGCTCCGCGCGATATCCGGGATCAACAGCAGCAGATAGATGAGATAGCCGGTACCGACGAAACGGCCGAAAATTCTGATCAGCCGATCGGTCGAACGGTGCGCTGCGTCGGTCTTGCTCACCTGCTGGTCGTCGTTCATGCACCCCTCCCGGGAGAGGAGTGTAAACCAAGGTCAGGCGCGTTCGGTGGTGGTCTGCTTCTCCGATTCCCGCGCTGCCCTGGTGCGAGAGCGTCGAACGAACACGGCGACGACGACGGCGGAAATCACGACGACCGCTCCGGCAGCGATGTACGGGGCTGCGGTGCCGGGCATCAGGCCCTCGAAGAACAGGACAGCACCGAAGACGAAGAACAGGATGGCCGCGCCGTACTGGATCATGCGCTCCGGCAGGTGCTTTCCGAGCACCGCGCCGACCACGATGGCGAGAGCATCGGCCGCGACCATGCCGATGGTCGAGCCGATCCACACACCCACCCAGTCGTTGTCGGCGGCGAGAGTGACGGTGGCCAGCATCGTCTTGTCGCCGAGCTCGGCGAGGAAGAACGCCGACGCGATCGCGAGGAACGCGGATTTGGTGACCCGGGAGGCTTTCGCGCCTTCGTCGTCGGACAGCGAGTCGCCGCGCAGCGTCCAGAGTCCGAAGATGACGAACGCGATGCCGCCGACGATGGATATCGCCTCGGTGGGGATCGACACGCCGAGGAAGTGGCCGACCGCGACGGACACCAGGTGCACGACGGTGGTGGCAACCGTGATGCCGCCGATGACGACGTACCACTTGTAGCGCAGGGCGAACGTCATGGCCATGAGCTGGGACTTGTCACCCAGCTCGGCGACGAAAATGACAGCAAAACTCAACAACAATGCGGACAGCACAGAAGACTCCTCGGTCGTCGTACGGACCGAAGGTCTCGCCCACCGGAACTGGCCGGTTCAGGTGCCGGGTCGCAATGGGCGACCAGTATGTCGACACGTTGATTGGGGGCTACTCCCCTTCGCTGTGAACGACTTTAAGGGGCGAAAAGCGAATTGTCCAATGCGCCAATAAGTTTGGGATCCCGAAAAATCGTGTGCGGGAAGCGGTCAGGACGCCAAGAGCATTGCCAAAACTGCGGTGTCGGGATCGCTGATGGGGTCGAGACCCACCCGACTGACCATCGAGGTGACGGTGCCGTCGGACTCGGCCTCGACCCAGGCCGCCCGATGGTCGAGCCCGAGGTGGGGCAGGCCGGGAAGCAGAACGCAACCGGACGCCGCGCCCGCACACTCCGGGAGCGTCGGTGTCGTCTCCGACGGCGGATGCAGCATCAGCAATGCGGCAGGTTGATGCGCCGCGAACCGTCCGGGAGCCAACGCGAAATCGCCGATCACCGGACCCTCGGCGACGACCAATCCGACCGTCCCCGGCGCGGGGTCGTCGGGCAATTCCTCACGCACCCCGAACACAGTCGATGTGGCCAACAGGCCCGGCATCGAGGCGACCCGCACAGCGAGGGCCAGAAATTGCGCCCATTCCTTGGTGGTGTCCGGCCAGCGGCCGGAAATCACGAATCCGCGCAGCAGACCGGCGGCATGAAACGGTGAAACACCGATGAGATCTCGCTCGTCCATCTCGATCGTTCCTCCCAGACAGGTACAGGGCTCGAAGCCGGGTACACGACGTTGGGTAGGAAGAGAATGACGCGAAAACGGCTGGCACACAAGATGGGGAGAGTGCCAGCGGGCTCCCTTCGAAGCGTGAATGGACCACTGCACCCGTCTGAGCGGGGCAGTGGTCCATCGACGCTGTCGGTGAAGCGGGTGGTGCGAGGACCTACGGGAAAATGAGACCCGGGGTCTTCGACGTCGCGGCCTCGAAACGAGCCTGGACGTCGGCCCAGTTGACGACGTTCCAGAACGCCTTCACGTAATCGGCCTTGACGTTCTTGTACTGCAGGTAGAAGGCGTGCTCCCACATATCGACCTGGAGCAGCGGGATGATGCCCAGCGGCACGTTGGCCTGCTGGTCGTAGAGCTGGAAGGTGAGCAGCTTCTTGCCGAGCGAGTCGTAGCCCAGAACTGCCCAGCCGGAGCCCTGCAGGCCGTTGGCGGCAGCGGTGAACTGTGCGCGGAACTTGTCGAACGAACCGAACTGGTCGTCGATCGCGGCACCGAGCTCACCCTCGGGCTTGTCGCCACCGTTGGGCGAGAGGTTCTTCCACCAGATGGAGTGGTTGACGTGGCCGCCGAGGTGGAAAGCGAGGTTCTTCTCCAGCAGGAAAATGGCTGCATGATCGTCGTTGTCACGCGCTGCGGCGAGCTTTTCGACCGCGGTGTTCGCGCCTGCGACGTAGGTGGCGTGGTGCTTGGAATGGTGAAGCTCGTTGATCTCGCCCGAGATGTGCGGCTCGAGGGCGGAGTAATCGAAATCAAGGTCGGGCAAGGTGTACTCGGACACGTGGTTCCCTTCTCTAACGACGCCGTACCCATCGTGTGATGCGGGCACGTTCGTCCTACTGCGGATCTTTCGTAGGGTTCAACCCAATCTCATTCCTACCCCCAGTGCAACAGTTGTAACCGAGATGCTTTTCTCGGAATAAATTCGTGTGAACGAGACAGTCGAATTATTCGGCTGTGAATCCGCTCCGAATATCACGAAACAGTTGCGGAGCGGCTGCGGATTGGTCCAATAGATGAACGGAACCTAAACTCGCGGGTGTGAACGGGGACCGACCGAGCCAGAGCACGGTCGACGAGTCCGCCGCCACACAGCCCGTCGACGCGCCCCGAGTCCAGATGGACGGTGCCGACCTACTCCGCGTCATCGCCGTCCTCGCGGTGTTGTACTCACACATCTCGTTCTATCTGCTCGACGACATCGGCGGCGGCTGGTGGGTGATCGACATCGTCAACACCGTTCTCATCGAGGACGCAGGCCTCAACCTGCACCTGTCCTTCGTCGGCGTCAGCATCTTCATGCTGCTCACCGGCCTGCTGATCACCCGATCCGCCATGCGGCAATCGCGTCGGGACTTCATGGTCGCCCGCCTCGCCCGCCTCGTCCCGGCCCTCTGGTTCGCCGTCGCCACGGCCGTCATCCTCGTCAAGCTCGGCCTCAACGGAATGTTCAGCGGCCAGCCCGGCATCACCAACGGCGAGGCGTTTCTCAGCTTCTTCCTCGGCGGCTTCTTCCTCCGACCCGAAGTCGCCGTACTCGGCGTCACCTGGACCCTCGCCGTCCAGATCGTGTTCTATCTCTACTGCGTCGCCATGCGCTCGACTCTGCGCACCAGGCCCATCGTGGTACCGCTGATCGGAGCGGCACTGTGCGCACTGGTGATCGTCTACAACCTCTACCTGCCGCAGCCCTACACAATTCCGTTTCTGACCAAGGTTGCGGCCGTCCTGCCCACCCTGTTCATCGGCCAGATCATCTACCTCGGCTGGGCGAAACTCGTGACCTGGCGGTGGGTCGTGCTCGCAGTGATCGCCCAGATCGAAGTGATCCGACTCGGCATCGAAGTCCACACCTTCTGGATGGGCGACACCTACCTCTGGACATTGCTGGTCATCACCGGCACCGTCCTGATCCTCGCCCGATACGACGGACCCATCACCCGCTGGCCCGTCATCCGATGGATCGGCACCCGGAGCTACGCGATCTACCTGATCCACACCCTCGTGCTCTACCGCATCTACGCAACCGTCGAACCGCACCTGGGCCCCAGCGCCGCAGTCCTGGCATTCCTGGCCGGTACCGCCGCACTCGCCGAAATCATGTACCGATGGATCGAACTGCCCGCTGCACGACGCATCAGCGCGCACTACGCCCGCCTACGCGCCCGATCCGCCGCCTGACCGAGGCCCCCATGGGTACTCAATGTGACATTCAGTGGACCGGAGTGGAGCCTGCGTAACGACCGACAGCGCTTTGGGCAGTCAATGTCACGTTGAGTGGACTCTGTCGGGCCGGATTCGGTGAGGGTTACAGCTGCGGGAGAACCTCGGAGGCCACTAGTTCGAGGTGATCGAGATCGGTGAGGTCCATGGTCTGCAGGTACACGCGTGTCGCGCCGATGGCTCCGAAGCTGCCGATTTTGTCGACGAGTTCGGCGGGGCTTCCTGCGGCACCGTTCTCGCGTAGTTCGGATACCTCGCGGCCGATGGCGGCGGCGCGTCGCGCGATGTCTTCTTCGGTGCGGCCGCAGCAGAGGACGAGAGCGTTGGAGTAGACGAGGGAGTCGGGGTCGCGGTCGGCGGCTGTGCAGGCTGCGCGGACGCGCCCGAACTGGGTTTCGGTGTCGGCCAGCGAGGCGAAGGGGATGTTGAATTCGTCGGCGTATTTCGCGGCGAGCGCCGGGGTGCGCTTCTTGCCTCCGCCGCCGATGACGATGGGCGGGTGGGGTGACTGCACCGGCTTGGGGAGCGCAGGGGAGTCGGTGACGGGGTAGTGCGTGCCGGCGTGCGAGAAGGTCTCGCCGACGGGTGTGTTCCAGAGTCCGGTGACGACGGCCAGCTGCTCTTCGAGTCGGTCGAAGCGTTCGCCGAGCGGCGGGAAGGGAATGCCGTAGGCCTTGTGCTCGTCTTCGAACCAGCCGGCACCGAGGCCGAGATCCACGCGACCCCCGCTCATGGCGTCGACCTGGGCGACGCTGATGGCCAGCGGCCCCGGGTAGCGGAAGGTCGCGGAGGTGACGAGGGTGCCGAGTCGAATGGTCGAGGTCTCGCGGGCCAGCCCGGCCAGGGTGATCCACGCATCGGTGGGGCCGGGGCCGCCGTCGCCGCTCATCGCGAGGTAGTGGTCGGATCGGAAGAATGCGCCGTAGCCGAACTCCTCTGCAGCCTTCGCCACACGGAGGAGGTCGTCGTAGGTGGCGCCCTGTTGCGGTTCGGTGAAGACGCGCAGTTCGATGGAAGTCATGTTCGCCAGCCTAAACAGCAGATTCGTGAGACCGCAGACGGCGGCTGTGTCAAATCACCATCGATCCACAGCCTGAGTTGGTATTCGGTACACCGCGAGACCGACTCGACGCTTTGACCTGTGGATAGAAACCGGCACGAGCCCCGATTCTGTGGATCGATCTGTGGATACTGTGGATAACTTCTGTGACTCCAGTGACGTAGGTCATAGCGAGGCAGCGCTTCGGTCGCACGGACACGGGTGGCAGCCCCGCGCGGACGCGTGACAAGATCGAGGTGTGTCTCATCCCGATCAGTCGCCTGCCGTCACCGTCGATCGTCTCCCGGTGCCGTTCCCGCCGGCGGCCGTCCTGCTCGACGTGCGTGAGGACGACGAGTGGCAGGCCGGACACGCACCTGACGCCGTTCACATCTCGATGGGCGACATTCCGTCCCGCGCCGGTGAGATCGACAACCAATCCGAGGTGTACGTCGTCTGCAAAGCCGGTGGTCGCTCGGCTCGCGTCGTCGAATATCTCAATCGCGTGGGCTACGACGCGATCAACGTCGACGGTGGGATGCTCGCCTGGCACGCCGCTGGTCGACCGATCCAGCGCGACGACGACCACGAAGCGAGAATCATCTAGATGTCGGCACCGCAGGGACGCGCTCAGGCGTTCCAGGTCTGTGCCCGCTGCAGCACCCGCTGGGCTGTCGGCGCACGGCCGGGCACCTGGTGCCCCCGCTGCCACGGCGTCCTGCTCTCGCCGGTGTCCACCAGGGCGCCCGCGCAGGGTGCCCGAAACTTCCGATGGGTAGCCCGCCCGGCGACCTCGTCGAGGACAGCAGAGCGCCGCAGCCGATCCGCATCTCCCACCCCGACGCCGCACTACACCTCGACACCCACCTGGGGGTTGCGCGACATCCCGCGCGATCCCGAGGCCGATCGCCGCATCGGTCGCGTCGAGCGGTACGCCGCCAACGCTCAGAACCTGGTCCTCGTGACCGCGATGTTGCTGGTGCTCGCCGCGTTCGCCGAAGTGTTCCGGTACGGCATCCTGCTGCACAACCGCGTGCGGCTGGTCTCGCCGATCACCCTGGCCGTGTCCGACGCATTGGTGTATTTCGCCCAGGTCGGTGCGCTCGTCATCGGTCTGGCGGCGCTGATCACCTCGTCCTGTTGGCTGATCGACCAGCGCAGACACGCCTTCGCTGCCGCCGGCTCCACCGATCCGCGATCGGTGCGCCCGATGTTGCTGTTGTCGATGCTGCCTCTGGTCCGCATCGTGATGCCAGGGGTCTACCTCACCGAGGTGGTCCGTCTCCGCGGCGATGCCGATGCCGACGTACACCGCGAACTGACGCTGGTTCGCATCTGGTGGGCCGTCTGGGCAGCGAGCAACGCACTGGTCATCGTCCAACTGCTGTGGAACCTGCGTGATTCCCTCCAGGCCCGTGCCGACGGAGTTCTGCTGTCGGCATTCGTGGCACTGGTGGCCGCGGTCTCGGCCGTGCTGACCCTGGCCGTGATGCGCCGACTCGAAGGCCGCACGCTGCGCGGCTCCGCCATATCGCGTCCGACCCGCTGGGTGATCGCCACCGGCACCGCGCCGAAGCCGCAGCCCGAAACCGAGAACGCCGACAGCGACCGGACCGAACAGAAGCAACCCGAGCACGAACCCGAGGCGGTGACGGCGTCGTGAGTCCCGATCGCCGCGGGCCTCTGGTCGTCGCGCATCGAGGTGCGTCGGCGGCCAAGAAGGAACACACTCTCGCCGCCTACGATCTCGCTCTGCGCGAGGGAGCGGACGGCGTCGAATGCGATGTGCGGCTCACCAAGGACGGCCATATCGTGTGCGTGCACGATCGCCGCGTCGATCGAACCTCGAACGGCACCGGCATCGTCAGCGAGATGGACTTCGCCGATCTCGCTCGACTGAACTACGGCGACGCCGACGAACCTGCCGAACTCCTGACGTTGCACGACCTCATCTCGCTCGTCCTGGACTGGACCAGCAAGCCGGTCAAACTCTTCATCGAAACCAAGCATCCCGTGCGATACGGCTCGCTGATCGAAAGCAAGGTTCTCGCCGAGCTGCACACGTTCGGCATCGGTGCGCCCGCGTCGGCGGACCACTCGCGCGCGGTCATCATGTCGTTCGCGCCGTCGGCCGTCTGGCGCGTACGGCGGTCGGCTCCGATGCTTCCGACGGTGCTCCTCGGAGACAGCTCGCACTACCTCGGTGGGGGAGCGGCGACGACCGTCGGGGCCACCGCCGTCGGTCCGTCGATTCGAGCGCTACGCGAGCACCCGGCCATCATCGACCGCGCAGCAGCGTCCGGCCGGGCCAGCTACGTGTGGACCGTCGACGAGAAAGAGGACGTCGACCTGTGCCGCGAGCTCGGCGTCGGGTGGATCGCCACCAATCACCCCGGCCGAACGCGAGCCTGGCTCGAATCGAAGAACGTGTAGGTTTTCGGGCGTGGGTAAGAGCAAAAGAAACAGTGGACCGAAGCAGGACAGCAACCGAGCAGCGAAGCTGGCGCAGCGAGAAGCAGAACGCGCGAGCATCGAATCGGCGCCGACTCGCCCGTTCGAAGGCCTCGCCGCCGAATGCGACCTGGTAGCGATGCGCGAGTTCGTCCCGTCGGCGACGGCATCCGCGCCGATCACGGTGGACGGTCGCACCATCACGCTGGCAACGGTGCTGCCCGGTGCCGTCGCGGCATTGGTGCGCGAAGATGCGGGCACCGTCGAGGGATTCGTCGGCCTTCAGGTGCAGACGCAGTCGAAAGACGTTGCAGCAGATATCAGTAGCGCACTCGGCTGGGTGTCCACTGCTTCCGCGGGCGAGTCGCTCGAAGCCGCGAAGATCACCGACAGCACCCCCGCGTTGACCGAGGTGCTCGACGCGTCCGCGCTGCTCGAGATCACCGTTCATCAGGACTTCAACTGGTGGATTCCCGAAAATGCCACTCCCGCAGCCGATGTGACTGCCACCGTGGAGCGCGCGAATCAGGCGATCATGCCCTCGGCGCGGATCGAGGCCGACGGCGTCGTCGCGGCCTGGTGGGTGGATGCAGGCGACAAGGCGCACATCCGGTGGGTTCGCCCGGAGAGCGAGGACGACGTGATGCTGGCCCTCGCGCGCCTGCACGCTGCCGGCGATCTCAACTTGGGTGAGGGCTCGCGCTACGCCGGTTCGTTCCGTACACATGGGCTTCTGGTGCCGGTGTTCGATCTCGATCCCGAGATGCACCCCACCGAATGGGCAGCGCCCACAAAGGAATTCGGCGAGAAGCTGGGCGAGGCACTGGCTGTCGACGCTCCGCTCACGGCGGCGCAGTTGCGTTCGCGCGACGGCCTACGCGGACGCCAGGTCACTCTGCGCTAGAACGCGAGCGAAGGTGGCCGCCCGAACAAGGATTCTTGTTCGGGCGGCCACCCGTATGAGCGCGAGGGTTCGCGCGTTACTCGCGTAGTAGTGCGGTGCGAATCAGATCGATCCGCCGGCAACGGTGGGTGCGCCCGAGTCGGCGGTCACGCTGGTGTTCATCTCACGGGCAACGAACTGCTCGAGATCGAACAGGTTGTGGCCCGCGCGATCGGCGATGTTGAGCAGCGTCTTCATGCTGGCAACTTCCTCGACCTGCTCCTTGAGGAACCACTGCATGAACTGCTCGCCGAGGTAGTCGCCCTCTTCGCGTGCGGTGCTCGCCAGAGCGATGATCTGCTCGGTGACGGTCTCCTCCTGCGCCAGAGCCAGAGCGATGGCCTCGCGCGGATCGGTGAACACGGACTTCGATGCGTCGACGCCGGTCAGCTCGACCGTGATGTCACGATCGAGGAAGTACTGGACGATCATCATCGCGTGGTTGCGCTCTTCGACCGACTGCGCGTAGAAGTGCTTCGCCAGCTGCGGCAGATCGACATTCGCGAAGTAGACCGCGGTGGCGATGTACTGCTGCGAGGCGTTGAACTCGTTGCGAATCTGGTCGCGGAGAAGTGCGTGGAACTTGGTGTGGCTGGTTTCCTTGATGTCTGCGCTCATGCACAGGACGATATGCCTGGTCAGAGGGCATTGTCATCCAAGTCGATCCTTATTGAGGCGAACGTGGCCTAATACAGTCGATCCTAAATGTCTGCCCTGAGCAGGGCGCAACCTACGCTCTTCCGGCTTCTTTCGGGGCATTGGTGGCGCGGATCACCGTGGAGCCGATCTCGCGAGCGACGTACTGCTCGATGTCGAACAGGTTGGATCCGGCCCGGCGAACGACGTTGAGCAGACTCTGCATCGCCGCCACCTCCTCGACCTGCTCGGTGAGGAACCAGTGGGTGAACTGCTCGCCGATGTAGTCGCCCTCGGCCCGGGCAGCGCGCGCCAGCGCGGTGATCTGCTCGGTCACCGTCGACTCCTGAGTCAGCGCCAGTTCCACCGGTTCGACGACCGACTGGAATGCCGTCACCACGTCGTCGATGCCCGACGCGTCGACCTCGAGCCGATTGTCGATGAGGAAACGGATCATCATCATGGCGTGCCGACGTTCTTCGGCGGCCTGAGCGTAGAAACGTGTGGCCAGCTGTGGAAGATCGTTGCGGTCGAACCACACCGCGATGGCGACGTACTGCTGCGAAGCGGTGAACTCGTGCCGCACCTGGGCGCGCACAAGATCGTGGAACGACGTACCGGGGGTGGCGGCGGGCTGGGCAGACGGCAATGTCATGGTCCACAACCTACAACCCAGGGTCGTTCCGCAGGCTCCACTCCCGCCTACCGATGCAACCTGCGCTCAGGGGCCACCGGTCAACAGTTCCGGGGGGATCTCGCGATCCTGCGCGATGGCGTCGAAGAATGCCGGAGCGCGAGTGTCGTCCCACAGCAGCACGTTTCCGACGTCGGAGTCCTGGAATCCGCCGACGGGCACCGTCGTGGTCACCGGACCGCTGCGCATCGCCCAGGCCAACGCGGCGAGGTTCCAGATGTGATCTCCCTCGTCGACGCTCAACGACGACGCGGTGTCGGACACCAGCGGCCACAACCGCAGTGGGTTGAGGAAAGTCGAAGCGCTGGTTGCCTTTTCCAGGAGGGCAGACATGAACGCGCGCTGATTGTTCATCCGGTCGATATCGGCCAACGCCGTCGCGCGGGACCGCACAAATCCCAGCGCCTCGGCTCCGGTGAGATCCTGGCAGCCGGCGGCAATGTTGATGCCCGCCAACGGATCGTCGATCGCATTCTGCACGCACACGTTGACTCCACCGACCGCATCGACGATCCCGGCGAAGCCGCCGAATCCGATCTCTGCGTAATGATCGATGTGCACACCGGTTGCACCCTCGACCGTCTGTACCAGCAGCGGCGGCCCGCCGAATGCGAAGGCCGCGTTGAGCTTGTCCTGGCCGTTGCCCGGAATCGATACGTACGAATCGCGCGGCAGGCTCACCATCGTGGGCGCGCCGCTGCCCTCGGGGATGTGGATCAGGATGATCGTGTCGGTGCGGCTCGGGCCCACCTCGCCGCCGGTCGCGAGCGAGGCTTCCTGCTCCGGCGTCAGGCCGGCTCGCGAATCCGACCCGACGAGAAGCCAGTTGGTGCCGGGTGTGTCGCCGATGCGTCCGGGATACGAGGTGAGGGCATCCACGCGCGTCAACGAGCTGTCGGCGTAGTAGACGACGCCGCCGATTCCCAGCACGAGAACCAGCAACACGATCAGGAAGCGTCGACCCCAGCGTCTGCGCTTGCGCGGCTTCGCCACCTTCGGTGGACGTGAATCGCGTTGCGGCCGAACAGGTTCGGGACGGCGCAGAGCCCGCTGTGCTGGTGCTGCCGGTTGCCTGCGCTCCTCGGTGAACGGCTCCGGCTGCTGACGCGGCGCATACCCGGTGCGACCCGGTGGATCGTCCTGGGAACGTGAGTACTGACGCGTCGAATTCGGCGAATCCGACTGTGCCGGAGGTGACTGTGCCGATCGAGGTTCGGGTGCCTGCGACCACGCCTGCTGAGGGCTGTGGCGTGGGAGTGGTGCCGGCCGAGGTGGCCCTTCCGGCCTGGGAGTGGGGCGGCCGTCGCGTCGGATGAACTCGGTGCCCTCCGGTGGCGGGCCCGGACGGTACCCGCGTGGGGGCGGCTGTTGGCCGGGCGGCGGGCGATTGGGCCGTGGCTGGGGCGGCTGTTGGCCGAGCGGCTGCTGACGGGGTCGTGGTGGACCCGGTGGCTGCTGCGGGGGTGGACCTCCGGCGCGACCGGGTTGGGGCGCTGGACCTGGCCGGGGCGCGGGATCGGGACGACCGTGCCTACTGGGCATCGATCGGTCCGGTGGCGGCGTGCGGTTCGGTGGGGTGCGGTCCGGCGGGGTGCGGTCCGGCGGCGTTCGACCGGGAGGCGGCGTTCGCCGGTCTGGCGCGCCGTGCCGTCCGTAGCGATCGTCGTCGTTCACGGATCGACTGTACCTACCGCCGCGCGAACAACCGGGTTCCTCGACGCCGGATTCACGGGAGCCACGACAGATGTTCGCGCAGGAGGGCGTAGCCGACGAAGGCGACGATGTCGATCAGAGCGTGCGCGATCAGCAGTGGCCACAGTCTGCCGGTGCGCTGCCAGTAGCGGCCGAACACCAGACCCATGAGGAAGTTTCCGACACCACCGCCCACGCCTTGATAGAAGTGATAGCTGCCGCGCAGCAGTGACGAACACAGCAGGGACGCGTTCTCGCTCAGACCGAGCCTGCGCAGGCGAGAGATCAGGTACGCCACGACGGTGATCTCCTCGGCACCGGAGTTGGCCAGTGCGTACAGAATCAGTGCCGGGACGCGCCACCAGTGGTCGTCGAGGGCGCTGGGTACGACGTTCAGATTGAACCCGAGGGCATTGCCCACGAGATACAGCGCCAGGCCGGGCACACCGATCAGGGCGGCCAGTCCGACGCCGTGACCGAGGTCGATCTTCAGCCGCGGCCGGGCCAGCCCGATCGCTCGGGGTGCCAGATCGGCACGCCACAGCAGGTACAACCCCAGTGCGCCCCAGGCGCACAGACGCAGAATGCTCAGCAGCTGGAACAGCAGATCGATGAGGCTGAAACTCGACCGCGACGAGTTCAGCGCCACGGTCTGATCGGACAGGGAAGCGGTCTGCAGCGCGTCCTCGATGAGCGAGAGGATGCTGCTCATACCGCTCAGGCCGAACGTCACCAGCAGGACGATCGCGATCTCGACCTTGATGGTGGTGCGTTCGCGGGCATCGGGCGGGGGAGCCGTACTCGCGGGCGGTGGTGGCGTCAACCAGCTCTTGAAGTCGATCACCGCACGAGTCTGCCCTGTTTCTCGAAACGTCGGTCAGCCGCGGGCGCGTAGCCCGTTCAGAAACGGGCACCCGGCGAGAACGCGCAGCGCGCGACCGAGCGAGAGGACGTCCCGGGCGGGCTCGGCGAATCCCAGCCGGACGTCGTTGTCACCGCATTCGCCTTCGATGCGCAGCCGAATGCCGTAGCGATCGATGCCGAGCGGCCGGATTCGACCCTGCCGCAGCGACGGCGGGAGGCGACGGGCCAATTGGGTGAGCAGGTCCGGGTGGTCGGAGTCGAGGTGCTCGAGCCAGCTGGTCTCCATCTCCCAGAAGGGATCGGGTTCGGCTGCCAGCAGCGTGTCGACGTCGACCGGCTCGGCTCCGGTGCTGTCGGCGACCACGGCGGAGGTGACGATCAGCCGCATCAGCGAGGTGGTGTGGCCGACGTCGAGGAGGGCGGGATGCGGATGTTCGGCGGCCACTGCTCCGGCCATGGGTCGCATCAGCGATTCCGGGACCGGGCGTAGATCGCCGCGAAGCCACACCAACGATCGCACCGGTTCACGCAGGGCGAGCGGCGCGTGATCGGTGAGTTCGAGCACGGCGGGCGTTCCGGCACGGGAGGACTGCCAGGTGACCGCGCTGTCGAGGGAGTCGGTGGGGACGGCGAGGATCATTTCCCCGTTGGGTCGCAGGTGGTGCAGGGACGTGATCACCGGGTCGCTGCCGTCGATGGCCAGGGCTGCGCCCTCGGCGCGCATGCAGGCACTGCGCACGCGTTCGGCAGTGGTCGGTCCGGTGGTGGTGGTTGCGCCGAGCATGGGCTCCTCCGATGCGATCGGTCAGGCGAGTAGGTGAGGCAAACCTAAGTTAGCGTGGTGTGGCGAGGATCGCAAGGCCGTGCCCGGGAGTGGAGCCCGCGGAACGACCCAGACCACAGGAGTGGAGCCCGCGGAACGACCCAGATCCGGGAGTGGAGCCCGCGGAACGACCCAGACCCGGGTCTACCGTGAAGGCGTGCCGATTCCGCTGACCCTCGGTGTGCCACACCGACCCGACCCGAACGCACTCGTCCACGGACTGCTGCAGCCGATATGTGCCGACGCCCATTCGCTGGCCGCAGCCCCGCGTGGAGCCGAGTACGGACCGCCCGTCGTCCGGGCATCGACCCTGCTCGCACTGTCCGGATCGGACGATCTCGGGCGCATCGTGGTGCATCTCGACATCGATCCCGACGAGCTCCGAGCAGGTCGGACCGGCGGCTACGAGGCCGTCCGGTTCGACGTCGACGCCCCAGTCGAGCACCTCGCCGATGCGCTCACGCTGCGGTTGCCCTCGCCGCTGGTCGTCTTCCCGATGTTCGACGCGATCGACGTGGCCGAGACCGCGGAGGCCGTCGTCCTTGCCCACCGGACACCGGGCATCAGCGTCGGCGACACCCCGCGGCGCATCGCCGACGTGCTCGCCGTGGTCTCGCACGCCGATGTGGGTCTCGTCGCCCGCGCCGACTCCGGCGACGAGGTGCTCGCGATCCTTGCTGCGACGGTGGCGTCGCTCCGCGGAGACGACATCGCCGCGGCCCTTGCTGCTCCGAACGTCGCCGCACTGCGGGCCCTCATCCCCGAGGCCGCCGAGGCGGTGCGCGAGGTGCTGCTCGGAATCGAGATCGTCGACGCTGCCCGCGCCCGAGCCCGGCTCGTCGACGTCGGTTTGATCGCTTCGTGGACGTCGACAACGTAACCTCGAGGCGTGCCTCGCATCGCTTACTTCGGCCCATCGGGAACGTTCACGGAGATGGCGCTTGCGCAGTTCGAAAGGCTCGGAACCTTCGGCGCAGTCGGTCTGGAGGGCGCGGTCGAGCGGGTATCGGCCTCGAACCCGCCGGCAGCGCTCGAGGCCGTGCGATCGGGTGTGGCCGACGCGGCCGTGGTCCCCATCGAAAGCTCCATCGAGGGAGCGGTTCCACCGACGCTCGACGCGTTGTCTGAGGGCCGCCGGTTGCAGATCGTCGCCGAGACCGAGATCGAGGTGGCCTTCACCATTCTCGGCGGTCCCGGTGTCACGCTCGATTCGGCCCGCACGGTCAGCGCCTATCCGATCGCTCTCAACCAGGTGCGCCAGTGGCTGCAGGCCGCCATGCCCGACGCCGTGGTGCAGTCTGCGTCGTCCAATGCCGGTGCAGCAGAAGATGTTGCGGCCGGAATGGTCGATGCTGCGGTGTCGACGCGGCTCGCCGGTGAGCGCCTGAAGTTGCCACAGTTGGCCGACGGGATCATCGACGTGGAGGGCGCGCGGACTCGCTTCGTGCTGGTGACCGCGCCGCAATCGGTGCCTGCGCGCACCGGTGCCGACCGCACCTCGGTGGTACTCGAGCCGCCGAACGATCCGGGCACGCTGCCGGCAGCGTTGGCCGAGTTCGGAATTCGCAACATCGACCTGACCTTCATCGAATCACGGCCCACCCGTTCACGATTCGGAACGTACAGGTTCTTCATCGACTGCGCCGGGCACGTCGACGACCCGCTCGTCGCGGAGATGTTGGCTGCATTCCACCGCAAGATGCCCCTACGATTCCTCGGATCCTGGCCCACTGCAACGGGAACGGGCGGTTCGGTACCGCCGCCTATCGACGAACACGTGCAGTGGGTCGCCGACATTCGTGCCGGACGCGGTGATCTGTGATGGGCAAACTGATTCTGGTCCGGCACGGTCAGACGACAGCCAACGTCGCGAAGATACTGGACACCTCACCGCCGGGAGCCGAGCTCACCGAGCTGGGGCACCAGCAGGCCGACGCCTATGCGCAGACCTGGATCGGACGCCCACCCGCGGTACTGGTGTCCTCGGTTGCGTTGCGCGCCAAGCAGACTGCCGGTTACATCGAGCGGGCAACCGGGGTTCCCCTCGTGGTGACCGACGGAATCCAGGAGACCTTCGCGGGAGATCTGGAGGACCGCGACGATCCGGATGCGCACCGCGAGTTCACCGAGATCTTCAGTCGCTGGCACGCCGGTGATCTGGCGGCGACCGTGCCGGGAGGCGACAGCGGACATTCGGTGTTGGAGCGGTACGTCCCGGTGCTCGACACTCTCCGTGCGCAGTACCTGAGTGACGACACCGCAGGCGACGTCGTAGTCGTCAGCCACGGTGCCGCAATCCGACTGGTCGCTGCGGTACTGGCAGGCGTCGAGGGCACGTTCGCGGCCGACAACCATCTCGACAACACCCACACCGTCGAGCTGCTGCCGCTGCCCGACGGAGGATGGTCCTGCGCCAGGTGGGGCACGTTCCTGCCGCCGTTCGTGGGCAAGGGCAGCGACAAGGCGGACAACCCGATCAGCTAGCGAAGATGCTCACCGGCCGATGCGATCAGCTCGGTCAGGGCAGTAGTCACTCTTCGATCCGTTGCGCCGGTCAGTGAGCTCCACGACGTGCCGTCGGCGGCGAGGGTCGAGGTGGCGACGATGCGTCCGGCGCGGGTGTCGAACAGGGCGACGGGTCTGCCCGCCACGTGGCGGGTGCCGTGCCTGCGGGCGACGGCCGTGATCTCGGTTCTGCCGGCGTAGGTGGCCATCGCCGACGCCAGGGCCGCGGCGCGGTCGTCCGCTATGCCGATTCCGCGTAACCGAGACGCGGTTGCTCCGACGTCGGTCGGTGCCGCATCGAGTGCTTCGGCAAGCAGATCGGTTGGCGCGTTGATGCTGCCCGGGTCGAACGACGCAACCGAGCCGATCGACAACGCGAGGTCTCGGGCCGGATCACCGTAGACAGCGCGGATGGCGACCACGTCGGCCCGCCGCACCGCCGACACCGTCAGCCGATCGTCGGATGCAACGCAGATCCGAGTGCTCGGAACGGGCTCGGCGCTCTCGACGTCGAACACGCGGGCCGAGACGTACCAGTGAGGTTGTTCGAGGACCCGCAGCCACTGCCGAAGATCCTCGTGGACGCGGCCGCCGGTCAAGAGTCCGGCCGAGTCGAGTGCGCCGCGGCCACGTTCCAGCGCGGAATCCCGCGCAGCTACGTCGTCGAAGCGCGGGAACACGTCCAGGACGACGGGTAGTTCGGCGATCGACAGTTCGTCGGCGAGGAAGTCCATCTCGTCCACACCGAGTGAGGCGATCGGCAATGTGTGGCCCACCGGCACGGTTCCCAAGTCGATCAACGGCCGTTCCCGCTGGTGTCCGGCAGTGTGGTGGTGTGGGGCAGGGTCGTATCCGCGCCGATGACGGACGGCGCGACGGTGCGGCCGTCCGCGAAGTGCTCGAACTGCTTGAGGTAGTCCGGGGTCTCGTGTTCGTCGTCCTCGGCCTGCCCGCGCGTACCGGAGGCCGGAGCGCCGGCCGCGCCCGTTCCGCGCTGAGCGAGGCCGCCATCGGCCGATGCGGGTGCGCCGAACGCGGTCGGACCGCTCTGGCTTGCAGACGGCATCGAGCCACCTGCGGGACCCAACGCGGAACCGGGCATTCCGACGCCACCGCCGAGCCCTCCTGCGCCACCTGCCCCGCCGCCGAACGACACCGGACGCGTGGACGCCGGGCCGACGGCAGGAGATGCCGAACCACCGGATACGACACCGTGACCGCCGCTTGCTCCCGATCCGCCGGACAGTGCACTCGACCCGATGTTGGACGCGGCGGTGGCGACGGTCGAGACGCCGGTACTGGCGATGGAGGTGACAGCACTACCGATCTGACCTGCCGCCGCGGCCACACCGGGGTTCTGGGTTGCGGCCATCAAGCCGCCGATCGCGGCCTGAACCGGAGAGGTCATCAGCGCGCCGTTCGCGAATTTGCCGAGGCCGCTCCCGGAATCGGAGACGATGGCCGGCGGCTGATCGAAAGTGGTCTTGACGATGCGGTGCGAGGAGACCAGCTCGAAGCCCTCCATCACCATCGCGGCGCGGATGTCGAGCAGTCGGTCGGCCACCTCGGCTGCCTCGTAGCTGCCGTTCATCACGCCACCCGTCGAGGCTGCGGTGACCTTGGCGGCCTGCACGGCTCCGATTTCGACGAGCGAGGGCATGGTCGCCAACGCGACACCGTACGAGGTTCCTGCGGCCGGGGCCTCGACCGAGAGCGCTGCCGCTTTGACTGCCGTGGCGGCGGTCCAGGTTGCGAAACGGCCGAGCGCAGCCTGAGCGAGCAGCGCCGACTCGCCTTCCCAGCCTGCGGTCAGAGCCGCGGTGACGGCGGCGATACTCGCCGATGCCTCGGTGAACGCCGCGGCGACCGAACCCCACGCCCCACCGGCGACGTGCAACGGCACCGGTCCGGGCCCGAGCAATCGCGTCGAGTTTCCCGTCGCCGTGCGTGGCAGCCACACCACACCTGTCACTCCGAGCGTCATCCTCGTACCCCCATGATGTTCGAGCGTTGTGTCATTTCGAGCGTCGTGTCGAATTTTCTGTTGCGGTCGACTTCGGTGCGTCAGATGCCGGGTAGGCCGGGCAGGCCCCCAGCCGTGTCGTCGTCGGTGGCGACGTAGTCCGCGGCCTGTTTCCGCAGTTCCTCGGCCGCCCGGTGCAGCTCCGAAATGCCCTGCGCTGCAGCGGGTCCGAAGGTCTCGGCCGCGGTGCCGAAGAATCGTTCGGTCAGCAGCGACACCTCGTCGGTGCCGGGCGGCAGTGGCCGTACGGGGATTGCCGTCGCAGTGACAGCTGCCTGCAAGCGAGCGGCGACCGCATCGAGTTCGGAGGCAGCGAGCTGCAGTGCCACCGGATCCACCTTGATGACGGTCATGAGCCACGCTCCTTGATCGAAGAACTTTGCGCTGTCGGTAGGTAGGACGCCGCCGTGTTCGGTTTGGTTCCCTCGACGCGAGAAAAACTCAGATGAACTTCTGGGCCACCGAGCCGACAGTCCACGCGCCGCCTCGACGGTTGACGGATGTGCGCGTGAGCGGGGAGACGTCGATGCGCCAGAACGAGGACACCGGGGCCGCCAACACCAGCACCACCACGGCTCGAACGACGGCAGGAGAGGTCACCGCCAGCGTGCGGCCGGGCGTCGATCCGACAGCGCTCAGCCACGTCCCGACACGAGAGAACAACGCGTCGAGGGATTCGCCACCCGGTGGAACGAACGCCGGATCGCCGAGCCAGCCCATCGCGTCGGCGTCGGGCAGATCGGTCATCTCGAGGCCGGACCACCGGCCGTAGTCGATGTCGGCCAACGCGGGTTCGATCGAGATGTCCGGGCCGAAGATGCGGGCAGTGGAGATCGAGCGGATTTCCGGGCCGGACAGGACGCGGTCGACGCGGGGAAAGTCGGTGACCGCGGCGAGGTCGCGCAGCCCCGCGTCGTCGAGTGGTTCGTCGCCGGGAAAGCGGCCGGTGCGCATCGCGTCGGTTCGCGCGTGAGCGACCAACGTCAGTCGGGTCACGGGCGCAGTCACCCGGCCATTCTGGCATCGAGCCGCAGTCGCCCATGACAGCGATTGACACAGCGTCCAGAGCGATGCCACAGTTCGCTGGTAATACGCGATGTACGCAGGTAATCCGGTGAAAATCCGGAGCGGTTGCGCCACTGTGATCGACGTCGGCGAAATGCCCGAATTCGAGAGTCAGAAAACTCGTTCATCGCATGGCCGTCCGCGCTTTCGAGCGGGGACTACGGGACGCACAATCCCAGGAGGACACCATGGCAATCATTCACGCACCCAGTAATACGACGGAGTCGGCTGCGCTCGCCGTCATCGTCGCCGCAACGATCCTGCTCGCCTTCGTCGTGCTCTACCTCGTCGGTTTCGATCAGGGCGCGATCTCCCGCAGTGGCATGTACATGCACGAGTTGATGCACGACGGCCGCCACCTGCTGGGTCTGCCATGCCACTGACCGATACCCACGGCCCGACTCTGCAGGGCACATTCGTCCAACTATTGGTGCGAGGTCTGCTCGCCGGACTCGTCGCAGGGTTGCTCGCCGGAGCAGTCGCCTACGTCGTCGGTGAGCCGCACATCGACTCGGCCATCGCCATCGAAGAAGCAGCCGGTGCCGATGCCCATCACGCCGACGCAGCCCCTGCCGCGCACTCCCACGGCGACGAAGAGGCGCTGGTCAGCCGGGACGGACAACGCGTCGGACTGTTCCTCGCCACCGGACTCGCCGGCCTGGCACTCGGCGCGATCTTCGCCTCGGGACTGCACTACGGGCGACGCCTCAGCTCCCTACCGGGCTCGATACTCGCCCTCGTCGGTGCCGGTGCCGGATGGTTGGCCATCGAAGCGGTGCCGTTCTTCAAGTACCCGGCGAACCCACCGGCCGTCGGAGATCCGGAGACCATCACCCAGCGCACATGGCTGTGGTTGGCGTCGGTGATTCTGGGTCTGCTGGCTGTCGCAGTGGCCGTCTACGCGGCGAAGGCGGTGGCATCGCACACCTCGGTGGCGATTCGCGTCGGCGCGCCGTTGCTGGCGTTCCTGGTTGTGGTCGGCATCGGTTACGCACTGCTGCCCACCGTGAACGAGGTGGGCGCGGACTTCCCGGCAACCCTGCTCTGGGAATTCCGCCTGTCGTCACTGGCCACCCAGGCGACGCTGTGGCTGACACTGGGATTGGGATTCGCATTTCTCACCGACCGCGCGGTGCGCCCTGTTCGCCGAGAGGCAGTTGCGGCGTAGCCCGGTTCCGCGTCGCCCCCCATGTTGGGATGAATGCGCCATTCAGGCCATCTGAGTGACTGGATCTCACATTCATCCCAGCTGGGGGTGCGTTCGCGAGCGCGGCGGTTCGGGGTGAGTGCGGGCGGGGGTGAGTGCCGTCAGCCGAATCCGAGTTGATGCAGTCGTTCGTCGTCGATGCCGAAGTGATGTCCGATTTCGTGGGCGACGGTGATTGCGATTTCCCGTCGAGCCTCGTTTTCGTCGTCGACCATCTCGAGGATCGGTTTGCGGTAGATGGTGATGACGTCCGGTAGGTGCCCGCTGTACTCGTAGCGTTCGGTCAGTGCGATGCCCTCGTACAGCCCGAGGATGTCCTCGGTGGGGTGTTCCTCGTCGACGAGAACGACCACGTTGTCCATGAAGTCGGTGAGCTCACGCGGCAGGGTGTCGAGGGCGTCGGACACGGCTTCTTCGAAGTCGACGCGCGTCATGTGGGTGGGAATGTCACCCTCCGGTGGTGATCGGGGCGGCGCCGGGCAGCGGTGTCGGCAATGCGCGGCCGTCGGGTGCGGAGGGCGGCGGGACGGGAGCTGCACCGTTGATGAGGATGTCGCCCTTGGCGGTACCGACGATGGTCGCGAAGCCGCCGGAATCGAGTTCCTTACCCACCGAGCACGTCACCTGGCGACTTCCGGCGAGCCAGCTCGCGACGTCGATGGTGTCCCAGAACAGGGTGAGCGTCTTGTCTCGCAGTGCGGTGTCCGAGCCGAGGTAGCCGTTGACGGCGTCGGTGCACGTGCCTTCCAGGTACGCGTCCTGGTCGCCCTCGGGCGGGTGTCCGCCGGGGAACTGTTGCGTCAGGTTGATCACCGACGCCACCTCGTACGCGTGTGGTGCCGAGCAGTCCACCGGATCGGCCGGCACGTTCTGGTTGATGCCGACGCACGTGCCGGTCGGCCAGACCTTCGACTGGTCCTGGTCGAGAATCGAGCCGGTCATCTCCATCAGTGCACCGCTGTTCGACGGCATCTGCACACCGCAGCGCAGCGTCCGCTCACCCTTGGCCCACCCGGCCTGGCTGGGGAACATCAGCCCGACGCCGAAGCGTCCGTTGGGATCGAACTTGGCACCGACGTAGTCGTCGACGGCGGCCGCGCAGTGTTCGTCGCGCAACTCACCGAACCGGATGGAGCCGGGATACGGCGAGCCCGGGCCGAACTCGACGCCGGGGTAGACGCTCATGTCGATGTCGCGAGCCACCTCGAAGCGATGGGGATCGGCGCACGAGACCTCGGAAAGGTCCTGTCGATCGGTCTCCGGATCGTCGGTTGGCGTCCACTGCAGGCATGTTCCCGGAGCGGCAGCGCCGAAGGAGGACGCCGAGACGGGCCCATCGGTCGCAGGCCCACTGGCCGTTGCATTGGTAGTGATCTTCTCGGGTGCCGAGAACCCGTCGGACAGGAAAACCGTCGCTCCCGCGGCCAGCACCGCACCGACCGCAACCATGGCGAGCCCACGTCGAGCTGTGGTTGCAGACAGTGTTCGCCGAGACTTCTCGCTCGTCGGGGAGTCTGTTTCGTATCCGGACATCGCCCACCATCATGCCCGAGTATGTTCGGTCCTCATGAGCGACCCAACGGGTGACGACGACCTCAGCGAACTCGCCGGCCGACTCTTCGCGATGGCCCGCGCCGGTGACGCGGTCGCTCTGGCGAGTTACGTCGACGCGGGTGTTCCGGTGAATCTGCACAACGAATCAGGCGACACGCTTGTCATGCTCGCCGCCTACCACGGACATGCCGACGCGGTGCGTGTGCTGGTCGAGCGCGGTGCCGATGTGGACAAGCCCAACGACAAAGGGCAGACCCCACTCGCGGGCGCGGTCTTCAAAGGTGAGGACGACGTGGTGCGCGCGCTCGTCGACGGTGGAGCCGATCCGCACGGCGGCCACCCGTCGGCGATCGATGCCGCCACGATGTTCGGACGCGAGGACTACCTGGGGTTGCTCGGCAAGTAAGGTTCGTTCTCGTGATCGACCTGAAATTCCTTCGCGAGAATCCCGACGCAGTGCGCGCCTCGCAGCGCACCCGAGGCGAGGACCCCGCACTCGTCGACGCACTTCTGGATGCCGACGCATCTCGCCGGGCCGCGGTTCTGGCCGGCGATCAGCTGCGTGCAGAGCAGAAGGCACTGGGAAAGCAGGTCGGTAAGGCCTCCGCCGAGGACCGTCCAGGTCTGCTCGCCGGGGCATCGGAGCTGGCTGCCAGGGTGAAGGCCGCTCAGGCAGCCGAAGCCGAGGCCGACGCAGCCCTCGACACGGCCCACCGTGCGATCTCCAACATCGTCCAGGACGGCACGCCCGCAGGCGGCGAGGACGATTTTGTTCTGCTCGAGACCGTCGGGCAGATCCCGGAGTTCGATTTCGAGCCGAAGGATCACCTCGAGCTCGGTGAGTCGCTGAACCTGATCGACATGGAACGCGGAGCCAAGGTCTCGGGCTCGCGCTTCTACTTCATGACCGGCTACGGCGCGTTGCTCCAGCAGGGATTGCTCCAGCTCGCCGCGCAGAAAGCCGTCAAGAACGGGTTCACCATGGTGATCCCGCCGGTGCTGGTGCGGCCGGAGATCATGTCGGGAACCGGATTCCTCGGCGCACACGCAGACGAGATCTATCGCCTCGAAGCCGACGACCTCTACCTGGTCGGAACCTCTGAAGTCGCCCTCGCGGGCTACCACTCGGGCGAGATCATCGACCTCGCCGACGGCCCGAAGCGGTACGCCGGATGGTCGTCGTGCTTCCGCCGCGAAGCGGGCAGCTACGGCAAGGACACCCGCGGCATCATCCGAGTGCACCAGTTCGACAAAATCGAGATGTTCTCGTACATCAAGCCCGAGGATGCAGCCGCCGAACACCAGAAGCTGCTGGGGTTCGAGAAGGAAATGCTCGCAGCCGTCGAGTTGCCCTACCGCGTCATCGATACCGCAGGCGGCGACCTCGGCTCCTCTGCCGCTCGCAAATTCGACTGCGAGGCATGGGTTCCCACCCAGAACGCCTACCGCGAGCTGACCTCGACCTCGAACTGCACGACGTTCCAGGCCCGACGCCTCGGCGTGCGATACCGCGACGAGAACGGCAAGCCACAGACCGCGGCAACGCTCAACGGCACCCTCGCCACCACCCGCTGGATCGTCGCGATCCTCGAAAACCACCAGCAGGCCGACGGCACCGTCCGCGTCCCGGAAGCCCTGGTGCCTTTCGTCGGGACCGACGTCCTGAAGTAGAACAGGCTCAGGCGATGTCGCCGATGCAGTAGCCCTCGCCGCCGATGGCCAGCACGAACGTGCGGTTCTGATACGCCCCGGATGCGTCGATGATGTCTGCGTTGACCTGGGTGTAGATGCCGTTCTGCCCGGTGACGAACACGCTGTCGGGGTCGAACGAGGTGATGCCGGGCAGGATGTCGGGATTTTCCACCAGGGGCGGGGCAGTGGGAACGTCGGTTCCGAGGGCATCCCAGGTCTGACGGCCGTCGCACACGATCGGGTAAGTCTCTTCCACATCGCTGGGGTTCACCGGAATCCCGGCGAGACGTCCCAGGTAGCGATCGACGGTGTGGACCGCGTCTGCCGCGTCGAACACGGGGGCGGTACCGGTGGGGTAGACGGTGGGGCACGCATAGCCGGACGCGATCTCACTGCGCTTCACGCTGACCGTCGCGGTGGGCCCGGTCCAGGTGACGGCGTACTGGCCGTCGATGCCGGGGGCGGCAACGGCGGCGAGGATGGCCTCCGCGTCGACGTACATCGTCGGAATCTCGGTGGGCGGAACCGTCCAGCACCGTGCCGTGACGACGCCGATTCCTCCTCCGGTGAGGTCGTTGACGAACGGTCGCAGCGCCATCGCGGCGTCGGGGTTTCCGAGAACCTCGCCGACGGGTGGGCCGGGCGGGATCGGTGGGGGCGTTGTGGTGGTCGCGGAGGCCGTGGTCGGAGTTGTCGTCGACATCGTTGCCTCGGTGGTGTTGCTGGTCGCCCCGGACTGTTCGGACGGCAGTCCGACTGCGGAATCGCAGGCTCCGACCAGGGCGAGCGTTGCGATCAGCGGCAGCGCGGTTCGGACGACCCGGGCCAGCCGCGGTGGTGCCGCACTGTTCTTCACTTCGTTTCTCCCCCGTTGCTTTCGACCGGACCTGTCATCTCCCGGACCTTTTCTCCGGCATCGTCCACCGACTACGCTAACGGACTGTGGAACCCGTCTACCGATCAGTCATCGGCATCGCTCGTGCAGTGTTCGCGTTCGAGGGCCTGAAATTCGACGTCGAGGGCGAGGAACACATCCCTGCCACCGGCGGAGCCGTCATCGCCGTCAACCACACCGGATACATGGACTTCACCTACGCCGGGCTACCGCCGCGGCGGGTGAAGCGCTACATCCGGTTCATGGCGAAGAAGGAAGTCTTCGACAACAAGGTCTCCGGCCCGATCATGCGCGCACTGCGGCACATCCCCGTCGATCGAGGGGCAGGCGCTCAGTCGTACAAGTCGGCCGTGGAGAGCCTGCGTAACGGCGAGCTCGTGGGCGTGTACCCGGAGGCGACCATCAGCCGCAGCTTCGAGATCAAGGAATTCAAGTCGGGCGCAGCGCGCATGGCCATCGAGGCAGGCGTGCCGATCATCCCGACGGTCATCTGGGGTGCGCAGCGCGTGTGGACCAAGGGATACCCGAAGCGGTTGGGCCGCACCAACACTCCCATCTCGATCGCCGTCGGTGAGCCGTTGGCGCCGGTCGGTCCGCCGAACGAGCTGACCGAGAAACTGCGGACGGTGATGCAGAAGATGCTGCTGGAACTGCAGGAGAGCTACCATCACGAGCCGGGCGCGTACTGGGTTCCGGCACGATTGGGCGGCAGCGCACCGACCCTCGAAGAAGCAGACAAGCTCGACGCCCAGGACCTCGCGGCCCGTGCCGCCAAGCGGGCCGAGTAGAGCTCCGCGATGAACCTCCGCGGTGAACGGGTCGTGTTGCGGCCCGTCACCGCCGAGGATGTGCCGGAGCTACGCCGAATACTGCACACCCCCGAGGTGTACGCGCGGTGGGGCGACGAGGACGCCGACGAGAACTGGCCGTTCGACGATCCCGACGAGAAGCGTCTGGTCGTCGAATTGAACGGCGCAACAGCGGGATTGATCCAGTACGGCGAAGAGACCGATCCGATGTATCGGCATGCGTCGATCGATATCTTCTTGGACCCGGCAGTGCATGGCCGCGGTGTCGGAAAGGATGCCGTGGGCACGCTGGTGCGCTACCTGACAGTCGACCTGGGGCATCATCGGCTGGTGATCGACCCCGCTGCCGACAACGCTGTGGCCATAGCCTGTTACAGCGCAGTCGGTTTCGAGCCCGTCGGAATCATGCGCAAATACGAGAAGGGTCCGAGCGGTTGGCACGACAGCCTGCTGATGGACCTGATCGTCGAATAGCTATCGGTGATTCGACGGAGTGGAGCCCGCGGAACGACCCGTAAGGCTTGGAAGTGTCAGTAGGAATCGTGCGCCTGTAGGCCCTGCGGCACAGACGAGTTCGCCGCCGTGCGCACGGGCGAGCGTGCGTGCGATCGACAACCCGAGCCCGACACCGCCGGAAGAACGGTCACGCGCGGAGTTCAGTCGAACGAGCCGCTCGAAGATGCGCTCGCGGTCCGTCTCGTCGACCCCGGGACCGTCGTCGTCGACGGTGACGAATGCCTGTGAATCGGCACCTGTCGTCACTCGGACGCTGCCGCCGGGCGGCGTGAAGCGAGCGGCGTTGTCGAGGATGTTCGACAGAATTTGCTCGACGCGGCCCACGTCCATTCGGACCGGTATCGGTTGCGATCCGTCGATCTCGAACCGGATCTGCGGGGACAGCAGTGCCGCGCGATCGACGGTGCGTCGGACAACGTCGGCGAGGTCCGCATCGGCCAGCTCCAACTCCGAAGTGTTCTCTGCACGAACGGAATCGAGCATGTCGCCCACCAGGCGCGATGCCCTGGCGGATTCGCCGACCAACAGCTCGCTCCACCTCCCGACCCGATCCGGGCGGTGCTCGGCGTCGCGCTGCAAGGACTGAGCAAGCGCCGAGATCCCGGCTACCGGCGTACGCAATTCGTGTGCCGCGTCGGCCAGGAATCGGCGCATGTCTTCCTCTGCTCGACGCGCTGTCTGCGCTGCCGCAGCCTCCTTGCGCTCGGCGTCCTCGAGGGCGTCGAGCATCTCGTCGACGGCCGATGCGGTGCGCCCCAGATCGGTGTTGGGCTTGGTTGGAAGTAGCCGTCGGCCTCTGTCGCCGTTGGTGATTCGGCGTGCGACCGACGTCATCGAGTCCAGAGGCGACAGCGCGCGCCTCACCGCGTAGATCAGCGCGGCAGCGGCCAGCAGCAGAGTGACGGCACCGGCGACCACCATGAGAATGCGCAATTGTTGGCGAACATCGGCGATCGCGGTGGTGTCACCGAGTAGTGACAGCGTCGATCCGTCGGGCAGGGGCTTCGTGATCTCCAGCGAATCCGACCGCGGGGCAGGCGGATTGGGCGGTCCCGGGGGAGTGGGCGCATTCGACGGGCCGGACGGAGGGTTGGGTGCCGCGGGCCGATCGCCCTGCGCGGGAGGCCCGCCACCGGGCACACCGTAGACCGTTCCGTCGGCGGTGGTGATCCGAACTCGGATGGCGTCGCCCTGCAGGGCCTGCACCAAGTCCTGCGCACCGACCCCGCTGTCGACCAGTTCGACCGCTCGGTCGGCCCGATCGCTCAAGCGAGCATCGAGATCGCGTCGAAGCTGCTGGCCAAGAACCACATCCACCGATGCACCGACCACAAGCAGCAGCACCGCGAACAAGACGACGACGGTGGCGACCACCCGGGTGCGCAACGAGGGCGTGGGCGTGCGGTTCACTGCGGTGCCCGCAGGGCGTAGCCGAGGCCACGGACAGTGTGGATCAACCGCGGACCGTGCGCTTCCATCTTGCGACGCAACGCACTGACGTGCACTTCCACCAGATTGCCGTCGTACGCCCCGTAACCCCAGACCGATTCGAGGATAGATGTTTTCGAGACAGTGCGACCGCGCTGCGCGACGAGGAAGGTTGCCAACCGAAGTTCGGTCGCGGTCAGGTCGAGGACGTGGCCTGCGCGAGTGACGACCCCCGCGGACTCGTCCACCAGCAGATCGCCCACTTGAATTGCGTCCGAGGATCTCCCGCGTCTACGCAGCACCGATTTCGCTCGTGCTACCACCTCGTCGAGCTGAAACGGCTTGACCACGTAGTCGTCTGCGCCGTCGCTCAGACCGCGCAGTCGGTCTTCCAACCGGTCCTTCGCGGTGACCATGATGATTCCTGCATCGCTGCTCTGGCGGACGACGTCGATCAGCGCGAACCCGTCCCGCGCGCCGGGCAGCATGACGTCGAGAATCACGACATCCGGGCGAAAGCCTGCCATCGTGGTCTCGAAGTCGTCGCCGTCGGGCAAGGACGCGGCGGTGAATCCCGCGTCCTCGAATGCGGCCACCAACGCTTCTCGGATGGGCAGCGAGTCCTCCACCACCATCACCCGGGGAGCGGAACTGTATGTCATGCCTCGATTGTCACCCACCAGCTGAAGTGATCCTGAAGATGCGTCCAGCTTCAGGGTGACTTCAGCTGGCGGCGGCAGGGTCGGTGACAGACCGAAACGAACGAGACAGTCCGACCAAGGAGTGAACGTGAACGATCAGACACAGCCGATCCCCGCCGCATCGAACCCGGAGCCAGTCCCCGGCAACGAGGTTCGAGAGACCAGGCCGAAGCGGTGGAAGGGACGGGTGCCGATTGTGGCGACGGCGGCAGCGGGACTCGCTGTCGGTGCGCTGGTTGCGTCGGCAGTCTTCGCTGCCACGGGACCGGACGTCTCGCCCGGAGTGTCCACGGTGGCGTCGTCTTCGACACTGGGGCAGCGAACCGACGGTGGTGGCGGGTCGGATGCACCCAGTACACCGGGAGCCCCGGAGTCCACCGACGGTTCGACGGCCCCCGCACCGGCCGATGGTGCAACACCGCCGGCCCCGGGTGACGGCGCAACTCCGCCTGCTCCGCCCGCGGGTGGTCCGGGCAAGGGTGGCCCAGCTGAGGAAGGTCCGGGTAAGGGTGGACCGGGCCCGGAGGGTGCTGTGTGTGCACCGGAAGACGGTGCGACGCCGCCTGCTCCGCCGACTCCGGGTGCTGAGGGTGACGGTGCGACACCGCCCGCTCCTCCGGCTCCGGCTGACGGTTCAACTCCTCCCGCACCACCCGCAGCTCCGTCGGGTTCCTGAACCAACCTCTTCCAGCCCCGCACCGTGTTCTCGGTGCGGGGCTGGAGTCTTTCTTGGGGCTCAGGCGATGTGGGGGCCTGCTCGGGCGTGGGATGGTCTGGGTTGTCGGTACGGGTCGACGGTGGCCGGTGGGACGAACCAGGGGTGGCCATCGGTGGCGATGAACACTTCCCAGTCGGAGTGGTGCATAAGTCGGTGGTGGAATCCGCAGAGCAGAACGAGGTTGTTCATGTCGGTGGGGCCGCCGTCTGCCCAGTGCCAGATGTGGTGCGCTTCGGTCCAGGATGCGGGTTTCCCGCAGCCGGGGAACGCGCAGCCGTGATCGCGGGCGGTGAGGGCTTTGCGTTGTTTGGCGGTGACGGTGCGTGCGGTGCGGGCGAGGTTGATCGGGGAACCGTGTTCGTCCATGACGATGGCGGTGAGGACACAATCACACGCCAACTGCCGAGAAGTGTTGCGGGAGAGTGGTCCCATCCAGGGGAGCCAGCCGACGGTGGTGCCGTCGCCGAACAGGTCCCTGTATGCGCCGCGATCCGTGGAGGGGTGGTTGTCATCATCGGATTCGTCTGCAGTGCGAGTGTTCTCGTCGTCGGTGATGTCGTCGGCGTCGGCACTGTCTCGGAGGTCGGTGAGATCGCGCAGGGTGATGTGCAGGTTCAGGTGGGGGCGTTCACCGCCTTCGATGGGGCGATTGCTGGAGGCGAGGTATTGGTCGAGGATGTGTCCGAAGGCGTCGGCTCGGCGCCTGGCGGGACTCCGGTCGTCTTCGGTGCCGTCGGCGGCGGGTCGGGGTTCGGTCAGGGGTGAGAGTGCGGTGAGGAGTTTTTCTCCGGTGATCGCATCGAAGTCTCCTTTGAGTACCAGCCGCCCGTTCAAGGTCTTGGAGGCGAAGAGTTCGTTGCGGTCGGTGTCCTCTGGAGGTGGTTTGTTGCCGCCGAAGCTGTCTTCAAGTTTGGTGATCGCTTCGCGGATGCGGCCGGTACGCGCTTGGGGTCCGGTCGCAGCGGTGATCATGGCTTTACGGGCGATGTCTTGTCCGGCTTGGGGGAGGTTTTTCGGGGGTGTTTCGGCGAAGGTGAGGATCAGGGCGGCGTGGTCGATGGTCATGACGCCTGTGTTGACGGCGTCGGCGATGTCGGGGAAGTTCTTCATGCCGCGGCCCAGGGCGACGATCTTGTTCGCTGTGCTGGGAGAGAGCAGGGTGGTGGAGGTGAGCCAGCCGGCGGGTCCGGGGAAGCCGAGTTTTTCGCGGGAGACGCGGGTGTCGATCTCGCCGACGAGGGCGATCCGTCGGGCTTCGAGCAGTTGGATTTTGTGGGAGACCGCGGCAGCGTCGGCGAGGAGTTCGCTGTCGCTCAGTTGCCAGATCGCTGCGGTCATGGAAGCAAGTGTATCGAACGCACATTCGACTGGCAACCTTAGTGCAATCGAAAACTATTGCCCTGCATAACTATTCGCTATCCAGAACCTGTCGGTGGGGTGTGGTAGGGGTCGGTGGCACCTGACGTCAGGGGATGAGATCAATCATGAGGTCAATCAGATTCTCTGGCAACCGTTTCCAACTCGGCTCGATATGCGGCCCACCATGCTGCGTCGCCGTCGGCCATATTTTCGTTGCCCAATCGGAGTCCGACAGAGTCGTCGAGGAGCTCGCGCACGATGTCCGCATGCCCGGCATGGCGGTTGGTTTCGGCGACGAGGTGCACGAGCACGCGGTGCAGAGTTACTTCCTGCTTCTCGACGGGCCAGTGCAGGACGCGTCCGGCAGTGTCGAGGTCGTTCGATTCGATGGTCTTGTCGGAGTGCAACCAGGCCTCGCGGTACAGGTCGACGATGAACTCGGAGGATTCGTCGGCAGCGGCCCACATATCCGAATTCAGTTGCGCCTCGGCTGATTCGGTGAGTGCGGCAAATCGCGCCGGGAATTCTCGGCCGAAGGTGAGGCCGAAATAGCCGTATTCGACGATCGCCAGGTGCTTGATCAGCCCCAGGAGATTCGTTCCGGTCGGCGTCATCGGCCGTCGTTTTTGGTACTCGGTGAGGCCGTCGAGCTTCCACAGCATGTTCTCGCGTGCGATCCGCAGGTACTGGTGCAGCTCGTCTTTCATATCTTTCAGCTCACCGACGCGTGCCAGACCAGCGCGGCAGCCAGCGCGCCGAGTCCATTCAACGACCAGTGCAGGGCGATGGGCGCGATCAAACTTCCGCTACGGCTGCGCAGCCACGTGAACACCACGCCCGCCGCCGCAGTCGCCACCACGGCGAGCGCGATGCCGACGATCTGCCCGAACAGCCCGCCGCCGAGAAATCCGCTCAGCCCCACGTTGCCCGCCGTCAGTCCCAGCGAGGACGCGATGTGCCACAGACCGAACAACAGAGACCCTGCAGCGAACACCCCCCGAGCTCCGTAAATGCGACCCAGCGTGCCGTGCAGCACCCCGCGGAACGCGAGTTCTTCCGGGATGACGGTCTGCAGCGGAATGACGATCATCGATGCGACGATGGCTGCGGAGACGGTTGCGTATCTATCGGCCATGAAGAAGGGCCGAGTGAGTGGCAGCAACGCACCGATCGCGACGACGGTGAGGACGACCCCGACGGCTCCGAGTGCGTACAGAGATCCGGTCTTCCACTGCTTCGGAGACAGTCCCAGTTCGGCCCACCCCAGACCGCGACGGTTCGCCAGGACGACCAGCAGAACAGCGGCGATCGGAACCGTCGCGATACTGGCCCACACCGTGGTGAAGTGCGCGATGAGGTTGGTGCCCACGAGCACGAGGACGACGATGGCGACGTCGAGGTAAGCGTGGAAGGCGCGTCGGGGTGCCACGCTCCCGGCTGGATTCACAGCAAGCATTGGATCGAGTGTACTGGCGTCAGCTGTGAGCGCGGGATGAATCGAGGCCTCGGTCGAGGCCTTTGCCGTCGTAGATGCGCGTGAACACCACGCCGAACACGAGCCCGATGAGCAAGCCGAGAGACGTCATGCCCACCGAGTGCAGCAGGCCTGCGTCGAGTGAGGCGTTGAAGTACAGGATCGAGCGGGTGCCGAGGAAGATCTGGTGCATCGGCTCGAACTGCGCGAGCCAGGTGAAGAGCCGCGGGCTGGCTTCGAGGGGAATGGTGCCGCCCGACGACGGCAACGCCAGGATGACGAACACGATCAGATTGATCAGCAATCCTGCTGTGCCGAACGCCGACATCACCGCCAATGCCGTGATGCCGACCGCGGTGATCGCGAACGCGCCGTACATCCATAGGGTCCAGGCGTGGGTGATCGGCATACCGAGCAGATGGCTGATCAGCAGATAGAGGGCAGACACCAGCATGGCCAGGACGATCATCACGAGCCATTTCACGAGCAGCGTCTGGAAGCGGTTGATCAGGGTCGGTCCGCGATGGATGTACTTGGGGCCGATCTCTGTGGGCGTGAATCCGAGTAGGCCGTCGACGAGTGCGCTGACGATGGTCGCACCGGTGAAGCCCGCCAGGACGAGCAGGAGCGCGTAATAGAAGGCGGACAGGCCACCGCCGGTGCCGTCGGGCAGAGGATCGTATTGGGCGACGATCACATCGATCGGCTGCGCGAGGGTGAGTGCACTTGCACCGGCGAGCTGAGTTTCGCCGAGCTGCTGGCGCACCTGTTCGGAGATCTGCTGTCCCACAGTCTGATTGACCGATTCGAAGGCCGGTGTCGCCACCCCGGTCACGAGCGACATCCCGAAACTGCCGGCACGTGGGTTGGTGTAGACCGTGATGATCGGCTTCTCGACGTCCCCGGGAATCACGCTCGCCTGGGCGAGAATTCCCATCCTCTTGGTGAAATCGGTGGGGATGACGATGGAACCGTAGGCCTCGGCCGTCGACAGCAGCGATTGCGCCTGCGCCGGACCGACTTCCCGGAAATCGACCTTCTCCGAATCGACGTTCTGCAGCAGACCCGCGACGATGTCGTTGCCGATGTTGCGCTGCTCGCCCGCAAGCGTGTCGCCCTCGTCCTGGTTGACGATCGCGATGGGTAGGTCGTGCAGATTGCCCCTTGGGTCGAGCACACCGCCCAGATACAGCGCGGCGAGAAACGACATCAGTGCCGACACCACCAGAATGGGCGCGAGCCAGAAACGCGGCGAACGAAGGACGTCGGCCATCGACCGAGGGGTTCTGTCGGAGGTCACCGGATCAGTGTCGCAAGTTCGGCTCCCCTGTGCGCGGTAGTTCGACCCCTGCTACGAAGTTCCGCTCACATGCCCATGCAGAGAGCGGCAGAACGCCCGCCCGACGGTGGCGGCGAGGGCAGCTCTGCGTCGTTCGTGGTCGGCATCGGGTTCGCTGCGGTCGGCGGTGTGGATGATCGCTGCCTGAGCCCATGTCCCGGCCAGCGCGATGAGCATCGACCAGATGTCGGCGGCGTCCACGTCGTCCACCAGCAGGCCGGTGCGTTGGGCGTCGGCGATCAACTCGTACTTTTCGTCATCGTGTCCGGGTCTGCGGTCGAACAGCGGACCGGCCGGCGTTCGCTCGAGCCTTGCCCACGTCAGCAGTCGTACCAGCGTCGGGTCGTCGAGATACATGTCGTAGAGCTTCACCGCGTACCCGGGCAGGTCCTCGGGGGTGAAGACGATGTTCTCGATATCGGTATCGACTCGGGTGTCGAATGCGGCGTCGAACAGGGCGTCCTTGTTGCCGAAGTAGCTGTAGATCAGAGATTTGTTCGACTTCGCTCCCGCTGCGATGCGGTCCACGCGTGCGCCTGCGATGCCGTGTGTCGCGAACTCCTCGGTAGCCGCGGCCAGCAGGCGGGCGCGGGTGGCAGTGGAATCTCCCATGCTTCGACCCTACATTTCCAACTGGTTGGTTGAAAACGGTGGTTGCAGCGGCTACCGTTTCCAACCAGTTGGTTACTTTTCGAGAAAGAGTGCACATGCGAGCAACTACCGGTTACCGAGCGGTCGACGAGACGACGCCACTGGGGCGATGGAGCTTCGAGCGAAGGGAACTTCGCGGCGACGACGTGGCCCTGCGGGTGACCTACTGCGGGGGATGCCACACCGACCTGCATTCGACGCGAAATCCGGGGGACTTCCCGGTGTTACCCGGGCACGAGTTCGTCGGTGAAGTGACCGAGATCGGTGCCAGCGTGACGGAATTCGCCGTCGGCGACGCGGTGGCCGTGGGAAGCATCGTCGATTCGTGCGGCACATGCGACATGTGCGCAGCCGGGCAGGAGAACTTCTGTCGCGAATTCCCGACGCTCACCTACGGCGGTCACGATCGGCACGATGGATCCGTCACTCGCGGTGCATATTCCGACGAGTACCTGGTCCGCGACAAGTTCGTCTACCACCGCCCCGAGAACCTGGATCCGGCCGGTGTTGCGCCGCTGATGTGCGCAGGAATCACCGTGTGGGAGCCCTTGCGGCGATGGAACGTCGGCCCGGGCGTCAGGCTCGGTGTCGCGGGAATCGGCGGACTCGGCCACTTGGCGGTCAAGCTGGGACGCGCTCTCGGTGCCGAGGTCACCATATTCACCACCAGCGCAACCAAAGCCGCCGATACGACCAGGCTGGGCGCTCATCACGTCGTCGTCTCGACCGATGCGGACGACATGCAATCGCGGACGGGCACGCTGGACCTGATCATCGACTGCGTTCCGGTCGATCACGATCTCGCGCCGTACTTGCGCTGCCTCGCGCTCGACGGAACGCTGTGCACGGTCGGCTATCTCGGCTCCACCACCGTCGACTTCCTGGACCTGCTGATCGGCCGGAAAAGTCTGGCGTCGGCGGGCAGCGGCGGACGGAGATACACCCAGGAACTATTGGATTTCTGCTGCGAACACGGCATCGTCGCCGAGGTGGAGACGATGCCGTCCGCTCAGGTGAACGAGGCGTTGAATCGATTGACGGTCAACGACGTTCGATACAGATTCGTTCTGGATATGTCGGACCTGGACCCACAAACCATGTGAGTGGAACTTCGTAGCAGGCTACGAAGTTCCACTCACCTGCGGCGCAGCCGCTCTAGGCAGTTGCCCGACGCGGCAGCTTCCACTCCGGACGCACCCAGTGGCAGGTGTATCCCTCGGGGTACTTCTGCAGGTAGTCCTGGTGCTCGGGCTCGGCTTCCCAGAAATCTCCGGCCGCGGTTACCTCGGTGACGACCTTGCCCGGCCACAGTCCCGACGCTTCGACGTCGGCGATCGTGTCCTCGGCGACGCGCTTCTGCTCATCGCTGAGGTAGAAGATCGCCGAGCGGTAGCTGGCACCGATGTCGTTGCCCTGACGGTTCTTGGTGGTGGGGTCGTGGATCTGGAAGAAGAACTCGAGCAGATCTCGGTATGTCGTCTGGGTGGGGTCGTAGACGACCTCGAGGCCCTCGGCGTGATTGCCGTGGTTGCGGTACGTCGCGTTGGCGACCTCGCCGCCGGTGTAGCCGACGCGGGTGGAGATCACTCCCGGGAGCTTTCGGACGAGCTCTTCGGCTCCCCAGAAGCATCCTCCGGCGAGAATGGCGGTTTCGGTGGCTGCAGACATCGTTGCTCTCCTAGCTCTTTATCGGTCGATACGTGGGGTTCAACGAACAAGGCGTCGTCATAATTCCGAGTCGTGGGTGCGTTCTCCGACCTCGAGTACCAGCTTGCCGGTGTTGGCACCGTCGAACAGCAGGTTCAGCGTCGATCCGAAGGCGGTGACGCCGCCGATCTCGATCTGCTCGCGCGCCGTCATCTTGCCGCTGGTGAGCAGTTCGGACAATGCGTCGATGCCCTCCTGATAGCGGTCGAGGTAGTCGAAGATGATGAACCCCGTCATCGATGCCCGATTGACGAGCAGCGACAGGTAGTGCGCCGGGCCGGGCTGCGGATCCGTCGCGTTGTAGCCGGAGATGGCTCCGCACAACACCACTCGCGCTCCCTTGCGCAGCCGCGAGAGGGCCGCGTCGAGGATTTCACCGCCGACGTTGTCGAAATACACGTCGATGCCCTTGGGTGCAGCCGCCTTCAGACCCTTGTACACCGACTCGTTCTTGTAGTCGATCGCCGCGTCGAATCCCAGTTCTTCGGTGAGCCACGCGCACTTCTCGGGTCCACCGGCAATGCCGATCACAGTGGCTCCCTTGGCTTTCGCGATCTGACCTGCGATGCTGCCCACGGCTCCGGCGGCTCCGGAGATCACCACGGTGTCGCCCTCGGTGAGCTTGCCGACGTCTATCAGGCCGAAGTACGCCGTCATCCCGGGGAAGCCGAGCGCTCCGAGCCACGTGGGTGCCGGTGCGATGGATTCGTCGACCTTCTGCACCCCCGTGCCGTCCGACAGTGCATGCTCGGTGACGCCGAACGAGCCCGAAACGATCTCTCCGACAGCATAATCGGGATGGTGGGATTCCAGCACCCGTCCCACGGCGTGCGCCCGCATCACCTCGCCGATCCCGACGGGCGGCACGTACGAGCGAGCATCGTTGAGCCAGCCGCGCATCGCCGGGTCGAGAGAGACGTAGTCGACGGTGACGACGAACTCGCCGTCGCCCGGAGTGGGAATCGGCTCCTCGGTGAGGTTCCACGTCGATTCGTCGGGACGTCCCACCGGGCGCTGAGCCAATCGGATCTGACGGTTCGCAGTTGTCATCTACCGTTCCTTCCACGTCGAAGACAGTTCGCTTCGACACTAGGGCAGAATGACGTCACGATGACCAACGCGCCGAACACCACCCGCCTCGCCCCCCGACTCGTTGCCAGCGACGTCGACGGCACCCTGCTCGACCAGCACGAACGCGTCACCGAACGTACTCGGCGTGCCGTTTCGGCCGTCGTGGCCGACGGAGTGCCCTTCGTACTGTCCACCGGCAGGCCGCCGCGGTGGATCCACCCTGTCGTCGATCAGCTGGGATACGCGCCGATGTCGGTGTGCGCCAACGGTGCGGTCATCTACGACGCCGCCAACGATCGCGTGCTCAGTGCCGAGACCCTCTCGGTCGAGACGCTGCAGTGGTTGGCCGACGTCGCGTATCGCGCGCTCCCTGGCTGCGGACTTGCCGCCGAGCGAGTGGGCCGGACGGCACACGACTCGGCCACTCCGCAGTTCGTCAGCTCCCCGGGATACGAGCACGCCTGGCTGAACCCCGACAACGTCGAGATGACCGAGGACGACGTGGTCGACGTTCCGGCCGTCAAGCTGCTGATCCGGTTGTCCGGTTCCACCAGCGGACACATGGCCGACATCCTGTCCCCGCTGATCTCCGGTCGAGCCGACCTGACGTTCTCCACCGACAACGGACTCATCGAGCTGTCGGCACCGGGAATCACCAAGGCGTCGGGCTTGGCCAAGGTCGCCGAGACGCTGTCGGTGGACGTGAAGGACATCGTGGCCTTCGGGGACATGCCCAACGACGTGCCGATGCTGTCGATGGTGGGACTGGGCGTCGCGATGGGTAACGCGCATCCGGCTGCTGTCGCAGCGGCGAACGAAGTGACCGTCACCAACGCAGAAGACGGAGTGGCGCACGTCCTCGAACGCTGGTGGTGACGCGTCGGTCTTCGGGCGTCTCGAATACGACAAGGGCCGAGTCACCGTGGTGACTCGGCCCTTCTCGACTGTCCGAACTCAGCCCGCGGGTGCGGGCTCCGGTGCGGGAGCAGGCTCGGGTACAGGAGCCGGTTCAACCGGTGCTGCGACGGGGTTCTGCATTTCCGCGTTGTAGGTGTCGTTGTACGTCTTGATCACGGTGGTGACGATTCCGGTGAGCTCGTTGAAGATGAGCGAACCGTTCTCGAAGTCGGTCCGGAAGCCCTCCGGCACCCGGAACTCGTCGGTGATCGGTAGACCGAGGACGCCGTCGACGCCACCCTGCTGGAGGTACTGCTGGAAGATCTTGCCGATGACGGCCACAGCCTGGCCGGCCATGTTGGTGATGATCTCGCCGTTGGCGAACTGCGCCTTCTCACGGCCGCCGCTCACCTGCACCAGGCCGCTCACCGGCACACCGAGTGAGCCGGTCTCGCCGCCCGAGGCCAACCACTTCTGCGCGACGGGACTGGTCGCCGCCAAACGCTGCAACTCGGCAACCAGGGCCGGGATGTTATCGCCCAGAGTGGAACTGGCGTCGGTACCCGGACGTGACGGTGCCGCGTCGGTCACTGCGGTATCGGGAGCAGTGTCGGTCACGTCGGGCGAGACCGGAATGGCATCTCCGCCGCCGCCGAGGTTGGCCGCAGCGATGTCGCGGATCTCCCCGAGTCGTGCGTATCCGGCGTCACCGGGGCATTCGGTGTTGCCGACGTCGCGGTGACCGAAGATCACCGGCAGGTCGACGCTCTTGCCCTTGCCGACGAACGTGAAATCCGTTCCCTCCGAGGTCATCGTTGTGGTGCCCTCGGGGTCGAGACCGGCCTTGCCGAGTCGCCATCCGAGGAACTTGCCGACCGAATCGATGGTCTCCTGCGAGGGATCCTCGCTGGAGTAGTCGCCCATCATGGCGATGCCCATCGTGTTCTCGTTGAATCCGCCCGAGTGTGCGCCCTGAACCGGCTTGTCCAAGCCGCCTGCGCGACCCTCGAAGATCTGGCCGTACTTGTCGACGAGGACGTTGTAGCCGATGTCGCACCAGCCGAGCGTCTGCGCGTGGTACGCGTAGATGGCGCGGACGATCTCGGCCGATTCGGACTTGGAGTAGTCGTTGCTGCCTGCGGTGTGGTGCACCGTGGCACCGCCCAGGAAGTCGTCGATCGTCGGTGTGGCGCAACGGATCGACTCGTCGGCACCCCACTGAGCCCGGGTGATGACATTGGGGCCTGCGTCACCGGCGACGGGAGTGGCGATGTCGCTCAATGCCGAGTCGACCGGCGACGTGCCGGGGGTGATGAGTACGGCACTGATGTCGTTGACGGCCGCAGCCAACTGCTCCGCCGTGCCTTCCGGCGCGGCTTCGGGCTGGGGAGCGTCGACCGGTGGAGCCTCGACTGCAGGAGCCTCGACTACAGGTGCTTCGACTGCAGGCGCCGGGGCCGCGGGATCGACCGGGGCCGGATCCTGTTGGCGCAGTGGCTTGCTCGACGACGCCGGGGTGTAGCCCAACGGCTGTTCCTCGGCTACCGGCGGAGTGGCCGGCGCCGGCGCTTGACCAGCAGGCGCGTCGGCAGTGGGCAGCTCGACGACCGGAACCTCGGGAATCGGTGCGGCACTACCGGTCAGCGGCGTCAACAGAACCTGCACGGCGTTGGTCAGTCCGACGAAGATCGGCTCGGTGCCCTGCTTGGCAGGAGCGGGAGCCGCGTCGTCTGCCGTGCTGTCCACCGGAGCAGTCTCGAGCCACGGGCCCCAGGATCCGTCCTCGAGCTGGCGGCGAACCTGAGCGGTCGCACCGTCGAGCTGTTCGGAGGTCAGGGCCACCATGCTGAACGGGGTGTCCTGCTTGATCTCCTTGACGGCGGCACCGAGCGGCGGGCCGGTCGGATCGGCAGCCTCGGGGTTCACCGGTGCAGATGCGTCCACCCGGGGAATGGGTGCCTGTGCGGTCGCGTTGCCCGGCGCGGGCGTGGTGAGACCCGGGATGTCGGGAATTTCGATCGGCGGGATCACGATGGAATCCGGCAGCGGCAGGTACTTCAGATCGGAGAGCCGGAGATCGGGCAACGGCAGTCCGGTGAGCTCCTGCAACGGAATCACGATGTCCGGTGCAGCGCTCAGCGCGGTCTCGACGATCTTGGTCGGCACAGTGACGGGGGTTGTCTCGTTGGCCGGTCGAACTCCGGTTGTCGTGCTGTCGGTGAGGCCTGCGACCGCAAAGGGGGTCGCGACGGCCAGTAGTGCGACAGCACCGAGAACGATCGACGGCTTCGTTCGACGGTTCGGCAAGGCGGTACTCCCTGGTTGTTGGTAGGTACGCGTCGTAAGATCTTCAGCTGCTGAACAACATGAATCACATCAGCAACATGAGTCCCATCAGACACAAGAGTAAACCTTAGCTTGACGGTTAGCCATCGGCGGGAAGTTCCAGTGGCGCGGCGCGTCGGATGCGTCGCCTACGCTCATCAGCTGTGACTGTGCACTTCATCGGAGCCGGACCGGGCGCTGCCGACCTGCTCACGCTGCGGGCCGTCGAGTTCCTGAGATCGAGCCCGGTCTGCGTCTACGCGGGTACCTACATCGACGACGCGATCCTCGAACATTGTTCCGCAGGCACCCGACTGGTCGACACCGCGAAGCTCGACCTCGACGCCATCACCGAAGAGCTGGTCGCCGCCCACGAGCGCGGCGAGGACGTCGCTCGACTGTGCTCGGGGGATCCGTCCCTCTACTCCGCGCTGGCGGAGATGTCCGCTCGACTCGACGCCGCAGGCGTGCCATGGGATGTCACTCCCGGCGTTCCGGCCTATGCCGCTGCTGCCGCCGCGCTGGGCGTCGAGCTGACGGTTCCCGAGGTGACGCAGTCTGTGGTGCTCACCCGCGCGCAGGCTCGCTCGACGGCGATGCCCGATACCGAGGCGCTGAAAAACTTCGCCGCCACCCGCGCGACGCTGGCACTGCACCTGGCGATCACCCGCACGCGCATCCTGGCCGACGAACTGACGGAGTTCTACGGTCCCGAGTGCCCCGCCACCGTCGTCTTCCACGCCAGCAAGCCGGACGAGCTGATTCTGCGCGGCACCCTGGCCGACATCGCCGATCAGGTCGATGCCGCAGGTCTGCGGCAGGCGGCGGTGATTCTGGTGGGGCCCGCCCTGGCTCGACGCGTCGTCACCGAATCCCACCTGTACGACGCGTGTCGGGACCGCTCGTGAGGATCCATCTGATCGGCATCGGCGGCGGTCATCCGGATCAGGTGACCGTCCAGGCGATCGAGAAGCTGCGGGCCGTGGACGTTTTTGTCGTCGCGGACAAGGGCGCGTCGGTCGGCGATCTCGGCGTTGCTCGACGCCAGATCCTCGAGCGCCACCACGGTGGCAGCTACCGCGTGATCGAGGTACCCGACCCGCCACGCGACCGATCGCCGCGGCAGTACGAGACTGCGGTCCTCGATTGGCACGATGCACGCGCCCGCGCCTACGCCGATGTGCTCGACGGCCTCGCCGAAGGCATCGTCGTCGGGTTCCTCGTCTGGGGAGACCCCGCGCTTTACGACAGCACTATCCGCGTCGTCGAGCGGCTGGCCGCGTTGCGCGGAGACATCGAGTTCGATGTCACACCGGGCATCTCCAGCGTGTCGATGCTGGCGGCGAGTCATCGCCTCGTGCTCAACCGCATCGGCGGACCGATCGTCATCACCACCGGCAGGAACTTGGCGGGCGACGTCGCCGCAGGCCTCGACAACCTCGTGGTCATGCTCGACGGCAACCTGGCCTGCAGCGCGCTGACCGGCGCAGGATGGGGCATCCACTGGGGTGCAAACCTGGGGACGGCGGACGAGAAGCTGGTGGCGGGCCCACTCGACGACGCGCTGGGCGAGATCCGCCGCGCCCGCGAGGAGATCAAGTCCCAGCACGGCTGGGTGATGGACACCTACCTGCTCCGACGCTTACTCGATGACGCCGAGCCTGCGGCCGGACGCCGCACCGAATGACACCGGGCCCGCCGATGGGCGCCTGGCGGGGCAGAGCCGTCACGATCGTCGGATACCCTGGTTGCCCGTGACTGCTGTAAGCCCCGAGACCACCTCTTCCGACGCCTCCGTGACCGGCCGATACGACCTCATCGTCGTCGGATCCGGGTTCTTCGGACTGACTGTGGCGGAGCGGGCGGCGTCCCAGTTGGGCAAGCGTGTCCTCGTGCTGGATCGGCGGCACCACCTGGGTGGCAACGCGTACTCCGAGGCCGAGCCCGAGACGGGTATCGAGATCCACAAGTACGGCGCGCATCTTTTCCACACCTCGAACAAGCGGGTCTGGGAGTACGTCAACAAGTTCACCGACTTCACCAGCTACCAGCACCGTGTCTTCGCTCTGCACAAGGGCCAGTCGTATCAGTTCCCGATGGGCCTGGGCCTGATCTCGCAGTTCTTCGGCAAGTACTTCTCGCCTGCCGAGGCGCGGGCTCTCATCGACGAGCAGTCCAGTGAGTTCGACTCGAAGGACGCGCAGAACTTCGAGGAGAAGGCGATCTCGTTGATCGGGCGTCCGCTGTACGAGGCGTTCATCCGGGATTACACCGCAAAGCAGTGGCAGACCGATCCGAAGAATCTGCCCGCGGGCAACATCACCCGGCTGCCGGTGCGGTACACGTTCGACAACCGCTACTTCAACGACACCTACGAGGGCCTGCCGGTCGACGGCTACACCGCGTGGCTCGAGAAGATGGCCGCCGACGAGAAGATCGAGATCCGGTTGAACACGGACTGGTTCGACGTCAAGGCCGAGCTCGTGGCCGAGAGCCCCGACGCTCCGATCGTCTACACCGGCCCACTGGACCGCTACTTCGACTACTCCGAGGGCGAACTGGGCTGGCGGACAATCGATTTCGAGACCGAGGTACTTCCGACGGGTGACTTCCAGGGCACCCCGGTGATGAACTACAACGACGGCGACGTGCCGTTCATTCGGATTCACGAGTTCCGGCACTTCCACCCCGAGCGCGAGTACCCGACCGACAAGACGGTCATCATGCGCGAGTTCTCCCGCTTCGCGAAGAGCGGCGACGAGCCGTACTACCCGATCAACACTCCCGACGACCGGCAGAAGCTCGAGGCCTACCGCGACCGCGCCAAGGCCGAAGCAGCGTCCAACGGAGTGCTGTTCGGTGGTCGCCTCGGCACCTATCAGTACCTGGATATGCACATGGCCATCGCGAGTGCGCTGAACATGTACGAGAACACCCTGGTTCCGCACTTCGAGACCGGTGCTCCCCTGGCAGGCGACAAGTGACCGCCAAACACCTCCTCGAGGACGGTATCGCCGACGCCGCACCGGTTCTGGGCAAGTCGCTGCTGCAGCGAGTATTGCTGCCGCGCTCGGGCGAGCCGCTCGACGTGCGCACGCTGTACCTCGATGAGGCGCTCACCAATGCCAAACGGGCACATTCGCTCTCGCGGACCTCGGTCACGATCGGCTCCGAGTCCGAGGTGTCGTTCTGCACCTATTTCAACGCGTTCCCGGCGAGCTACTGGCGGCGTTACAGCGTCCTGAAGTCCGTGGTGCTGCGCGTCGAGGTCTCCGGACACTGCCGAATCGACGTCTACCGGTCCAAGGCCGACGCGTCGCGCATTCACGTCGAGGGCCGCGAGGCCGTGGATGGCGATGCAGCGCAAGAGTTTCTGATCGACCTCGGCCCGTTCGAAGACGGCGGCTGGATCTGGTTCGACATCACCTCCGACTCCGAGGTGGTGCTCGAGAGCGCGGGTTGGTACGCGCCGATCGACGCGCCCGGCGAGGCCACCGTCGCGGTCGGTATTCCTACGTTCAACCGCCCGACCGACGCCGTCAAAGCCCTTGTCGCCCTTGGCTCTGATCCACTGGTGCTCGACGTGATCAAGGCCGTCATCATGCCCGATCAGGGCACCCGCAAGGCGAAGGACGAGCCCGGATTCGACGAGGCCGCAGCGGCACTCGGCGGCCGACTCGCCATCCACGATCAGGCCAACCTCGGCGGGTCCGGCGGATACAGCCGTATCATGTACGAGGCACTGAACAACACTGCCTGCCAACACATCCTGTTCATGGACGACGACATCGAGATCGAGCCCGATTCGATCCTGCGGGCGCTGGCCATGTCTCGGTTCGCCAAGGTCCCCACGCTCGTCGGCGGCCAGATGCTCAACCTGCAGGCGCGCAGCCACCTGCACGTCATGGGCGAAGTGATCGATCGCACCAACTTCATGTGGACCGGCGCACAGAACGTCGAGTACGACCACGACTTCTCCGAGGACCCACTGCGCACCAGCAAGCTGCTGCATCGCCGGATCGACGTCGACTACAACGGCTGGTGGATGTGCATGATCCCGCGCGTCGTCGCCGAGGAACTGGGGCAGCCACTGCCGCTGTTCATCAAGTGGGACGACGCCGAATACGGCTTGCGGGCACGCGATGCCGGCTACCCGACGGTGACCTTGCCCGGTGCGGCGATCTGGCACATGGCGTGGAGCGACAAGGACGACGCCATCGACTGGCAGGCGTACTTCCATCTGCGCAACCGCCTCGTGGTCGCGTCGCTGCACATGCCGGGCGACGGCAAGGGCCTGGTGCTCGACACGATCAAGGCCACGGTCAAGCATCTGCTGTGCCTCGAGTACTCGACGGTCGCGATTCAGAACCTCGCGATCCGCGATTTCCTGGCCGGCCCCGAGCACATCCTCGACATCCTGCCTACCGCGCTGCCGACCGTGCACGCACTGCGCAAGGAATTCCCCGACGCCGTCGTCGTGGGCAGTTCCACCGAGCTGCCACTCGCGTCCGGCGAGGAGGTGGGAGCCGTCGGCTTGCCGACCAACCCACTGTCGAAGGTCCGCCGACTGGCAAAAGGCTTGCTGCACAACGTCAAGCCTGCGCACGAGCAGCACCACGAGCGCCCGCAGCTCAACGTCCCGACTCTCGACGCGCGTTGGTTCCTGCTGTCCCAGGTCGACGGCGTCACCGTCACCACCGCCGACGGTCGGGGCGTCGTCTACCGCAAGCGAGACCGCGCGCAGGCCGCGGCGCTGCTCAAGGAAGCCCTGTCGTTGCGCAAGCAGTTGGCAGCCGAATTCCCCGCCCTCAAGGCTCGGTACCGCGATGCCGTGCCGCACCTGACCAGTAAGGAAACGTGGGAACGTGTCTTTCGTTACCAGGCGTAAGGGCCAGACCGAGGCCCCGACGGAAGTCAGGATCCTCGAGAAAGTGCAGAGCACCGTCGGCAGTGCCCCCGGCGCGATCACCGTCGCCCGTGGCATGTCGCACTTCGGCGAACACGCACTCGGCTGGGTCGCGATCGCCGGTATCGGTGCTGCACTGGACAAGCCGCGTCGGCGCCAGTGGGCCTCGGTGGCCGTCGGGGCAGTCGGCTCCCACGCCGCGTCGATCGTCATCAAGCGCATCGTGCGCCGGCCACGCCCCCACGACCCGGCCGTGCGCATCAACGTCTCGACGCCCAGCAAGCTGAGCTTCCCGTCCTCGCATGCGACATCCACCACAGCCGCCGCGGTTCTCCTCGGCCGGGTGACCGGGCTACCGTTACCGGCGGTCCTCGTCCCACCCATGCTGCTCTCGCGCTTGGTGCTCGGAGTCCACTACCCCACCGATGTGCTGGCCGGATCGGCACTCGGCGCGTTGACGGCTGCGGCCGTCGTGAAGTTCGAAGGAGACAAATGAGCGAGGATGCCGCACCCGTAGGCGCGCCGCCGAAGAACCTGGCGGACGGCATCGTCAAGGCGCTTCGTCCGCGTCAGTGGGTCAAGAACGTACTGGTCCTGGCAGCACCACTGGCCGCGGGATCGGTCACCGAGTCCGACGTCCTGCTGTCGGTTGCGCTGGCCTTCGTGGTCTTCTGCTTCGCGGCCTCGGGCATCTATCTCGTCAACGATGCCCTCGATGTCGAGGCAGACCGCGCTCATCCGACCAAGCGTTTCCGGCCGATCGCTGCCGGTGTGTTGCCCGTCAACGTCGCGTACGGGATGGCAGTGGTGTCACTGGGCCTCGCCATCGGCCTGTCGTTCATCGCGAACTGGAAGCTCGCCTTGGTCATCGGCGTATACATCGCAGTTCAGCTGGCGTACTGCTTCGGCCTCAAGCACCAGGCCGTGCTCGACATCTGCATCGTCTCCTCGGGCTTCTTGCTCCGCGCGATCGCCGGTGGGGTTGCCGCCTCGATCCCGCTGTCGCAGTGGTTCCTGCTGATCATGGCGTTCGGATCGCTGTTCATGGCGGCCGGTAAGCGCTACGCGGAGCTGCAGCTGGCCGAACGCACCGGCGCGAAGATCCGCAAATCGCTCGAGAACTACACCACCACGTACCTTCGATTCGTCTGGACACTGTCCGCGACTGCCGTCGTCATCTGTTACGGCCTGTGGGCGTTCCAGGAAGATGCGGGCACGGGTGCCAACTGGTTCGCCATCTCGATGATTCCGTTTACTATCGCAATCCTGCGATATGCAGTGGATGTCGATGGCGGCGAGGCAGGCGAACCCGAAGAGATCGCGTTGGGAGACAGGGTGCTGCAGCTACTCGCCATAGCGTGGATCGGAGTGGTTGGTGTCGCTGTCTACCTCGCCTGACCAGCGAGACGCGCGAGACGAGAACTCCGCCCGGGCATCGATCACCAGGCCCGTCTTCTGGATCGGGACCGTGGTCACCGGGGCGTTGTTCCTCTGGGGTGCGTGGGAGCGCCGCTGGATCGCCGACGACGGCCTGATCGTTCTGCGTACCGTCCGCAACCTGCTGGCAGGCAACGGACCGGTGTTCAATGCGGGCGAACGGGTGGAAACCAATACCAGCACCATCTGGACCTACCTCGTCTACGCGGGCAGCTGGGTGAGCGAGGGCCGACTCGAGTACGTCGTCCTGACGATCGCGCTGGTCCTGTCCACGGCGGCCGTCGTTCTCGCGATGATGGGCACGTTCGCGCTACGTGGTCGCACCGCGTCGCAGACTCTGTTCCTGCCCGCCGGTGTACTGGTCTACATCGCTGTTCCGCCCGCCCGCGACTTCGCGACGTCCGGCCTCGAGACCTGCCTGGTCATCTTCTGGATGGCGATGCTGTGGCTGCTGATGGTTCGGTGGGGCCAGCGCCGCTCCGGGGGCGTCGAGCTGCTGCTGCTGGCCTTCTTCGCCGGGCTCGGCCCGCTGGTGCGTCCGGAACTGTCCATCGTGGCGGTGCTGGCGCTGGCGATGATCTTCCTGGCCCCGCAGAGTTGGTTGTCCAGGCTGCGAGTGTTCGCTTTCGCCGGAGCCGTGCCGGTGCTCTATCAGATCTGGCGTATGGGCTACTACGGCCTGCCGTACCCCAACACCGCGGTGTCGAAGGATGCGGGCGGAGCCAAGTGGTCGCAGGGGTTCGAGTACCTGTCCAACCTCGTGGGCCCGTACCTGCTGTGGCTGCCGCTCGTACTGCTCGTCGTCGGTGCCGTTCTGTCGGCCTCCCGAGTGCGGTTGACCCTGCCCCGTACCGTCGGCGGCTGGCTCGCAGCGCTACGGACGCCGACCGCCGTGGTCGTCTTCGTGTTGATCAGTGGCCTTCTGCTGGCTTTGTACGCGATTCGCGTCGGCGGCGATTTCATGCACGGTCGGACATTGTTGCCGGCATTGTTCACGCTTTTGTTGCCGATTTCGGTGTTGCCGGTCGCCCTCCCGAAACGCTGGTCTGCAGACCGCGCCGCAGCGGTTTTCGTCGCCGATCTTTTCGTCTGGGGTGGCATCGTGGTATGGGCCGTCGTGGCTGCCAATACGACGGGTATGCCGCTGGGCTCGATCGTCGGCCGGAGTGGCATCGTCGACGAGCGGGCGTTCTACTCGCTCAACACCGGGCACGCCCATCCGATTCTGGCCTCGGACTACCTCGACTACCCGCGGATGCGAGGGATGGTCGAGGCGATCGAGGACACTCCCGACGGCGGGTTGCTGTTGCCGTCGGCCCAGTTCACGTATTGGGATGTCGTGCCACCACCGCTTCCCATCCCCGAGGGTGGGTTCGGTCACACCGTTTTCTTCCTGAACCTCGGAATGACCAGCATGAACGTCGGCCTCGATGTGCGGGTCATCGACCAGATGGGGCTGGCATACCCGTTGGCGTCACACACCGAGCGGCTCGAGAACGGCCGGATCGGGCACGACAAGAACCTGTATCCGGACTGGGTGGTGGCCGATCTCGGACTCGTCGCCGTCCATCCGTACCTGCCCTGGTACATGGACGAGGACTGGGTCACCGAGGCTCAGGTGGCGCTGACCTGCCCCGACACCCAGGAGTTGCTCACCTCGTATCGGGCCCCGTTGACGACGGAATTGTTCGTCCGGAATTTCAAGCGTTCGCTCTTCTACGCCGGATATCGGTTCGATCGGGTGCCGAAGTACGAAATACAACGATGTGATCTTCCGGCCCCGATATTGAAGGCAGACAATTAGGTGTCCGAACACGAAAAGGTCACCGGGTTGCGCCGAATTGGTCTCGACGCCAAGATGAGCTATCTCGATCATGTAACGGGGGTCGTCCTTCGTGCGATAAGTGCGAAGGATGTGTATGCGAACGACCTATATGGTCGTACGACGACATGGTGAACTTGCGAGATCAAGCGTTGATTGCGTAACCGATGTGACGATGAAGCAGCTGAGAGGTCGAGTGCATGCTGGGTAGAGGGAAGAACCGGTCCGGGGACAAGCGAGCGGGGTCGTGGAGACGCCGCGTCGGCACGTCCATGCTGATGGCGGTGGTCCTCCCACTGGGATTGGCTGTGGCCGGCGGTGGCGCAACTGCCAATGCAGCCTTCGACCCCACTGCGATCGACGTCTGGACGGACTCGAGCATGGGCCCGATCAAGAGCCGCGTGTGGCGAGCTGCGGACGGTAACACCAACCGCGTCGTCTACCTGCTCGACGGTCTGCGCGCCACCACCGATATTTCCGGCTGGGAGCACGAGACCGACGCGGGTGCCGTGTTGGCCGCCGCCAACATCAATGTCGTCGAGCCTGTCGGCGGACAGTCGAGCTTCTACTCCGACTGGTACGCACCGTCGAACTTCAACGGGCAGACGACCACGTACAAGTGGGAGACCTTCCTGACGCAGAACCTGCGTGAGAACCTGCGCGCCAACTGGGGCTTCAACCCCAACCGCAACGGTGTCATCGGTATCTCGATGGGTGGATCGGCTGCTCTGACGCTTGCCGCCTACCACCCGGACCAGTTCAGCTACGCGGGCTCACTGTCCGGCTACCTGAACATCTCTGCTCCCGGCATGCGTGAAGCGATGCGTCTGGCGTTGCTCGACTCCGGTCGCTACAACATCGACGCGATGTGGGGACCGCCGTGGGATCCGGCGTGGCTGCGCAACGACCCGTTCGTCTTCGCGCCTCGTCTGCGCGACAACGGAACCCGCGTGTGGGTTTTCGCAGGTAGCGGTCTGCCCGGCGGACTCGATCGCCCGCGGAGCTTCATCGACTACTACAACACCGGCAACGGCATGGGCCTCGAGGCCATCGCGCTGGCGAACAGTCGGGCGTTCCAGATCCGGATGGCCAGCATCGGTGCCAACAACGTCACGTATGCGTTCCCGGCCGTCGGTACCCACCAGTGGGGTTACTGGGGCGAGCAGATCCGCATCATGGCACCGGACCTGAGCGCCAACATCGGTAACTGACCGGTCACGGATCATTTCGGTTGTTTCGCCCGTTCCTCCGCCCTTCGTGACACTTCACGACTTTTCAGGGCTGTTCAGCGGGGACCGAGCAGGATAGTCTCCTGTTTCAGGGAAACGTCGAGGTGAAACTGGGACGCTGATCACAGTTTTGCCTTGGAACCGCTCGATGGAATAACCTCCATCGAGCGGTTCGCCTTTTTTCACAGCAGAACCTCAGATTTTTCGGGACCACATCGTCCTTCGGCCTCGAGGGGCCACCAGGAAAGCCCTGTTCGATTGCCGGGGGCCGCATGTCGCGGAGACCGCGTAGATGAGAGAGAGCACGATTCATGCGATTTGCCGGCCTCAGCAGAACACCGAAGGCGTCTTCACGCTGGCGTCAGCGCCTGCTCGGCGTCGGTGCTGCAGCGCTCGTCCTTCCCATCGCAGCCGGTGTCGTCGGTGGAGCAGTCGCTGTCGCAGCGCCCGCTCCCGTCGCGCATCAGACCCCTGCCGGTGGCCGTGAAGACCTGATCGTCCCGTCCGAGATGGGCCCCATCAAGGTTCAGGTCCAGTGGGCGGCCCGCGGCGGCAACGCTGCTCTGTACCTACTCGACGGACTGCGCGCACGCGACGATCGCAACGCCTGGACGTTCGAGACCAACGCGCAGGATCAGTTCGCCAACGACAACGTGACCCTGGTCATGCCCGTCGGCGGTCAGTCGAGCTTCTACAGCGACTGGTACACCTCGTCGAACTTCAACGGCCAGGAAGTCACCTACAAGTGGGAGACGTTCCTGACCCAGGAGCTGCCCGCGTTCCTCGAGAACTACGGTGTCTCGCGCAGCAACAACGGTGTTCTCGGATTGTCGATGGGTGGTTCGGCAGCTCTGACGCTCGCCGCATACCACCGCGATCAGTTCAAGTTCGCCGGTTCTCTCTCGGGCTACCTCAACATCTCGGCACCCGGCATGCGTGAGGCCATTCGAGTCGCGATGCTCGACGCAGGTCGCTTCAACGTCGACTCCATGTGGGGACCGCCGTGGAACCCGGCATGGCTGCGCAACGACCCGTTCGTCTTCGCACCGAGGCTGCAGGGTCTGTCCCTGTACATCTCGGCAGCCAGTGGCCTGCCCGGTGAATTCGATCGGCCCGCAGCTCCGATCGATTTCTACAACACGGCAAACGGCATGGCCCTCGAGGCACTCTCGCTCGCCAACACTCGTGCATTCCAGATCCGCATGAACACGCTGGGCATTCCGGCCACCTACAGCTTCCCGTCCAACGGCATTCACGCATGGCCGTACTGGGGAGCCGAGCTGTGGAAGGCTCGCGGCCAGATCTTGGACGCGCTCAACGCCTGACACCGATCGAGAAGTTGTTCTTCGAGAAATGCCGCCCCGCGTCCGTGCGCCGGGCGGCATTTTTCGGTCTCGGCCGTGATCGCCACGATCGACCCAGTTCACAATTGCACCACCAGTCACAGCGCGTCTGCTGCTCGTCGGCATCGGGCACGTGTAGAAAGACATACGAAGCATGTCTCGATAGGAGACCTTCGAAAGTCACGTCGAAAGAGAGTCACCATCATGCGCACTGAGCTTGTTCGGTTCGGTCGGACTACATCGGCCGGCACACGGGCTCGACGAGCGGCAGCAGCGCTGACCGTCGCTTCCGCGCTGATGATCCCCTTCGCGACGACGACCGTTGCCTCCGCTGCCCCCGTCGCGCGGACGGCCCCTGTTGCACTTGCCGGGCCTGCCTATACCCAGACGTCCGGTGCCACGGTGACCTCGGTCGATTGGCTCTCCGACCGTCGCGTCGCCCTCTGGATCGAATCTCCGTCGATGGGCACGCCCATCCAGGTTCAGCTGCTGCTCGCGCGTGACTGGAACATCAATCCGCAGGCGACGTTCCCGCAGGTGTACATGCTCGACGGCCTGCGGGCGACCGATCAGGAGAACGGCTGGACGGCCGAGACCGACGCCGAGTCGTACTTCGCCGACAAGAACGTCAACGTGGTCCTCCCCATCGGCGGCCAGTCCAGCTTCTACTCCGACTGGGTCGATCAGGACAACGGCAAGAACTACCAGTGGGAGACGTTCCTGACCAAGGAGCTCCCGCCGATTCTCGAGCGGGACTGGCGGAGCACCGACACCCGCGGAGTCGTCGGGTTGTCGATGGGCGGCACGTCCGCGATGTTCCTCGCTGCGCGTAATCCCGGCTTCTTCAAGTTCGCCGGCTCGCTCTCGGGCATCCTGAGCACCACCTCGCTCGGCATGCCGCAGGCCATCCAATACGCGATGACCGACGCCGGCGGGTTCAACTCCAGTGCCATGTGGGGTCCGCCCTCGAATTCGCTTTGGGCACAGCATGATCCGTACATGTTGGCCGACAAGCTCGAAGGCGTCAGCCTCTACATCTCCAGCGGCAACGGCTCCGCCGGACCGTACGATCAGCCGTCGCCCATTCCCGGCGTGAGCACCAACTACGCCGGCATGGGTCTCGAGATTCTCTCGCGATTGACCTCGCAGACGTTCGCCACCAAGCTCAATCAGCTCGGCATTCCCGCTCAGGTCAACTACCGGCCGTCGGGCACGCACTCGTGGCCGTACTGGCAGTTCGAGCTGCATCAGCTGTGGCCGCAGCTCGCCACCGCACTCGGTGTCGAGGTCGACAAGCCCGCGTGCAGCGCGGCCGGCCTGATCGGCAATGCGAGCGGTGCCAATTCGTGGCTCGGCCCATGCTTGACCGCCGAGTACAACGTGGCCGGTGGTCGTGCTCAGGACTTCACCTTCGGCCGGGTCTTCTTCACCCCCGATACCGGTGCGCAGGTCGTCGCCGGTGCCATCGGTGGCATCTATCAGGGCAACAGGGGCCCCGAGGGCGCTCTCGGGTTCCCGACGACCGGCGAGATCGGTACCCCCGACGGTCGCGGACGGTTCAACGCTTTCCAGAACGGCATGGTCTACTTCACGCCGCAGACCGGCGCGCACGCGGTCAAGGGTGCTGTGCTCGACGAGTGGGCCGCCCAGGGCTACGAGGGTGGGCCGCTGGGCTACCCGGTGCTCGACGAGGTCGAGACGCCGAACAAGCCCGGATCGGTTCAGGGCTTCGAGATCGGTGCCATCTACACCTCGCCCGATGCCGGTGTGCACTCGGTGCAGGGCATGATTCTGGGCAAGTACGGCGAATTGGGTTGGGAAGGTGGAGCTCTCGGGTTCCCCAAGTCCAACGAGCTCGGCCCGATCAGGGACGGCGGACGCTTCAACCAGTTCGAGACGGGCAACATCTACTGGAGCCCTCTGAGCGGAGCCTGGTCCACCCCGTACGGTCCGATCTTCGACGCGTGGGGATCGGTCGGCTACGAGGGTGGCCGGCTGGGCTACCCCACCAGCGATCAGTTCGACATCGACGGTGGTGGCAAGCAGCAGAACTTCCAGTTCGGCATCATCACGCTGAAGGACGGCGTTGCCACGATCGCGCCGTAAAGCGTGCATGACTGTTCAGAGTCCTCTCAGAGCGTGGCGGTAGTGTCGCCTGCGAACCCGACGACCGAAGGATTTCGATCGATGACGCGTAATTCCCTGGCCAGAACTCTGTCGCTCGGTGTCATGGCCGTGGCGGCGAGTTCGATGCTGGTGGCCTGCGGGAGTGACGACTCGACGGCGACCGGAGCGCCGACGAGCACCACCTCGGCAGCTGCGACGACGACGACCGAGGCGAGTGCGACGACGTCGGCTGCCGAGAGCACCACCACTGCTGCGCCGACCACGAGTCCGGGTGAGGCGGCCACCGCGCCGCCCGAGCAGCCGCAGCCCGTCCCGGATGATTTCCCTGGGCCCACGGAGAGTCAGATCGACGACCGCGGTGAGAGTTTCCTGGACGAGTTGAGGAAGCAGGGCATCACCCCGGCGGGCAACGGCGACATCGCGGTGTCGACGGCCAATTACATCTGTGCCGCGCAGGCGCAGGGCGTCACGGCGGAGGAGATCTCGACCTTCGTCACTGCGAACGTCGGCGTCGAGGCCAGCGCCGCCGGAACTCAGGTGACCGAGTCGCAGGCTCAGCAAACAGCCCAGACCTACATCGCCGCCGCCCAGGCGACGTACTGCAGGCCGTAGATCCACGGTGATGGCCAAGCGTAAGCGCAGAGTTCTTCCGGTGATCGCCGTTGCGGCGATCATCGGTCTGATCATCGTCGCCCTGTGGTACCTGCTTGCCGGACGGCTGCCGAAGGAACCGGGCATCCCGGTTCCGCCGGGACCCGAGGAGCCGACGTCGCAGCCGGCCGATTGCCCCGACGTCCAGGTCATCGCCATCCCCGGTACCTGGGAATCGTCGGCTACCGACGATCCGTACAACCCGATGGCCAATCCGGCCTCGCTGATGCTCAACGTCACACGCCCGTTGCAGGAGCAGTTCCCCGGCTCGCGAGCCGACGTCTACACCGTGCCGTACGTGGCTCAGTTCTCGAATCCCATCGCTCTGCCGCCGGACGGCCAGCAGTCGTACAACAACAGTCGTACCGAAGGCAAAGCCGTCGCCGTGCAGAAGATGACGGATGTCAGTGCGCGTTGCGCGTTGACCAATTTCGTCCTCGCCGGTTTCTCGCAGGGCGCGGTGATCTCCGGTGACATCGCGGCGGACATCGGCTCGGGCAACGGTCCCATCTCCGCCGATCGCGTTCTCGGCGTCACCCTCATCGCCGACGGTCGACGCGACGGCGTCTCGGGTACCGACGTTCCGGCCCCGCTCGACGGCGTCGGTGCCGAGGTCGCTCTCGGCGGACTCGACCTGCCCGGTATCACGATGACGGGGCGTCGGGACGGTGGCTTCGGTGCCCTCGACGACCGGACCAACGAGATCTGCGCTCCCGGCGACCTGATCTGTTCGTCACCGTCGGATGGATTGTCGCTCCGCAACATTCCGCAGAGCATCCAGATTCTGATCGGTGCTGCAGGCAACCCCGTTCATGCGTCGTACAACAGTTTCGTCGTCGACGGATCCGGTACGACGGCTACTCAGTGGACCGCTGCGTGGGCCGCCGGACTGATCGAGAATGCCCCGACGCCCGCGCATTCGTGAGCGGTGACGGTTCATAACGGAAACATCACAACGCGATGTGTTGCGATCTGGTTCGGGCCACAAACCTGAGCCGTGAAGCCCCCAGCCGGTGGGATCGACTCGGTCCAGCGGCTAGAGTGACGCCTTGGACCTGCGCAGATCGGCCCCGGCCGGGCTGCTCTCGCCACCCGAAACAAGACCGCTGCACACTCCGAGGAGAGCAATAGATGAGTTCCGCCGAGGCCGCGACCGCAGGGCCGCGCAAATTCCGATTCGCTGCAGGCGGAGAGGGAAACGCCGAGGAGGGCGGGGCTCGGAAGTTCATCAAGCTGGCGCAACAGGCCGAGGAGCTGGGCTACGACAGCTTCATGATTCCCGACCACCTGGGCAACCAGGTCGGTCCCATCGCAGCACTCGGCGCACTCGCCGTCGCCACCGACAAGATCCGGCTCGGCACTGCGGTCTTGGCCAACGGCTTCCGGCATCCCGCGGTGCTGGCCAAGGATGCGGCCACCATCGATGTGCTGTCGGGCGGGCGGCTCGAACTCGGTTTGGGCGCCGGTTGGATGCGTGAGGAGTACGACAAGGCGGGAATCACGTACGACCGCCCGGGCGTGCGCATCGAGAAGCTGGAAGAGACCCTCGAAATTCTCGACGTCCTGTTGCGCGGTCAGGAATGCAACTTCGAGGGCAAGCACTACAAGATTGCCGGACTCAAGGGCAGTCCTCGGCCACGTCAGGGACCGCGTCCTCCCATCTGCATCGGCGGTGGCGGTCCGAAGATGCTCGCCCTGGCGGCCAAGCACGCCGACATCATCTCCGTGGTGCCGAGCACCTCGAAGGAGGGCAAGCTGTTGCTCTCGGGCATGACCATCGAGAAGACCATCGAGCGAGTCGAGCTCATTCGCGCCGCTGCGGGCGATCGGTTCGACGACATCGAACTGAACTGGGCCATCACCACGATCGTCGTCACCGACGACCGTGAGCAGATGGCCGAGATGGCGCTGGCGGCACTCGACAACGGCTACCCGCCGAACGTTGACGTCGATGTCAAGCTCACCGTCGAGGACATCCTGTCGTCTCCGTACCTCGCATTCGGGACATACGAGGAAATTGCCGATCAGATCCGTAACGTTCGCGCGCGGACGACGATGTCCTATGTCGGGGTTTTCCCTACTCAAATGGAAGCATTCGCGCCGGTTGTCGACTTGCTGAAAGGCGAGTGACGTAGGCGCGTGTCGGTACCATGTAGCTGGCCTCGAAACCAGGTGCCAAACCGACACCGTAAGAGCTACTAGTCAGTAACATAAAACGCTGTTCGGTGTCTGCATGCACATAGCCGGTCGTGCGGGCCCAGGTCACGCAGGCTGTGTGGCAGCGGATTCGTGTCGGAGGAGATTGAAGTAATGAGCCACACGTTCGATGATTTCATCGATGAGAACGGCCACATCACCATCGGCGAAGGGCAGACGCTCGTCCGCCACGTCGAGGTCAACGTGGAAGAGAATTCCGACACGCTCGCGTACCGGTTCGTCGACTACTCCCGGGAACGTGACGGCGAAGCTCACGAGCTGACCTGGGCCGAGTTCGGTACTCGCCTCAAAGCTGTCGCAGCTCGCCTGCAGCAGGTCACCCAGCCCGGTGATCGAGTGGCCATCCTGGCACCGCAGGGCCTCGAGTACGTCATCGCCTTCTTCGGAGCGATCTACGCGGGCACCATCGCGGTACCGCTGTTCGATCCCGACGAGCCCGGCCACACCGACCGCCTGCATGCCGTCCTCGGTGACTGCAAGCCGAGCGCCATCCTCACCGCGAGCAACTCGGCAGCAGGCGTGCGTGCGTTCTTCCGCGCGCTGCCCGCCGCTGAGCGTCCCCGCATCATCGCCGTCGACGCGGTCCCGGACAGCGTCGGTGAGACGTGGGTCGAGCCAAAGGCCGGGCTCGACGACATCGCTTACCTGCAGTACACGTCCGGTTCGACGCGGACCCCGGCCGGCGTCGAGATCACGCACCGCGCGGTCGGCGTCAACGCATTGCAGATGGTCGACAGCATGGAGATCAACCACGACTCCCGCGGCGTCACCTGGCTGCCGATGTTCCACGACATGGGCCTGCTCACGGTCATCCTCCCGGCGCTGGGCGGCAAGTACATCACCATCATGAGCCCGCGCGCCTTCGTGCAGCGGCCTTGGCGCTGGATCAAGGAACTCGCCGCAGTCTCGGACGGCGCAGGCACCTTCGCAGCAGCACCGAACTTCGCGTTCGAGCACGCCGCCCAGCGTGGTCTGCCGAAGAACGGCGAGAGCCTCGACCTGTCCAACGTCATCGGTCTGATCAACGGCAGCGAGCCCGTCACCACGTCGTCGATGAAGAAGTTCAACGAGGCGTTCGGTCCCTACGGTCTGCCGAAGTCCGCGATCAAGCCCTCCTACGGGATGGCGGAGGCGACCCTGTTCGTCTCGACCAGCAAGCACGCCGACGAGGCCAAGGTGGTCTACGTCGACCGCGTCGAGCTCAACGCAGGTAACTTCGTCGTCGTCGCCCCCGACGCCCCCGGTGCCATCCCGCAGGTGTCCACCGGAACCGTCGCCCGCAGCCAGTGGGCCGCCATCGTCGATTCCGAGACCGCCACCGAGGTTGCCGACGAGCACGTCGGCGAGATCTGGTTGCACGGCGAGAACATCGGCAAGGGCTACTGGGGCCGCGACACCGAGACCACGGAGACCTTCCACAACAAGCTCGTCCACCGCGTCCCCGAGGGCTCGCACGCAGAAGGCGCTCCCGAGGGTGGCAACTGGATGCGTACCGGCGACTTCGGCGTCTACCACGACGGCGAGCTCTACATCACCGGCCGCGTCAAGGACCTGGTCATCGTCGACGGCCGCAATCACTACCCGCAGGACATCGAGTTCTCGGCCCAGGAAGCCAGCAAGGCATTGCGTCCCGGCTTCGTCGCGGCCTTCGCCGTCCCGCTCAACCAGCTCCCGGACATCGTGTTCGAGTTCAGTGGCGCAGCGCTGACCAAGGACTCCGACGACAGTTCCGAGCAGCTCGTCATCGTCGCGGAGCGCGCACCCGGCTCCGGAAAGGCAGACCCGGCTCCGATCGCCGACGAGGTGCGTGCCGCAGTATCGGCACGGCACGGCGTCACCGTTCGCGACGTCCTCCTCGTCCCGGCCGGTTCCATTCCGCGTACGTCGAGCGGAAAGATCGCTCGACGCGCATGCAAGGCCGCGTACATCGAGGGCACGCTGCGCGGCGGTTACCAGCAGACGGCCTTCCCGGACGCAGAACTGCCCGACTGACGGATACATCCTCCGTTTTTCCTCCGACACGACTTGGTGAGTAATGGCTGAACTAGAGACAGACAAAATCGAGCGCGTGGACGGCGGAGACCTCACGGTTGCGCAGCTGAGGGACTGGCTGCGCAACTGGGTTGCGGACGCGACCGGGCAACCGGCGTCGGCCATCTCCGACGACCGCCCGATGGAGGAATTCGGTCTGTCCTCTCGCGATGCCGTTGCTTTGAGCGGCGAGATCGAGGAGCTGGTGGGGGTCACGCTGACCGCCACCGTCGTCTACCAGCACCCCACCATCGCCTCGCTGGCCAAGATCATCATCGAAGGCGAGCCGGACGAGCCGGTCGGCACCGTCGACGACGCGTTCTACACCAGCGGCGGGCAGTCGGGCGACGCGCACGACGTCGCGATCGTGGGTCTGTCCTCCCGCTTCCCGGGTACCGGACACACACCGGAAGAGATGTGGTCGCTGCTGATCGAGGGCCGCGACGGCATCACCGATCTGCCCGACGGCCGCTGGCAGGAATTCACCTCCGATCCCGTCATCGCTGCCGCGGTGGCCGCAACGGTGACCAAGGGTGGTTACCTCGACGACGTCAAGACCTTCGATGCCGAGTTCTTCGCGATGTCGCCCAACGAGGTCGTCAACGTCGATCCGCAGCAGCGGCTCGCGCTGGAGCTGACCTGGGAAGCGTTGGAGCACGCACACATTCCGGCCAGCTCGATCAAGGGCAGCCAGGTCGGCGTCTTCATCGGCAGCTCCTCCAACGACTACCAGCTCATCGCCGTCAGCGACCCGGCCGTGCACCCGTATGCCCTCACCGGCACGTCCACCGCCATCGTCGCCAACCGAGTGTCGTACTTCTACGACTTCCGCGGGCCGTCGATCGCCGTCGACACCGCGTGCTCGTCGTCGCTGGTCGCCGTACACCAGGCGGTGCGCAGTCTGCGTACCGGCGAATCCGATCTCGCCGTTGCCGGTGGCGTCAACATGCTGCTCGCGCCGCCCATCACGGTCGGATTCGGCCAGACCGGTGTGCTTGCGCCCGACGGCCGAATCAAGGCCTTCTCTTCCGACGCGAACGGCATGATCCGCTCCGAAGGCGGCGGGCTCGTCGTGCTCAAGCGACTCGAGGACGCCGAGCGAGACGGGGACGACATCCTCGCCGTCATCGCCGGATCCGCGATCAACCAGGACGGCCGCTCCAACGGTCTGCTCGCGCCGAACCCGGACGCACAGGCCGATGCGCTGCGGTTCGCATATCGTGACGCCGGTATCAACCCGTCGGGCGTGGACTACATCGAAGCGCACGGCACCGGCACCATTCTGGGCGACCCGATCGAGGCCGACGCTCTCGGTCGGGTGGTCGGCCGTGGCCGTGACGCAGACAAGCCGGCCCTGCTGGGATCGGCGAAGACCAACTTCGGACACCTCGAATCTGCCGCAGGCGCAGCAGGTTTGATCAAGGTCGTCCTCGCGATGCAGCAGAACAAGCTGCCCGCCTCGCTGAACTACGTGGGCCCCAACCCGTACATCGACTTCGACAAGGCGCACCTGAAGGTGATCCCGGAGGCCACCGACTGGCCGCGGTACACCGGCAAGGCCGTCGCAGGCGTGTCCGGCTTCGGATTCGGTGGCACCAACGCGCACGTCGTCGTGCGCGAGTACGTCCCCGGTGAGACCGACAGCGCATTCGACCCCTCGGCAGTGGACCCGGAAGCCGTTCTCGTCGAGGGCCTCACCGACGTGTCCGGTGCCGAGCTGCCGATCGTCGCCGACCCCGAGCCCATCGTGTCGGAGGTCGAGACCACGGATCCAGTTGCCGAGGCCGAGGCCATACTTTCCGACGCTGAAACAGGTTCGGAGACAGTGATTCTCGCTGTGTCCGCAGCTCTGCCGTCGCGCCGCAAGCGAGCCGCCGCAGAGTTGGCCGACTGGCTCGAAACCGAACAGGGCAGCACGACGCCTCTCGTCGACGTCGGCCGCACCTTGGCCCGCCGCAACCACGGACGTTCGCGCGCAGTGGTTCTCGCATCCACCACGGCCGAGGCCATCGCCGGACTGCGCGCCATCGCGGCAGGCAAGCCGGGCCCCGGTGTGTTCTCCGCGGATTCGCCCGCGTCGAACGGCGCAGTGTGGGTGTTCTCGGGCTTCGGTTCGCAGCACCGCAAGATGGCATCGCGGCTCTACCGCACCAACGCGGTGTTCGCCGCAGAGGTCGACAAGGTGGACGAGTTGCTGGTCGACGAGGCCGGCTACTCCATCCGCGAGATCATCCTCGACGACTCGCAGACCTACGAGTTCGAGAACTCCCAGGTGGGCATCTTCGTCATCCAGATCGCTTTGGCGGCAACGCTTCGCGCGCATGGTGCCGAGCCGTCGGCCGTCATCGGGCACTCGATGGGCGAGGTCGCGGCCGCATACGTCGCCGGCGGCCTGAACCTCGAAGACGCAGTGCGCATCATCTACGCCCGCTCGCGACTGCTGGCCGAGGGCCAGGAAGGACTCGGAGCCGCATCGCAGGGTGCCATGGCCCTCGTCGAGTACACCCCGGACGAGGTCAAGACCCTCACCGATCAATTCCCCAACGTCGAACCCTGCGTCTACGCAGCACCGACGCACACCACCGTCGGAGGACCACGCGCCGAGGTCGAGGCTCTCGTCGAGATGGCCGAAGCCGCAGGCAAGATGGCCCGCCTCCTCGACGTCAAGGGCGCCGGACACACCGCAGCAGTCGACGCGCTGCTCGGTGAGCTGGCCGCCGAACTCGCCGGAATCGAACCCAGCAAACTCAGTGCCGGGGTCTACTCGTCGGTCGATCGCGAGGCTCACTATCGCGTCGGGCATGCGGCGATCCACGGCGTCGACTACTGGACCAAGGGAATGCGTCATCCGGTCTGGTTCACTCAGGCCGTCAATGTCGCTGTGGGAGATGGACATACGACGTTCATCGAACTCGCGCCCAACCCGGTGGCGTTGATGTCCGTCGCCGCGACCGCATGGGCTGCGGGCGTCGCAGACTCGACGCTGATCCCGACTCTCAAGCGCAAAGAAGACGAGGCCGAGACGTTCCTGGCCGCGCTGGCGCAGCTGTACGTCCACGGGCACGCGCTGGAGGTGGCAACGCTGTTCGAGTCCGGCCCGTACGCCGCCATCCCGCGTACTGCATACCTACGCAAGGAGTTCTGGCTCAACTCGCAGGTCAGCTCGAGTGGCAACACGCGGGTGCCCGGCGCACGCGTCGCGCTGCCCGACGGCCGCCACGTCTGGGAAGTTCAGGCCTCGGCCGTCACCGGATTCGATGCACTCGTCACTGCTGCTGCGTCGCAGGTGTTCTCCGATGTGGCCCTTGGCGTTTCGGTCTCCCATGCCGACGTGCCCAAGGTGGGCACTGTCGTCACCACGTTGACCTCGCATCTCGGTGGCGCGTCGATTCAGGTGCACGCACACGAGGGCGCGACGTTCACGTTGCTGCACGAGGCCGTCGTCACCTCGGGCGATGCGCGTCCGGAACCCGTTGTCGCCGTCGAGCAGCAGAGTTCGTCGCCGATGGAAGAGCTGCCCGAGGTCGTCGAGACGTTCGGTGATCGCTGGGATCCCAACGGCAACCAGAAGCTCGAAGACCGCTTGGCGATCATCGTCGCAGAGTCCATGGGCTACGCGCCCGAGGATCTGCCGCCCGAGGTTCCGCTGATCGAGCTCGGTCTCGATTCGCTCAGCGCCGTGCGCATCAAGAATCGGGTGGAGTACGAATTCGACATTCCCACAGTGCAATTGCAGGCTGTGCGCGATGCGAACCTGCGTGAGGTGGAGAAGTACCTGCGCTACGCGATCGAGAACCGCGACGAGGTGCAGGCACTGGCAGACAAGCAGGCGGCGGAGAAGGCGGCCGAACAGGCTGCGATCGAGCAGGCTCCGGTCGCCGAGGCGGCTCCGGTCGTGGAGGTGCCAGAGGCCGCTGTCGTTGCACCGGCTGTTGCTGCCGCGGCGCAGACCGATCTGGGTGGCAAGGAAGCCTTCGCCGAGGCCGCTGGGTCCGACGTGCCTCCGCGCGACAATGCCGAGCGGATGACGTTCGCGACATGGGCCGTGGTGACGAAGGAATCGGCCAAGGGCATCTTCAACACCCTGCCGATCCTCGACGACGAGACGGCCGAAAAGCTGGCCGCTCGTCTGACCGAGCGGGCAGGCGGTGAGATCACCTTCGACGACGTCCTGGACTCGGAGACCATCGAGCAGCTCGCAGACAAGGTTCGCCCGCATCTCGAAGACGGTGAGATCGACGGCGTCGTACGCAATCTGCGTACCCGCCCCGAAGGTTCCACGGCCACACCGGTGTTCGCGTTCCACTCTGCCGGTAGCTCCACCGTCGCCTACGAGCCGCTGCTGCGGAAGCTGCCTGCCGGCACTCCGATGTACGGACTCGAGCGCGTCGAAGGACCCATCGCCGTACGAGCTGCGGAGTACGTGCCGCTGATCAAGGCGATCCAGCCCGAAGGACCGTACGTGTTCGTCGGCTGGTCGCTCGGCGGCATCCTCGCCTACGAGGTGGCGCGTCAGATGGAGGAAGAGGGCATCGAGGTCGCGTACGTGGGGCTGCTCGACACCGTCATGCCCGGTACGCAGATCCCGGACACCAAGGAAGAGGTGCGCAAGCGCTGGGAGCGGTACGCGGCGTTCGCGAAGAAGACCTACAACGTCGACTACCCGATTCCCTACGACAAACTGGTCGACTCGGACGACGAGGGACAGATCCGCATCATCACCGATCTGGTGAAGCTCAGCGGCGCGAAGATCCCCGGCGGCATCATCGAGCACCAGCGCACGTCGTGGCTCGACAACCGGGCGATCCAGACGGCTGAGCTCAAGAAATACGGCGGGCACGTGACGCTGTACCTGGCCGACAAATACCACGACGACGCGATCGCCCTCGAGCCCGCATACGCCACTCGCGAAGAGCACGGTGGCTGGGGACCGGTGGTCGAGGACCTCGAGATCGTCTACGTCGGAGGCGACCACCTCGCCGTCGTCGACGAGCCGTACATTGGAAAAATTGCGGCCCATTTGTCGAAGACGCTCGAGAACATCGAGTCTGCAAGAACCGGAGCGTAGATTTTGAGTGGCACCACTGCGGAGAAGCTGGCCGAACTACGGGCGAGGCTCGAACAGGCCAAGGAACCGGCCGGCGAGATCGGGATAGCGAAGCGCGCGAAGAAGGGCATCCCCAGTGCCCGCGATCGCGTCAACTCGTTGCTCGATCCCGGTAGCTTCGTCGAGATCGGCGCACTGGTGAAGGCGCCGAACGATCCGCGGGCTCTCTACAGTGACGGTGTCGTCACCGGTCACGGAACCGTCGACGGTCGTCCGATTGCCGTCTTCTCGCACGATCAGACCGTGTTCGGCGGAACCGTCGGCGAGATGTTCGGTCGCAAGGTCGCCGGCATCATGGACTTCGCGATCAAGATGGGGTGCCCGGTCGTGGGTATCAACGACTCGGGCGGTGCTCGTGTTCAGGACGCGGTGACGTCGCTGGCCTGGTACGCAGAATTGGGTCGACGACATGAAGCGCTGTCCGGACTGTGCCCGCAGATCTCGCTGATCCTCGGTAAATGCGCAGGCGGTGCGGTGTACGCGCCCATCAACACCGACATCGTCGTCGCCACCGAAGAGGCGTACATGTTCGTCACCGGGCCGGAGGTGATCAAGTCCGTCACCGGCGAGGACGTCAGCCTCGACGAACTGGGCAGTGCCCGCGTCCAGGCTGTCAACGGCAACGTGCACCACGTTGCGGCCGACGAGAAGGCCGCCTTCGAGTGGATCCGCAATTACCTGAGCTACCTGCCGTCGAGCTGCCAGGAAGAGTCGCCCGTGATCAACCCGGGGCTCGAGCCGGAGATCACCGATTCCGATCGCGTTCTCGACTCGTTCATGCCCGACGCCGACAACGCAGGCTACGACATGCACGACATCATCCTGCGCATCTTCGACGACGGTGAATTCCACGAGATCGCCGGTCAGACGGCGTCGAATGTCATCACCGGGTTCGCTCGAGTCGACGGCAGGCCGGTGGCGATCGTCGCCAACCAGCCGATGCACCTGTCCGGTGCACTCGACGCGAAGGCAGCGGACAAGGCTGCGCGCTTCATCCGTCTCAGCGACGCGTACAACATCCCCATCGTGTTCCTCGTCGACACACCTGGATTCCTTCCCGGTGTGGACCAGGAGAAGCAAGGCGTCATCCACCGCGGTGGGCGCTTCATCTTCGCCTTCGTCGAAGCGACGGTTCCGAAAGTGACGGTGGTGATCCGTAAGTCGTACGGCGGTGGTTACGCGGTGATGGGCTCGAAGCAACTCGGTGCCGACCTCAACCTGGCGTGGCCGACCGCCCGTATCGCCGTCATGGGTGCCGAGGGTGCCATCAACATCATGAGCCGTAAGCAACTCGCCGAGGCAGGGGAAAACGCACCGGCCCTGCGCAAGCAGCTCATCAACTTCTACAACGAGCACGTCGCAACGCCATGGATCGCGGCCGAGCGCGGCTACATCGACGCGGTCATCGAGCCGTCACACACGCGTCTCGAAATCCGAAATGCTTTGCGCATCCTGAAGGACAAGGAAGTCATCAAGAGTCCGCGCAAGCATTCGTTGGTCCCGATCTAGCCAGACTGAAATGGGGCGGTCCATCGCTCGCGGGGGTCGCTCCGCTCCCGTTCGCGTCAATGGACCACTGCACCGGTCAGACGTATGCAATGGTCCATTCACGCATCAGCCGGGCCGGTGTCAATGGACCACTGCACCGGGAAGACGTGTTCTATGGTCCATTCACGCGGTCGATTCGCGCGGAACCATCACGACGTCCGGTCGAGGTCTGGCGAGAGCATGTCGATAGTTCATCCGTAGGTCGGCGAGCACCTGTGTCGGCCGATCGCGGATGTCTTGCGGTGAATGGGATACGACGATCAGTCCGTGGGCCTGCATTCGGTTGCGCCGGGCTTGTGTCCGCTGGTAGTCGGCCGGTGACAGATGATGGGTCACGGAATCGATTTCACGTGCCAGTGCCACGGCGTCGATCCACCCGTCGGTATTGGCGATGAACTCTCCGCTGTGGGCGTAGATGTCGCAGTTGTGTGTCATCGTAGGCAGCCCGCTGGTTCGGTACAGGCGTTGGTCCTCGAGTTCTGCCACCGAGTGCGCGTTGTCCCGCAACTCGAGAAGTACACGGCGGGTGAGCGCGCTGTAGCGGCGCGGCCCTTCGGCCAATTCGGTGGCAATCTCGTCGATGGACACGCCGCCTCTTTGGAGCACCTCGGTCAGCAGGGCGACGCACCGTGCCTCGGATTTCGCGGCCCGCGTGGCGTCGACCAATGAACGCACCAGAGGAGCAACTCGGATGCTGCCCTTGGTGATCGGCTCGGGAAGCCGCCACGTCCGCTCTGCTCGGACGAAAGACACCGAGGCCCGACGCATCTCCGCGGGTAGCAGCAGATGAACCTCCCCGGCGGATCCGTTGGTTCCGTATCCGAACGAATCGAGTCCGACGCAGCCGGTGATCATGCTCGTCGGTCCGCCGTATGCGAGCGCCGCGGCTGAGCGCTCGAGCGTCGACGGATGACCGTTGCGCAGCAGTACGACACCCGGCAGCAACCGCTGCCACGGACCGCCGGCCGCGCATCTGCTGTCGATCGCTGCGTCGCTCACTCCCGCCTCGCGGAGCTGTCGGCGCGTCACTACGCCGGTCGAGCTCAGATCGAACAATGAACCTGCATTCCACAGTCGTCTTTTCATGCCCGAAGAGTGGAATTCGGCACCGACACGTTCGTCGCGTTTCGACGCTGTCGCCGATTGTCTGTTGATAGCCGACGAGTCTGTGGATGGATTGGCTGTTGTAGGTCGCGAGCCGGACGACGCTGTCGGGCTCGGATGCTAAGGCCGGCCGATGGAGTCTGAGGGCGTCCGCGGGCGTGGCCGCCCGGGAGAGGTGAATGGACCATCTACGCGCTCAGACGTATGCAATGGTCCATTGACCCACAACAGGCCGAGACGTGAATGGACCCTTGCACCGTCGAGACGTATGCAAGGGTCCATTGACGCGGACTGGGGGGCGGGCGGGTGTCAGTCCTCGAATACCCGCAGTTGTCCGTCTTTGTACCAACCGGATCGGGTGACGTCGGCGGTCTCGAGTTCAGCGGGCACGGCGCTGGGGTAGTACTGCTCGTAGCGCTCCAGAGAACCCCAGTCCCTGGCCCAGTCGTTTTCGAGGTAGGTGGGGACGGTGACGGGCTTGGCGAGTAGTTCGGACCAGCCCAGGGGGCCGCCGTTCTCGCCGGATTGCCAGGTGTCGGTGGAGCTGACGGCGAGTGGGCGGTCGGGGAGGATGCGGTATCCGGGTACCTCGGCGACGCCGTTTCGGTGGTCGAAGGGGCGTTGGCACGGGAACTGCAGTCCGACGGCCCAGTCGAGCAGTACGGGTTGTTCGCTGCCGATCATGGTGTTGAGGTTTTCCATCACGGGCACTCGCGGCGGGGTGAATGCGAGCCACTGATCGCCGGTGAGGTTGGGGTCGTTGGCGACGATGCGGACGGCGTCGGCGTCGGGTGCAATGTCCGCCAACGGGATTCGGAGGTTACGCCACGAAGGTGCGGGTCCGATGTCGCGCGGCAGGTAGGTGCCCTGGGCCTGGACGCTGCCGTCGGGCTGACGCTTGCCGTATTCGAGCAGTAGCGACTGTCCGTAGGTGAGGGCTCCGGTGTCGTCGTAGGACCAGATGCGTCCGGCGGCGGAGAAGACGACGAGGGGTGCGTCGTCGCTGCGAGCAGGTAGTTGGTACCAGCTCGACGTGGCCGACGCGGGCTCCTGGACGCCTTCCTGGTAAGAGCCGAGGACTGGTGTGGTGGCCGGGTCGAGTCCGAAGGGCAGGGCGGCGGAGGAGCCGTTGACGCCCACTTCGCCGGTGCCGCCTGCGGTTCCGGAGCTCTGGCCTTCCTCGAAGGCGGGTCCGACGGCCTGTTGGTCGGTATTGCCTTGTCCTGGTTTGACTTCCACGGCGTCGGCGCTGAGGTCGCTGGGAACTCCGTTGGCGGTGAAGTTGCGCAGTGCGCTGCTCAATCCGCCGAGGGGTCCTGCGACGGGGTCGAACTCCTCGGGCAGCGGGCTCAGCACACCTGCGTTGGGGTTCGATTCGACGAGGACGTCGTTGGCGAGTCCGCACGAATTGCCCAGCACCGATTGCACATTCGAGCGGGCCAGCGAGTAGCCGGGGTACTGCGAGACGGCTCCCTTGACGAGCGAGAGTACCTCGAAGAGCACCATGATTCCGGCGATGACGGTCAGCGGTGCGGCAGCGAACTTACGGATGCGTTTGCCGCGCGCAGATGTCGGTTTCGGTTGTGGGGGAGCGTATCCCTCGCGTAGGTACTGGAACGCGGCGACGGCGAGGACGAGTCCGAAGAGGATGAGGAACAGGGTTCCCGATTCGTTGCCACCCAGCGACACCGTCTTGTCGAACCACGGCACGCCGTAGCTCGAGACGTACCAGTAGCCGTTGATGCCCGAGAACGACAGTGCGAGAACGAACATCAGTCCGGCGGCGAACAGCGATCGGTTTCGCCGCGAGCGCAGGGCACTGGCCGAAACCGCGACGGCCGTCAGCGCGGCCAGGCCACCGGCGATGCCGGCGTAGGAACCGAAGTGGTGAGTCCACTTGGTGGGGTTGAACATCATGAAGAAGATGGTGCCGAGCACGACGCCGAGGAGCCGCCAGGCCGGCCCGTTCGCGATGCCGGGGATGCGTCGGCGACGCAGCAGCACGAACAGTGTGGTGAACAGGCACAGGATCATCGTCAGGAACGCGAAGCGGCGTGCGACCGAGCCGTCGACGGTCTGGACGAAGAGGTAGTAGTAGCGCAGGAAGTCCTGGTACCACGCCTCGTTGGGGCCGATGATGGTGCGGACTCGGGTGGACTCGATGACCGTCGCGTACGTCTGGTCGGCGAACACGACCACGAGAACCAGTACGCCGGCTGCGGCCAACGGTGCCACCATCGCGAGGGTGCCGACCTGGCGGTGGCGTCGGACGACGATGCGCGCGATGGGCCGGGCCCCGGCGAGAAGCGCTGCCACACACATCAATCCGGTCGGCGCTGCGGCGAGGGTGAAGGCTCCGATGAGACATGCTGCGGCTGCGGGGAGCAGTCGTCCGGTGGCGATGGATCGTTCCACCGAGCACCAGGTGAGCAGTGCGCCGAGGGCGACGATCGGCTCGGGACGCAGTCCGTTGTTGTACGGCAGCCAGAACGCGAGGAACACCAGTCCGCCGGTCCACAGGGCGACGTTGGATTTGCGCACGGCGCGGCCGAGGCGTGGCACCACCTCACGGCTGATCACCATCCAGCACAGGACGCCTGCGATGAGAGCGGGTAGGCGCATCCAAGGGCTGGCGGTCGAGATCTTGGCGAAGACGGCGAGTACGTCGTAGTACCAGCCGAACGGGGCCTCGGGGACGCCGAACCAGCGGAAGTAGTTGGCCATGTAGCCGGAGTGATCGGCGGCGCGGGCCATCGTGAGCAGGTAGCCGTCGTCGGAGGTGTTCGCGCCGACGAAGTGCCAACCGACCAGAACACCGAGGACGGTGACGTCGACGCCGGTGAACTTCCACCAGTGGGAGGGGAAGAAGCGGCGGTGCGCGCGACCGTCGGTGCCGTCGAGCCGGCCGAGTGCGCCGATGGCCAACAAGGTGCAGGCGATCGCGAGGATCATGATCAGAGATTTGAGCAACGTCGGCGACGACGAGAACCGCGAGTCGACGTCGACGGTGACGGACATGTCGGCCGGGGCTGCGCCGCTGAGGTCACTGAAGATGCCGACGACCTGGGGGCGCAGATCGCCGTCGAGCCGGCCTTGCAGAGGCTGGCCGTCATCATCGGTCAGGCCGGTGAAGGCTGCGGAGGTGTATTCGTCGTTCGAGGTGATCTCGATGGCTGCGCAGCGACTGCTCTGGACGTCGGCGCGAGGTGCCGTCGCGACGACTACGTTGCGGTCGAGAACGTCGACGTTCGTTTCGCCGACGCGAACGAACAGACTGTTCAGTGCCGCGCCTTCACCCTGCGGGGGCGCCGTCGCCAGCAGCAGCCCGCCCGACGCGGGGAGTGCTGCGACGGCAGAGCACGGGAGGGTCGCAGTGAGGCTCAGGGGTGCCTGGGACACCAGCGGGGCGTCCACGTCCTGCAGGAGGCCGTTCTGCGGCCATGCGATGGTGGCGGTGGTCTGAGTGACGGGTGCGAACGGAGTGATCAGCGCGAACAGCACACCGAGCACGCCGGCCACCATGGCGATCAGCCGGGGAACTCGTACCTGAGCACGAAGTTCGTCCGAGGCTCGCAGCGGAGCGGGAACGGGTGGACCAGCTGATGAATCTGTCACGACGTCGGGCACGAGAGTCGATGTTATGCGAGCGTGACGAAGAGGTCACACAGGCACCGTCCCCGGAATAAATGCAGAACCAGGGGATCAGTCTGTTTTCATCGGTCCGTCGCTGGCCAATCCGGACCGAGACTGCTGCTCGACGGCGATCTCGGCCGCCGCCGCGTCAGGATCGAGTGGCATGTATCTCTCGATCGATCCCCAGTCTCGGGAGTAGTCGTCGGCGAGGTACGACGGCAGTGTCTGCGCACCGAGAAGCAGTTCGGTCCAGCCGAGCGGGCCGCCGCCGATCGAGTCCTGCCAGGCATTGGTGGATTCGGCACCGGTGCGGTCGGGCAGGATGCGGTACTTCGGTACCTCGGCGACGCCGTCACGGTGATCGAACGGTCGCTGGCAGGGAAACGCGAGTCCGACGGCCCAGTCCAACAACACCGGATCGGTCGAGCCGACCAGCGAGTTCAACGTCTGGGTCTTCGGGACGCGCGGCGGGGTGACGGCGAGCCATTGATCGCCGGCCAGGTCGTTGTCCTCGGCGACGATGCGCACGACGTCCGCGTCGGCAGGCAGGTCGTTCATCGGGACCCGCAGGTTGCGCCATGACGGTGACGGACCGATGTCGAGTGGGGTGACCCGTCCGAGCGCGAGCACGTCATCGCCGTCGCGGCGTCCGTATTCCAGTTCGACGCGTTGGCCCGGGGTGACGATGCCGTCCCTGTCCGCCGAGCGGATGCGGCCCGCGGCGGCGATGGCGATCAGGTCGCCGCGGTCGGTGTCGGAGAGCTGGTACCAGCCGGACGTAAGCGATGCGGGTTCGGTTGCCCCGAAGCTGCCGAGTACCGGTGTGGTGCTCGGATCGAGTCCGAACGGCAGAGCGACTGTGCTGCCGTTGATTCCGACGTTCTCGTTGGTTCCGCCGGAGGTGCCCGCTGAGTTCGACGAGGTGGCCGCCGCGCTCTGTTCGGAGTCCTCGGGGCGGATGGAGTTGGCGCTGCCCTGCGCGGTGTCCTCCGAGTCGGCCGTCAGGTCTTGGGCGACGCCGTCGGGGGTGAATCCGGTACTCCCACCGGCTCCCAGTGCGTCGGCGGCGGGATCGATCGGTTGCAGGACCGACCCGTTGACGTCGGTTTCCACCTGCACGTCACCGGCGAGTCCACACGAATTTCCGGCGAGGGCAGAGAAGTTCGATCGAGCGATGGAGTACGCCGGGTACTGCGCCACAGCACCTTTGACGAACGAGAGCACCTCGAATGCGACGACCCCGCCGGCGACGATGGTCAGCGCGGACGGCGCGAAGCGTCGACGCGTGGTGGGTTCTTTTCTGCGATAAGGCAATCGGACGTGCTGATAGGCCGCGTAGAGCAGCGTCAGAACCGTCAAGCCGAGCAGGATCGTCGAAAAGCCCTTGCCGGCAATGGACGGCGGCTTGTCGAACCACGGTATGCCGTAGCTCGAGACGTACCACCACCCGTTGGAGCTGGTGAATGCCACCGCCGTCAGGAACAGTACGGCGGCGGTGAAGAGCGTTCTGTTGCGCGGAGATCGGACGGTCGCAGCGGTGACGGCCACCGCCGCCAGCGCAGCCAGGGACGCAGCGAGACCGGCGTACACACCGAAGTGGTGGGTCCACTTGGTGGGCGTGAACATCATCAGAGCCAGTGCGCCCAGAATGATTCCGAGGATCCGACGCGATGGTCCGGTGGCCGTGCCCGGGATGCGTCCGTTCTTGCGGAGCATCACCGCGATGCACACGACGATGCACAGCAGCATCGCGAACATGCCGAATCGTCGGGCGAGCGAACCGTCGGGCGAGATGGTCATCAGCGCGTCCCAGCGGACGCGTTCTTCGAACCACGGCACGTTCGGTCCGATGGCCGAGCGCACCCGGGTCGCCTCGAGGACGGTGCTCAGAGTCTGGTCGGCGAAGATCGCGATCAGCACCGCCAGTCCCGACGCGACCAGCGGCGCGAGAACGGCGAGCAGTCCCACCTGGCGAGCACGCTTGACCACGATCATCACCAGCGGGCGCAAGCCGGCGAGCAGGGCGGCGACGGCGATCAACCCGGTGGGTCCGGCGGCGAGGGAGAACGCGGCGATCAGGGTGCCGATGGCGGCGGGCAGCAGTCGTCCGGTGGCGATGGCGCGTTCGATCGAGCACCACGTGAGCAGTGCGCCGAGGGCGATGATCGGCTCGGGGCGCAGTCCGTTGTCGTACGGGAGCCAGAAGGCGAGGAACACGAATCCGGCGGTCCACAGTGCGACACGGTTGGTGAGGACTGCGCGACCGAGGCGGGGGATCACCTCGCGGCTGATCACCAGCCAGCACAGCAGTGCCGCGATGGTGGCGGGCAGGCGCATCCAGATGCTGGCGGTGCTGACCTTGGCGAGGGCGGCGAGCATGTCGTAGTACGGCATGCCGAACGGCGCTTCCGGGACGCCGAACCAGCGGAAGTAGTTGGCCATGTAGCCGGCGTTCTCGGAGACGCGGGCCATGTTGAGCAGGTAGCCGTCGTCGGAGGTGTTCGCGCCGATGAAGTGCCACAACATAAGCACGCCCACCACGACGGCATCGACGCCGGTGATCGACTTCCAACGCGAGGGGAGGAATCGGCGGTGGCGTCGACCGTCCATGCTGTCGAGGCGATGCAGCGCGAACAGAGATGCGATCACAGCGAGTGCGCCGAAAATCATGGCCAGCAACTTGAACGTGGTGGGGCTCGAGGAGTAGCGCGAGTCGATGTCCGCGCGCACGCTCAGGCCGTCGACCGGTGCGGTGAGGTCGGTGTAGATGCCGACGACCTGTGGCCGGATGTCGCCATCCACCGTGCTCGGCTCGCCGTCGAGGTCGACGACCGTGCTGGTGGCGTTCGAGGACACCGTCAGTGCGCAGTCTTCGGACAGCTCGGACACGGGAGCCTCGGCGAGAACGCGATCACGCAACAGGACCTGCAGTCGGCCGTCGTCGACCCGCACGATCAGTGCCTTCTGCTCGGTCTTCGCAGCCGCGATGGGTGCGGTGGAGACCAGCGTGCCGCCGTCGGCGAGAGCAGTGGCCGCGCGGCACGGAACGGTTGCCTCGACATCGACGGGCGAGTAGCTCACCAGCGGGGCGTTGACGCTGCCGAACGAGCTCTGCGGCCACGAGAGGGTGGCGACGTCCTGCTGAACCGGCAGCAGTGGAGTCGCGATGGCGAGAACCGCACCGATGATGCCGGTGACGATCGCTATCAGCCGGGCGGTCTTGAGGTTCGGAGCGGTCTCGGGCACGCCGACGATGCTATGGGACGAGCGTCCGCACGTCCCACACCCACACGCCACCGGTGTATCGAGGCTCGACGCCGACGAGATCGGTGACGGTCGTGCGCAGGGCTATGGTGTTCTTGCTCGGCGGCAGCACCACGACGTCGGCCTCCCAGAAGGCCATGTCCTGCGCTGCCTGACTGCGCTGATCGTCGGTGATCTCGGGGACGGTGCCCGAGTCGTAGACCGAGCCGAGCAGCAGCGCCGTCGGTCGGTCGACGGCTCCGTACTTGGCGACCTTCTCTTCCTGATCGCTCGGTCCGACGAAGTATCCGGCGGCCAGCGTGAAGCCCATGTCGGCGTCCATCTGCCAGCGCAGCGGGCGCGCGTCCTCGGGCCGTGGGAGGGGAACGGTGACGATGGAACCGTCGTCGACGTAGTTCTCCCACTCGCCGTCGGCGAAGAACTCCGGGGTCGGAGACTTGTCGACGGCGACCAACGGCGTCGGGATCAGGGGTACGAGCGCGAGGGCGAGTCCGGCGATCCAGAACGCGGGCAGCGGCCGCAATCCGTTGCGGAACGTGCGATCGGTGGCCAGCACGAGCAGCAGGGCCAGGGCAGGCACCGCGCCCAACGCGAAGCGGGTCTCGAGCACGGATTCGACGAGGGGGTACTCGGCGAGCTTCGTCCACGGCAGCGTGATGCCGGTGTCGTTCTTGCCGATCACCAGCGTCGCGCCGAGCGAGAGCACGCTCATGACGATCGCGGTCGCGGCGGCAGCGCGGGCGCATGCGACGCGCCACATCCACACCGCTGCCACGAGGCACAGCACCAGCAGCGGCCAGCCGAAGTACGCGTTCTCCTCGGTGGCGTTGATGCGGACGTTCTGCCCCGGTGTCGCCTCTCCGCCGAGGGACTGCGTCGGGAATTGGAACAGTGCCTTGGCGTCGTTGCCCATCGCGCCGTGTTCGAGGAACGAGTACGACTGCGGGCCGAAGAACTGCCACCACAGCGGAAACGCCACGAGGGTCAACGCGATGCCGGCGGACACCGCGAGTCGGGGCACGGCATTGCGGACGGCGGGCCACAGTGATCGCGGCCGGGACAGGTAGTAGACGACGGCGAAGATCGCGAACGACATCGCGAAGATCAGCAGCGGCTCTTCACCGAGCAGGATCTGCAGCGCGACGATCAACCCGAGTCCGACGGTGTTCTTCTTGGTCCCGCCGCCACGTGCGATGCGGGTGACCAGCATGGCGATGACCGGAAGCAGGAACAGCACCACGAAGTTGGGGTGGCCGTTGGCGTGTGAAATCGCGCCGGGCGCAAAGCCGCACAGGGCACCGCCCACTGCAGCGGCACCCTTGGATGCGTTGAGCTGGCGGGAGAACAGCCAGAACCACGCGAACGCGGTGCCGGCGAGGCCTGCGGTGAGGGCAATGGACCAGGTCACCGTCGGTCCGAAGAGCAGCGTGATCGGCGCAAGCGGGATGGAGATGCCGAACATCGCCGTGTTGGCCATCAGATTCACCCCGAGCGGGTAATTCTGCAGGTCACTCGCCAACGGGTTGTTCAGTGAAGCAACCGAATGCGCGGCGACGGAAAAGAACCATTCCCACATCGTTTGGTCCTGGCCGCTGTTGTAGAGGTAGCCGCCGCTCAGATTGCGCCATTGACCCTGCAGGACGTACACGGCTGCGATCAGAAATCCGACCGCCGCGACGACGTCACCGCGCCCGACGCCGGAGTGTCGAGCCGGTGCCGTTGTCGGCTGCCGCTCGAGAACTCTCTGGTCGTGGGTGGTCATCGCGTCGAGGTTACAGAAAGATCACGGTGGGCGAAAACTCGAACGACCTGGGTCACATGATCAAGCCGTGCGCACCACCAGCGCGAAGGGTCCGATATCGGTCACGGTGAACCGTGGATCCTCGAACAGCGACTGGGGGAAGGTGACGGTGTAGCGACGCACGTTCGGGTCGTTCGGGTAGACGTCCTCGGCCAGGCGCAGGGTGTAGCCGTCGGCACCGCGTCGGAACAGGAACGCATCCGGCGCGCGCCACTGGCTGGTGTTCAACGCGTCGATCAACTGATCGGGTGTCTCGAGCTCGGTCCACTGCTCGATGGCCTTGGCCCGCTGGTCGAACTGCGCCAAAGGGTTGGCGTAGTGCGAGGTCAGTCCTTGGAAGCCGAAGTACGGGTAGTAGCTGAGGAACGACGTATCTGCGGTCAGTACGACGGTCTCGTCGCGCGGACGCTGGGTCTGCTCGGTGAGTGCGTCGTCGACCTCGCGGTAGTAGGAGACCGCGCTCGGCGGACGCATGTCGGCGCGCGTGCCGTCGCCGTCGGTGTCGGAGTACGCGACGGTGATCTCGGTCTGCAGTACCTGGGGGATGTTCTGCGCGTAGGTCATGGCACCGATGGCCGCTACGACGACAGCGGCGATACGGAACTTCGGTGGCTCGTTGATGGCTTGGTAGATCGCGTGGCTGCCTTCGAGGAACCCGAAAACACCTGCGCTGCCGAGCAATACGATCAGTACAGCTTCGAGGCGGAACGAGAGCAGGGTGGTGCCCGCGGCCGTGGCGGCCATGGACAGCAGCGTCCACAGGTAGATGGAGACGACGCCGACACCGAGTGCTTGTGCCCGACGTGAGGACGAGAACCGCACCGCGACCCACACCGTGCCGATGAGGCACAGCGCGCCCATCAGGGAGAACTCGAACATCGGGAAGGGAAGTGTTGCACCGGCTTCCGGTAGATAGTGCAATGCCGTGCCGGATGTGGACGGTGCGCCGCGTAGGAAGTCGATCAGGTACGGCAGCCACACCGTTGCGGCGATGAGGCCCGAGATCGCGGCGATCGCGGCGACCTTGATTGCTATGGGAACCAGTACGTTCCAGGACTTCCGCTCGCGATAGGCGAGGACGGCGGCGAACAGCGCCATGAGTACGACGGTGAACGCCGCCAAACCGAGGTACAGGGTGTAGAACGTCGCGGCCAGGCCGAGGAAGAGTCCGGTGCCGACCACCGCTCCCCACCCGCCCGATGCGGTGCGGTGCAGCGCGCCCCAGGCGAGGACCAGCGCGGGAGCGAAGAGCATCACGATCACGGCGCTGTATGCCTCGGGGGAGGCGTGGGCGACGACGAGTGCAGTGGTGACGGCGCTGACGGCGACGGCCCAGTCGGCTCGGATCAGCGCCTTCCACAGCACGAACGATACGACGGCGGTGACGGCGAGCAGCCCGATTGCGTAGGGCTTGAACACTTCCCAGCCGTCCATGCCCAGGATGTTGCCGACGCGTCCGCCGAGCCAGAACCAGCCGGCGGGGTAGAACGGCGGGATGTCGGCGTACGTCATATCGCGCAACGACGCCGAATCCGTCAATCGCGTCAGGTATTCGGTGCGAAACTCCTGGTCGACTGAGATGCCGAACAGGTAGAGCTTGGTTGCCGCCAGTGGCATCCCGAGGGTGACGGTGACGAATCCGCTCAGCCCGACCCATGCTGCGAGTCGAGCAATCCACGGCCACTTGTGAATCCGATACAGGTAGATCGACGCGGCAAACAGCGCTGCGGCGACGACCTGGCCCAGGGTTGTCAGAGCGCGAGTGACGTTGGACGAATTGAACGCCGGCCACTGAACCAGTGAAAAGGCGTACAACCCGACCGTCGCCACGACGACTGCGACGAGGATTCCGGCAACTATTTCTCCGACGGCAGAAGCAGTTCTGCGCGCTGGTGCAACCCCTACAGTCATGTAGTTAGATGGGCAGCTTGCGGAAGATCGGCCGCGGTACGTGCCGCAGCACCATCATCACCAGACGCCAGGGCGCGGGAGTCCAGATGAGCTCCTTGCCCTTCTGTGACGCATTCACCGCGAGCTTCGCGATGACCTCCTTGTCGACGGTCATCGGCGCTTCCTTGACGTGCGCGCTGAACTTCGTACGCACCATGCCCGGGCGAACGACGGTGACCCGAGGTCCGAACTCGCGCAATGCTTCTCCGAGTCCGAGGTAGAAGCCGTCGAGGCCGGCCTTGGTGGAGCCGTAGACGAAGTTGGAGCGACGCACCCGCTCGCCTGCCACCGAGGACATGACGATGATGCGGCCGTAGGCCTGCGCCTTCATCTTCTCGCCCAGCAGAACGCCGACCGACACCGAAGCGGTGTAGTTGATGTTCGCGGCGAGGACGGCCTTGCGCTGGTCCTGCCAGAGCTGCTCGGCATCGAAGTCGACGGCGAAGGCGACGATGGCGACGTCGACGTCACCCTTGGCCCAGGCCGCGTCGATGACCTTCGGGTGCGACGCGGTGTCGAGTGCATCGAAGTCGATGACGTCGACGGACTTCGCGCCCTTGGCGTTCAGTTGTGCGACGGCACTCTCGCGCAGCGGGTCGTTCGGCAGCGCGGCGAGAATGACACGTGCCGGCGACTTCGACAGGTACTCCTCGGTGATCGCGAGACCGATCTCGCTGGTGCCACCCAGAACGAGAATCGTCTGGGGGTTACCTACGGCGTCTATCGTCACAGCAGTTCCAGCCTTCTAGCCATATCGGAGGCGAAAACGCCTGTGGGGTCTACAGATCGACGGACCTTGATCCACTCGTCGATCCGCGGGTACATCGAATGGAAGGTCTCGGCGTCGGTGCGCGAATCCTTCGCGGTGTACAGGCGACCACCGAATTCGAGAACACGCTTGTCGAGCTCGCGGACGAACTCGTTCAAGCCCGGTTTGATCGGGAAGTCGACGCAGATGTTCCACCCTGGAATCGGAAAGCTCAGCGGCGCTTTGTTTCCGGGCCCGAACAGCTTGAACACGTTGAGGAACGAGTAGTGCCCGGACTTCTGGATGTCGACGATGATCTTCTTGAATTCGTCGACGGCCTCCGGCGGCACCACGAACTGGTACTGCAGGAATCCCTTGGAGCCGTAGGCGCGGTTCCACTCGCTGAACATGTCGAGGGGGTGGTAGAACGCGGTGAGGTTCTGCACTTTGTCTCGGTAGTTGCCCGACTTGCGGTACCAGACCTCGCCGACCGCGGAAAACGTGTACTTGTTCGCGAGACCATTCGGAAAGATGTCGGGGAACGTCACGAGCGGCTTCGCGTTGAAGCGCAGCGGATCCTTCTGCAACTTTTCCGGGAGCTGGTCGAGGCGTGCCAACGATCCGCGCGACACTGCCGCTCGGCCGAGCTTGGGGGGCGGAGCAACCGCGTCGAACCACGCGCTCGAGTAGTCGTAGTTGTTCTCGCTGCCATCGCTGTGCAGGGCGATGGTTTCGTCGAGGGTGCTGGTGACGTCGCCGTCGGCGATGAAGTACGCAGTTTCCGTCGGCGTCATCTCGATCGTCGCGCGCAGGATGATGCCGGTCAGACCGTTGCCGCCGACCGTCGCCCAGAAGAGCTTGGCGTTCTTGCCCGACGGCGTCAGGTGACGGATCTGACCGTCCGCGGTGAGCAGTTCCATCGAGCGAACGTGGTTGCCGAAGCTACCCGCGCTGTGATGGTTCTTACCGTGGATGTCCGTGCCGATGGCCCCGCCGATCGTGACCTGACGCGTACCCGGCAGCACCGGTACCCACAGGCCGAACGGCAGCGCGGCGCGCATCAGCTGGTCGAGGTTGACGCCACCGTCGACGTCGACGATGCGCGTCGAGGCGTCGATGCTGTGAATGCCGTTCAAGGCATTCATGTCGATGACCAGGCCGCCGGAGTTCTGCGCGTTGTCACCGTAGGAGCGGCCGAGGCCGCGGGCGATGACGCCGCGTCGGAGGTAGGCCGGCTTGGAGTCGTTCTGCTCGGCGACCTGTTTGACCGCGTTCGCGATGAGCTCGGGGTCGGAGGTCGAGAGCACCTCTCCAGTGGAGGGCGCAGTGCGGCCCCAACCGGTGAGTGTGCGGGTCTGCGTGGGTAGCGGCGCAGTGTTCCCGGCCTGTGGTTCCAGGGGGAAGAGTGCGTCGTCGGCTGTCGTGGACATCGCTCAAGAGGGTACCCGCACCGCAGCAGCGGCTAGTGTCAGTCCTCGTGTCCACCCCCGACCGCTCCGCAGAAGAAGGCTCGACGGACGACGACTGGTCGCCCGAGAACGAAGAGTTGCAGCATCACGTCCCGCTACCGGTCGAGCTGCCGCTGACCGAGAACATCGCCGACGCGGCCCTAGATCTCAAGACGCAGGTGCTGCGTTTCTTGGCGACGGGTGTGCTGTCGGCGATCGTCGATCAGGGCGTCAACCTGATCCTGCATTTTGTGTTCGGCGTCGGTGTGACGCTGGCCAAGGCCATCGGCTTCGTACTCGGAACGACGACGGCCTACCTGATCAACCGTCGCTGGACGTTCAACGCAGCTCCGTCACGGGCCAGGTTCTTCGCCGTCGTCGCGCTGTACGGCGTCACCTTTGCGGTCCAGGTGGGCATCTACACCTGGCTCTACCAGGCCCTTCCCGACGGCTTCTGGTACGCGAACGTGGCCTTCGTCGTCGCGCAGGGCACGGCGACGGTCATCAACTTCCTCGTCCAGCGATTCGTGATCTTCAAGATCCGCTGAGCCTCCGGGCTCGCCCCGCGGGGGTTCGCAAACGCGCGCGCACTTGCCAGACGCGCGCATTCTCGCTCGCGGTCACGGGCAATTCTCCGCGCGCCTGACGAACGCGAGCGCGTTTGCCCGATCTGGCGTCGCCGCCTCGTCCCGCCGCTCACGACAAGTTCGGGAGGTTCCCTGCTTCGAGGGCTTCGGCGAGGGTGGGGGCGGCTGTGTCCTTGTCGGAGAGCTCGTAGGTCAGGGGTGATCCGTCGCGGGCGGTGGTGGGCCAGTCGATGCCAAGCGCCGGGTCGAGTGGGTTGATGTCGCGGTCAAAGGCCGGGGTGTACTCCAGGGAGCACAGGTACATGACGGTCGAGTTGTCCTCCAACGACAAGATGGCGTGGCCGAGGCCTTCGGACAGGAACACCGCTTTGCGGTCGATGTCGTCGATCAGGACCGAATCCCACTGCCCGAACGTCGGTGATCCGACCCGCAGATCGACGATCACATCCAGGAAGGCTCCGCGGGCGCAGGTGACGTATTTCGCCTGCCCGGGCGGGTTGGTGGTGAAGTGGATCCCGCGCAGGACTCCGGCGGCGGAGACCGAGCAGTTCGCCTGCAGCAGGTCCAACGCCCGCCCGGTCGTCTCCTCGAAGAGGCTGGCTTTGAACCATTCGAAGAACACGCCGCGGTCGTCGCCGAACTGGCGTGGGGTGTATTCGTAGGCACCGGATATTTTCAGTTCGCGAAAGGTCATCGGTTCCCTCGGTCGATCAGATCCAGCAGGTAGCGGCCGTACCCGGATTTGACGAGTGTCTCTGCCCGGACGCGCAGTTCGTCGTCGGTGATGAATCCGCGTCGCCACGCTACTTCTTCGGGGGATCCGATCTTCAATCCTTGGCGTTGTTCGATGGTGCGGACATAGTTCGACGCGTCGAGGAGGGAGTCGAAGGTGCCGGTGTCGAGCCAGGCCGTACCGCGCGGGAGTACCTCGACCTGGAGGCGGCCGGCGTCGAGGTAGTGACGGTTGACGTCGGTGATCTCGTACTCACCACGCGCGGACGGCTGCAGGTCGCGGGCGATGGCGATGACGTCGTTGTCGTAGAAGTACAGGCCCGGGACGGCGTAGTTCGATTTCGGGGTGGCCGGCTTCTCCTCGAGGGAGATGGCTTTGCGGTTGTCATCGAATTCGATGACGCCGTAGGCGGTGGGGTCGGACACCTCGTACGCGAACACTGCTCCGCCGTCGATGGTGTCGAAGCGCGAGAGTTGGGTGCCCAGGCCGGGGCCGTAGAAGATGTTGTCGCCCAACACCAATGCTGCGGAGTCAGTGCCGATGTGCTCGGCACCCAACACGAACGCTTGGGCGAGGCCGTTCGGTTCGTGTTGGACTTTGTAGGTCAGGGAGATGCCGAATTGGGAGCCGTCGCCGAGGAGGCGGGTGAACTGGTCGGCGTCCTGGGGGGTGGTGATGATGAGGATGTCGCGGATTCCGGCGAGGATCAGTGTCGAGAGCGGGTAGTAGATCATCGGTTTGTCGTAGACCGGGACCAGCTGCTTGCTGACGCCCATCGTGATCGGATGAAGACGCGAGCCCGTGCCGCCCGCCAGAATGATTCCCCGCATGACCGCGAAGTCTTCCAGACCCTCCGATCACCCGCTCGGTTGTGCCGACGTTCACTCCCACAGGATTCGATAGGGCTGGGCTCCGGCGTCGGACTCGGCGATCGGCATCGGCCAGTCGTCCGGCCACTCGACTCGGGGGTCGGCTTTGAGCTCGTCGACTTCCGGCGGCACCGGGTCCGCGTCCACCTCGATGCGTTCCCAACTGCATTCACCCGACGCGACCCGGCCTGGAGCAGGTCATAGTTTCGCTGATCCTGATCGGCATACAGCCATGCCGCCTTGTTGAGTTCGGCACCCATTTCTCCGCTGTTGGCGGACAGGTGAACCTGCCGAGTGCGTGTCATCTCCTGAAAGCGTGTGAGATACGGCTGGAGTCGCTGCAGAATCTGCCCGATCACGTTCTCGCTCAGGCCCGCATGATCGAGCAGATAACGATGACTTGCCAGAGTATCGCCGCCGATGCGATCGAGAAGAACACCGAAGCCGGCGATTTCGGATGATCGCGCCGTGAGCCGTTCGGTCATTGCATCGTGCTTTTCCGTAGTGAGGAGATGAGGCTTTCGATGTCCTCGTCGGTGAGTGCGTTCTCGACATCACGGTCGGCAAGCACGACGAAGACTGCGACCTCTGCGGTGGCGAAACCTCTAGTGGTGACTACGTCGAATGTCGTGCGAGGAGGAGGGCAGTACGGCGAATCCGGTATGTCTTCCACCAGGGCTGTGTAGCGGACGGCCGGGGCTCCGTCGATCTGCAGGTACTCGGGGGCCTCGATCCGAACGGTAGGTTCCAGATACCCGTCTTCGTTGGAGAAGATCATCGACGCTTTCTGCGCCTCTTGATAGGCGAGGACCGTCAAGTCACCGGCACGGCGACCGGTCATTCCGCTGATCGCCGAAGACTCGAACTCACCACCTTCGCAATCGAATCGACCGTGGAGACCCATTGCGCCGTATGTTGCGGTCGACCCGTCCTCGCCCACCCATTCGGAGAATCCGTCATTCCAATTCTCCCAGTCCGCAGGAATGTCGTAGGTCCAGCCGAATTTGGTGGCGATGGGCTGCGGCTGGCCGTCGGGCACCTCGATTTTCGGTGGCGGTCGGTTCATCGACGGAAATCCCGGTGGCAGGGGAGCCTGCGGCGTGGTCGAGCCCACGGGTTCCGGCGACATCGGCGGCAGAACCTGCACACCCTCGTACGGTTCCGGCACCTGCGGTGCCAGCTGCGGGATTGCCCACATGATCCCGAACAGCAGCGCCACCGATGCCGCGAGACGTATCGCTATCTTCCCCAGACCCATTGACGTACTCCCCCCGAAGTCGAACAGAAGCTAGCACGCGTGGCAGACATGATCGGCCCGCACAAGCCTCCACCGGTAAAGTGCCGGTACATGAGAATTCTCGTCACGGGTGGGGCCGGGTTCATCGGCGCGAACTTCGTACATCAGACCCTCGCGCAACGTCCCGACTCCCAGGTCACCGTGCTCGACAAGCTCACCTACGCCGGCAACAAGGCATCCCTCGAGCCGGTGGCCGACCGCATCGACTTCGTGCACGGCGACATCGCCGACGCCGACCTCGTCGACCGCCTCGTTCGAGAGACGGATCTGGTCGTCCACTTCGCCGCCGAGTCCCACAACGACAACTCGTTGACCGACCCGTGGCCGTTCGTGCACACCAACGTCATAGGCACCACCACCTTGCTCAATGCGGTCCGCGAACACGACGTCCGCTACCACCACATCTCCACCGACGAGGTCTACGGCGATCTCGAACTCGACGACCCGGCGCGGTTCACCGAATCGACCCCGTACAACCCGTCGAGCCCGTACTCGTCCACCAAGGCCTCGAGCGATCTGCTGGTGCGCGCCTGGACCCGCTCGTTCGGCGTTCGCTCCACCATCTCCAACTGCTCCAACAACTACGGCCCGTACCAGCACGTGGAGAAGTTCATCCCACGCCAGATCACCAACATCCTCAGCGGCTCTCGGCCCAAGCTCTACGGGGCAGGGCAGAACGTGCGCGACTGGATCCACGTCGACGACCACAACAGCGCCGTCTGGGCCATCATCGACGGCGGCCGCATCGGCGAGACCTACCTCATCGGAGCCGACGGCGAAGCGAACAACCGCACCGTCCTCGAAGCAATCCTCGAAGAAACCGGCAACCCGGCCGACGCCTTCGATTTCGTCACCGACCGCCCCGGCCACGACCTGCGCTATGCCATCGACTCGACCAAGCTCCGCACCGAATTGGGTTGGACACCAACCTACGTCGACTTCCGCGCCGGTCTGAAGGCGACCGTCGACTGGTACCGCGACAACGAGCAGTGGTGGCGACCGCAGAAAGACGCCACCGAAGCCGTCTACGCGACGAAAGAATCCGTACTGCCCTGAAACAGGGCCTAGCTGCTGCGCGACATCCGGTGGCGCAGTAGCAAGTACACCGCGCGACGCATGAACGACGTCATCAGCGCCTTGGCGTTACCGACTCGAACATCGTTGTCGGACAACAGGTTCGGGTCACTGTTCTGCAGTGAGCGATGGAAGTCAGCGGCCTGACGTGCCTGCTGTGTCGCCAGTTCCACGCTCCACTGCCCCGAGTTGATGCGGAACGACGCCAGTGGCTGCGGAATGGCCACGATGTCGCCGCGAAGGGCGACTGCGATGAAGGTAGCCTGGTCGATCAGATACGGGTGGCTGTTGTCCCACAGTCCGATCTCGCGGAGTTCCGCGAGCTTCATCATGACGCCGCCGGGTTCACCGAAGATGTTGGCACCGGCCCGAACTGCGGTTCGGGCGGCGACTCGGCCCGAGACCGTTCCGTGCAGTCCGCCGAGCCCGCGGGCGGCGATGACGGTCTTGCCGTAGGCGTCGATCAGCGTCCGCTGCGACGCGACCAGAACGGCGGAGGGGTTGTCGTCGAATGCCTGCACCTGAATGGCCAACGCGGTGGGAGCGATAGTGTCGTCGCCGCAGACGAGTTTGATCAATTCTCCCGTGGCCTCGGCGGTCACGCGATTCCAGTTGGCTTGCGCGCCGCCACCGGCCGGGGTGGTCATGAGGTGAATCCGTGGATCGTCGTACTTCTGTGCGACGGCGAGGGTTCCGTCGGTCGACGAATGATCGGCGATGACCAGCTCGAAGTCCGTGAACGTCTGGGCGAGAATCGAATCGATGGTCTCGGCCAGATATTCGGCGTTGTTGTACGCCGGGACGACGACGGAAACACGAGGTGTCATGGTGTGGGGGCCTGGCTCTTTCTGCGGAACGAGAAGTCGCGGTAGCCGAAGAAGCTGACGACTGCCATCACTGCTGTGACGACCAATTGCGACGGGATGGGCGGGAAGTGGAAGACGGACACGGCGATCGTCATCAGGGAGATGTTGGCGACGAACGCGCCGAAGTTCACGACGAAGAACCGCAGCAGATCACGTAGGAAGTGACCCCGCACGCGGAACACCAGGTAGCGGTACATCGCGAACGCGCACAGCACGTTGCAGAGATAACCGAGCACGATCGCGGCGTGGTATCCGTACTGCTCACCGATCAGCAACTGCCACAGGATGAACCACGCAGTACCCAATGCAGTGTTGACACCGCCGACGAGCAGGAACGCGATCTTCTGATTCTTGACGATCCGCATCAGCGGCCCCGGCGCGCCGTTCATGCCGGCCGGGGGAGCCGGGGTCTGTGGTTCGGTCATCGACCGACCCCCAATGCTTGACGCGTCGCGAACAGGGTCGACGCGATGCCTGCGGGCAACGTTCGGTGCGTTCGGCGATCGATCTGCGGCCAGACCGTCGACCGCAGCCGCAGATCGCGACCTTGGAACACCGCGAGCGGGGACGCCGCCAGCACCACGTTCGGTCGACGGCGGAACACCGTCCGGCACGCTCCGAGGATCGAGCCGATGGTGACGGCCTCACCGGAGGCGAAGATCTTGATCGTCGGCGAGAGTCGTTGCGTCGCCGACATAGCGAGAGTGTCGGCGACCATCTCGGCCGCGTCGGACACGTAGAGGTAGTCGCGCAACGTGTCCATCGGCACGTAGATGGATACGGGCGAGGCCATGAGGTATCCGCGACACAGGTGCGAGATGAGACCCTGCGGTTTCGCGAGGTTCTGCCCCGGCCCGTAGAGGTTCGCGAACCGACCGATGGCCACGTTGATGCCGGTGCGCTCACCGAACTCGGTCGCGATGGCCTCGGACTGCAGCTTCGCGAAGCCGTAGTCGCCCAACGGAACCGGGTTCGTTCCCTCGTGATGCGGGGCTCCGGTCGCGCCGGCGTAGACACCTCCGGCGGACGAGGCGAGGAACACGGTTCCGGTGCCCGCGCGGTCGGCGGCGACAGCCTCGATGCGCGCCAGGACGGTTCGGATCAGGCCGTTCTCTTCGGAGAATTGCGCTGCGCTGGTTCCGTTCACACCCGCGCCCGCGGCCCAGATCACGTTCCAGGTACCGTCGGCGAAGGAATCGAAGAATTCCGAACAGCGCTGCAGCAGAGCCTGTTCGGCGGACACTGTGTCCGACCACGGGATGGTGCTCGTGTGCACCCGATGCCCGCGACGACCGGCCTCGCGGGTCACTGCAGCGCCGAGCAGCCCGCCGCTGCCGACGATCCACGTGTGCGTCGCGGTCACGCCGGCGGTGCAGGTTCGGTCGATGGCGCAGTACGTCCGAGCGGGCCGTTTCCGGGATCGGTGACGATCAGGTACGGCGGCTTGCCCATGGCGGTCTTGACGTTGACGCCCACGTACTCGGCCACCACACCGAGGGAGAACAGTGTTGCTCCGAAGCCGAACAACAGAATCACCATCGTCGACGCCCAGCCTCGCACCTCGGCACCCGAATCGAAGATGAAATACGACACCAGTACGTAGGCCACCAGAATCAGGCCGAGTACCGCGAAGGCGATGCCGATGAAGCTGACCAGCCGCAGGCCCTTGGTGCCGCTCGAGAGCACCATCCGCCAGAAGTGCGAGAGCAAGGTGCGCAGTCGGTAGCCCGATCGACGGTCCACCTCTTCGCGCAACGCCACCGGGCTGGTCGTGACGTCGCCTGCGATCCACCCGAGTGCGATGTCCAGGTACGCCTCGGAACCGGCGTAGGCGGCGACGGAGCGACCGACCTCACCGAGCACCAAGCGGTAGCTCTGATAGTCGACGGTGTTGTCCCCGGCCAGAGCCTTGGCGATCAGCCATTTGGCGCCGCGGGAGGCGGTATTGCGCCACAGTCCGTGCGGTGCGACGTTGGTCGGCTTCGCGTAGACGACGGTGGACTGCTGGTCGAGGGCGGTGTCGAGCATTCCGCCGATGGCCGCCGGGTCGTGCTGGCCGTCCTCGTCCATCGTGACGATCCATTCGCCGCCGCTGGACGCCATGCCTGCGAGAGTGGCGGGATGCTGACCGAAATTGCGGCTGAGCCACACACCGCGAACGAACGTGTGCGCAGAGGTCAGCCGCCGAATCACCGCAGCGGAATCGTCGGGTCCGTGATCGAAAACGAGCAGAACTTCCTCGACGATCATCGGACGCCCGACGGGGGTATGCGTCACCTGAGTCAACGGAAGGATCTCGTCCATCAGCGCGCTGAGGGTCCGTTCGCCCTGGTAGACCGGCACCACGATGGAAATGCGGTGCGGATCAGCAGCAGAATCGTCGGACATCACGAGGTCTGAGCCTAACCGCTCTTGGCGTCACCATCGAACTCCGGCGCGGCAGGGCTTCTGCGTCGTCGCACATCGAGCACCACCAGACCGATCAGCAGCATCACTCCGCCCGCCATCGCGGCCAGTCCGAGTCGTTCTCCCGGCGGCCGGAAGGTGAGTTCCAGGTCTGCGTTCTCGGTGCCGGGCGGCAGGTCGACGTACAGGAAGATGTCGGCCAACCCCTTCGTCTGCAGCTCTTCACCGTTCAGTGTGGCGGTGTAGCCGGGCCAGGCCAGACGCGAGAACACGACGCTGCCGCCGTTCGGTGCGCTGACGTCGACGTGCTCCGAGTCTGCATCGGAGGATCGGGGTTCGGCCGTGGCGTTCACGGTCGCGACGACGCGTCCCGACGACGCGGGAATCAACCCGTCGCCGCGTTCGAGGACGTAGATCTGGCGAGCGGACTCGGGCGTGGAAGCGGTCACCCACATCCAGCCTGCGGGTGCGGGCCGGGAGTTCGCGAGCGGGTACTGGTTCTTCTGCAGCACGATGCGGTCGAGTTGCATCAGGTCGGCGTAGGTCTTGCCGGTGTACGGCTCGATCTCGAACACCCGCCGGAAGGCGTCCTTGCAGGTAGATCCTTCGTGCTCGAAGCACAGCAGATTGGCGAAATCGAGATATCCGACGGGGGTGTACGCGTTGACGTAGTCCAGGCCCATGATCTTGGCGGAGTTGCCGTAGACCTGGGAGTGCCAGGGCAGCTGGGGGTCGTCGGGTCCCTCGGCTGCGGTCTCGGTGAGTGCGCGGCTACCGAGTTGCAGGGTCGCTCCCTGCCACTGCGGGAACTCGGCCTTGGCCTCGGACTGCGATGCGGGCAGCCACCATTTGGCGAACGGTGGGTCGTAGGTGGCCACCTGGTACATCGCGACCGGCGCGATGGTCGCCAATAGCAGTGCCGCCGTCGCCCGCGCCGAGAATCGGTGAGCCAGCAGCAGAGCGAGCGCGCCGACGAGCAGAATCACCAGCGCAGCGAGGACATGGCGGCCGAAGAACTCCGGGCCCGAGGAACCAGCGCGCAGCAGCAGCACCAGTGTCAACAGGCCGGCTGCGAGCAGCCGTGGCCGCAGCTTGTCGAGCGTTCCGTACCGGCTGATCAGAGTGACCACGAGAATCAGCGCGACGAGGGCGACGAACGGCAGAATGCGGGCGGGCCAGCGGATCGGCCCGATGTCACTGGGCCCTGCGGTGAAGATCAAGGCGAACGCCAGCATGATCAGCGGGGCTGCCAGCTCGCGCAGAGCCGCTGGCACCCGACGCCATGCGATGAACGCCAGCGCGGGCACTACGAACCAGGCGATGTAGGTGACCGGCGATTCGGTGGTCTCGCCCGCCCAGGATTCGATGCTCGTCACAGCCGTCGGGATGCTCGCGGTGAGAGATTCCGACCACGGTGCCGTCAGGAAGTTGTCGTTGAACGTGCCCTCGTCGCCGCTGCGCCAGGTGACCGCGGACGTGAGCACTCCCGGAAGGAAGGTGACGGCCCCGCAGGCCGCCGCTGCGATGCCCACGGCGCACACCTTCAGTGCCGGACGCCACAGGCGCTGGAACAGCCGCTCGCCGATCGCGACGGATCCGATCATCACTCCGGCCATCACCGCAGCGTGGACGTATCCGACGCTGATGGCGAGGTAGAGGAACACGAACGGGACGATCGGGCCGCTGCGTCTGCGGGCGTAGGACACCGAGCTCGCCCACGCGTTCATGATCCACGCGGTGCCCATCAGCGCGGTCACCCACGAGGTGTTCTCGAAGAACAGCGTGAAACCGACGAACGGTGCGCTCGCGCCTGCTACTGCAGCCCAGTTCGCTCGCGCGCCGTAGGCAAGTGCGACGCGGTAGATGCCCCAGGCCAGCAGAATCGAGAAGCCGAGCTTGACGGCCGTCGCGAGCAGTACCAGGTTGTCGATCGACGGCGAGATGTAGTTGATCGCCATCTGCACGGGGTTCCACAGCCCGCCCTGCCCCTCGACCGGGTAGTTGCCGGCCATCCACTGATCGAGCACCAGCGAGGGGAATTGCCCGTCGCGCATGATGCGTCCGAGCTGGAGCCAGTTGGGTACGGCACCCGATTCGGTGTCGTCGATGTAGAAGAAGCGCGGGTCGACACTGAGTATTAGCAGATACCCCAAGACGACGACTACGGCGACAGCTGCTCCCCACACGAGGCGCTCTCTCCTGCTGTCGGGCAGGGCGCCGTGCGCGATCTGGGTATCCGTGGGGGGCAAGGGTCAACTCCGTGAGTTCGGGCAAAGACACCCGACTGTAGCTCTCGAGGTACCCGGGAACCGAAACGTCGAGGCGTGCAACACGCAGGTATTCGCCGGAAGTTCGACTCCTCGGGGCTATTGCGAGTGATCACTCTCTAAGTTAGAGTTTAGTCATCCTATGACGGAGGTCACATTGAACTCGAACATTCCTTTCGACGTCGTCATCACCGGTGGCACCGTCTACGACGGGTCCGGCGGTCCAGGAGTGCGAGCCGATGTGGGCATCGTCGACGGTGTCGTGCGGGCCGTATCCTCCACACCGCTGGAGCCTGGCGCGACGACCGAGGTGGTCGACGCCACCGGCAAGTGGGTCACGCCGGGCTTCGTGGACGTACATACCCATTACGACGCGGAGGTGCTTGTCGGCCCGGGCCTCGAAGAGTCCGTTCGGCACGGGGTCACGACTGTTCTGCTGGGGAACTGTTCGTTGTCGACGCTCTACTCCACTCCGGTCGACATCGCGGATCTGTTCAGTCGGGTCGAGGCGCTGCCGCGCGATCATGTGCTCAAAGCCGTCGATACGCACAAGACGTGGAACAGCCCCGACGAGTACATCGCTGCGCTCGAGCGCCTGCCCCTCGGCCCCAATATCGCTGCTCTGGTAGGGCATTCGGATCTACGTGCGCATGTGATGGGCCTGGACCGATCGACCGATCGCAGTCAGAGGCCCACCCGCGAGGAATGGCGTGCCATGTCGGACGCGCTCGAGGAGGCGCTCGATGCCGGACTGCTCGGAATGTCGACCATGACGAACCCGTGGGACAAGTTGGACGGCGATCGGTACCGGTCTCGTTCGTTGCCCTCCTCGTACGCGCGGTGGAGCGAATTCCGCGCTCTGCACAAGATCCTGCGTAAGCGCGGCCGTCTGCTGCAGAGCATTCCGAACTTGAACACCAAATACGACATGCTGTTCTTCCTCGCCTCGGCCACCGGCATCGGCCGCACTCCGCTCAAGATCTCGCTGTTGGCGGCAGCGGATGCCAAGGCGTCGCCCTGGATTCATCGCGTCTTCGGTCCGCTCGCTCGCATGGTCAACGGACCGGGCAAGGGTCAGTTCCGCTGGCAGCACCTGCCGACTACGTTCGACGTGTATTCCGACGGCATCGACCTCGTGGTGTTCGAGGAGTTCGGCTCGGGCCGAGCAGCTCTCCATCTGCGAGAAGAGTTGGGACGCAACGAGTTGCTCTCGGACGAGGCGTACCGCCGCTGGTTCCGCGCCGATTTCGAGAAGAAGTTCAGCTCGCGCGTCTGGCATCGAGACTTCGCCGACGCCGAGATCACCGAGTGTCCCGACGCGTCGGTCGTCGGAAAGAATGTCGCGGAGGTCGCGGCCGAACGCGGTGTGCACGTGGTGGACGCATTTCTCGATCTGGTGGTCGAGCACGGCCGGAAACTACGCTGGCACACGACGGTGGCCAATCATCGCAAGCGTCAGATGGACAAGCTGATCAACCAGCCCGGGGTCACCGTGGGGTTTTCCGACGCCGGTGCTCATCTGCGCAACATGGCGTTCTACAACTTCGGCATTCGATTGCTGCACCGCGTGCACGACGCGCGCCACGATCGCCGACCGTTCATGACCGTGGAGAAGGCCGTGCACAAGCTCAGCGGTGAGTTGGCCGACTTCTACGGCGTCGACGCCGGACACGTGCGGGTGGGTGATCGTGCCGACATCGTGGTGATCGATCCGGAGGGCCTGGACGAGGAGGTCCTGGCCTACCGGGAGGAGACCATGCCGGAGTTCGGTGGCCTGAGCCGAATGGTCAACCGCAACGACCGCGCCGTGACGGCGACCCTGGTCGCGGGCCGAGTGGTGTTTTCCGGCGGCACCTTTGCGCCCTGGTTCGGTGTGTCGGAGCGTGCAGGTAGCTTCCTGCGGGCCGGTACCCCCACGGCTCCGCGTCGCCGGGAGCGTGTGTGAGCCCGAGTCAACAACAGCGTCGGACCGAGACGATCGGAAAGCTGCTCGACGCGACGATCGCGTCGTTGTGCGAGAAGGGCTACGCCGCAACCAGTGTCAGCGAGATCGTCAGCCGCGCAGGGGTGTCGTCCGGTGCCATGTTCCGGCATTTCGACACCAGGCTCGACCTGATCGTCGCCGCCGCCGACGAGGTTCGCCGACGCCAGTTCGTCGAGTTTCGTCATGGCCTGTCCGGTTTCGGGAGCGCGTCGGTCGAACACTGTCTCGAATTGCTCAGGGCTGCGTGCCGCGCCCCGATCAACGGCGCGTGGTACGAGCTCCTGACCGCAGCCCGCAGTGACGAGGAGCTACGAGAGAGGCTGCAGCCCTTCACTGTTCGCTATCACGAGCAGATCGCCGAACTGGCTCGCACGCTACCGGTCGCCGGCGTGATAGATCCACGGCATCTGGAGACGGTGATCTTCAGCGTGGTGCATCTGCTCGACGGCGAGGCGTTGGCAGCCGTGGTGCATCCGCAACCCGAGCAGGAGGCCATGCGGCTGAACATGATTGCTCACCTGTTGCGCGGTGGCACTCTGCACGCCCTGATCGACGCGGGATGACCCGCTGGACAGTGCGTACGCCCGGCGCCGCACTTCCCGTCGTCGAGTACGGGAACCCGGCGGCGCGTTCGACGGTGCTGCTGGTGCACGGTTATCCCGACAACCGTCACGTGTTCGATCCGCTGATCGCCGAGCTCGGCGACCAGGTCCGGGTGATCGCCTACGACACGAGAGGCAGTGGAGCGTCCGCGCTCGAGCCCGCGGCGGACGTGTCCATCGAGCAGCTGGCGCGGGATGCCTTCGCGGTGGTGGAGTCGATTCCGGGGCTCACCGGAAAGGTCCACGTCTTCGCCCACGACTGGGGGTCGGTCCAGATGTGGGAGGCGATGGCCTCGCCTCGCGCCTCCACCGCCTTCGCGTCGTACACATCGGTATCCGGGCCCAGTCTGGATCACCTACGGCAGGTGGCGCGATCGCGGCTGGTGCGACCGCATCGATGGCCGTCACTCTTGGGGCAGTTGGCGCGGTCCTGGTACGTCTTCGGGTTCCACGTACCCGTCCTGGGCAGACGGGTTCCTGGGTTGCTGGCGCGACTGTGCGCCGTGGGCGAGCCGACCCCGACGGTGGCCGACCAGCAGCGCGGCATCGCCCTGTACCGCGCCAACGTGCTGAGGCGTCTCCTCGGCGGACCCGCCCCGCGGTGCGCCGTCCCGACCACCGTGGTCGTACCGACACACGACCGCATGCTGTCGCCGAACCTCACCGACGGTCTGGATCGATGGATCCCCGACCTGCGCGTCGTTCAGGTGGATGCGGGCCATTGGTGGCCGTTCACGCACCCGGCCGACGCCGCCCGCGTGCTGTTGGCGAGGGTGCAGGAAGCGGAGTAGACGGCGAGCGTCGGACGGATCGGTCGGGGGCTGTGCAACCATGGTCAGTGGTCTTCTTCTCTCCACGGCCGCACAGAGCCACTACTCGAACTGGATGGGGTACTTCTCGGTATGGACGGCACTGCTCTCGATCGTCTCGGCTCCGCATCGGATGTGTCGGCTGTTGCCGGCGGTGACGGTGAGCCCGAACTGACAGTCCAGAGACTGCTGTTCGACGGTCCGTCGCCCCTGGTCAGTGCCGATATGTACAGCTCTGTCGGCAAGGGCAATGCCGAGCGCACCCGCACGGGCGTTCGTATCGCCAAGCGCAGCGTGCTGCACACCAACAGCTACTTCGGACGGTTCCCGGCCAGCTACTGGCAGCGGTGGACCACCGTCACCGAGGTGGTGTTCCGGGCGACTGTCGCCGGTGCCGGTCGGATCGATCTGGTGGCCACGGATTACAAGGGACACGAGCGCACGATGGCCAGTACAACGGTCGATTCCGCGAACGCGTCGACTCAGTTGGCCGTTCCTGTCGCCACGACGCAGTTCCTCGACGGCGGCGCGCTGTACGTCCGCTTCATCACCACATCGAGCGAGTTGTCGGTGCAGGACGCGGAATGGACCGTCGCCGCGCCGGAGAAGTTGCGTCCCACCTCGGTGGTGATCTGCACGTTCAACCGCGCCGACGACTGCGCCAACACCGTCGCCGCCATGGCCGACGATCCCATCGCTCTGCTCGGGGTCGACAACGTCTACGTCGTCGATCAGGGCACCGACCAGGTGCAGACGCGTGAGAAGTTCCAGCGCGTCGCGGCCGAGCTCGGCGACAAGCTCGTCTACATCACGCAGCCCAACCTCGGCGGCGCAGGTGGTTTCACTCGCGGGCTCTACGAGGTGCAGGGCAAGGGCGGCGATCCGGCCAACGTGATCTTCATGGACGACGACGTGCTGTGCGAGCCCGAGGCGATCGTGCGCATGAATTCGTTCGCCAACATGACCGTCGAGCCGGCGATCATCGGCGCGCAGATGCTGTACCTGTTGCACCCCGATCGCGTGCACGTCGGTGCCGAGGTGGCGAACCTGCAGAAGCTCGAAGCCGGAGTGCACGTCAAGAATGCGATCTCGGACAAGAGTGCGTTGAAGCGCAAGCGGCAGCAGGACGTCCGGGTCGACGCCGGCTACAACGGTTGGTGGTCGTGCCTCATCCCGTCCGAGATCGTCGGGCAGGTCGGCTACCCGCTGCCGCTGTTCTTCCAGTGGGACGACATCGAGTACGGATACCGTTCTCGTGCAAACGGATTCGCTACCGTGACGCTTCCGGGCGCAGCGGTGTGGCATGCCGACTTCGCGTGGAAGGACTGGGACGAGTGGCACCGCTACTTCAACCTGCGCAACGGCATGATCACCGCGGCCCTGCACATCGAACTCGACGGACGCGCGCTCGCCAAGCAGCTGTTCACCGATCTGCTGCGGTACCTGGTGTCGATGCAGTACGGCATGGCATACACGCTGATCAAGGCCGTCGAGGACTTCCTGGCCGGCCCCGATCATCTGCTCGACGGCGGAATGGACGCTGCCGGTTCCATCCGGCGTGAACGTGCTGCTTACGGAGAAACCAAGCGCCACAACGCGAACGACGTCCCCGGGGTGCGTCCGGCCGACATGTTCATCACTCCGGCAGGCCCGCCGCCGAAGAAGACCATGGAATTCGCAGTGCTGGCCAAGCGGATGCTCAATCAGTGGCGCGGCACGGTGAATCCCGGCCCGGTTGCGATCTCGGCCGACGACGCGCACTGGTGGCACGTCTCGCTGTTCTCCCACGCCATCGTCACCGATCGTTCACAGGAAGGCGTTCGAGTTCGCACGCGCAACAAGGCACATGCGGTCGAGCTGCTCAAGCGTGGCGTCACCGCGCTCAAGCGTCTGCGCACCGAGACGCCGACGGTTGCCGCGTCCTACCGCGCCGCCGTGCCGAAGCTGACGAGCCGAGAGAACTGGGCTCGCCTCTACGGCCAGTAGCTAATTGGCGCGAACCACCGGAGCCGTGCGAATGCGTACGACAACCTGTTCGTTGTCGGCGGTGTAGCCCAGGTAGTCGAACTCGGTACCGGTGCGTGCGACGAATTCCGTCCACGCCCGGTACTCGTGGTTGCGCCAGCCGGGGAAGTTGAAGTACTCGTCGAACACGATCACGGTGCCCGCGGCGAGTCGGTCTGCCACCAGATCCAGCACGGTGACCGTCGACGAGTACAGATCTGCGTCCAGATGCAGGAACGCCAACTTCTCGTGGTGACCCTTCAGGAAGCCCGGCAGTGAATCCTCGAACAATCCCGGCACAATCTGTGCGCCCGGCACTTCGGGGATGGTGTCCTGCTCGAACAGGCCTTTCGGAAAGCCCGTACGCCAGGTCTCGGGTAGGCCGGAGAAAACGTCGAATCCGGCGACGACGGTGATGTCCTTGCGCGAGGTCAATTCCTCGGCGATGATCTCGAGCGTCGTGCCGCTGGCGACTCCGAATTCGAGTGCCATGCCGCGGATGGAGACCTCTCCGAGGGCGAATCGCAGCGTCGCGTGCGGCCGCAGGAACGTCGGTGCCAGCGGCATCATCTCTTCGGCGAATTCGGCACTCTGGGCGGCTGCTTCGACGTCGGACGCGTACGGGATGTCACGACGCATCCGCATCTCGAGGCCGCGGATGAATGCGTGCAGATCGTCGATCTCACGCCGTTGGCGTTCGAGGACGTCGAGCAATTTCGCCTGCTGATCGCTGGTCTGCTCGGCCAGCTGGGCGGTCTGCTGAGCCAGAACCTCGCCGATCGCTCGTTGAAGCTTCTCCCGTGCCGACGACTTGATGCGATCAGCGAGCTTCCGAGGTTCCGTCATGGGCACACGGTAGCGGTATCACGCGGGTCGGCGCACCCCTTGGCGGACGGCGCTGTGTCGATGTTTGCCGGGGCTAGGGCCTACGGAAGTGTTCCCGACGCCCCAGCCCGCGCAGCCGGAACCACTCGGCCAGACCCTTCGGGTTGCGGGTGGTGATCAGGAAGAACCAGGTGAAGCGAATCCACTCCTGCGGCAGCAGCTTTCGCATGCCCGGCTGCGACATCAGGTAGCCGCGATTGCGGTACGTGAAGTAGCGCTTGGTCGCGTCCTCCGGGTACTGCGTGTGCATCCGGCCACCGAGGATCGGCTTGAACTCCTCGGCCCCGTTGGGATGGACGTAGGCGGTCGTGAGGCAGGTGCCGAACTTCAGGCCCGAGCGCTGCAACCGACGATGCACTTCCACCTCGTCGCCGCGGACGAACAGGCGCAGATCGGGCACGCCGACCGCATCGATCGTCGACGCCTTGAACAGTGCTCCGTTGAACAGTGAGGCGATGCCTTCGAGTAGGTCGTCGTCCGGGTTCGCCGGGTCGATCAATTCGGACCGCAGCCGGCGCCACTCGACGCCGCGGCGCAATGGAAACGCCAGTCGGTCCGGATCCTCGATGTCGCAGACGACGGGGGAGACCTCGTCGAGTCCGTGGGTGAGGGCGCAGTCGTAGAGGGTCTCGAGCACCTTCGGGCCCTCGGGGCGACCGTCGTCGTCGGCGAGGAACACCCAATCGGCACCGAGGGAGAGCGCGTACAGAATCCCGAGCGCGAAACCGCCCGCGCCGCCCAGATTGTGCTGCGAGCCGAGATACGTCGTCGGCAGGTCGATCGATTCCACCAGTTCGCGTACGGCGGGCTCATCGGCATTGTCGACGACGACCAGATGATCGAGCGGACGCGTCTGCCTACCGATCACGTCGAGCGAGAGAGCCAACAACTCACGCCGCTTGTGCGTGACGATGACGCCGACAATCTTGTCGGTCACGTTCTCGATCCCCTATTCGTTCCGCAGGCTCCACTCACTGCTGGTCTTCCCGTTCGATTTCCTTCAGGATCTGCGCGACGTGGTCGCCCGCGTCGTTGCCCTCGTATGCCCGCACCACGTCCTCGATCCCGCCCTGCTGCCGGATCTGTCCGTGATCGATCCACATCGCCGTGTCGCACAGCTGAGCCAGGAATTCGTTGGAGTGGCTGGCGAACACCAGGATTCCCGAGCGCTTCACCAACTCCTGCAGTCGCAGCCGAGCCTTCTTCATGAATTCCGCGTCGACGGCTCCGATGCCCTCGTCGAGCAGCAGGATCTCCGGGTCGATGCTGGTGACCACACCCATCGCGACACGCACGCGCATGCCCGTCGAGTAGGTACGCAGCGGCATGTCGAGGTAGTCGCCGAGTTCGGTGAAGTCGGCGATCTCGTCCATCTTCGCGAGCATCTGCTTGCGGGTCTGCCCGAGGAACAGTCCGCGGATGATGATGTTCTCGTAGCCGGATATCTCCGGGTCCATACCGACGCCCAGATCGAACACCGGCGCGACGCGTCCGCGGATCGTCGCGCTGCCCCGCGTCGGCTCGTAGATACCCGAGAGCAGACGCAGCAGCGTCGACTTGCCCGCACCGTTGTGTCCCACCAGTCCGACGCGATCGCCGTCCTTCAGGTTCATCGTGATGTTCTTGAGAGCTTCCACGACGACGACGTCGGAGGAGTTGCGGTCGATGGCCCCGCCTGCCTTGCCGAGGAACGCCTTCTTCAGTGACCGCGTCTTGGCGTCGAAGATCGGGAAGTCGACGCAGGCGTCGTGGGTGCTGATGCTGATGGACAACTCGAATACCCCTAAACCCAGTAGGGCACGCGGGCCCGGTACTTCTTGAGTGCGACGATGGCCAGCGCCCATCCGACGACGGTGAAGCCGAGCACGATGTACCAGTGGTACGCCTGCTGATCCTCGCCGATCAGTGGGGCACGGATGATGTCGAGGTAATGGAAGAGCGGGTTGATCTCGACGAGCTTGGCGCGGTTCGCGGCCTCACCGCCCATCGACTCGAGTCCCGAGGTGGTCCACACGATCGGCGTCATGAAGAACATCAGCGTGACGAAGCTGCCGAGGATCGGGGCGATGTCGCGGTAGCGGGTGGCGATGATTCCGAACAGGATGGACACCCACACCGCGTTCAGCAGGATCAGAACCAGCGCGGGGATCGCGAAGACCACGGTCCAGTGCAGCCCGCCCTCGGGCCAGAAGATCGCAATGATGATCACGTAGATCAGCATGTTGTGGCCGAGCAGCAGTAGCTGGCGCCACACCAGGCGATAGACATGCACGCTCAGCGCGCTGGGCAGCTGTTTGATCAGACCCTCGTTGGCGACGAAGACGTCTCCGCCTTCGAGAATCGCAGCACTGATGAGGTTCCAGATGATCAGACCGACGGTGACGTGCGGCAGAAACGATCGCAGGTCGATGTCCAGGAGTACCGAATACAGCAGACCCATGGCGATCGCCTGGACGCCGGTGGCGATGGTGATCCAGAACGGACCGATCACCGACCTGCGATACCGCTGCTTGATGTCCTGCCAGCCGAGATGCAGCCACAGCTCGCGCTGGTTGAAACCGGTTCTGAGGTCGCCGAAAGCCCGCCGATAAGTCTGTGAGTCCGAAACCGGAGCAGGCATCTGATCTCCTGCCTCGCTCTCGGGATCCTTCGCTGGTGCCGACACGACGATCGACACTACCTCTTCACAGGTGTCGACTCTTTACAAGTACTGGCCGGTACCGCTACCACCGTGACCCGCGCCACCAGGAGCGCCCATCACACCGGGAGGCAACGCACCCTGCCGCATCTGCTCGAGTTGAGCCCGCGCGGCCATCTGCTGAGCGAACAGGGCCGTCTGGATGCCGTGGAACAGGCCTTCGAGCCAGCCGACGAGCTGAGCCTGCGCGATGCGCAGTTCCGCGTCGGTAGGGACCACGTCGTCGCCGAAGGGCAGTACCAGGCGTTCGAGCTCGTCGCGCAGTTCCGGTGCGAGGCCCTGTTCGAGTTCGTGGATGGACGACTTGTGGATTTCCTTCAGCCGCGTTCGGCTCGCGTCGTCGAGTGGTGCGGCGCGCACCTCCTCGAGAAGCTGCTTGATCATCGTGCCGATGCGCATCACCTTCGCGGGCTGCTCGACCATCTCCGACAGGCCAGATCCATCGTCCGATCCGTCGTTCGCGGAGGATCCGGCGGCGCGAGCCGCGGCGGCCGTCGCTTCCTCGCGGCTCAGGGCGAGCGGTTCTCCATTGGGGCCGATCACAACAACATGGTCGTCGGATGCGCTGTTCGGCTCGGATTGAGTCATATATCCATCTTTACGCCTCGCTCGCCGTTGCGCGATCGTCCGGGGCGATTATCCTGGTTCGGTCGTCGGGAACAGTGGAGGCCGGGAGGATCGAGCGTGCGAGGTGGGCAACCGTTCCCTGGGGAAACAGGACGTGGAACACATGCTTCACCGGTCGGCGCTTAGAGTGTCCGGCATGGGGTACGACGTTGCGCGGGTGAGAGGGTCCATTCCCTCGCTCGGTGACGGGTGGATTCACCTCGACCCTCAGCTGGGCATGCTGATCCCGGACCGCGTGTCCACCGCTGTATCCACCGCATTCCGGCACAGTGCCTCCAATCATTCGGCCGGCAACACCTCGGCCAAGCGCAGTGCAGCTCTGCTGGAATCCGCTCGCGTCGCGATCGCCGATCTGGTCGGTGCCTATCCGTCCGGTGTGGTCATCGGTCCTGACCGCGCGACGCTGCTGTCCTGGCTCGCGGATTCGATGAGCTCGCGGCTGGGGCTGGGAACCGGTCTGGTGCTCTCGCGTCTGGACGAGGAAGCGAACGTGGCACCGTGGCTGCGAGTGGCCGGTCGAACCGGCGCACACGTGCGGTGGGCCGAAGTCGAGATCGACACGTGTGAACTTCCGACGTGGCAGTTCGCCGACCTGATCACCTCCACCACTCGGCTCGTGGCGGTCACTGCGGCGTCGCCGATCGTCGGTAGTGCGCCCGATGTTCGGGTCGCGGCGGATCTGGTGCACGAGGTCGGTGGGCTCATCGTGGTCGACGCGGCCGGAGCTACCCCCTACGCCCACGTCGACATCAAGGAACTCGGGGCGGACATCGTCGCGATCGACACGGCCGCATGGGGTGGGCCGTCGGTCGGTGCGCTGATCTTCCGCGATCCGACGCTGTTGGAACAGTTGCCGTCGATGTCGCTGAACCCGTCGGCCAAGGGGCCTCAGCGGCTCGAGGTCAGCGCGCATCAGTACGCCTTGTTGGCGGGCGTGGTCTCGTCCATCGACTACCTGGCCAATCTCGACGACGCAGCGACCGGGACGCGTCGCGAGCGCCTCGAGCTGTCCATCGGATCGTTGCAGCATTACCACGACGGTCTCTTCGACTACCTGATGAAGGCGCTCGATTCCCTGGACCACGTCATGGTGCTGGGCAACGCACCGACGCGCATTCCCACTCTGAGTTTCACCGTCGAGGGCATGCCCGCGGTGAAGGTGTCCGAGCAACTCGCGCAAGCCAGAATCGGCAGTGTCAGCGGAGTCCACGGTGGCAGTCGGTTGCTCGACGCATTGGGCGTCAACGACGAGGGTGGTGCCGTCAGCATCGGTCTGGCTCCGTACACCACCCGCTACGAGATCGATCAGCTGAAGTCCGCTCTCGCCGCGCTCGCTCTCTAGAGCGGCTCCGCCGCACGTGCGCGGAACTTCGACCCCTGCTACGAAGTTCCACTCACGACCGCTGAACTGCGCTACTGGACTCGCAGGATCACTTTCCCGATGGTCTCGGCCTCGTCGAGCATCCGATGTCCTCGTGCCGCTTCGGTTATCGGGATCTCGGCGTGCACGACGGCGGTGACGCGGCCCTCGGAGATCAACGGCCACAGGTGTGCGGTCATGTCTGCAACGATGTTCGCTTTGCTCGACGGCCCGGTTTCGGGTCGGCCACGCAACCCGGCTGCGTGCACCGAGCCACGCTTGGCGAGGAGTTTGCCGAAGTTCAGCTCGCCCTTCACTCCGCCCTGCATGCCGATGGTGACGACGGTGCCGTCCATGGCCAACGCGTCGAGGTTGCGGTCGAGGTACTTCGCTCCCATGTTGTCCAGGATCAGATCGGCACCGTGATCCTGTGTCTGTGAACGTATCTCGGTGACGAAGTCCTGGTTCTTGTAGTCGATCAGGATGTCTGCACCGAGATCGGCGCACATGTCCAGCTTGTACTTCGATCCGGCGGTGACGGCGACGGTGACGCCCATCTGCTTGGCAAGTTGGATTGCGTGCGTGCCGATTCCGCTGCCGCCGCCGTGGATGAGCAATACCTGCCCCGAACGCATGTGTGCGTCCATCACCAGATTGGACCACACAGTCGAGGCCACTTCCGGAAGTGCCGCTGCCACATGCAGATCGAGGCCCTGCGGAATGGGAAAGAGCTGGGTGGCGGGTACGGCGACCTGCTCGGCGTAGCCACCGCCTGCCAACAGGGCACACACCCTGTCGCCGACGTTCCAACCGCTGACACCATCGCCGAGTTCGGAAATGATGCCCGAGCACTCGAGCCCGAGAATCTCGCTGGCACCCGGGGGAGGCGGGTAATTGCCCTGACGCTGCATCAGATCGGCGCGGTTGACGGCGGTGGCCGAGACATCGACGATCACCTGCCCGCAGCTCGGACGGGGGTCGGGGACCTCTGTCCATTCCATGACGTCGGGATCGCCGAACTCTTTCAGTGTGATGGCACGCATGTCTCCATAGTGCGCCTCCGGCGCAGTGGCGCGGCTAAGTGCCCCAGGGGGCACTCAACCACTCCACTGCCGCAGGCACCTACAGGTCCCAGAGATTGATTCCGAAGTCCTCGGCGTGCGTGTCGATCTCGGCGAGTTCTGCGTCGGTGAAGTCCAGGTTCTTCAGCGCCGCCACGTTGTTCTCGAGCTGTTCGACGCTCGATGCGCCGATCAGTACCGAGGTCACGCGCGGGTCGCGCAGGGCCCAGCTCAGGGCGAGTTGCGCGAGGGATTGGCCGCGAGTCGAGGCGATCTCGTTCAACGCCAGGAGATGCCCGATGTGGTCGTCGGTGAGCCAGTCCGGATTCAGCGATTTACCCTGCGCTGCCCGCGAATTCGACGGGACGCCATCGAGGTACTTGTCGGTGAGCATGCCCTGGGCCAGAGGTGAGAACGCGATGACGCCCGCGCCCACCGCGTCGAGGGTGCCGAGCAGTTCGGGTTCGATCCACCGATTGACCATCGAGTAGCTCGGCTGGTGGATCAACAGGGGAACACCCGCGTCGGCGAGCAGCTCCGCCATCTTCTGCGTCCCCTCGGGCTTGTACGAGCTGATGCCGGCGTACAGCGCTTTGCCCTGCTGGACAGCGCTGATCAGTGCGCCTGCAGTCTCTTCGATCGGGGTGTCGTGGTCGGGCCGGTGGCTGTAGAAGATGTCGACGTGGTCGAGTCGCATCCGCGTCAACGACTGCTCTAGCGAGGACAGCAGGTATTTGCGAGAGCCACCGAAGCCGTAGGGGCCGGGCCACATGTCCCAGCCGGCTTTGCTGGAAATGATCAGCTCGTCGCGATATCCGGCGAAATCCTCGGAGAAGATGCGGCCGAAGTTCTTCTCCGCACTGCCGTACGGCGGGCCGTAATTGTTGGCCAGATCGAAGTGCGTGATACCGAGATCGAATGCGCGACGCAGGATCGCGCGCTGGTTCATCAACGGTACGTCGTCTCCGAAGTTGTGCCACAGTCCCAACGACACCGCCGGAAGTCGGGGGCCACGCGAGCCCACTCGGCGGAAGAGCATGGACTCGTAGCGATCGGCGGTGGCAACGTACGGCGGGTCGATGTTGGGATCGGTCATACCTCGACCATAGGGCGCTGCACCCAACAGGGCCTCGAACCGCGTCAACCTACTCGCGGGTAGATTTCCTGCCTAAGATGACACGCGTGACGGCCGAATTAGCCATTGGTCCCGGGGGGGACCCGCAGTGGCTCGACACTGCGGAAATGAAAGCATGGCGCGCCTATATGGACGGCGGGCAACGATTGATGGGGGTATTGAACAAGGATCTGCAGGATCGCCACGATCTGTCGATGGCCGAATACCGCATCCTGGTGATGTTGTCGGAATCGATCGACGGCTCCATCAGAATGAGTGAGCTGGCCGACGGTGTCCTGTCCTCTAGAAGTCGCCTGACGCATCAGATCAGGCGAATGGAACTCCAGGACATGGTGTCTCGCAGTACCTGCGTCAACGACGGTAGGAGCGTGCTCGCGGTGATCACCGACGAAGGCCGTCGACGATTGGCGGAGGCGGCACCCACTCACGTCCGCAGCGTCCGCCAGCACCTCGTCGACATCCTCTCGCCCCACGAACTCGAGGTGCTGGGCGACATCTTCGAGAAGGTCGACGCCGCGATGGACGCGTCCGGCTCCGCACCGCGACGATGAGGGGCGATTGGGCCTCGGTGCGCCCGGCCGTTTAAGATCGCACACGGAAGCGTGGCAGAGCGGCCCAATGCACTCGCCTTGAAAGCGAGAGACGTGTAAAAGCGTCCGGGGGTTCAAATCCCTCCGCTTCCGCCACATGTTCGTCGTCGAAGCCGGTCCACCCGCAAGGGTGGGCCGAGCTCGTTTGCTTCGGTCGACGCTGGGCCAGCGTCGCAAGCGCGCGTGCTCGAACCTTTCGGGCCAGTGTCATTGCTGACCGGTTCGGCAGGTTCTCCGTCGCCGTTCGTTGGGGTTCGATGACTCGTTCCCCGAGGATGTGCCACGGGTACCGGAATCGCTTTCGGTAGGTTCGGTAGATGCGCTGCCCGTGGATGTCAGTAGCGCCATCGCAGGTTTCAGCACGAATCGAACCCTGTTCACCCCCTCTGTCGAATGCCACATTTATTACCTCAAAACATACCGACCGGGCATCTGTGAAGCGGCTACGTGATTGGCAACGGCCGGTGTGGGGGGCAGGTCGGCAGCATCTGGACTAGAAGCTGGGAGGTGGGCTGCGGTTCGACCGCTGCTGCCGATACAACCTCAAACCGGTTGCTGTACAGGCATAATTGCTTTGTGTACTGGAGGCGAAACTGCGGGTTCCGGCAAGGTTCGAACGGCGTCTCGCATGACAACAAATCCGATCGTCGGCAGTTGATGGATTATGGTTAAATTCTGGCCAGTTGGTTTCTTCGACCTGGATGGTGCCCATGAAACTGAGCTATGCGTCTACCGTCCCCCGGCAACTCGTGCACCGGCAGTCGGTCGGCGAGGTCTTGCTCACCGACTACCGGCTGAGAAACGATGCAGCCGACCAGATCGCTGTGCAGCTCCCGGCGTCGCATCGAATCCTCCGGCCGACGCGGCAGCGACACGACCCGCTCATCGTCGCGGAAGCCTTCCGGCAGGCCGTGATGATGCTGTCCCACACCAAATACGCAGTGCCACCGCATTACAAGTTCCTCATGGAACAGTTCGGATTCGGTATCCTCGACGAGCTGGAAATCCGCTCAGCCCCGATGCCGTTGATCCTCGACATGACTACCAACCACGTCGAAACACGAGACGGGACCGTGTCCCGTGTCGACATCGTCGGGGTGCTGCGCGAAGGTCCGCGGGTGCTCGCCCACTGCAGTGCCGTCGCGCGGTGCGTGACGCCGGCCTCGTACAGCCATATCAGGGCGGGCCGCGACATGTACATCGCACACTTCCGTGCGAAACCTCCCGGCAGCGTGGTGATCCCCGCACCGTGTGCAGGCCGCGCCGAAGAACAGGACGTTCTCATCGCCGCCAACCTCCCGGCGGGCGAGCTCTACTGCGCACCGGATCCGAGGAACTACGCACTGTTCGACCGCCCGCTCGACCACATCCCCGGCATGGTCCTCTTCGACGCCGCAATTCAAGCCGTGCGATATCGCGCCAACGATCCGTCTCTGCAACTGGCACGGCTGGCAGCGACGTTCCCGATCTTCACCGAATGGGACGACCCGTGCGACGTCATGGTCTCCGAAGCCCCAGCCCACGGAAGCTTCGGGCGGTCGTGCGTGACATTTCGGCAATCGAATCGCATGACAGCGCAACTGGAGATCACGACGGCAACTTCGTACTGATGCACCTGCCGCACTGCACCAACCTTGCGTCGATTCGGTCAGTGCGACGGGTCGTTCCAGTTCCGAGGAGGCAGACCCGCCAGACGCATCATGTATGGAAGCTTCGGTTTGGTGACGATCGTCGGAAGCACCAGCTCCCACATCTGCCGCAACCGAACGTACAGATCCGCGCGGCCGGTCAGCATCTCGGACAAAATCTGGACGCCGGTGAACGACCCCACCACGAACGTCGCCAGCGCATCGATGTCGGTACCTTTGACCATGTCGCCGTCCGCAGCGGCTTGGGTCGCGAGCTGCCGGATCGACTCGATCCAATCACGGTACGGTTGCTCGATCGGGCCCTGAATGCTGCCGATCTCCATTGTCAGCCTCATGCCACCACGAGCAATTGGTTCCGTCACGAGCTGTCGCGCCATCTCCTGACTTACCAGAACCAGAGACTCGATCGCAGAGTCACTATGGGCAGCAACGACTTTCGTGCCTTCCATGGCCATGTCGTGCTGTGCCGCGATGACTGCGTGTGCGAGGTCTTCCTTCGACTTGAAATGGAAGTACATCGCGCCCTTGGTCACGCTGCAGTACTGCAAGACGGTATTCAGACTCGCTGCGTATCCGAACTTCTCGAAGCTCTTCGCCGCCCCCAGAATCACTGCGTGACGAGTGAGTTCCGCGCGCTCCTGCATCGACTACCTGGCTTCCCGCTCGTGTTCCCAGTATCGGAAACGGTTCGATCCCAAACGAAACTACCCAACAGTCCGCTGCATCGAGAACTCGTGCGACCACACTAGTTCTGGGAGCTATGGAGTTCATCGGATCTGCAATGACCCTGAGCCTCGATCTTCTCTCGTGGGAAAACCTCGACGGTGGACCTGTCATCCAAGGCGGGTGGCATCCGCCTGACAGCGGGTATGGCGTTCGAGAAATGCATATCCGGAGGGAGCGACGGCCTGACGCCTCACGGTCCCGCGCGTCATCGTGTACGTGTCAGCGCCGCGGGAAGGAGCCGAAACTGCGACCTCGTACTGGACGCCGATGAACCAACTTTCCATTCAGGCTCCGATGGGAACGTCGGCATAGGCGTCAGGGCGCAGCGCCCCGGCCGCCCCGGCCGAGTCATGCTCCACCGCGTCTCGAATCGGCTGACGTGGTCGGACTGTCCGACGAAGTGCCGACAGTGCGGTATCAATACCGGTTCAGCGGGTACTACCTGCGAATGAGCGAAGAAGCGCGGCGCAACGACGGTGAAAACGACGGGCCTCTCGAAGAGGAACTCGAGGAGAGTTTCGATGCGGTTGTCTCCGAAGGGGCCGAGCGACTGCATCGCACCGTACGAACCGTGCTGATCACCGGATTCTTCGGCGGCCTCGAAGTCTCCCTGGGCGTGATGGCGTACCTCGCGGTGCTGGACGAGACGGACAGTCATCTCTTGGCGGGTCTGGCGTTCGGCATCGGCCTGGTAGCAATCTATCTCGCCCACGGCGAACTGTTCACCGAGGATTTCCTGATGCCGATCGCGGCGGTGGTGGCCCGCGACGGCACACCTCTGCAGCTCGCGAAGCTGTGGGTCGGGACGCTGTTGGCGAACTTGCTGGGCGGGTGGCTGGTGATGTGGTTGATCGCGCACGCCTTTCCGCAGTGGCTCGAGGTGTTGTCCGAGGCGGCACATCATTTCGTCGACGCACCGCTCCGTCTTCAGTCGATCTGCCTGGCAGTTCTCGGAGGCAGCACGATGACGCTGCTGACCCGCATGCAGCAGGGGACAACCTCCGATGTCGCGCGGATCATCGCCGCCATGGGAGCAGGTTTCCTACTGGCCGGACTGCAGCTTTTCCACTCGATTCTCGATTCCTTGCTGATCTTCGGAGCCATCCACGCGGGCGCGGATGTGGGCTACCGCGACTGGATCGAATGGTTCGGCTACACGGTGGTCTTCAACATCATCGGAGGCGTCGTGTTGGTCACCGCGCTGCGCTTGGTGCGCACGAAGGAGCTTGTGAAGTCCGAGCGTGATCGACATCCCGAGTAGCCGAGCGGAGTCGGGAGTCACGGTCTGCCATCCGATTCCCACCGCTCCAAGCTCAATCCCGTCTCGAAGCGTCGTGCTGCTTTCGAGATCGGGTCCGTGAATTCCATTGCACTGGCGAGCAATTGGAGTGGGTCGGTGAAGTCGTCGACGGCTCGGCCGGTTGCCGTCGGGTAGAGGTCGTCGCCGAGAATGGAAACACCGAGTGAATTCATGTGCAATCGCAGTTGATGGGTGCGACCGGTCAATGGTGTCAGTCGATAGCGACCGAGTCCGTCTCGATGCTCCAGCAGTTCGACGGTGGTGTGCGCGTTGGGTTCACCGGCCACCTCGTGGGCAGTGAAGTCTCCCTTCTCCGTGACGATTCGACTGCGGACGACGGTCGGCAGTACGAGCGACGGGTCGTACGAAGCGATCGCCTCATACTCCTTGTGGACCTTTCGATCCTGGAAGAGCGTTTGATACGCGCCACGAAGTGTCGGATCGACGACGAACAGGACCAGACCCGCGGTGACGCGATCGAGTCGGTGAGCGGGCACCAGTTGCGGCAGATCGAGTTCGAGACGCAATCGCACGAGCGCGGTCTGCAGGATGTGCCCGCCGCGGGGGATGGTCGACAGAAAGTGGGGCTTGTCGATCACCAGCAACGCGTCGTCCCGGTGGACGATCGAGATATCTAACGGCACAACGGTTTCCATCGGAAGATCGCGGTGGAACCAGACTGCCTCACCGGGAACGTACGGTGCGTCCATTGCAAGGGGGCCGGCCATGTCGACGATGTCTCCCGCGTCGAGCATGGCGTCGATCCGGTGCGGGGGAATCCGGAACTCGGTCGCGGCGAGGAAGTCACGAACAGTGCGCCACGTGCCGTCCTCAGGCATCCGGATTCGAGCGGGATCGAGACCGTGCCGCTTCGCCAGGGGCGGTTGCTGGCGACGTCTCACCGGATGAGCGTATCCGCCCGGCGAGATCGCACTTGTGCAGACAAATCAGTGCCATCTGCCTGCACAAGTGCGAATTCGCTACTCGCAGCCGATGCCGTCGTCGTCGCGGTCGAGATGCGGCCCGTAGCCGTACTCGTCCCGATAGACCGGAGCGGCACCGGCGTCACGCGCCGCATCACAGTTCTCGTACTGGAATGCGCCGCCCTGACGGGGTGCGGGGGCTGGAGCGCCCTGTGGCTGCGGCGCAGGAGCAGGCGCCGCCAGTGGGGCCGGAGGTGGTGGAAGGAGCACCGGGCAGAACTGGGCCGAACCGCTGTTGCAGAGGAAATCGGTGATCGGATCGGCCGAGGCGACGGCCGGGGCGGTGACGAGAGCGGCCGCAGCGATTGCGCCGCTGATGCCGATCTTGACCAGCAGGTTCTTCGTCTTCATGGAACTCCAATCGAGGGGATGTGTTGTGGAGCATCCTCGACCACTTGTTGAACTGTCAATCAAGTCATTCGGGTGATCTACGTTCGCAACTCCGTGGAAGGCCACTGTGTTTGGAACCCGTCGATTCGGCGTATTTACGAACGTATGAGCGAAAATGAGCAGGTCAACCAGAACCCCGAGAAGGATCCCGAGGATTGGGTCACCGGCGACGAGCCGATGACCGGCCCACAGAAGAGCTACCTGAGCACTCTTGCGCAGGAAGCGGGCGAGGAAGTTCCCGAGGGTCTCAACAAGGCGCAGGCGTCGGAAATGATCGACAAGCTGCAGGGCGAAACCGGCCGCGGCTGAGCCTCGCTGCGCAGGGCCACTCGATGTGACAACGGCGTTCGGAAGTCCCCTCGAATGTCACATCGAGTGCCCTCGCGGCATCTGTGTCCGCGAGGACATCCGACCAGGTAGACCGTTATGTCTCGAGTACATGTAACAAAGGATCACGCGGACTTTTGTACCTGCCTGTGCGCGGCTATTGTGAGCGAACCCACAGCTTTGGCGTGCGCGCAGATCGGTGGGTACGTTGAGTGACGGATGTTGTTTGTGTTGCGCCCCGTGAGGGTGCGCCGGGGGAGGATGGGCAATCAGATGCACCGTCGAGTGTTGGCAGTAGCGGGAACTGCTCTGGCAGTGTCGCTGCTGGGGTCGGGTCTCGCGGGGGCGCAGCCGCTCCCCGGTACCGGCAGTTCCGATGGTGGCGGTGTGGCTCCTGGAATCGCAGCTCAGTCCCTGCCTCTGGCGTCGGCACGTATCGATCGTGTGGACATGCTGACCGACCGCCGCGCAGCGGTGTGGGTGGAGTCGCCGGCCATGGGCCGCGCCATTCAGGTCCAGGTTCTTCTCCCGGCCGCGCAGGCGGTGTCTCGTCCGACGCTGTACATGCTCGACGGTGTGAGCGCCGGCAAGGAATCCGAGTACAAGGAAAGCACCTGGACGCAGAAGACCGACATCGTCGACTTCTTCGCGGACAAGCAGGTCAACGTCGTGCTCCCGGTCGGTGGATCGAGCAGCTACTACACGGACTGGAACATGCCGGACCCGGTGCTGGGCGTCAACAAGTGGGAGACCTTCCTGACGTCGGAGCTGCCGCCGCTGATCGATGCGCGCTTCTCCGGTAACGGCACCAACGCGATCTCGGGTGTCTCGATGGGTGCCCAGGCCGCAATGGACCTCATCACACGTCACCCCAGCCTCTACACCGGCGTCGCCGGCCTGAGCGGTTGCTACGACAACTCGCAGACCAACTTCAAGGATGCGGTGCGTGCCACCGTCGCCACCAACGGCGGCAATGCAACCAATATGTGGGGCGAGAACACCGATCCCCAGTGGGTCGAGCACGATCCGTCACGTAATGCCGAAGCACTGCGCGGCAAGGACGTCTACCTGTCCGTCGGCACCGGTCTGCCCGGTCCGTACGAGCTCGGCCCCGGTGGTACCGGAGTCGAGAGTGCGCTGATGGGCGGACCGCTCGAGGCGGCCGCGCTGTACTGCACCACCGTGTTCGATACTCGACTCCGGTCGCTGGACATCCCCGCGACCGTTGTCTACCGCCCCTACGGCATCCATCAGTGGCCGTACTGGCAGGACGACCTGCGCGAATCCTGGCCGACGCTCGAACGCTCGCTAGGCCTGTAGAGCAAACTTCAGAAATGCGTCGTTCTCGTGCGGGTCGCCGATGGTGACCCGCACTCCGTCGTTTCCGTAGGCGCGCAGCAGTACGCCCTGTTCGGCTGCAGCAGCGGCGAATTCACCCGAGCGTTCGGCCAGCGGCAGCCAGACGAAGTTGGACTGCGATGCGCCGACGTCATAGCCGCCCGCCACGAGAGCGTCGCGCACACGATCCCGTTCCGCGATGAGGGCATCGGTGCGAGACAGCAGCTCTGCCGACGCCTCCAACGACGCCACCGCCGCTTGCTGCGCAACGGTGCTGACAGCGAATGCGATCCGCACCTTCGACAGTGCCGTGATCACCTCGGGATCGGCCACTGCATAGCCCACCCGTAAGCCGGCGAGTCCGTAGGCCTTAGAGAACGTCCGCAGCACGATCACGTTGCGTCGTCCGCGTGCCAGCTCCACTCCGTCGGTGTGGTTGCCTGCGTCGGGGCGGGTGTACTCGAAGTAGGCCTCGTCGAGAACCACGAGAATGTTCGACGGCACCGCGTCGAGAAACGTGTCGAGCTTGTCGCGTTGGACGACGGTTCCGGTCGGGTTGTTCGGGTTGCAGACGAAGATGAGCCGGGTGCGGTCGGTGATGGCGGCGAGCATCGCGTCGAGATCGTGCACGTGGTCGGCGGTCAACGGAACCAGCACGGGTGTCGCGCCTGCGACGCTGGTGACGATGGGGTACGCCTCGAACGAGCGCCAGGCGAACAACACTTCGTCGCCGGGGCCGCAGGTGATCTGAACGACCTCCTGGCACAGCGAGACGGAACCACTTCCGACGGCCACGTTCTCCGTGGCAACGCCGAGCTTCTTCGCCAGTGATTCGACGAGCGCGGTCGCTCGATTGTCGGGGTAGCGGTTGACGCCACCGACGGCCTCCGCGATCGCGTCGCGCACGCTCGGCAGCGGGCCCTGCGTCGTTTCGTTGCTCGCCAGTTTGATCGCACCCGGAAAGGTGCGTCCGGGAACGTAGGCGGGGATGGCGTCGAGGTCGGGGCGGATGCGCGCGGTCACGGCTGCCATTATGCGCCCAGGTTCGGGGTTGACTTCTGCGCGTCCGTGATATTGCTGTGCACGACCGGACAGATCGTCCTATCTTCGATAAGTATGTCGGGAATATTGAGCGACGTCGCAGTTCTTCGGTCCGCCTCCGCGCCCACGGTCGGCGCGGACGACGTGGTGGACACGACCGCGCACGAATCACCCCCGCGAGAGAAAGTGCCGTTGACGGCCGTCGAACCCGACGGTCCACCTCGCGGCGGAATCGTCGTGCTGCACGAGGCGCGTGAGGTGCCCGAGTCTCTGCTCGACCTACTGCGCGCACTCGCGCTGGAAGGCTGGCTCGCCGTCGCGCCGAACCTGTTCCATCGAGGCCACGGCGACGACAAGGAAGTATTCGGCGACGACCTCTTCGCGGACTTCGACGCCACCTCCGACTGGCTCGTGCAGCGAGGCGTCTATCCCGATTGTGTCGGAGTGATCGGATTCGACGACGCCGGTACCGCAGCGTTCATCGTGGCCACCAGTCGTCCGGTCGGGGCAGCGGTGAGTGTCGCCGCAGCCGGCATCGTCGAACCGCTCAACTCCGACGCAGTCGCGTTGGTCGAGGCTGCACCCAAACTGCAGGCCCCCTGGCTCGGTCTCTACGGCGAGGACGACCCCCACACCCCACCCGATCACATCGAAGCCCTTCGCGACGCCGCCACGCGCGCCTCAGTGGCCACGAACGTCGTCAGCTATTCGGGGCTGAGCCACCGAGCCGACCATCCTCGCGAACAACCCGGCAGTTCCGATCACAGCGACCCCGCAGCGGCCGCGCTCGTCGACGCGCAGACCCGAATCTTCGATTGGTTCGACAGCTTCATGCGTTGAAAGCAACAAGCATCTTTTACGCAAACGCCGCGCGAACCAGAGGCGTCGACCAGCCGTTTTGCCTTCTGGCCTTTGCCGTGTGTAATCTCTTTCCTCGGCGGTCCGAGAGGGCCGGCAGCCTAGGAGGCGTGCCAGAGCGGCCGAATGGGAGTCACTGCTAATGACTTGTCCTTTCACCGGGACCGGAGGTTCAAATCCTCTCGCCTCCGCCACGGACAGTAGGACAACTACCGTCCAGCTTCACCAGTACGACAACTGAACATGCGCCCGTAGCTCAACGGATAGAGCACCTGACTACGGATCAGGAGGTTAGGGGTTCGAATCCCTTCGGGCGCACAGAAGAAAGAGCCCCGAACTGCAGCGATGCGGTTCGGGGCTCTTTCGATGTCCATCCGAATTGCGGCCGGCTCAACACTTGCTCAACATATCCGTCGTATTCGTTGGTCTGCGAAACGAGTCGTCGGTTTCGGGCGCGACAGGGGTGCCGAGTTGCCAACAGCCGGAATACGGCGTTACCTGGACATCTATGACTTCCCGAACTCACATCCCGGTTGGCTCCTCCGACCCTGACCGTCACGAGGTCGACGCCGGGCAGAGCGGGACGTCGACCTCCGCCGTCCACCCGCCTCGGCTCGACAGAGTGGTTTTCGGTGTAGCGGCCGTGGTCGTGGTCGCCATCATCGTCTGGGGACTGGTGGTACCCGACAATCTCGAGTCCATCTCGTCCTCGACGCTGAACTGGCTGGTGACCAATCTCGGCTGGCTCTTCATCCTCGCCGCGACCGGGTTCGTGATCTTCTCGCTGTACCTGGCGGTGTCCAAGTTCGGGCGGATCCCGCTCGGTGCCGACGGTGAGAAGCCCGAGTTCAAGACCGTCAGCTGGATCGCCATGATGTTCAGCGCCGGAATGGGCATCGGCCTGATGTTCTACGGCGTTTCCGAGCCACTGACACACTTCGTCACACCGCCTCCGGGAACGGATGGTGGCGTCGGAACCGCCATGGCCACCACCATGTTCCATTGGAGCTTGCACCCGTGGTCCATCTACGCAGTGATGGGCCTGGCCATCGCGTACGGCACGTATCGCCGCGGTCGCAAGCAACTCATCAGCTCCGCGTTCATACCCTTGATAGGTCGCCGCGCGGAAGGTCCGATCGGCAAGATCATCGACATTTTGGCCATCTTCGCGACGCTGTTCGGTACTGCAGCATCGCTGGGACTCGGTGCGCTGCAAATCGGTTCGGGCTTCGAGGTGGTCGGCTGGATCGGTCAGAGCGGCACACTGTTGCTCGTCGCCATCGTCGCGCTGTTGACGCTGGCGTTCGTCGCATCGGCGGTGTCCGGTGTCTCCAAGGGTATTCAGTGGCTCTCCAACACCAACATGGTGCTCGCGTTGGTCCTTGCCATCTTCGTGTTCGTCGTCGGCCCGACGGTGTTCATTCTCAACATCATTCCGACCAGCATCGGCGACTACGCGTCCCAACTGTTCGACATGTCCGCTCGGTCGGCAGCGAACTCGGATCCCGAGACGGCCTCGTGGCTCTCGTCGTGGACGATCTTCTATTGGGCGTGGTGGATCTCCTGGACCCCGTTCGTCGGAATGTTCTTGGCACGCATCAGCCGTGGCCGCACCATTCGTGAATTCATCGTCGGTGTCATCCTGATCCCGAGTGCTGTATCGCTGGTGTGGTTCGCGATCTTCGGCGGCGCCGGTATCGGTGAACAGCAAGACGGCATCGACCTCGCGACCCGCGACAGCACCGAGTCGCAGCTGTTCGGAATGCTCGAAAACCTACCCCTGTTCGGCATTTCGACCGTTCTCGTGATGGTGCTCGTCGGTATCTTCTTCGTCTCCGGTGCGGACGCCGCGTCGATGGTGATGGGATCGCTGTCGCAGCGCGGAACACTCGAGCCGAGCAAGTGGGTCGTGGTGTTCTGGGGCACGCTGACCGGCGCAACAGCGGCGATCATCCTGTGGACGGGCGGCTCCGAAGCACTCAATGGCCTCCAAACGATGACCATCATCGCCGCAGCACCCTTCGTGGTCGTCATGATCGGATTGTGTGTGTCGTTGTATCGGGACCTCAGCAACGATCCGATGATCCTGCACCCGGCACCTCGCCGCAAGAAAGACAAGGTCACGTAGGGCCCGTTCGAGACTCGAATCCCTTCGGGCGCATAGACAGAAAAGCCCCGAACTGCAGTGATGCGGTTCGGGGCTTTTCGTCGTCGCCGCCGCCGGCGCGCTGATTGCCGCGTTCACCGTGCGACGCAGTGATTGTCGCTAGTCCTGAGGAGAGCGGTCACGGTCGAACACCGCCCAGAACAGTTCGTACAACCCGTATGCGGCGAGGCTGGCCAGAGCACCCCACCAGAAGTCGACGTCGAAGACGTTGAAGGCGATCAACTGACTGATCACCAGGCATACGAAAAACACTCGCCAACGACGCTTCTTGCGTCGAGCGGCCGGAGAGGGTCCCCGTTCCACATAATCGACCGGGCGCATGGGTTCCACCACCTCACGCTCTCACATGCCGTTCGCTGAGTCAGCCGATCGGGCTCAACCCAGAACGACGTCGACGACGAGTGCGCCGGCGAAGATCAGCAGCAAAACGCATACTCCGAGTTCGAGGTTGGCCAGTCCCTGCGGGCCGAGATTGCGAAAAGCCCTGACGCCGAACAGGACCAGTATCGGCAGATAGACGATTCCGACGAGGACGTCCGCAGCACCGAGAATTCCGAGTTGCACGGCAACGGGCGACGAGTACGATCGGTCGACGAACTGCGGCAACACGGCGACGAAGAACAGGATCACTTTCGGGTTCGTCAGGTTGGTGACGAAGGTGCTTCGGAAGGCGCGTCGACGGGCATGGCTACCGGATACCGGCTCGGTGCCGACGGTGAGGGGCTTTCGCCCCGGACGCCTCGTGCGGCCGCTCTCCATCAGCGCGCGAATGCCGAGGTAGGCGAGGTACACGGCACCGAGGATTGCGAGAACGGTGAGGCTGCCGGGAAGCGCGACGATCAAGGCCGACAGCCCCACTGCACTGACGAGCATGTGCACGGTCAAGCTGCACGATGCGCCGGCAGCTGCTGCCATCGCAACGAGCCGGCCGCCGACGCTCGAACGCAGGATCATCACGGTGTCGGGCCCGGGGGAGATGTAGCTGGCCAACGACAAGAAGACGGCCCACTGCACACTCGCCGGTGCTCGGTCTCCTGTCTTTCGTCGTCGGGTGATGGAACCCTAGAGTCTGTCGGACGCGCCGGTGACGGGAGTCCCGTGCATCGCGACACTGTGCGCAACGTCGTGGTTCTTGTAGTGCTCAGGCGTCTCGGGAATCGTCACTGCTGCATGGAAATGGACTGTTCCACGTCGGGGTCGTCTGGCATCATGACGCCGTGAAGATCGTATCGATCAATGCCTGGGGCGGCGCGATGTTCGACGAGCTCGTTGCCTGGCTCGAAACCGTTGACGCGGATGTCATTTGCCTTCAAGAGGTCACGCGCACCGCACATCGGTCGGGATGGTCGACGTTCGCCGACGGCGAGCGCACACTGCCGCAGCGGTTGAGTCTGTACGACGACGTCTCGGCGGTGCTCACCGGCTATACGCCGTACTTCGTCGTGAACGACGCCGGGCCCGTCACCGATGGCGAGGGTGCCGAATTGCGTCAGGACTTCGGGATAGCGACGTGGGTGCGTGACGAGTTTCCGGTGGTCGGACTCGATGCGCAGTTCGTTCATTCACGGTTCGTCGATCACACGGTCTGGGATGTGGGCGACCGTCCACGAGCTGCTTTGACGGTCACCGTCCGCGATCGTGTCGCGGGCAGGTTCGTCTCCGTCATCCAAGTACACGGATTGCGTGATCCAGCAGGCAAGGGAGACAGCCCGATTCGGGTCGAGCAGGCCCGAAAGTTGGTGAACGTCGTGGAGCACGTTCACACGACGAGCGATGTCACCGTACTGTGCGGCGATCTGAACCTGCTGCCGTCGAGTGAGACGTTCACACTGCTGGCCGAACACGGGATGACCGACCTCGTGGGAGACGCCGACACTCGAACATCGATCTACACCAAAGCGATTCGCAGTGCCGGCTATCTGCTGGTGTCGTCACCGACCGCCGTGCGAAAATTCGAGATCGTCACCGAGCCCGAAGTGTCCGATCACCGAGCGCTGATGCTCGATCTCGTGTGACACTCGGCGACATGAACCGTGTACTTCGGAGTGCTCTCGTCGTTGTTCTCGCCGCACCGCTGACGGTCGCGTTGACGTTCGCTCGGCCGGGCGTCGCTCATGCCTGCTCGTGTGTCTACAACACAGACGGAACGCAAGCCGAACAGCAGCTCGAGGACTTCGCCTCGGGGGACAATGCGGTGTTCACCGGAACGGCGGTCGCCGAGCGTCGAGAAGGCTTCACCGTCTACTACGACTTCGATGTCCGTGAGATATTTCGCGGCGACGTCGGCGCGAAGACGACGTTGTCCACCGCGGGCGACAGCGCAGCGTGTGGAACCGGCTTCGAGCTGAAGGAGGAGTACCTCGTCTTCGCCGGCACCTACGACACGCAGGACGCACCGTGGTCGGTCAGTATGTGCTCGGCAACAACACAGTCCACCAACGAACTCACACGGGCCGCGACGCTGAAGCAGTTCGGAGAACCCCGAGCCGTGACGGCTGACGAGCGTGCCGCTGCGGACTACCCGCAGGGCCTATCGATCGTTCAGTGGGTGGGTATCGGTGTCGCCGCCGGCCTGTTCGCCGCCGGAACAGTGTGGATACTCCGAAGGGCACGTCACTGATCGACGAGGCCCGTATCGTTCGCCTGCGTCGCAGGGGTTCGTGCCTCGATGCGGTCGCCCCACTCCGCGATGGGATCGAGTAGTGCGTTCAGCTCGGCACCGTCCGCACTGAGTCCGTAGTCGACCCGCAGAGGGAAGCCATCACCGGCAGTGCGCACGACGAGCCCGTCGCGTACCAGTTCCCGTAGCTGTTCCGCTAATACCTTTTCCGAGATCGGCCCGATCGACCGTCGCAGATCGGCGAACCGTCGGTCGCCTTCGCTCAGCCGCCACAGAATTGTCGGCTTCCACTTGGACCCGATGAGGTCGAAGACCACGTTGACGCCACATTTCTGTCGATCGTTCATCGTTGCCTCGCTTACCGTCGGGTTCGTACTCACTTCATTGTGCGTACTCGACGAACCTGATGCTCGCGCCCATCATTTCAGTCATGACGGAAATCATCGACCGACCGACCATCACAGTTCTCGGGCTCGGTGCAATGGGCACAGCGATCGCAGGCGCAGCAGCAGCGAAAGGGTTCGAGGTTCTGGCGTGGAATCGGACCCCGAGATCGCGCGACGAACTCCGATCGAATGGAATCGAGGTCGTCGAGTCGCTCACGGATTCTGTGGATGGGACCGATCTAGTAGTCATGTGCGTGCGCGATCACGATGCAAGTCGGGTGTTGCTGGAACGGGTGGCTTCGGCACTGGCGGGCTGTGTGGTTGTCAACGTATCGACGGGCACTCCTGCCCAGGCCACCGAATCTGCCGATCACGCTGCCGAACTCGGCGTTCGATACGTGTCCGGTGCGGTGATGGTGCCGACCCCGATGGTGGGAACCGACGCTAGTTTTGTCATCTACGCGGGGTCCGAGGCTGATCTTGCGGAGCTGGGGCCGATGTCAGACGCGATGGGCGGCGTGAGCGACATTGTCGGACAGAATCATTCAGTGCCGGCTGTGCTCGACCTCGCGATGCTCGACATCTATTTCGCCGGGATGTACGCGCACCTGCACGCGACCGCACTCGCCGCTGCACACGGTATCGACCCGTCGCGGTTTCTGCCCTATTCCCAGGGCATCGTGCAGACGCTCGGTGCATCGCTCGCTGGGTTGACGTCGTCTGCTGAGCGGCGGACCTACGACGGGGGAGACGCTCGTGTGGACATGTGTCTGTCGTTCCTGGAACACATCGTGTCCGCGAGCCGCGAGATCGGAATCGATCCGGCGTTGGCCGAGGTCGTTCGGGCGGCCTCCGCGCGGGCGATGACGCGATGGCCTGGCGGTACCGACTGGGACGTCGTCGGCGAGGATTTCCTCGTGGCCAGGCATGACATGCGTTGTTGACGCCCGATCGTCGATGCAGCCTGTCATCGGTGTGTTGCCGGCTACGGTGATCGGCGCACGGCTGTGACTGCGATACGCGCGGCCGTGCCGATCGCTCGATCGACAAGGGGGAGAAACAGATCCATGCGCGCTGCCCTGGTGAACACCGAAACCGCTACCGGGTGCTCGCCCGGGAACGAGACCACCGCTACCTCGTTGCGGATGGGTCCGATCGTCCCGGTTTTTCCCGCCACCTGAACGTCGGGAAACGGAAGGCCGCTTCGGATTCTGTGCGGCCACACCTGCTGAGACAGAACGCGCTTCATGTAGTCGCACTGCTCTGGAGATGCTGCGGTACCCAGCCAGATCGCTCGCAGTACCGTATTGCTGTCACGGGGTGTTGTCGACGAGGTGTACGCGGGATCGAAACCGGCACTGTCGATCACCGTGTAGTTGCTCGCCAGCAGACCCAACGCCTCGTCTGCACTCAGCCGACCCGTGTCGCGAACGATCTGAGCGCCCAAAGTCTTCGTGCCGCCGACGATCCGGGTGTTCTCCAGTCCGAGAAAGTCGATCACATCCGCGATCGCGTCGAGTCCTACAGCACCGAGCAACGCGTCGGCAGCTGCGTTGTCGGACACGGTGATCATCGATCGAGCCACATCGCGCCAACTCATCGTCACCGGATCGGAGCAGCTCGAAATTCCGGTAGGTCCAGGACTGCACTGGGATGGAACCAGCCGCACGGGATCCATTGCAGTCAAGTCACCCTCGTCGAATGCCCGAGCCGTTGCAACCAGCAGGACCAGCTTCCACACCGACGCGGCAACGACTGGGTCGTCACCCTCGAGGTCGACGATCGAACCCGCGCCGTCGATGCGCTCGGCCCGCACCCAACCCCGGCAGCCGGCGTCGGCGAACACTGCGTGCAATTGCTCTTCGATCGGATTCATCTGCTGGCCTGTAACAGGATTCGATCGATCATGTGCGTGAGCGATCCCACCTCTCCGTCGCGACGGACGATACGCACGCGCAGCGCGACGTCCTCGGCCGCGAGGTCGAGGTGGGCGGTGCCGGGCAGCGCCGGGCCCGCTGTCGGCACGAGGCCGAAGCTCCGACCGGATGCCACGGCGGTGTTCAAGTCGCGAAAAGTTGCCGCAACGTGCACGTCCGGATCGAGTGCATGACGGCGGAAGACGTCGAGCATCAGATCGTGCGCGGGTGGGTTCGCGATGCGCGGCGTGGTGGCGAAGGCGAGATCGGACAACATCGTCAGGCGTGGACGCGCGGCACGCGCCGATCGGTGCGCGACGGGAACGCAGACGCGTCGAGGCAAGGCAATCACCGGACCTGCTGCGAGCCGATCGAGCACCATCGGATGGTCGATCACCGCAACGTCGAGTTCGTGCGCGCGCAACCGGTCGAGCAAAGACACCGCGGTAGCGGTCTCCACACGCGCCGACGCGCCGACGGCGGCGGCGACGCGCGCGGCTATCGAGTCGTCGAGCTGGGGTATCAGGCCGATTCGGATAGTCCCGGATGTGGTGAGCGAATGTGCCGCAGAGGTCAGTAGGCGGGAGTCCTCGACGATCAGCCTGGCTCGGGGCAGCAGCGCCGCACCGTGTTCGGTGATGGTGGCACCATCGGGTGTTCGCTCGACGAGAGTGAGCCCGAGGTGCTTCTCGAGGGCCTTGATCGCCCGGGAGACGGGCGGCTGTGTCACCCCGAGAGTGGCGGCAGCTCGACCGAAATGGCGCTCCTCGGCGACAGCGACGAAGTATTCGAGATGGCGAAGCAGATCCACCGACCTATTGAAACACGCCTACCTGCTCCGATACCGAAGAGGAATGACGGAGTAGGGTCACGCGACTTGGCTCGAGCGCGACTGTGTGTGATCGGCTGTCGGCATGCGTACCTCGACATCCACCCGACTGGTCACCGTGATCGCGGCAGCGATGCTGACCGCAGGCGTTGCCTGTTCCTCGCCGACCACCACCTCCGAACTGCCGAGAACGGACTCGAGCACAGCCCAATCCAGTACCGAGCAATCCAGTACCGAGCAGTCCAGTACCGAGCAGGCCTATCTCGATCTCGAGGCCGGAGACATCGCCCGACTCGGCGTCAGTGCCGTCGATCTCTCTACCGGGGCCTCCGAAAGTCATCGCGGCGACGAACGTTTCGCGTTCTGCTCCACCTTCAAGGTGTACGCCGTCGGTGCCGTACTTGCGGCCGTCGATGCGGGGACCCTGCAGCTGTCCGACACCAGAACGGTGACCGCGGAGGACAAGGTGCCCGACTCCGCAGTCGATTGGGCACCCGGGTCGGTCGTCACGATCGCAGACTTGGCCGCAGCCGCATTGACCAAGAGCGACAACACCTCCGGCAATCTTCTGATTCGTGAGGCAGGTGGAACGGCAGCCCTCACCGAGTTCGCGCGTTCTCTCGGTGACACCGAATTCCGGCTCGATCGCACCGAACCGGAACTCAACACCGCCATCCCCGGCGATCCACGGGACACCACGACACCGAACTCGATGGCCGCCGGCTACCGAACCCTGCTCGACGGCGACGTACTGACTCCGGCCTCGCGCTATCAGCTACTGGCGTGGATGGCCGACACCCAGACTTCTGACGCCCGGTTCCGGGCTGCGCTCCCGGTGGGGTGGACCTCGGCCGACAAGACCGGCACCGGCAGCTACGGCGTCTCGAACGACGCCGGACTGCTGCTCGGCTCCGACGGGCAGAAGATTCTGGTCGTCGTCCTCAGCACGACGACCTCGGGTGTCGAGGATTCACCTGCTATGAACACCCTGGTTGCCGACGCGACCCGAACGGTCGTCGACGAACTGCAGTGATGTCAGCCCTCGGAGCGGCGGACGGCGTCCACCAGTGGGACGAGATCCGGCTCGGTCGACGCCTCGTCGAGAGCCTCGCGCAACGCCGCTTCGTTGGTCGGTCGGGCTGCCTCGAGTAGGGCCAGGCCTTCTTCGCTGACGTCGGTGTAGATACCGCGGCGATCGGTGGGGCACAGGTACCGAGTGAGCAGCCCGCGATCCTCGAGGCGAGTGACCAGGCGGGTCGTGGCGCTCTGGCTCAACACGACGGCGTCGGCCACCTGCTTCATCTGCAGGTGACCGCCGACCCCGTCGTGCGGCCTGCCCAGGACGTCGAGCAGCCAGTACTCGCGCGCGCTGAGATTGTGGTTGGTCTGCAGCGCCCGCTCGATGCGGCTTTCGATACGCCCGTGCAGGACCGCAAGCGCAAGCCAATTCTGCGCAAGGGCAGTCAGGGCGGGGTCGTGTGCGCTCATGTCGTGCCTCTCGATGCCTGTACTCGTGACCACCCACCATACCGCGCCGACAATTAACGGCGCGTGCAAGTACTCGGCTAGGAGAGGGAACTGCGCGCGACGATGCGTCGGGCGTGCGCGAGCACCGGGGCATCGACCATCTGGCCACGGAAGGTGAAGACGCCGCGATTGTGCGACACGGCGTCGAGCACGGCGGTCGCCCACTCGATTTCCTCGGCAGTGGGCGCATAGGCCTGGCGTATGACGGGGATGTGGCTCGGGTGAATGGCCACCTTGCCGTCGAAGCCGACGGCCACAGCATCGTCGGCTTCCGCGCGGACACCGTCGAGATCGGGGATGTCGAGGAACACCGAGTCCAATGCGAACACCCCGCGTGCCTTGGCTGCGAGCAAGGTCTGCGACCGAACATGCTGCGCCACTGCACGATACTGGCCGTTGGAAAGCCTGCTCGAGTTGCCACCCATGGCGGCCACCAGATCCTCGGCACCCCACATGGCACCGATCGCATTGTCGGCGGCGAGGGCGTCGAACACCGTCATCGCGCCGAGCGGGGACTCGATCAGCGCGACGACATTCAGCGGAGCCAGAGCCGCGATCTGTTCTGCCGATTCGCATTTGGGGAGCATGACGGTCGTGTACTGGGTTTGCTCCAACGCCTCGAGGTCCGCAGCCCGATCGTCGGTGCCGTGCGCGTTGACCCGGACGATAGTGCGCGACGGATCCAGCGGGGTAGTGGCCACGGACTCACGAGCACCCGCTTTGTCCGCGGCACCGACGGCATCCTCGAGATCGAGAATGACCACATCCGCTCGTGCTGCGGCCTTGTCGTAGCGCTCGGGCCGGTCTGCCGGGCAGAACAGCCACGCCGGCCCCGGCGGAACCCAACATTGCGACCGGCCTCCGGCCTGCCCGGGGTTCACGACGCCTCCTCCGGTGGTTGCATCTGGACGAGCGTCTTGCGCACGGCGATCGCGACGACGTCCCCGTGCTGATTTCGACCGGTGTGCGTGAACGTGACGATGCCCTCGCCGGGGCGAGATTTCGATTCGCGTTTGTCCGAGATCACCGTCTCGGCGTAGAGCGTGTCGCCGTGGAACAGCGGCTTGGGGAACGACACCTCCGAAAAGCCGAGATTCGCCACGATGGTGCCCTGGGTCAACTGCGTCACCGACAGTCCGACGAGCGTGGACACGGTGAACATCGAGTTCACCAGTCGCTGGCCGAAAGGTGTTGTCTCGCTGTAGGCCGCGTCGAGGTGCAGGGCCTGGGTGTTCATCGTCTGGGTGGTGAACAGCGTGTTGTCGGCCTCGGTGATGGTGCGGCCGGGTCGGTGCTCGTAGACGGTGCCGAGTTCCATCTCCTCGAACCACAGGCCGCGTTGGCGAATTCGCTTGTTGCTCACAGTCCCAGGCTCCGGGCGATGAGCATCAACTGAACCTCTGTTGTGCCTTCACCGATTTCGAGGATCTTGCTGTCGCGGTAGTGCCGAGCGACCACGTACTCGTTCATGAAGCCGTAGCCGCCGTGAATCTGCGTCGCATCGCGCGCATTGTCCATGGCGGCCTCGGAGGCGACGAGCTTGGCGATGGACGCCGCCTTCTTGAACGGCTTGCCCGCCAACATCAATGCCGCTGCGTCGTAGTACGCGGTTCGCGCGGTGTGGGCGCGGGCCTCCATGCGGGCGATCTTGAACGAGATCGCTTGATTGCGTGCGATCGGGGCACCGAAGGCCTCGCGCTCCTTGGCGTACTTGACGCTCTCGTCGACGCAGCCTTGCGCGGCACCGACCGATACCGCGGCGATCGCGATGCGGCCCTCGTCGAGGATGTGCAGGAAGTTCGCGTACCCGCGGCCTTCCTCTCCGAGCAGATTCTCCTGCGGTACACGCACATCGGTGAAGCTCAGTGGGTGTGTGTCGGACGCATTCCAGCCGACCTTGTTGTACGCAGCCTCTGCGACGAAGCCCGGGGTGTCGGTGGGGACGAGGATCGAGGAGATCTGCTTGCGTCCGGTCGCCTCGTCGACGCCGGTCACCGCGGTGACGGTGACCAGTTCGGTGATGTCCGTGCCGGAGTTGGTGATGAACTGCTTGCTGCCGTTGATGATCCAGTCGTTGCCGTCGCGCTTGGCGGTGGTCTTGGTGCCGCCCGCGTCGCTACCGGCACCGGGCTCGGTCAGGCCGAACGCGGCGAGGGCCTTGCCTGCGGTGAGCTTGGGCAGCCACTGCTGCTTCTGCTCGTCGTTGCCGAAGCGGTAGACGGGCATTGCGCCGAGCGAGACGCCGGCTTCGAGGGTCATGGCAACGCTCTGATCGACCTTGCCGAGCTCCTCGAGCGCCAGGCACAACGCGAAGTAATCGCCGCCCATGCCGCCGAACTCCTCGGGAAACGGCAGGCCGAACAGGCCCATCTCGGCCATGCCTGCGACTACCTCGTACGGAAAGGAATGCTCGGCATCGTGTTTCGCCGAGACCGGTGCTACGACCGTCCGGGTGAAGTCGGCAACGGATTTGACCAGCTGCTGGTACTCGTCGGGCAGATTAGACGACGACAGGTGATCGGTCATGGCTGGTCCTCTTCGGTGTGTGTGGGAACGATTCGGGCGAGGATCTGATCGACGCGGACCTGATCCCCCACTGCGACAGTCAGTTCGACCGTGCCGTCGATCGGGGTGGTCAGGGTGTGTTCCATCTTCATCGCCTCGACGACGACGATGGCCGTGCCTGCGGTGACGGCGCTGCCGGTGGTTGTTCCGATCGCGATGATCGAACCCGGCATCGGCGAGAGGATCTCGGCGTCACCGGAGTGGTCATCGTCTTCGCGGACGCTCGCCTCGGCAATCCGATCGATGCGCCAGGTGCCGCGGGAGCTGTGAATCCAGGTGGCCGAGCCGCTTCGGGCGAAGGTCATCGACTCGCGTAGACCATCGATCGCCAGATCCACAGAATCCTCGGTGGCCGTTGCCCGGAGGGTCCGCGGCGATGCCTCGTCGACGACGACCGTTGCCGCAGTCGCGGTACCGGTGATGGCCACATGCGCCGTCCGACCTCCGGACGCGAGGCGACGATGGAACGACGCTTTCGCGCCGACACGCCACCCCGATGGTGCCGCCCAGATGTCCTGTCCCGCGGCCTGCCACGCGTCGAGCCACGCCACCGCAGTCGCGGCGATCAGTGCCTCGTCGGTTGCCTCGGTGGGGGAGAAGTGCTCGACGCGACGATCGAGCAGGCCGGTGTCGAGATTGCCGGCACGAACATCGTTGTCGGCGAGCAGGAATCGTGCGAACTCGATGTTGGTGACGACCCCGAGTACCGCGGTGTCGGCCAGTGCACGATCGAGGCTGCGCAGTGCGGTCGCGCGATCGGGTCCGTGCGCGATGACCTTCGAGAGCATGGGGTCGTAGTTGCTGCCCACCTCCGTTCCGACGGCTAGGCCGGAGTCGACGCGGATTCCCGGTGCAGATGGCTCGCGCAATCCGACGACGGCACCGCCGGTGGGGAGAAATCCGCGGCCGGGATCCTCGGCGTAGACGCGGGCCTCGATCGCATGTCCGGTGAGCGCGATATCGTCCTGCGCGAGAGTCAGGGGTTCGCCCGATGCCACCCGCACCTGCCACTCGACGAGGTCGAGTCCGGTGACCATCTCGGTGACCGGGTGCTCGACCTGCAGGCGGGTGTTCATCTCCATGAAGAAGAACTCGTCGGGGCGCTCGGCCGAGACGATGAATTCGACTGTGCCGGCACCGGAGTAGTCCACGCTGCGGGCAGTGTTGCAGGCGGCCTCGCCGATGTGTGCGCGGGTTGCGTCGTCGAGCAGCGGTGACGGTGCTTCCTCGATGACCTTCTGATGGCGTCGTTGCAGGCTGCATTCGCGTTCGCCGAGGTGGATGACATTGCCGTGTCCGTCGGCGAGGATCTGTACTTCGATGTGCCGAGGGCGCAACACGAATCGCTCGAGGAAGAGGGTGTCGTCTCCGAACGACGAGGCCGCCTCGCGGCGTGCGCTCGTCAACGCTGCAGGGAGGTCCTCGGCGCGCTCGACCAGACGCATACCCTTTCCGCCGCCACCGGCGGAGGGTTTGACCAGCACCGGGAATCCGACGTCCGGCGCGCCGGCGATGAGGTCGGCGTCGGTGAGGCCGGCGCGAGAAATTCCCGGGACGACGGGCACGCCGAATGCGCTGACAGCGGCCTTCGCGGCGATCTTGTCGCCCATCACTTCGATGGCTTTCGCGGGAGGGCCCAGAAATGCGATTCCGGCTTCGGCACAGGCGGATGCGAACTCGGAGTTCTCGGAGAGAAATCCGTATCCGGGATGAATGCCCTGCGCTCCTGTGGCTTTCGCAGCCGCGATCACCTTGGCGATGTCGAGGTAGCTCTCGCGAGCGTTGGCGGGACCTAGGCGTACGGCGGTGTCGGCCTCGTGGACGTGGCGGGCGTCGGCATCGGCGTCGCTGTAGACGGCAACGGTGCGAATCCCCATGCGGCGCAGGGTTCGTGCCACCCGCACGGCGATCTCGCCTCGGTTGGCGATCAGAATGGTGTCTATTGTGGTCATATCTGTCACATCCTGAAAACGCCGTAGGAGACCGGCTCGAGCGGCGCATTGGTGCACGCCGAGAGGGCCAGTCCGAGAACCTGGCGGGTATCGGCCGGGTCGATGATGCCGTCGTCCCACAAGCGGGCCGTCGAATAGTAAGGGTTGCCCTGGCTTTCGTACTGCTCGCGGATCGGAGCCTTGAACGATTCCTGGTCCTCGTCACCCCACGGCTGACCCGCTGCATCGAGCTGGTCGCTGCGCACCGTAGCGAGCACCGAGGCCGCCTGCTCGCCGCCCATCACCGAGATTCGCGCGTTGGGCCACATGAACAAGAAACGTGGTGAATACGCTCTGCCGCACATCGAGTAGTTGCCTGCGCCGTAGGAACCGCCGATGACGACGGTGATCTTGGGTACGCGGGCACACGCCACCGCGGTGACCATCTTCGCGCCGTGTTTGGCGATGCCGCCTGCCTCGTAGTCGCGGCCGACCATGAAGCCGGAGATGTTCTGCAGGAAGACGAGCGGGATGCTGCGCTTGTCGCACAGTTCGATGAAATGTGCGCCCTTCATGGCAGATTCGGCGAACAGCACGCCGTTGTTGGCGACGATTCCGACGGGATGACCGTGGAGGTGCGCGAATCCGGTGACGAGCGTCCTGCCGTATTCGGCTTTGAACTCGTCGAATTCGCCTGCATCGACCACCCGGGTGATCACCTCACGCACGTCGTACGGGGTGCGGGGATCGGTGGGGACGACGTCGTAGAGCTCGGTTTGGTCGGCCAGGGGTGCGCGTGTGGGGAGGAGGTCCCACGGCCGCGCCGTGCGGGGTCCGAGGGTGGAGACGATGCGGCGGACGCGGTGCAGTGCGTCGCGGTCGTCGTCGGCGAGATGGTCGGTGACGCCGGAGATCTTGGAGTGCAGATCACCACCGCCGAGTTCTTCTGCGGTGACGACCTCGCCGGTCGCGGCCTTCACCAGCGGTGGGCCGCCGAGGAAGATGGTGCCCTGGTTCTTGACGATGATGGCTTCGTCGCTCATCGCAGGCACGTAGGCGCCGCCCGCGGTGCACGAACCCATGACGGCGGCGATCTGCGCAATTCCCTTGGCGCTCATGGTCGCCTGATTGAAGAAGATGCGACCGAAGTGGTCGCGGTCGGGAAACACCTCGTCCTGTCGGGGTAGGAATGCGCCGCCCGAGTCGACGAGGTAGATACACGGCAGGGTGTTCTGCAGTGCGATCTCCTGCGCGCGCAGATGCTTCTTCACCGTCATCGGGTAGTACGTACCGCCCTTGACCGTGGCGTCGTTGGCGACGATGACGCATTCGCGACCGGAAACGCGGCCGATGCCGGCGATCACTCCTGCGCCGGGGCACTCGTCGTCGTAGAGACCGTTGGCAGCCAGCGGTGCGATTTCCAGGAAGGGGCTGCCTGGATCCAGTAGCTCGTCGACGCGGTCGCGGGGGAGGAGTTTGCCTCGCGCGATGTGGCGTTCCCGGGACTTTTCGCTACCGCCGAGCGCCGCCGCGGCGAGCCGTTCGGCCAGCTCGCTGGTGAGGAGCTCGTGATCTGCCCGGTTGGCAGCAATATCGATTGCCATGAGGTGCACGCCTTAGGGGTTGGACGCCGGTGTCACAGGAGTTCAGTTAATGGTTGATAACTGACATCATAGTAAACTACGATTAACTGAGAGTCCAGGGTCGAGGGGGAGCCAATGCAGGAGTTGGAGGCAAAACCGACGACGGTGCGAGAGCAGCGCAAGGCCGAGCGTCGACAGCAGTTGCTCGATGCCGCAGCATCGCTGTTCGCCGAACGCGGATTCACCTCGGTGCGCCTCGAGGATCTGGGCGCGGCCGTCGGTGTCAGCGGACCGGCCGTCTACCGGCACTTCCCGAACAAGGAGGCAGTGCTCGTCGAGCTGATGGTCGGGATCTCGGAGTATCTGCTCGACGGTGGCCGTGCGGTGGTCGATCGTGGTGGGGCTGCCGTGGATACGTTGTCTGCGTTGGTCGAGTTCCACCTCGACTTTGCTTTCGACACACCGGCATTCATCAGAATCCAGGATCGCGACCTGCAGAGCCTTCCCGAGGGCGCTCGACGCAAGGTGCGCCGGATGCAGCGTGAGTACGTGGAACTGTGGGTCGGGGTGCTCTGTGCCGTCGGCCCGGAACTGAGCGAGGCCGACGCGCGAACTACGGCACACGCGGTCTTCGGCCTGATCAACTCCACGCCCAACAGTGCGGGGCGTACTCCGTCGAAGAATGCTCGTCCCGTGTTGCGCGCAATGGCACTGGGAGCCCTGGGGATAGCGCACTGACCTCAGCGCCCACAATCCGAATCGAGGATCGCGATCCCGTCTGCGGGACCGAATAGTGGGCGCTGAGGTCACCTACACCGACGCGTGCTCGGCTTCGTCTGCATGTCGGTGGGTGGGCTCGGGCGAACGCGCGCGGCGGGATCCGATCACCCCGGCGGCAACGGCACCGACGAGGCAGGCTCCACCGATCGCGTATCCCAGGAGTGGTCCGCGAGAAGTCAACCAGGCCAACTTGTTCGCCGCGTCGCGTGCCGAGGCCACCTGCTCCAGCCGACCTGTTTCGTCCAGAGCGAGTGACGCCTTGAAGATCGTGACCTCGGGGACTTTCGGGTCTCGCGCGAAGTACTGGTACGGCGTTTCCTGTCCCCACACCAGGCTCCCGCTCGCGGGTTCGACGTAGATGTCGCGAACGTTCGAGTACCAGCGCTTCATCGTGATCGGCTCGTCCCCGTCGCCCAGTCCCCACTTCGATGCCGGGAGGGTCACGGAGTTGATCGGCGACTGCGTCGTGGTCGAGAGGTCGGCTTCGGTCACGATCGACCGGAAGTGATAGATCGGCAGCCCCTCCATGGTGATCTCCTCGACGAAGTTCGCCTCGAAGCTCGTCCATGCCGTCGCGTCGTAGACCGTGTACGTGATCGGCTGGGTATCGAAGGGGAAGCGATGCTGTAACCCCATGCGCGGCAGAGCAATAGCGGGCGAGTCGACTGTGGTCTGCAGGGATCCGGCGGGCTCGACGGGCAGGCCGGTGCGCCGGTCGCTCGTCACTCGATCCACCGAGGCGGTCAGCAGGCTCGCATCCCCGTCGCGGTCGGCGCGTCGCACCGTGGCTCCGACCTGGAAGGTGACGCGGTCTGCGTCGGAAGGGTCTTCCACGGTGATGTACCGCTGGAGAACGAGTGGGACATCCGTCGCGATCGACAGGGGGCCGGGGCCGGTGATCGTCTTCGAGTCGAGGACCTCGCCGCCCGCGCCTTCTGCCGTGGTGGCCACCGTGGTGGCGGCGATGTCGAGGGGAGTTACCGCCAGACGGTCGTAGACGAGGGTGGGCAGCAGTAGCGCAACGGCGATCGCGAAGGATCCCAGACCTGCGAGCGCACACATCGCGATTCTCACCCGTGACATAAACACCGTCCCAACTCATTTCGTTTCCGGCCATCTCATCCTGCCGTGACGGAAGCACCGAATGTCCGCTTCCGCGTTGTGACCTGTCAGCATGTTCGGCGGAAATCACAGAGACATCAACCGATGTTGAGATTTCCCCGAAAGGGGCACACTGGGATCGATCGCGAAGTGGCCCAGGAGTGGAGCCTGCAGGAACGACGCATTGTTGGCCCGCGAGTGGAGGCTGCCAGTGACGCTGAATCGGGGGACGACGCATGGCGACCGGTATCGATCGAGGCACAGTGGTCGATCGTGGCAGTCGCTGGCGAACCATCGGGACCTTGCGAACCGGGCCCGGTTCTGCAGTCCTTCCTTTCGGCTGGGGACCGGCGATCGTGTTGGTCCTCGTGGCCTTCGTGGACCGTATCGAATTCAGCCTCGTGGCCGCGGTTCTTCCTCAGCTGCAGGCCGAATGGGGTTTCGGCGACGCGGTGGCGGGATCGCTGCCCAGTGCGTCCGCGATCGCCGCGGGAGTCCTGGCGATACCGGCTGCATACTTCGCCGACCGTCACGATCGCGGCAGGATCGTGACGTGGGTCGTCGTTCTGTGGTCGCTGGCGACGTTGGGTTCCGCGCTTGCGCCCACCTTCCTGATCTTCTACCTCGTGCGGGTCGGTCTAGCCGCTGCGGAGGCCGTGGACAACCCGGCGAGCGCGAGTCTTCTTGCCGACTTCTACCCGCCTGCAACGCGATCCACCGCGTTCGGTTGGTGGCGAACCTCGGCATACCTGGGCGGCGCGGGCATTGTCCTGGGTGGTGTACTGGCGGACTGGCTGGGCTGGCGCGGGGCGTTCATGGTCATGACGATCCCGGGACTGCTTGTCGCAGTGCTCGTCTCACGTCTGAAAGAACCCGAACGTGGATACGCAGACAGGTTGGCGGCCCGCGCAGACCTGAGCCTGCAGGCCCGCACACCGTCCGGACCGCTTGCCGCCCAGCTCCGCCGACTGCTGCCCATCCGAACGCTGTGGTTCACCGGTGCGGCTCTGACGGTCATGAGTCTGTCGATCGGTGGCCTGACCTTCTGGCTACCGAGTCTGCTCCAACGCCGGTACGGCCTGTCCGAATCTGCCGCCGCGACGTCGGGCGGAGGAATGACGCTGCTCGGAATCGTCGTCGGCACGCTCGTCGCAGCGATGGCAACCCGTCGCGCCGTGGTCGGCACCAGCCTCGCGCAGTGGCGAGTACTGCTGGGCGGTAGCGGAATTCTGGTGGGAAGTGTGTTCATGTCGATTGCGCTCGGGATGAACTCCACGGTGGTGTTCGTCGTCCTCCTCACCGTGTTCGCCTTCTTCTCGGCCTTCGCCCTACCCACGCTCACCGCTTGCGTCGCCGACGTCGTTCCGGCACACGATCGGGGTCTCGGATTCGGCATGCTGCAGATCGCCGCGACCGCGGGCGGTGCCGTCGGCCCACTTATGGTCGGTGTGGTGTCCGACGCGGCGGATTCACTCACCGTCGGCCTGATTCCGCTCCTTCCGCTGCTGGCCGTCGGCGGAGTATTCGCCCTCCTGGCCTACTGGTCCGTGGAACGCGATTCGAGGCGCGTCCTGGCTGCGGCTGCGCGGGAAGAGTAATTCGTTGTCGTCGGCCACAATGTCTCCATGACGATTGAGCTATCGCGCGCCGAGATCGGCCGACGGCAGAGTCGATTCACTCTCGACGAGATCCCCCGACTGCTGGCGATGGCCGGCTTCGTGGCCGCCCTGCACGTGATCGGGTGGGGGTTGTTCACGCACTACGACTCCATCCCGAGCATCCACGGACTCACCGGGGCCGACGGCACCCTCGTGTACGCCGGGGCAGGCGTGTTGGCGTACACCCTCGGGCTCAGGCACGCCTTCGACGCCGATCACATCGCTGCCATCGACGACACCACCCGCTTTCTGCTGCAGAAGGGCAAGCGGCCGTTGGCCGTCGGGCTCTTCTTCTCACTCGGTCACTCGACGGTCGTGTTCGTCTTCGTCGCCGCGATCGCCTTCGTCGCGTCGCAGGCGACGGCGTTCCAGGACGCGTTCGCCGGAGTCGGCGGCATCATCGGCACGCTGGTGTCCGGCACGTTCCTGTATCTCATCGCGGCGTTGAACATCGCAGTGCTCGCGGGAATCGTCGGAGTCTGGCGACGCGCGAAACGAGGTGAGTTCACCGAAGCCGGCCTCGACGAGTTGCTGGCCAAGCGTGGGCTGATGAATCGACTGTTCCGGGGCCGCTACGACAAGCTGATCAACCACTCGTGGCAGATGTACCCGCTGGGTCTGCTGTTCGGGCTGGGATTCGATACCGCCACGCAGGTCGGTCTGCTTGCGATCGCAGGCACGACGGCCATGGCGGGCGGACTTCCGCCGATGGCGATCATCGCGCTGCCGGTTCTGTTCGCCGCGGGCATGACCACCATGGACACCATCGACGGCATCTTCATGTCCAAGGCGTACGGCTGGGCATTCGTGACGCCGGTGCGCAAGATCTACTACAACATGACGATGACGGGACTGTCCGTCTTCGTGGCACTGGTGATCGGCACGGTGCAGCTGTTGACCCTGCTCGCCGAGCAGTTCGAGTTGACCGGCGGACTGTGGGACGCGTTGGCCGTCATCGATCTCAATCTGGCCGGCCAACTCGTCGTCGGCACGTTCTTCGTCGTGTGGATCGGAGCGGTCGTGTACTACAAAGTGGCGCGCATCGACGAACGCGGCGGCTTCGCACACTCGAATGGAATGGAGACCCAGTGACCTCTCGTCGTCGGATCGGTGCCCTCGCAGTTGCCGCGACTGTCGCGTCGAGCATGGTGACGGCGCTGCTGGCCGTACCTGCTTCGGCTGCACCGGCGATCACCGAGGAGATCGGTGACGTCTTCTCGACTCGCGATCTGGACCGAAACCTCTGGATTCCCGGCGCGGCCTCGGCCGAGGTGCTCACCTACGTCACCACCGACACCTTCGGTGAGAAGGCTCTGAGCACCGGCACCGTCTTCCTACCGCCGGGCGCTGCGCCGGAGGGCGGCTGGCCGGTGATCTCGTGGGCCCACGGCACATCCGGGCTCGGCGACGCGTGTGCGCCGTCGCTGATCGGTCCGACCTACGCCGAGCGTGATCTGCCGTACCTGGCGAACTGGCTCGCGCAGGGCTACGCCATCGTCGCCAGTGACTATGCCGGCCTCGGAACGCCCGGATTGCCGACCTATCTCGACGGTCGAACCACGGCTCACAACGTGGTCGATATGGTCAAGGCGGGCCGCAACTACAGCGAGGACCTCTCGCGATCATGGGTGGCCGTCGGCCAATCCCAGGGCGGTGGCGCAGCGATCTACACCGCCCGCTACGCAACCGAATTCGGCGGCCCCGATCTCGACTACCGCGGTGCGGTCGGTACCGGAACTCCCGCGTACATCGAGAAGTTGGTCTCGATCGGTGGACCGGGCGTTCCGCCGGTGGAACTACCGTCGGGCCTGACCGCCTATGTCGCGTACATCGGCGCGTCACTGCGCTACGCGCATCCCGAGCTCGGGCTGGACGACATCCTGACCCCGCTCGGGAAGAAGTACGCCGACCTGGCCGAGACGACGTGCGTCTCGGATTTCGAGGCACAACTCGACGGCGTTACGATCGGCGACTTCTTCTCCGCGCCGTTGGTCGGCCTGCCCAATTTCACCGCCGTGCTCGACGACTACATGGCGATGCCCGAAACAGGTTTCGACAAGCCCTTCTTCATGGGCAACGGCGTGCAGGACATCGACGTTCCGTTCCCGACCACCGCCGCCTACGTCGCCCGTCTGACGGCCAACGGTCAGCCGGTGACGTTCAGCGCCTACAACACCGACCACAGTGGAGCCTTCGTCGCGTCGCAGGCCGATACGATTCCGTTCGTCGCGAACCTGTTCCGCTAGTTCACCGGCCGCTTGCTCGGCAGTCCGTAGGCGCGGGCCGTGAACAATTCGAGCACCGTACGCGGCAGCAATCGCTGGGCGAAGAACACCGCCGGAGCATTGCTGCCGACCGCGTAGATGGGCAGCGTCTTCTTGTCCTCGACGGCTTTGAGGACGGTGAGGGCTACGGTCTCGGCCGTGATGCCCTCGGCCTCTTTGGCGTCGAGCTGCGAGATCACCGTGGTGAAGTCGCGTAGGTACGGCGAATGCGGGCCGCAGTACTTGGTGCGACGGGCCGAGAGCCCGGTGGCGATTGAGCCGGGTTCGACTGTGGTGATGTCGATTCCGAAGGGCTTGAGCTCGTAGCGCGCGGCGGTGGCGAACCCCTTGATCGCAGCCTTGGTGGCGGCGTACGACGAACGGTAGGCCAGCGGAAAGCTCGCGAGCATCGACCCGATGTTGACGATCTTTCCGCTGCCACGATCTCGCATGCCCGGCAGCACGGCCTGGGTCAACTCGATCGCTCCGAAGACGTTGAGTTGGAAGAGCCGGGTGATCGCTCCGATGGGCAGCTCCTCGAGTGGGCCGCACTGGCTTTCACCCGCGTTGTTGATGAGCACATCCACCGTGGTGTCGGCGATGCCGTCCACGAACCCGCGGATCGATGCCGGATCCGTCAGGTCCAGGTCGCGGTAGTCGACGCCGGGTATCGGGTCGGCCACCGAGGAACTGTCGCGGCTCGTTCCGATGACGTGGTAGCCGCGAGCGATCAGAACCTCGGCGACGGCCTCGCCGATTCCGGACGTCGCTCCGGTGACTATTGCAGTGTTCATCTACGCCTCTTGTTCACGGTGCGGGTAGGTGCAGGCTTCGTCGCAACGGGTGCCGGGCCCGGCAGGAGTGGAGCCTGCGGAACCACCGTTCGATCGCTCGTCCGAAAAGCAGTGGTCGGCACTTTGGTGTGCAGGGACGGCACCGAGGTGCCCGACGCCATGACCGTGCGGTCCGGTCGTACGATGGCGGCGACAGCGTGCCCGCTGCGCAGCCAGACCCCCAGCTCCGACGACGCCGCCACCTCGACGACGACGGCTCCGCGACGTTCGATCTCTCGTCGGTGCCCGATGGCCAACGGCGTCGACGAGACGAACAGGAACCGGCCAGGCGCGAGTTCGTCCAGACGCGCTCCGTTGTCCAACGGGCTGTTGGGGCACAGCTTTCCGGCCAGTGTGCGAACCGGCACGGGCGAACGCAACACGTACTGCGATCGACCGAGTGACGGTGTGGTGCTGGCGGTGACCTTCGCGCCGATGAACGGCAGATAGCCCAGGGCGGGTGCGATGTTCGTGCGCATGATGCCAGTGAGCCGGCTGCCGCCGGTCATGGCCCATCCGATCGCAACTGCCAACTCGATCATCTGCTTGGCGTGCGTCTTTCGTTCTGTCTCGTAGCTGTCGAGCGAGGTCTCCTTCAGATGCCCGTCGAGCACGCCGACGATCTTCCAGACCAGATTGCGCGCATCTCGGAGCCCTGCGCCCATCCCCTGCCCGATGAAGGGCGGCGTCAGATGCGCGCAATCGCCGAGCAGGAACACCCGGCGATCACGCCACCGGTCGACCACCTGTGCACGAAAGGTGTACTCCGCGCTGCGAATCAGCTTCATGTCCGGGATCTCGCCGGAAACGAACCACGGTGCGATGAAAGGGTGGATGGCCGAGAGATCGGTGAACTCGTCGAGGGTCTCGCCGTCGAGCATCTGGAACTCCCAGCGGTAGCGGGTGGGGCCGATGCGCATGTACGTCGCCGATCGCTCGGAATCGCACACCTGGTGCACACCATCCCACTGCTCGAGATCGACGTCGGTCTCGATATCCACGACCAACCATCGCTGCACGAAACCGAGATCCTCCATTTTCGAGCCGATGGACCTGCGCACCACACTGTTGGCACCGTCGCAACCGAGGACATAGTCGGCGGTCACCCAATGTGGCGTTCCGTCCTCGGTCGAGTCGTACCGGACCCGAACCGAATCCTTCAGGTTCTGCACATCGGTGATCTCGCATCCGCCACGCATCTGCACGGATTCGTAACGCGCGATGTGAGAACGCATCAGACGCTCGAGTTCGGGTTGATCGAACATATTGGCCTGTGGGTAGCCGTGCGGTCGGTCGTCCGGGTCACGCTCGAACTCGGCAAGGGTTCTGATGTCCTTGGTGCACAACCGTAGTCCGCGACCCGGACGGGAGATGGCCGCGAAGTCCTCGGCCAGGCCCAGATCGCCGAGGATGCGGTACACCTCGTCGTCGAGGTGGACCGCCCGCGGCTGAGGGTAGACGTCCTCCCACCTGTCCAGCACGAGGCAAGGCACGCCGTACCGAGCGAACAGCAGCGCAGCGGTCATGCCGGTCGGACCGGTACCGACGATCACCACCGGATAGTGCTTGCCGTCGGACTCGGTACCGGTCATCGGTAGGAGACCCGGGTGCGCTGGACCCCCAGATCGAGGGTGCCGTCGGGAGTCGAGCTGGTGAGCTCGAGGACGTCGCCGTCCTTGAGGAACGCGGGATTCTTGGCCTGCTTCTTGAAGAAGATCTTCCATTTCGTTGCCGGCGGAATGAGCGCACCGACGATCTCGATCGGCTTGGCCGGGGCTTTGAGAGCGGTACCGCCGGGAGTGCCGGTGAGCAGTAGATCGCCCGCGTCGAGGCGCTGGAACTTGCTCAGAGCCTCGAGTGACTCGACCGGCCGGTAGATCATATCGGCGACCGTACTGTCCTGTCGCACAGAGCCGTTGACCCGCAAGGTCAGTGCGAGTTCGCCGAACCGGTCGAACTCGCCGGGCTCCAGAAGTACCAGGCGCGGCCCGACCGGAGTGAAGGTGGGATACGACTTGCCCTCGTAGAACTGGGTTTTCGGCAGCTGTACGTCACGTGCGGAGACGTCGTTGGTGAGTACCAGTCCGGCGACGTACTCGGCCACGTTGGAGGCGTCGATCTTGGTCCCGACGGTGAGCGTCTTGCCGAATACCAGCCCGATCTCGATCTCGTAGTCGAGCAGCTTCACATGCGGCGGCTTGACGATGTCATCGGTCGGGCCGCTGATCGATCCCGAGGTCTTGCGGAAGAACGTCAGCGGCACAGTGTCGGGGTTCATGCCCGAATCTTTGACGTGCGAAACGAAATTGGTCATGTTCGCCATGACGCGACAGGGTGCGGTGACCGGGGAGATCAATGACAACGTTTCCACGGCAACGACATCGGTGCCGGACCGAGCTGCCTCGACGGCTGGGCGGTCGGCGAGAAGCTCGGCGGTGGTGGTCGCGGAGGTATCGATGCGCGACGCGCCGGCCGGAGTCTCGACCCACCAGGCGTCGGCGGTGCGGAGTACAGCGATGCTCATGAGGATGCCACTTTCATCAGGCCACGAAGGCGTTCGGTGTCGAACTCGTTGTCGTTACGCAGGGAGGAGAGGATCGATTTCAATTCGTGTATTGACGCTCTGCTGGGGGCGATTCCGAGGAAGTCCTTGGACGCGGGCGGCCCCCACTGGGCCAGTCCGGACGCCGTCATCGGGGCCCAACCGGGTTCGAGGGAGTTGTCGAACATGTCGCCGTCGCTGAAGTGCTCCACCAGGAAACCGTCGGGATCACGCCAGTAGTCGAAGATCTGGCTGCCCTGGATGTGCCTGCCGATACCCCAGGAATGCTTGTATCCACGCGCGGTGAGGAATTCGCCGCCAGCAGCGATGGCGTCGATGTCGGTCACCTGATAGGCCGAGTGCACGTACCGATCCGACGGGCCGAGAGTCATGGCGAGCGTGTGATGATCGGACGGGATGCTGCCGCGATCGCAGCGGATGAAACTCATCACCGGGCCCCGGTCGCGTTGGCCGTCGTAGTAGAGGAAATCGCTGACGATCAGTCCCAGGTGGTGCAGATACCAGTTCAGGTTTTCCAGATAGTCCACTCGCTGCAGCACCACATGCCCGAGTCGTTGTACTCGTGCAGGCTGATGCGGTGGACGCTGAGTGGCGTTCACCCGGTTGCGGGGATCGCCGAAGTTGTAGGTGTGTGCGTCCTGGCCTGGAAGCTCCGGGTGTTCGGTGTATCCCGAGACGACCTGAACGGGCTGACCGCCCGGATCGGTCAGAGTGACGGCGATACCGCCCAGGGTGTCGGGCAGTCGCTGGACCCGCTGACCGGTGGCCTCGGCGAGTCGGACGACGTCGGCATCCTCGGCGGCGGCGAACGCTGCACCGACGAAACGCGTTCGCTTACCGCGTCGGATGATCACGCACGGCGAGCCGATAAGAGTGCCGCGGAGGTGAATCTCCTCGGACGTGCGCAGTGAGACGGTGAATCCGAACGCCACGGCGAACGCCTCGGCCTTGGCCAGATCAGGTTTGCGGAACTCGAGCCACGCGATGTCGCGCACCTTGATGATCGGATCTTTCGCGCGACCGGGGTGCTCGCCGGGGAGCGCGCCTTGGTCCACGTGCATGTCCTTGTGGCCGTCGACGTCGTGTCCCATGAAGCCCTCCCTCGTTGGTGACAATATCGTCACCTATGAGTAGGCCGTCAGTCAAGGATATTGACAAAATCGTCAGCGGTGAGGAAGAGTCAGGGCGTCGACCAGCGCAGACAGAAGTAGGGAACATGACAGAGACCCCGAATCGGCTCGAGCGGCGCAAAGCACGCACTCGCGGCGCGCTGATCGCGGCGGCGCAAGGATTCATCGCCCGCGGCGAGCTGAATGCTCCGATCGCGGAGATCACTCAGGCTGCCGACGTCGGGATGGGGTCCTTCTACAACCACTTCGAGAGCAGGGAACAGCTGTTCCAGGCCGCGGTCGACGGCGCGCTCGAGCTGTTGGGTATCTACCTCGACTCGCTGACCGATGTTGCCGCCGATCCTGCCGAGGCGTTCACTCGATCTTTCCGAATCGCCGGTCGCCTGTTTCGGTTGCAGCCGGAGCTGAGTCGGGTACTTATCCACTCCGGCCCCGAATTGATCACCTCACCGCACGGTCTCGGTCCGCGCGCCGCGCGAGACATCGAGGCCGGAGTCGTGGCCGGATACTTCCGCGTCCCGGACATCCAGCTGTCGCTGGCGTTGGTCGCGGGCGCACTGCTGGGCATGGGGCAGCTACTGCTCGAGCAACCCGAACGGAGCGACGTCGAGACCGTCGACCAGATGGCCTACGGCGTTCTGCTCGCCCTCGGAGTACCCGACACCGATGCGCGGGACCTGTGCGCGCGATCGCTTCCGCCCATGAGTGACGTACCCAGCGTGGACGGGGACAGCGAGTAGCAACCCCGCCCACGCCGGCGAGACTCAGCGGGCGTGCGTCTTCTCCAGATCCCGGATGATCTCGGCGATCGCGCGGTCCCTGACGAGTCTGCGTTCCAGAATCGGGTTGAGAACTCCGCGGAACCAGAAGTACGGCGTCCAGGTCGACGGCGCGATGAGTCGGGCCCGACGCGTGCGGACCGAGTGCACGAGCAACTCCGCGGCGCGCTGCGAGGGCAGACGCCGGTTCAACGGCCACGGTAGAAACCTGCCGATTCGCCGGCCCATCGGATCGCTGTCGAGGGTGTTGCGGGCCAGATCGGTATCCACCACACCGAAGTACGCGAGACCCGCTGTTGCGCCCACGGCGGCGAGTTCGATTCTCAGGGCGCGGCCGAGCTGTTCGACGGCCGCTTTGCTGACCATGTAGGCAGACCCGCCCATGCCAGGAGTGAAGGCGGCGCACGACGACACCAGCAGAATGTGGCCGCCGCTCGCGACGATCTCGTCGGCCGCAGCGCGCACGATGTTGAGCACACCGCCGAAGTTCACGGCCATCACCGAGTCGAAGACTGCGCGGTCGATGGTCCTGATGGTGGCGGGCGGGGGCGTGATGCCGGCGTTGGCTATCACGATGTCGAGACCGCCGAACGTGCTCACCGTCGCGGCAACGCAGTCTGCCATCGCATTGGGATCGGTGACGTCGCCGGTGAGCAGCAGGGTTCGTCCGGAACTCGCGGCGTCCGCCGGGAAGTCTCGATCGACCACAGCCACGGAGGCTCCCGCGGATACCAGTTCCGCGACCGTCGCGGCTCCGATTCCACGTGCTCCACCCGTCACCAGCGCCACTTTTCCGGACAGCTCGATGCGGTTCTTCATGTGAGGTCCCTCGTCGTCACGAGCTCGGTATCGGGTCGGAAATCTGCACTGCGCCAGTGATAATGGCCGAGTTCGATCGTGGCCATCCGCTGGGTGAAGTTACGCACCGAACCGGGCCAGTACGTCACGTTTCGGCCCGACGGGCTCAGGTAGTAGCTGCTGCACCCGCCCGAGTTCCACACCGATCCCGCGAGCGTGCGGTCGGTGTGTTCGGCGAACGTCGACTGCGCCCGCATGCTCACCTCGAGCGCCGTGATCGCGTTGGAGTCCATGGCGCGCAACGCTGCGAGGATGTAGTTCACCTGAGCTTCGATGGTGACCACCTGCGAGGTGTACACCACCGAGTTGGGGCCGAGCAGCATGAAGAAGTTCGGGAAGCCGTGCACCGTGGTACCTCGGTACGACGACATCTCACCGTCGGGCCACTTGTCCGCCAACGACTTTCCGTCGCGGCCGATGATGCGTCGGAAGCCGGTGTGGCCGGACACGGTGAATCCCGTCCCGAGGACGATCGTGTCCACCTCGTGCACGGTCCCGTCGGTGGTGACGATGCCCTCGGGCACGATCCGAGCGATACCGGTGGTCTCGACGGTGACGTTCTCTCGGCACAGTGCGGGATAGAACTGGTTCGAGAAGGTGGGTCGCTTGCAGCCGAATTCGTAACCGGGCGTCAGCTTTTCGCGAAGAACGGGATCCTTCACCTGACGATGCAGGTGGGCGCGCCCCACCGCCGTGAGCGGTGCCAACAACGAGCGATGGCTGATGAGTCCGGGGACCAACGCTTCCTGGAACAGATCGAACACGCGGCGCATGGCCCGCTGGGCCCTGGGGTACTTCCTGAGCACGGACCTGCCGGATTCGGAGATCGGTCGGTCGGGGTGCGGAAGAATCCATGTCGGCGTCCGCTGGAACAGCGTCAGGTGTGCGGCCTCGGGGGCCAGACGCGGGACGAACTGCACCGCAGATGCTCCGGTGCCGATGACGGCGATGCGTCGACCCTCGGCGGAGTGCGCGTGGTCCCACTTCGCCGAATGGAACACAGTGCCCAAGAACGATTCCAGGCCGTCGATAGTGGGTGTGGCCGGCTCGCTGAACGGCCCGAGGGCTCCGATCAGGATGCGCGCCGACCACGTTCCTGCACTCGTCCGCACCACCCACCGGTCCTGCTCGTCGTTCCAGGTTGCGTCCAGTACCTCGTGACCGAAGCGGATCCGATCCCGGATCCCGAACTTGTCGGTGCAGTCGTTGAGGTACGCCTCGATCTCGGGCTGCAGCGGGTACAGCCGCGTCCAGTCCGGGTTGGGTGCGAACGAGAACGAATACAGGGCGGACGGGATGTCGCACTGCGCACCGGGATAGGTGTTCACGTGCCACGTTCCACCGACCGCGTTGTCGCGCTCGAAGATCAGAAAGTCGCCGCGTCCTTCCTGCTCGAGTCGGATCGCGGCACCGAGACCGCCGAAACCCGCGCCGATGATCGCGACGTCGATCTGCGGCACAGTCGTTTCGGTGTCGTTCGTCAATGTTTCGGTCATGAGGTTCGGCTCCTTCTACAGATCGAGGACGACGACTTCGCCGTCGACGGCACCACGCGAGACGCACAGGGTGAGCGAGTTCTCGCGTTCGGAGGCATCGAGAACGCGGTCGCGGTGATCGACACGTCCGCCGACGAGACCGACCACGCACGCTCCGCAGAAGCCCTGGCGGCAGGAATAGGGCTGGTCCGGCCTCGATCGACGGAGGGCGTCGAGAGCGGTCTCCTGGGCACCGACCTCGACGGTCTCGCCCGAACGCTCGAGCTGCAACACGAACGGCGTGCCGTCGACCACCGCTGCGGGCGCGAACAATTCGGTGTGGAATTCGCGGACGGCCGTACTGTCGAGGGCCTCGGCGCGAAGCCTGCTCGACAGTGCCGCGGGCCCGCAGACGTACATCGCGGAGTTGCCCATCCCGAGATCGACGATGTCCGTCGGAATCGGAAATCCGTCGACATCGTCGGTTTTGACGATCACATGACCGCGCGAGGTCAGAGCCAACTGCTGCAGTAGGGCAACGAACGGCAGACTCGCCCGAGAGCGACCGTGGTAGTACAGGGTCCACCGCGCCCCGTCATGAACGGCGCGTTCGATCATCGCCCGGATGGGTGTGATGCCGATTCCGGCGGCCACGAACAGGTAGTGCTCGGCCTCGGCCATCGGAAAGGCGTTGCGGGGTCCGCGAACTCGTAGCACAGCGCCGCGGGAGAGGGTGTGGATCTCGGTGGACGCCGTGCCGCCGGGGATCTTGCGGACACTGATGCGGTAGCGATCACCTGCGCCGGGGCGACCGGCGAGCGAGTACTGCCGCACCGAGCCGGACGGGGTGGTGACGTCGATGTGTGCACCGGGCAACCACGTCGGAAGCGGTGCACCGTCTTTGCGAGACAACAACAGTGAGCGAACGTCCTCGGCCTCGTCGATCGTGTCGTCGACGACGGTCTCGAATTCGTATCCGACGCTTCGCCGTGGTCGCGCCGGGGACAGGGCCGTCACGATCGACGAATCGGTGACGAGTCTGGCGTAGACGCGGGACGCGGCACCGACGGCCCGCAGTCCGAGGCCGGGCGCGGTCACGGTGACCTCGCCCAGATGGCTGTGGGTGGGAGTGGTCACCGCGGGAGTGCCTGTCATTGCTGGGCTGCCAGGGCTGCGGGGGAGACGGCGAGATACTGCACTGCTTTGTCGATGTCGCCCATCGTCGAGGGGTGGAAACCCGGACGGATGTAGAGGGCGAGCTGCACGAACAGGAACGACAGACCTGGAATGAGGTTCTTACGTGACGCGCGTGCGAACGCGAGAGGCCAGGGGGTGCGCATTCGGCGCTGTCCGGTGCGCGGCGTGGCAACCGAGTTCTTGTACAGGTACGCGGCGGTGGTGAACCACAGCACGGCCAATCCGGCACTGGCGACGACTGCCGTTCGGGCCCGGCGGAATCCGCCACCGTCGACGTATTGGAACGCGTCGAATGCGACGTTGCGGTGCTCTAACTCTTCCGCGCCGTGCCAGCGGAGCAGGTCCAGCATCGTGGGGTCGACGCCGATGCGGTCGAATTCGGTGTTGTCGAGCAGCCATTCGCCCACCACGGCAGTGAAGTGCTCTGCCGCTGCGTAGATTCCGAGGCGCTCGTTCCGCCATGCCTTGCCTGCGCGGCCGGTGAGGCCGTGGTCGCCGAACACCACACCCACGGCGAAGCGAATGCGCTGCAGAATCGGTTCGATGTCCACTCCGTGCGCAACGAGGTAATTGCGGAAGCTCTCCTGGGAGGACGCGTGCGTTGCTTCCTGGCCGACGAATCCCACGACTTCCTCGTGCAACCGGCGGTCGTCGATGAACGGCAGTGCGCGGGCGAACACGTCCGCCATCGCGCGTTCTCCCTCGGGCAGGACGAGGTGCATCACGTTCCAGAAGTGGGTGGCGTACCACTCGTGGGGGATGTACTGGAGTGGAACGCCGGACCAGTCGAATGTCACCGCGCGCGCCACTATCGCGTAGGACTCGTCCGTGTACTGCTCGTTCGAGTCGACCGCCTTGTTCCGAGACATTCGAAACTCCGTTTCTTCGAGATCGTGCTGCTACTGACGGCGATGCTACATAGCAACAATGTGTGTTGCAATGTTGCATGACAGTGATCGGACGACCGATAGGATCGAACGATGCATCCAGATGGGGACGACGGGCCGATTCTCGATGCCGCTCTGGAGCTGTTCGGTGAGGTCGGAATACCTCGAAGCACCATCGGCGACGTCGCCAAGCGCGCCAGGATCAACCGAGTGACCGTCTACCGCCGGATCGGGTCCAAGGACGACCTGGTGCGGGCCGTCATGGCGCGGGAGTCCTCGCGGCTGTTCGTGGCGGTGGCGGCAGCGGCCTCGAATCAGACGTCACGAGCAGATCGGGCGGCGCACGGATTCGCCACGACCATCGACTCGGTGCGGACGAACCCGGTGCTGTTGAAGATGTTCGATTCCGAGAGTTCGCTGGTGCTCGAGCAATTGACCACGAATGCATCGGCATTGCTCGTGCCCGCGATCAACGCTGCCGCGCACATCGCCAGGGATGAACTGGAATCCGACACCTTCGCCGTGCCGGATGCGCCGGAAATTGTTGTGCGCGTTGTTCATTCGATCCTGCTGACTCCGTCGGCCGCCGCCCCGCTCGATACCTACGACGATCTGCTCGCGTTCGCGCACCGCAACATCGTGCCGCTGCTCGTCGGTGCCACCTAGCGCGCTCCGACCTCAGGCGCGCGGCACGTACGAGTCGAGCACGCGCAGCAGGGCATCCCTCAGTTCGGCCCGATTGCCACTCGGTGTCGGCCTGGCGATCTCGCGCAGGGTGTAGCCGTCGATCAGGGCCAGGAAATGCCGAGCCGGTAGTTGCGGTTCCGCGATTCCGAATGCCCCCAGCGCCGCCTCGGCCGCCTCCTCGATCATCCGCATGATTCGGTGCACCGAATCCGCCAGCTCGGGTCGCCTACGCACGGCGAGGTACGCCTCGAACTGGACGAGGGAGTCGTCGTCCTCGGGGGAGGACAGCAGCGAGACCAGGTCCATGATCGCGTCGGCGAGATCGTCGCGAGTGAGCCCGCCTCTGTGCGCGACGTCGAGTAGAGCCGTGACTTTCGCCGTCACGTTCTCGGCAATTCGGGTGATCGCGGCATCGATGAGTTCGCCGACCGAGCCGAAGAAGTAGCTGGTGGTCGACGGCGGGAAGCCGGCGGCGTCGGCCACGGACCGAAACGAGACGCGTTCGAGTCCGCGTGTTCCGATCACGCGAATAGCGGCGTCGACCAGGGCGTCGCGGCGTTCCTGGCCACGCGCGTATCGCGTCTTCCGGCGCTCTTCGGTCATGGCTACAACGTAGCCGGGGTGCTGTCTTCGACCCCCATCGCAGTGCTCTTCAGCAGGCGATTTTTCCTCAATCCTGGTCTAGTGACCAATATTTAGCTACTGTCGCCGATAGATCGAACAGCCCGGAAGGGAGCACCGATGGCCGAGATTTCGGACGCCTCACGGGTGGACGTAGTAATTGCGCGACGGTGCCGTGGATGTCAACCAACGGTGTTCCCCAGTTCGGTGGGGACCGCTTCCGGACTTCTCTAGCCGTCGACCGAGCGCAGCAGCGCCACGTCCGAGACGAGTCGGATGTGGTCGGCCATTGCCCGTCCAGCCTCGGCTGGATCCTGTTGTCGCACAGCCTCGGCGATGCGGCGATGGCCTTCGAGGGATGCTTGCGGACGGTTGGACTGCGACAGGGACTCGATGCGCGTCTCTCGAATCAGCCCGGCGATTTCGCCCATCAGGCGGGCGAGCAACGGTGAGTGAGCCGCGTCGGTGATGGCGTGATGGAACAGCTCGTCTCCGGAGTCTCCGCGATCTCCGTCGGTGATCTCGGAGGCCATGACGGACAGGGCGTGGTCGATCGCGGCCATTTCACTGTCGCTACGACGAGCGGCGGCGAGCTCGGCGAGTTTGACCTCGAGTGCCTCGCGGGCCTCGATCACCTCGGGGAGGCGGTTCGCGTGTTCACGTAGGGCACGAATTGCCATGTCTCCCACGGGTCGTCGCACGAGCACTGCACCGTCGCCGTGCCGGACCGACAGGATGCCCTGTACTTCGAGGGCGACGAGGGCCTGGCTCAGCGATGCTCGGCTCACCCCGAGGTGGCCGGCCAGCTCACGCTCCGGCGGAAGTCGATCGCCAGGGTTCATCTCGCGGTCGGCGATGTGCTTGCACAACTGTTCGACGATGACCTCGTACAGTCGCGGTCGGGTCACGGGGCGAATTTGCTCAGCCACTGTGTCACTCGCTCTCTGTTCCTCTGGGCCTTCACCCTAGCCGTCGAGGTCAAGGTAACAGCGGACACATTAGGTCTTGACAAGTGATCCACTTCACTGGTTGAGTCCCTATTGACTCAGTGGTCAGTCCAATCAGCCACTGAAGATCTCGGGCAACCGCTCGAGTGATATTCGAGACGGACCGGAGACCTTCGATGTCGACCGAGCTGATACCCATTCTTGCGCTCGTCGTCATGTTCCTCGCCGCAACCGTGTTCCCCGTGAACATGGGCGCGTTGGGGTTCGTGGCGGCGTTCTTCGTCGGAACACTTGCCGTGGGCATGGGTGCCGACGACATCATTGCCGGCTTCCCGAGCAGTCTCTTCCTCACACTGGTCGGCATCACCTACCTGTTCGCCATCGCGCAGAACAACGGCACGGTCGACCTCCTGGTCCGCGGATCCGTTCGACTCGTCGGAGGCCGGGTGGCACTCATCCCCTGGGTGATGTTCGGTATCACCGGTGTCCTGACCTCGATCGGTGCGCTCGGGCCGGCCGCGGTGGCCATCGTTGCCCCGATCGCCCTCGGCTTCGCCGCGCGCTACAAGATCAACGCCCTGCTCATGGGCATGATGGTCATTCACGGTGCGCAAGCAGGCGGCTTCTCGCCCATCAGCATCTACGGCGTCACGGTCAACAACATCGCCGCCGAAGCCGGACTCGTCAACAGTCCGCTCACGCTCTTCCTCGGCAGCTTGTTCTTCAATGCGGCGATCGGCGCGCTGCTGTTCATGTTCCTCGGTGGCCGCTCCCTCATCGGACGCAGCGTGCACGACGAGGACGGCACGCGTCCCGACGGTGACACCGGCGGAGTCGGTGGTTCGGGTTCGCGAACGGTCATGCGAGGCTTCGGGGCGTCGACGCCTCGTCCGTCCGGTCAGACGGTCACCGTCGAGAACGCACCGCCCCTGGCCACCGCGGTCAAGGCCATCACCTTCGATCAGATTCTCACGCTCGTCGGCCTGGCCTCGCTGGCACTGTTCGCCCTCGTGCTCGATCTCGACGTCGGATTCATCGCGATGACGGTGGCCGTGATCCTCGCTCTCGCATCGCCCAAGGCCCAGAAGGGCGCGATCAACCAGATCAGCTGGTCGACGGTGCTGCTCATCGGTGGTGTGCTCACGTTCGTCGGGGTGCTGCAGGAAGCCGGAACCGTCGAATACGTCGGCGATTCGGTCGCCAACATCGGCATCCCGCTTCTCGTGGCGCTGCTGCTCTGCTACATCGGTGCCATCGTCTCGGCCTTCGCGTCGTCCACCGCGATCCTCGGCGTCACCATCCCGCTGGCCGTTCCGTTCCTGCTCGCCGGTGAAGTAGGAGCCATCGGAGTCATCGTGGCTCTGTCCATCGCTTCGACCATCGTCGACGTCAGCCCGTTCTCCACCAACGGAGCCCTGGTGCTCGCCAATGCTCAGGACATCGACCGCGATGTCTTCTACAAGCAGATCCTGAAATACAGCGCCCTGGTCGTGGTCATCGGCCCGCTGATCGCCTGGGGATTGCTGGTGGTACCCGGCTGGTTGTAGCCGTACTGCAGCTGGAAACAGGCGCTCGATGATGGCGGCACGTGTGTTCGACGTGCCGCCATCACGCGTCTGAGCTGGGCAAAGGCACCTGAATCGGTACTTGACTTCTCTGTGGTTCGCTGGTCCAATTGAATTGGCTAGGCCACTGGCCCAGTAATCCAATCGGACTTCGGGTCCGGCTCCCACCTCGCTTCGACGTAAGGATCAATTCGATGCCCCTCAACACGACAGGCAGAACCGGACCGCTCGAAGGCACCGTGGTGGTCGATCTGACCCGCGCCCTGGCCGGCCCGCACGCGGCGATGATGCTCGGCGATCTCGGAGCGGACATCATCAAGGTCGAGACCCCGAAGGGCGGCGACGACACCCGAGTGTGGGGTCCCCCCTTCGTCACTCCGCGTGACGCCGAGCGCGAGTCGACGTACTTCCTCTCGGCCAACCGCAACAAGCGGTCCATCGCACTCGACCTCAAGACCGACGAGGGCCGAGAAGCGTTGGAGCACATGATCGAACGAGCAGACGTACTGCTAGAGAACTTTCGCACCGGTGTTCTCGACCGACTCGGCTTCTCGCCCGAGCGCATCGCGGAGATCAACCCGCGCACGGTCGTGTTGTCGATCAGTGGATTCGGCCACGACGGACCCGAGGGCGGCCGCTCCGGCTACGACCAGATCGCCCAGGGAGAGGCCGGGCTGATGTCGTTCACCGGCTCGAGTCCCGACGACGTCCAGCGCGTCGGCGTTCCCATCGCAGACCTGCTGGCCGGAATGTACGGAGCCTTCGGAGTTCTCGCTGCTCTGCGCGAGCGGGACCGCACCGGCCGCGGCAAGGTGGTGCGGACGTCGTTGCTCGCCAGCGTCGTCGGAGTACACGCATTCCAGGGCACCAAATGGACGGTCGCCGGCGAGATCGGTAAGGCTCAGGGCAACCACCATCCGTCGATCTGCCCCTACGGCCTGTTCCCGACCTCGGATGGCGCCGTGCAGATCTCGGTCGGTAGCGAGGGACTGTGGCACCGGTTCTGCGAGGGCTTCGGCATCGACCCCGACCTCGAAGGCATGGCCACCAATCCCCAGCGCGTAGACAGCCGCGAAGACGTCATCGAACTCGTCTCGAAGATCTTCCGCACCTACGAGACCGAGCCACTACTGACTCTGTTGGACGAAATCGGCGTTCCCGCAGGCAAAGTGCGCAACATTCAGGAGGTCTACGAGTGGGAGCAGACCAAATCCCAGGGTCTGCTCGTCGACGTCGAGCATGCGACGCTCGGCAAGGTCACTCTTCCCGGGCCGCCCCTGCGATTCTTCGAATCCGACGGCACCGAGGTCACCGAAACCAATCACCTGGCACCACCGGTACTGGGTGCCGACGACGAACTCGTCCGCGACTGGCTGAAAGAAGCGATCCGATGACCAGAATGACCGCACTCGAACTCCTTGACCTGGTGATCGATCCCGGCAGCTTCGACTCCTGGGACACCCCGACGGCCGATTACGTCATCGACGACGAGTACGCCAGCGAACTGGCGGCAGCCCGTGAGAAGACCGGTCTGGACGAGTCCGTCCTCACCGGTTCCGCGACCATTCGGGGCCGCAAGGTCGCCATCCTGCTCGGCGAGTTCGCATTCCTGGCCGGCTCGATCGGTGTTGCGGCGGGCGAACGGCTCGTCACTGCCGTGCACCGTTCGACCGACGAGCGACTACCGCTGTTGGCGCTGCCGACCTCCGGCGGAACCCGCATGCAGGAGGGCACGGTCGCGTTTCTGCAGATGGTCAAGATCACCGCGGCGATCACTGCACACAAGGCGGCGAACCTGCCGTACATCGTCTACCTGCGCCACCCCACCACCGGCGGGGTCTTCGCGTCCTGGGGATCGCTCGGTCACGTCACCGTCGCCGAGCCGGGTGCCCTCGTCGGATTCCTCGGCCCCCGCGTCTACGAGGCGCTGTACGACGCGAAGTTCCCCACGGGCGTACAGACGTCGGAGAACCTCCAGGCCCACGGGCTCATCGACGCGATCCGCCCGCCCGAGCAACTCGGCGAAATCGTCGATCGCGCGCTGCGCATCATGACCGACATCCCGTCGTGCCGGCCACGCACCGTCGAAGCGCTGGAGTGGAAGATCGAGGACGTGCCCGCGTGGACCTCGATTCTGGCCTCACGCAGGAGCGACCGTCCAGGCGTCCGTGAGTTGCTGTTCAGTACCGCAGCAGATGTGTTGCCCCTCAACGGAACCGGCCAGGGTGAATCGGATCCGGGCCTGATTCTGGCCCTCGTCCGGTTCGGCGACATGCCCTGTGTTCTGCTCGGGCAGGACCGACGCGGTCAGACGACCAAGACCCCGCTCGGTCCGGCGGCGCTTCGGGAAGCCCGACGCGGAATGCGTCTGGCCCAGGATCTGAAGCTCCCGCTCGTCACCGTCATCGATACCGCAGGCGCGGCGCTGTCCAAGGAGGCCGAGGAAGGTGGCCTGGCCGGCGAGATCGCTCGATGCATCGCAGACATGGTCGACCTCGAAACCCCCACGCTGTCATTGCTGTTGGGTCAGGGAACCGGCGGCGGCGCGCTCGCACTGGTGCCGGCGGACCGTGTTCTCGCCGCTCAGCATGCGTGGTTGTCTCCGTTACCACCCGAGGGCGCGTCGGCGATCGTGCATCGGGATACGACTCACGCAGCCGAGATGGCCACCAAGCAGGGAGTGCGTTCCCTCGATCTCTACCGCGCCGGCGTTGTCGACATCATCATTCCCGAATTGCCCGACGCGGCAGACGAATCGCAACAGTTCTGCGATCGAGTTGGTGCGGTGCTGCACCGTGAGCTCGCCGACCTGATCGCCCAGGATCCGTCGATGCGGATGATCGCCCGGGAGAAGCGGTTCAACAGAATCGGCTTCGCGGCTGCCGCGGTGTGATTCCCGCCGAACTCGAAGTTATGGACGATTCTCGGCTCAAATGTGTCCACAACTTCGAGTTCGGCGGTGATCGGGGAGGCTATCGTCGTTCGGATGGCAGGCAATGCGCGGGATCCCGGGGTGTCGGTTGCCTCGCGACTGTTCGCTTTGCTGGCCGTGTTCGACGAGAAAGCACCCGCGCTGACGCTGTCGGAACTGGCCGACGGTGCAGGCCTCCCCATCGCCACCGCACATCGACTGGTGCGTGAACTGGTCGACTGGGGCGCACTGGTCCGCGCAGACGACGGCCGCTACGTGGTGGGACGCCGACTGTGGAAGTTGGGACTGCTGGCACCGGACCAGTCCGATCTGCGAGAGATCGCCTCGCCGTTCCTGCACGACATCTACGGCGCGACGCTCGCCACGGTGCACTTGGCCATTCGCGACGGCGACGAGGTGCTCTACCTCGACCGGCTGGCCGGGCATGCGTCCGTTCCGGCGGTCAGCCGGGTCGGAGCCCGCCTGCCTCTGTATGCGACCGGAGTCGGCAAAGTGTTGTTGGCCCACGCCCCGCGCGAGGTGCACGATCGCGTGCTGAGGAACTTGGTCCGCATCACCCCGTACACGGTGACTCGCCCGGCGCAGTTGGAGAACGAACTGCGCCGAGTCCATCGGGAGGGCTTCGCGCAGACGGCCGAGGAAATGACGCTCGGAGCATGTTCGGTGGCCGTGCCGATCCGCAGCATCGGCGAGGATGTGGTGGCTGCGTTGGGAATCGTCGTTCCCAGTATCGGCCGAGATCGAGCGAGACTGGTTGCAGCGCTTCAGGTTGCGGCCCAGGGGATCGCTCGTAGTCTGCGGACCCGGTAGCTACTCTTCCACTCAGCGGAAGCGGTAGCTTGTAGAGGCGTGGATCACCGAGGTGTACTCGACTCATGCGTACACAGGTTGCCATCATCGGTGCAGGGCCCGCGGGTTTGCTGCTGTCCCACCTGCTCGGGGAGCAGGGAATCGACTCCATTCTGATCGAGTCGCGCACGCAGGAGTACGTGCTCTCGCGAATTCGCGCGGGCATCCTCGAACATTCGACGGTTCAGCTCCTCGAAAACCACGGCCTGGGTGAGCGTTTGCATCGCGAAGGCCACGAGCATCGCGGAATCTATCTGCAGTGGCCGGAAGAGCGGCACCACATCGACTTTCGCGACCTGGTGGACCGAAGCGTGTGGGTGTACGGGCAGACCGAGGTGACCAAGGACCTCGTCGCGGCCCGGGAGAAAGCGGGCCAACAGATCTACTACGACGTCTCCGGCACCGCGTTGCACGACGTCGAGTCCGACGCACCGTTCGTCACGTTCACCGACGCGTCGGGCACATCGATGCGGATCGACGCCGACGTCATTGCCGGATGCGACGGTTCCTTCGGGCCGAGTCGCGCTGCGATGCCCGACGCCGTCCGGAACACGTGGGAACGGGTCTACCCGTACTCCTGGCTCGGCGTGCTCGCCGACGTCGCGCCATCGACCGACGAGCTCATCTACGCCTGGCATCACGACGGATTCGCCATGCACTCGATGCGGTCGTCGACGGTCAGCCGGCTGTATCTACAAGTGCCGAACGGTACCGACATCGACACGTGGTCCGACGACAGAATCTGGGATGCGTTGGCTACCAGACTCGGTCATGGCCAGGACGGGTGGACGCTGAACCCGGGGCCGATCACCGAGAAGAGCGTGCTGCCGATGCGCAGTTACGTGCAGACTCCGATGCGACACGGCAATCTGTTCCTCGCCGGAGATGCCGCGCACATCGTTCCGCCCACGGGCGCAAAGGGTCTGAACCTCGCGGTGGCGGATGTGGCTCTACTGGCACCGGCTCTGGCGCAGTTGCTGCAAGGGAAGGGAACCGAGGCAGCGGAGACCTACAGTGACACCGCACTCCGACGCGTCTGGCGCTGCACCCACTTCTCCTGGTGGATGACCACGATGCTGCACACCGGAGACGATCCGTTCGACACTCAGTTGCAACTCTCGCAACTGAAATGGGTGGTCTTCAGCGAGGCAGGGGCAATGGGACTGGCCGAGAACTACGCCGGCTTGCCGATCGGATTCTGAGCCCTGCCGAACTCGAAGTTATGGATGGAACCTGCCCGGAATCCATCCATAACTTCGAGTTCGGCAAGGACTCCTACTTGCGACGATCCAACACATAGGTGACCGCGACACCGGCGACCAATCCCCAGAACGGAGCGCCGAGGCCTCCGACATCGGTGCCGGAGATGGTGACCAGCAGGGTGATCAGGGGCGCGAGCACCGGGCGACCGGTCGAGTCGGAGAACGCGGCCGTGAATGCACCGCGCAGTGCCTCGAGCATGGCCAGGCCTGCGAGAGCGGCGATGAATGTTGCGGGTACCACGGCCAGGCCACGCACCAGCAGCGGAGCAAGCACACCGACCACGATGGCCAAAGCGCCGCAGGTGATTCCGGCGATGTACTGCCGCGACCGTTCGCCGACGGTAACGAGCAGCGCGTTGGTCGGGCCGGCAAGACATGTCGACACCGCGCCCAGCGGAGCCACCAGAAGTGACCAGACGCCGCAGGCGATGGTGACGACGGTCATCGGTGGTCGGTGGCCCGCGGAATTCAGTACGGCAGCACCCTGACCGTTCTGCACGGCCACCACCGTGACGGCGAGCGGTATCACCAACTGCGCCATCGCCGCCCCACTGAACGAGGGCGCAACGAGTTCGGGCAGCCCGAACAGAGGCAGACCTGCTGCAGGCCCGCTCACTCGGGTGTAGCCGCCGGTGACCGCAAGAGCAGCGAGACCGGCGACCAATGCCGCGAGTACCGGGGGTATACGTCTCGACCACGTATCGGATCGCGTCAGGGCCAACCACGCCACGACCATGCTGCCTGCGACGAGCACGTTGGACGAAACAGACTGGACGAGTCCGGTTCCGAACGACAGGAACGCGCCGGCGACCATCGCCATCACCACGCTGTGCGGGAGGAACGCCATCAGTGTCGAGACGGCACCGGTGGCTCCGAGCACGATGATGAGCACACCCGTGGCGAGATAGGCCCCGACAACTTCCGGCCAGGTCAACGACGCCAGTGACTGACCGACCAGAACGGTGCCCGGAATGGTCCAGAAAAAGCTCAGCGGCGTCCGGTACACCCAGCTCGCCACCACAGTGAGGATGCCGTTGAGCACGAACACCCCGAAGACCCACGACGCCGTCTGCGCGGCGGTGAGCGAACCGGCTGCCGCGGCACCGATGATGACCGCAACAGGTCCGGTCGCGCTGAACAGCACACCGGTTGCACCCGCCCCGACGTACTGCCCGCCGAAGTCGGCGCGCAGAGCACGCAGACCAGGCGGGCGACGGTCGGGCAGTTCGTCCGCGAGAGGTTTCTCGAAAATCCGGTTCATTCAGCCACTTTCACCGGTTCATCGAGTAGTCGATCGGACCGGCGAAGCACCCGAACCGCGGGAACGGCGGTGGTGACCAGAGCTCCGAGCACGGCCACGACAGCAAAGATATGGAACGCCGTGGACGACGCGATGCCTGCACCGAGCAAGATGCCGCCGAGCAGGGGCCCGAGGATGCCGCCGAGACGCCCGAATCCGGCGCACCACGCAACACCTGCGGCGCGGGCGGTGGTGGGGTAGTAGTTCGAGACGAATCCGTAGATCAACACCTGGGTACCGATGGCACCGATGCCTGCACCTGCCACCGCGACGAGCAGGACTCCGAGTGGGAAGTTCAGCGTCAGCAGAATCAACGACAGCGCGGCGAGACAGAACGTGACCACGATGACGCGTTGCGGTCCGGTGCGGTCGGCGACGCGGGATGCGATCAGACCGCCGACGATGGCACCGCCGTTGAGGACCAACAGGAACGACAGTGAGCCCTTGGCGTTGTATCCGGCCTCGGACATGATCTGCGGCAGCCAGGTGTTGAGGCCATAGGTCAGCAGCAGACCGGAGAAGCTCATCAGTCCGAGGAGGGCCGTCGGGCGTAGCAACGGCTTGCGGGCCAGTGCGGCGAACCCGACGCGATCGCCGGCGATGGCGGGTTCGGCCTCGGGCATCGGAATGCCCGTCCGGGCACAGACCTGCTGCGCGTCGTCGACGCGTCCGTGTGCCAGGAGCCACCGTGGGGACTCCGGCATCCGCAGCAGGGCGAGCGGGAGCAGTACGACCAACGGGAGTGCGCCGATCCAGAACAGTCCGCGCCACCCGATCGAATCCTGCAGGGTGATCGCAGCCAGTGATGCCAGCACGCCGCCGGCCGGAATTCCGCTGTAGACGATGGCGTTGAACAGGTTTCGCCGTCCGGGAGGTGCGAACTCGGCAATCATGGCTCCGACGGTGGCCACCAGTCCGCCGACTCCGATGCCGGTCAGGAACCGGAGAATGCCGAACGTCGTGATGTTCTGCGCCAGTGCGGTTGCCCCCATCCCGACCGAGAACCACACGATGCACGTCAACATCGTTCTGCGGCGTCCGATCCGATCGCCGAAGGCACCGGCAGTCAAAGCGCCGACCATGACTCCGATCAGGGCATAGGAGCCGAGCGCGCCTGCGGTTTCTGGATTCAGCGCGCCCAGCTGGGCGGAATCGGCGAGCAGGGTCGGCAGTACGGTGCCGTAGACGACGAGGTCGTAGCCATCGAAAACAATTGCTGCAGTGGACAGTGCGACGATCCACAGCACGCTTCGGCGGTGACGGTCGCTGGCCCAACTATTGTTGGCTGGCGTGCCGGTTTTCGTGGAGTCCGGTGCAGTCATCGGGGATCCTTTTCGGTCAGGGAGTACCGCGTGGAAGCTGAATCGGCGCTGACGGCCGAGCGGGTTGCATCACTGTCCCAAATTGTGGGCTCAGTCACACCAGGGCTTTGCCTAGTGCTTACCTCGGCATTGCGAAACTTGTTGTGCTCCAATCATGTTGTCAAGGTTGCATCGGTCGACCGGGCAGCGGCCAATTCGGCTCTCGAACGGATGCCCATTTTGGAGTACACCCTGGTCAGGTGAAACTGAACGGTCTTGACCGACAGGAACAACTCGGCTGCTACCTCACGATTGGTCATTCCTGTGGCGACCAAGCCGGAGACAGCGTCCTCCTGCGGGGTCAGCGCGTCGTGTGCTCGGTTCTTCAGAACGGCGTGCACGCCACCCGCTTTGAGTTCACGGTCGCACCGCCGAACGTAAGTGGTGGCACCCAGTGCGAGATAGCCCTCACGTGCCGCGTTGACGACGGCATCGGCCTCGCGCCTCTTGCCGGCCCTACGCAGGGTCTGCCCGTAGGCGTAGTTGATTCGAGTACGGTCGTACGTCAGGGGGAGCGGTGCCAACGAGGCCAGTGCGTCCTCGAATGATGCTCGGGCAGAATCGAGATCGCCCATCGCGCCGTGCAGCCGTCCACGAGCGCAGGCAAGACGTGCGTGCGCCGAGCGATGACCACGATCGCGCACTCTTGCCTCGTGTGGAATCAAGAACTCGTCGGCCTGCTCGAGTCGGCCCTCGACTATCAGCGCATTGGCGTACACGTCGGGCCACGCCCAGAAGCCGGGTTCGGACACGTCGGCGTGAGCCCACTGCTCGGTCAATGGGGCAAGGGCACGTAGAACACCGGCATAGTCGGCTTGTGCCTCGGCGATGGCAGCACGGCCGAGAGCCGCTGGCACGCGCATGATCTCGTAGTCGCGCGCGCCGGAATCGCCGCGGTGTGCGCTGGTCGCAGCGGCCTCCCAGTCTCCGCGGAGCGCGTGGATCTGCGTGGCGGTCCACTGGAGCAGAGGGACGATCAACGCGGCACCCGAGCGGTCGGCCAGGTCGGAACCGGCTCCGACCAACCGCAGCGCAGCATCCCACTCGCCGGTGACGAAGTAGGTGCGAGCCAGCCAACCGTGCGCCCACAACGAGATTCGGGTCGAACCACCGAGAAAGTCGGTCGGTGCTGCGGCTTCGAGTTCGGAGCGAGCGAGATCGATCTCGTCCGTCGCGAAGTGCAGCCAGCCTGCGCCCATCTGCACCCGTTGTCCCACGGCCCCGGTGCTCGCGTGGCCCCACAGGTCGCGATAGCTGCTCAGTGCTTCCGCGACCCGGCCGGTGCCCGCCAGGCCGAGACCTCGAATGGACTGCGCCTCAACCGCAGTCGCGTGGTCGGCTCCGACGAGTTCGACTGCGCGATCGGCCCACAGCACAAGGTTGGCACCGTCGCAGCGCGCCAGATTGTGCAGCACCTGCCGATGGCAGATCACGGCAGCGACCTCGGGGTCGTGCCTCGCCCGTACCAGCTGCCAGGCCCGGGTGAGTCGAGCCTCGGCCTCGTTGGGGCGGCCGCGCAGGATTGCCAGATAGCCGAGAACGGCATTGCGAGTGGGGGTCTCGCGCAGACTTTCGATCTCGGCGAGGTAATCCGAGGCAGTGCGCATGTCCCCGGCACCGATCAATGCATCCACCGCGCGAACCAGACGATCCTCGCGCGCATGTGGTTCCTGGGTCGATCGACTTGACAGTAGGTAAAGCCTTGCAGCCGTTGCCCATTCGCCGATTCCGGCGCGTGTCGCAGCGAGTGTGGCCAAACGGTCCGAGACCAGTGGATCGGGCAGTGGCGACGCGTGAACCAGGTGCGCCAGCTGATCGGCCGGGTCGGTCTCGGCTGCTGCAGCGGCTCGATGCACCTGCGCGCGCTCGACTCTGCTCATCGTCGAGAGCACCGCGGCGCGCACCGTGAGATCGGGAACCTCGAGGATGGTCGCCGCGGAGCTCCGCCGGACGGTCACCAGTGCGAATTGTTCAGCGAGATCGACAGCAGGCCAGGGATCGTCGATGCCGGCGACCTCGCACACCGTGGTCAACGGTCGACCGTCTTCGAGAACGGCGACGGCCGACACCAGACGCCGAGCCTCGTCCGTGCAGAGAGCGAGAGTGGCCCGAACGTCTGCCTCGACGAAGGCGGGCGCAGGTAGGTCGGGGCGAACACCCTTCCAGGTCTCGCGCGGCACCTCGTTCAGTAGCGCCAAGGCGTGCCGAGGACGTCCACCGGTGTGACGTGTCAGGTGGGCCGCCGAGGACGGGGAAAGAATGATCCCCTGCAGTGCGGCGAGCTCGGCAACGACCGACACCGTCATTGCCGGTACGGCCAACGAGAGGTCGGCGGCGCGATCGAGAACCCGATGGGCCTCGATGTTGCCCTCGGGCAGTGACTTTCGGATACACACCACCGCCAGGCCCGCCGCTCGGTGGTGTCGAACGGCGGAGGCGAGCGCACGGAGCGAGTCCGCGTCGGCGTCGTGCGCATCGTCGATCAACAGAAGTGTCGGACGATCCGGCGGCAACGCGTCGGCGATCCGATCGCCCCACTCGACCGGGTCGGAACCGTCGGCCTGGGTTCCAGGGACGAGTTGGGTGACGAGACCGAACGGCACATGTGCTTCCCACGGCACCGCACCGGTGCGCTGCACTTCGGTGTCGACTGTCCGCTCGAGCTCGCGCAGAATCGACGATGCGCCGATGCCTGCGGGGCCGGTCAGCACCACGAAATTCGACGTCGTCGCCGAGCCGTCGACCGCCCGAATCAGGACGTCCAGCAGTTCACCGCGACCGATCAACGGTGAAGGGGACATGACGTCACCGTATCCGCGGCGCACGAGTGCGTCCGGCGATCGAGCCAACACGGTCATGGCTCAGCCCGGGTCTCCGCCGGCCACCGGGAGCACGGTGCCGGTGATGTACGACGCCTCGTCGGAGGCGAGGAAGCAGATCGCTGCGGCTTGCTCGTCGAGTGTTCCGTAGCGTTTGAGCAACGAAGAGTCCACGGTCTGGTCGACGATCGCCTGGTACCAATCCTTCTCCTGCTCCGTCGAGGGCGCGGGCCCACGAGCGACGCGTCGGGGCGGTGCGGCGGTACCACCGGGCGCCGTGGCAACCACTCGAACGCCGTGGGGTGCTGCCTCGAGGGCCAGAGTTGTGGTGATGGCGTTGACGCCACCCTTCGCGGCTGCGTAGGGGACCCGGTGGATACCGCGGGTGGCGACCGAGGAGACGTTGACGATGGTGCCGCTGCCGCGTTCGATCATGTGCGGGATCACGGCGCGGCAGGACCACAGCGTCGGGAAAAGCGACCGGGAGATTTCCTTCTCGATCTGCTCGGGCGGGTACTCGGCGTACGGTTTGGCCCAGATGGTGCCGCCGACGACGTGAATGGACACGTCGACGCGGCCGTGCGCGGCGAGTGCGGCGTCCACCACCGACGAAGCGCCTTCCCAGGTTTCGAGGTCGGCCATCACTGGAATGGCCTCGACACCGTCTCGTCGAAATTCCTCGGCGAGAGACTCGACCAACTCGGACCGGTCGGCCAGGATCAGTGATCCGCCTTCGGCTCCGATCCGTCGGGCCACGAATTCTCCGATACCCTGGGCCGCGCCGGTGACCAGCACTATCTTGCCTGCGAATCGACCTGGGCTGACGAACTTGGGGCGTTTGTTCGACCGGGATTCGTGCATGGCACGTTTCATCGTCGCTTTCGAGCGGTCGGCGTGATCGGCGATCAGCGTTCGTGCGCGCTCACGGTCCCCCGCCTCGAACGCGTCGACGATGTCGAGGTGATCCTGGGCGCAGAGCGGATCGCACCAGGTCGCGTTGCGCAACACGTCCTCCATCGCGGCCTTGACGCCGAGAGCCCGATAGGCCTGCAGCAGATGCTCGTTGCCCGTCTGGGTGAAGAGGTAGTCGTGAAAGGCGGCATTGGTCTCGGTGTACGCGGCGGCATCGACGAACCGATCTCCGTCGACGTAGCGAGTGGTGGTCTCGGCCAACAGCCGGTATCCGGAGATCTGCTGCGAGGACAGTCGGCCGATCACGAGTTCGAGGGCACCGAGTTCGAGGGCGCGCCTGGCCTCGAACACCGCGTCCGACTCGTGCACGGAGGGATGTTCCTCGCCGATCTCGTACCCCGAACTCGAAGCCGGGGCAGGTTCGGGACCGCGTGCGACGAGCGGCTGGATATCTCGCGCAGGCCAGATGCGCTGCGCTGCAACGGAGTGTGCCTCTGGCGTCTGGAGTAGATCGGAGTTCTCGTCCAATCCGACGCGACCGGCCGTCGAACCGGCCACGGCGACGCGCTGACCCGCGATCGCGCGCATGGTTGCCGCCTCGTCGGACGCCGAGAAGCCCGTGCTCTGCGTGTGCAGAGGTTCCGCTCCGCGACTGCCGAACACCGCTCGTCCGAAGATGCTCCTGCCATCGAGAGCGGGTTCCACATCGGCCGACGCCGCAGGTACGACGTCGGCGTCGGCCGTGGCAACTGCCGCGTCGACGGTCGATGTCCGGTCGCCGGTCGCCAGAACCTCTGTCGCAGAATCGGTGTCGTCGTCGATGCTCTCCTTCACAGCTGCCGACGACGGCGCGAATTTCTCGTAGTAGAAGCCGGTGGGCTCGATGCCGGCCTCGGTGAAGTGCGTTCGGACGGACTCGACCATGGGAGGCGGACCACAGAGGTAGACCGCGACATCGCCGCCGTTGAGGTGCTCATCGGTCAGCAGCGCAGTGACGTACCCCTTGTTGGCGGCGGTGGTCGAGGGGTCCGAAACACAGTGATCCCACGTGAATGCGTCCAATGTCGAGGCCAAGAGAGCAAGCTCGTCCAGCTGGACGACGTCGTCGTCGGTGCTGGCTCCGTACACGAGATGCACGGAACGAGTGCTGGATTCGGCCGCCATCGTGCGCAGGATCGACAGGATCGGAGCCAATCCGGTTCCACCCGCCAGCAGTAGCGCAGGGCGTTGAGCTTCACGGAGAAAGAAGCTGCCGTGCGGGCCGGTGAACGAGATCTTGTCGCCCGCGGCCGCCGTGTCGCTCAGGTACGTGGACATCAGTCCGCCCGGGGTGAGCTTGACCAGGAATTCCAACTCGTCCGATCCGGAGACGCAACTGAAGGAATAGGACCTGGTTTCCTCGGACCCGGGAACGGTGATGTTGACGTACTGGCCGGGAAGGAAGGCGAGTGTGCCGCCCGCCGGTGCCTCGACCGCAAGCCGCACCGTCGTGGGAGAGAGCTGCTCCACGGCGGTCACGACCGTGTCATGGCTTGCCGCTTGGGTTTTCGCCACCGCCGAGGTGCTGGCGATCTGCAGCACCAGATCGGACGTGGGCTTCATGCTGCAGGGCAGACAGTAGCCCTCGTCCGATTCCGACTGCGAGAGCGCGTCGTCGAGGTAGGTACCGCCGTCGTACTCACCCGATTCGCACAGAGCCTTGCAGGTTCCGCACGCGCCGTCCCGGCAGTCGAGAGGGATGTTGATCCGCGAGCGGTACGCGGCGTCGGCGACGGTCTGTTCGTCCTCGCAGGTGATGAAGCGGGTGACGCCGTCCTCGAAGGACAGTGCGACGGAATGACTCACGATGGAACTCCTCGGGATTACGGCAGGTCGATCAGAAGTGATAGATGTCGACGACGTGGTGGATGTAGTCGTTCTTCAGCACCACGGTCTTGCGCCGGATGAGCGGCGAGTCGCCGGAGAAGTCGATCGTGTAGAACGAGGTTCCGTAATACGGATCGATGGTCTTGTAGCGGAAATACATGGTGTGCCAGTTGAATCGGACGTCGACGATATCTCCCCGACGCTCGATGACCTCGACGTTGCTGATGTTGTGACTGGTACGCGGTTCGGGTATCGACGTGGCACTGGACCGTTCGGTTCGGATGCGGAACACGCGGTCTTCCAGTCCGCCCTTGTTCTCGTAGTAGATCAGCGAGATGTCGGTCTGGGGATCCTCGGTGAGCAGGTCGTTGTCGTCCCAGCACGGCATCCAGTATTCGACGTCGTCCGCGTAGCACGTGAGCCACTTCTCGAACTCGCGATCGTCGAGGTAGCGCGCTTCGCGGTAGAGGAACTGTTCGATGGATGACTGGGTGATCAGCCGAGACGGGGCGGTCTGCCGGCTATCGGTGTTGTCGACGGTGGCAGTCATGTCAGACCTCCTGTGCTGCAGCGGGCGCGGAGTCGGCTGCGCGCTGCTTGTCGAGGGCAGCGAGCAGGGTCCTGCGCCAGTAGCCGTGTTGAACGGGGAACAGCCCCTCGTCTTCGTTCTTGACACCCGCCGAGATGACACCGGGCATATCGAGTGCCTCGGCCACCGGATCGGGTCCGTTGAGCCAGTGCTCCGCGCCGCGGCTCATGTCGTTCCACGGCGCATTGGTTGCCTGGAACGTCAGCTGGCACGAGCGGAACTCCTCCAGGTCGTCGGGTGTCGCCATGCCGGAGGCGTTGAAGAAGTCCTCGTACTGCCGGATCCGATGTGCGCGAGCCTCTTTGCTCTCGCCCTTGGGTGCGATGCAGTAGATGGTGACCTCGGTCTTGTTGGGCGCGATCGGCCGGAAGTGCCGGATCTGCGTGCTGAACTGATCCATCAGGTAGACGTTCGGGTACAGGCACAGGTTGCGTGAACCCTTCACCATGAACTCGCCCTTGGCGTCGCCGAACTTCTCCTTCAGTGCGTCCATCTGGTCCCACAGTGGGCGGTCCTGGGGGTTGGCCGCCCAGGTCCACAGGCAGAGATGGCCGTTGGGGTAGGACCAGTAGCCGCCGCCGGACTTGCCCCAGCCCCCGGCGTCGAGTGCCTTGGTCGTGTTCTTGGATTCGCCGTTGCTTCGGCGCGAGGTGGTCGCGGCGTAGTTCCAGTGCACGGCGCTGACGTGATAGCCGTCGGCCCCGTTCTCCGCCTGCACTTTCCAGTTTCCGTCGAAGGTGTACGACGAGGATCCCCGCAGAACTTCGAGACCGTCGGGAGACTGGTCGACGAGCATGTCGATGACCTTCGTCGTGTCACCGAGATGCTCGGCGAGGGTCGAGACATCGTCGTTCAGGCTCGCGAAGAGGAATCCGCGGTAGCTCTCGAAGCGAGGGACGTTGGTGAGGTTGTGCGATCCGTCGACGTCGAATGTGTCGGGGTAGCCGGCACCGTCGGGATCCTTGACCTTGAGAAGCGTGCCGTCGTTTCGGAACGTCCAGCCGTGGAAGGGGCAGGTGAGCGTGGTGCGGTTGTCCGTCTTGCGTCGGCACAGCATCGCACCGCGGTGAGCGCAGGCGTTGATGAGGCAATGCAGCTCGCCGTCCTTGTCACGGGTGATGACAACGGGCTGTCGACCCATGTGCACCGTGAAGTAATCGCCGTTGTTCGGGAGCTGACTTTCGTGGGCCAGGTAGATCCAATTGCCCTCGAAGATGTGCTTCATCTCGAGCTCGAAGACCTCCTCGTCGGTGAAAATGCTCCGGTTGGCGCGGTAGATGCCCGCCGCGACATCGTCGATCACCGCTCTGTCGATCGTGTTCTGTACGTGATCCAGCATGTCGGTCATATCGGGTTCCTCCGGGCGCTTCGAGTTCGATTACAAGCGACTGTGTCAGGGAGTGGCCGGCGTCACACCAGGGCTTTGCCTAGGCCCAACCTGGGTGATCATTGATCGCTGATGCTTATCAATCGACGCAAAATAGGTCTTTGTCAACGATGGATTCCATCCCTACTGTGGTCAGGGTCACCCATCACGTACAGAGAGGCTCGGTCATGGAACTTCGGCACCTGTACCACTTCGTGGCCGTAGCCGAGACTCGGCACTTCGGACAAGCCGCTACGCGGCTGCACCTGGCTCAGCCGGCGTTGTCGCAATCGGTTCGCCAGTTGGAGGCCGAGCTGGGCGTGACGCTGCTGGCCAGGACGACCCGTCAGGTGAGCCTGACTCCGGCGGGGGAGTTCTTCTATCGAGAGACGCTGCGCAACCTGGACAATCTCGAGCAGAGTGCGCTGGGAGTACGAAGAATCGCCGACGGCCGATACGGATTGGTACGCATCGGCTTCACCGGTACTGCGGCCTTCGATCAACTGCCGCCGATCGCGCGTGCGATCAAGCAGAGACTGCCCGGTATTGCACTGGAGATCCACGGGGACCTACTCACCCCCGCGCAGGTGGACGGTCTGCGCTCGGAACATCTGGACGTTGCGGTGCTGCGGCCACCTGTTGCGGGCGACGATCTGGCGTTACGGAAGATCACGACGGAATCGTTGGTGCTCGCGTTGCCCGTCGATCACCGGTTCTCCACCGAACCGGCGCTCGACGTCGCCGATCTCGCGTACGAGGACTTCGTCATGTATGCAGACACGCATTCGGTCGTCAACGAAGCTGTGGTGACGAGCTGTCGCGCCGCGGGCTTCAGCCCGAGGCGCGAACACGAGGCCCCGGACACCTCGGTGCTGCTCGCGCTCGTCGCGGCCGGGTTGGGCGTTGCGTTGGTCCCCGAATCCGTCCGCGCCCTGCAGTTGAACGGCGTCGTGTTCCGCGACATCGCCGGCGCAAGCACTATCGATCTGGCGTTGGCCTGGTGCCGAGATCGGCCGTCGGCGCTCGTCGATGCGCTCGTCGGTGCCCTCGAGGACGCGGGAGTGCTCCCTCGACCCGAACCATCCGTACCGTCTGCTCAGCTGAAGGGTATGTCGTGAAAATCGTTGCAGTCGAGACTGTTCCGTACTCGATTCCGTACCGAAAGCCGTTGAGGTTCGCCAGTGGTGAGGTCTGCGCGGCCGAGCATGTACTCGTTCGGGTACATACCGACGACGGCGTCGTCGGTATCGCAGACGCTCCGCCCCGGCCCTTCACCTACGGCGAGACGCAGCGCGGCGTGGCTGCGGTGATCGAGACCATCTTCGCCCCCGCGATCATCGGCCTCACCCTCGTCGAGCGCGAGGTGGTGCACGCGAAACTGGCTCGTACCGTGGGCAATCCGGTGGCCAAGTCGGCAGTGGACATGGCGATCTGGGACGCCCTGGGGCAGACCCTCGACCTCCCCGTCACCGAGTTGCTCGGCGGATACACCGACCGGATGCGGGTGAGCCACATGCTCGGGTTCGATACCCCGGCTGCGATGGTCGACGAAGCCACCAGGATGCGGGAGACATACGGAATCGAGGTCTTCAAGGTCAAGGTCGGCCGTCGGCCCGTTGGCCTCGACACAGCAGTCGTACGTGCTCTGCGAGAAGGACTGGGCGACGGCGTCGAACTCTACGTGGACGGCAATCGAGGCTGGACCGCCGCCGAATCTGCGCGTGCCATGAAAGAGATGTCGGATCTGGGGCTCACTCTCGCCGAGGAACTGTGCCCGGCCGACGACGTCCTCGGCCGCCGCTGGCTCGTCCAGCAACTCGACATACCTTTCGTGGCAGACGAATCCGCGACCACCCCGGCCGAGGTCACCCGTGAAATTCTCGGTGGTTCCGCGACCGCAGTCAGCATCAAGACCGCACGCACCGGATTCACCACGTCACACCGCACGCACCACCTGTGCGAGGGCCTCGGCGTCGACGTGGTGATGGGAAACCAGATCGACGGACAACTGGGCACGGCATGCACCGTTGCCTTCGGTGCGGCCTTCGACCTGACGTCGCGTCGAGCAGGCGAGCTGTCCAATTTCCTGGACATGAGCGACGACCTCCTCACCGAGAGCCTCGAGATCCGGGACGGCACACTCAGCGTCCTGCCCGGTTCGGGACTCGGTGTGCGCATCGACCCGGACAAACTCGCCAAATACCGCACCGACCAGTGATTTTCAGCCCCCCGCAGCGCAACTTTCCTACAAGGAGTTCACGATGAGCATCGACCACGCAGCATCGACAGATCTGTCCGCCGAGGTGGCGACCGCCGCCGCGTCGGGCGCGAACGCCACCCAGCGCTTCACCTCCGACAAGCAGGCGGCTGCCGAGACCCCACCCGAGCGTGTCAGTCTTCTTGCTCGCCAGGTACTTTCGGCCGTCCACGACACGATCCGTGAACACAAGGTGACGTACGACGAGTACAACGCACTCAAGGCGTGGCTCATCAACGTGGGCCAGACCGGTGAGTGGCCGCTGTTCCTCGACGTCTGGGTCGAGCATGTCGTCGAAGAAGTGGCCGGCGAATCCCGCGAGGGCAGCAAGGGCACCATCGAAGGCCCGTACTACGTTCCCGGCGCACCGGAGTTGGGTTCGGCCGCAATCGTGCCGACACGCGACGGCGAGAAGGGCACGCCGTTGCTGTTCCAGGGTCAGGTGAAGGCCGTGGACGGCACGCCGCTGGCACATTCGGTCATCGAGATCTGGCACGCCGACGACGCCGGTTTCTACTCGCAGTTCGCCCCCGGCATCCCGGAATGGAATCTGCGCGGCACGGTGACGACCGACGATCAGGGCCAGTTCTGGATTCACACGATGAAGCCCGCGCCGTACCAGATCCCGACCGACGGGGCATGCGGCAATCTCATCTCGGCCGCCGGCTGGCATCCGTGGCGTCCGGCTCACCTGCACCTCAAGGTTGCAGCCGCCGGCTACCAGCAGATCACCACTCAGCTCTACTTCCCGGGTGACGCCCACAACGACGACGATGTCGCCAACGCCGTCAAGCCGGAACTGATGCTCGACCCGAAGGACGTCGATGGTGGTCAAGAAGTGACCTACGACTTCGTACTCGACAAGGACTGAGGCACATGCTGTTTGCCGTGAAGATGGATGTCGCGTTGCCGCAGGATCTCGACGCGGACGTACGGGCCGACACTCTCGCTCGAGAGAAGGCGTACTCGCAGGAGCTGCAGCGCGACGGTGAGTGGGTGAGCATCTGGCGGCTCGTCGGCCAGTACTCGAACCTGAGCATCTTCGATGTGCGAGACAACGAGCGACTGCACGAGATTCTGTGGAATCTGCCGCTGTTCCCGTACATGAGTATCGACGTGACTCCGCTCGCCGGGCACCCTTCGGACATCTCCGCGGGGTGAATCGTGGCGTGGCAGGGTGAGCAGTGGCGGGACGAGCTCGGCGACGTGTTCGCCGGGCTCGTACCCGAGCACATCGACGATCGTCCGTTGACCGGGTCTATCGAGGGCGTCACGCTCGGTGAGCTGGGTGCGTTCGAGGTCAACGGCTCACCCCAGACGGTCCGGCGTACCCGTGCGGCGGTCAAGAGGCTACCCACCGACGCCGTGAAAGTCTGTGTGCAACTGCAGGGTCGAGCGGTGGTGCGTCAGGGCGAGCACGAATTGGTCATTCGACCGGGGCAGCTGGGAATCTACGACACTCGGCGTGCCTACGATCTGCGGCTGGAAGGTCAGTGGCGCTGTGCGGTGATGGTGTTCCCGCCCAACGCTCTTCGCCTGCCACAGCGGTGGATCGACGGCGCGATGCAGCATGCGCACGACATCGGCTCCGGTCCCGGTGCCGTGCTCGAGTCCTTCGTCCGGGCTGCGCTGACGCAGACTGCCGACGACCCGGTCCATCCCGGCTCGGCTCTGCGCTTCGCCGATGCCGGACTCAGCCTCATCAGCAGTGCCCTCACTGCGGACGCACAGATCGTTCTCGACGAACCGGGGGAGCAGGCGAGGAAGCTGGCGGTCCTCACCTACATAGATCGACACCTCCTGGACCCCGGGCTGTGTCATCAGTCCGTTGCCACTGCTTTCGGTATGTCCGTGCGCAGTCTGGACAGGCTGTTCGGCGACGAGACATTCACTGTGACAGCAACTATTCGCGAGATGAGACTCGACGGTGCCAGGCGGGACCTGCTTGCGGATCGAACGTTGAGGTCCACTGTCGGTGCCGTTGCCGGGCGCTGGTGCTTCTCCGATGCGGCGCATTTCAGCCGGCTGTACAAGAGCAGGTTCGGACGCAGCCCGTCTACAGAACGTGCGGCGCTTCGCTGACCCTCTGGCCGCGAACGAAGTTGTTCGGCAACGGATCCGCCGATATTCGACGCGAATCGGCAAGAACCAGGACGGAAATCGTCAACTGCGACGCCTTCCCGCTCCGCACACTGGTGATCTACCGGTGTGGTGCCGGTCACTTGCGAGAGGATCGAACGAGATGGACCAAGTATTCGACTACGTGATTGTCGGTGGCGGATCCGCCGGCTGTGTACTCGCGTCACGGCTCAGTGAAAACCCCGATGCGACAGTGCTGCTGCTCGAGAGCGGTGGCCGCGACGATCATCCGGACCTCGCCGTCCCGCCGGCCTGGCCATCGCTCTGGGGCAGCAACGTGGACTACTCGTACGAGACGGTTCCGCAGCACGCAGCAGGCGGCGGTGCCCACAACTGGCCGAGGGGCCACACTCTGGGCGGCAGCAGTTCCATCAACGCGATGGTTCACCTCCGCGGTCATCGCAACGATTTCGACACCTGGGCGCAGGTCGCAGGAGAATCGTGGTCGTACGACGCGGTGCTGCCGTACTTCATGAAGTCCGAGACCGTGATCGGCGGAGACGCCAAGGTTCGCGGCGACAAGGGCCCGTTGCGCCCGGCTCCGTCGTCCTCGCCGAATCCGGTGTCACAGACATTTCTCGATGCGGCGGCCGAGGCCGGCCATCCGATCACCGACGATTTCAACGGCACCGAGCAGGAAGGCGCGGGGTGGCACGATCTGGCGATCTCGGACGGTGCCCGGCTCAGCGTGGCATCGGCGTATCTGGCGCCGGTCGAAGCGCATCGCCCCAACCTGACCGTGTCGACCGGATCGAGGGCGCAGTCCCTCGTCGTCGAGGACGGCCGCTGCGTGGCGGTGAGGTACCGCCGTGACGGCGAGCCGATGACCGCGTCGGGTCGGCACGAGATCGTTCTGAGCGCCGGAGCGGTGGACTCACCACGATTGCTGCTGCTGTCCGGAATCGGACCGGCCGAGGAGCTCCGGGAGCTGGGCATTGCCGTCGTCCGCGATCTTCCCGGTGTGGGACGGAACTTGCACGACCATCCTTTGTGCAGCGTCGTTTACGAAGCAGCGCAACCGGTTCCACCTGCGTCCACGAACCACGCCGAGGTGTCCATGCTGTGGCGCAGCGACGACGAGCTCGACGGTCCGGACATGCAACTGATGTTCATTCATGTGCCATTCCATCAACCGTCGCTTCGTGCGCCGGAGAACAGCATCACGTTCGGTGTCACCACAGTGCCCGACAGTCGCGGCAGCGTTCGACTCGCATCGGCGGATCCGGACGATCTGCCTCTGATCGACCCGGCCTATCTGACTGCGACGTCGGACGTGGATCGACTGGTCGACGCCATTGCGGTGGCCCGCACCATTGCGGCGACCGACGCTTTCGCGGAGTGGGGTCTGACAGAGGTACTCCCGGGTGTGGATGTCGATTCGGATGCAGCACTGCGGGATTACGTCGCTCGTGGCACCGGGACCTACTACCACCCCGTGGGTACCTGCGCCATGGGAACCGGGCCCGATTCCGTGGTCGGAGCCGATCTTCGGGTGCACGGGATCGACGGTCTGCGGGTGGTCGACGCGTCTGTGATCCCGCGGATCGTGTGTGTCAACACCAACGCCGCGACAGTGATGGTAGCGGAGAAGGCCGCCGATCTGATCGGTTGAGCAACAACAGATTTCCAGACCACGACGAGGAACGAAGAAAGAGGATCAGCGTGAGCAACACTCTGTTGGGTGCCGAATGGCACGGCCAGATCTACAGCGGCGGTTGGCGTACGGGTGGCGGTGGGACCACGACCACTGTGGAGCCGGCGACCGGTGCGAGTTTGGGCGAGATCGGTCTGGCGAATGCTGCCGACGTCGACGACGCAGTCGGTAGAGCGCGCGCCGCGCAACCGGCGTGGGCGGCTACGCCGGGTCACGAGCGCGCTGCAGTGATCCGGGAGATCGCGAAGTTGCTCGAGGCCAACCGCGGTGAGTTCGAGGAATGGCTCATCCGTGAGGGCGGGTCGGTGCCGGGTAAGGCTGCCTTCGAGGTCGGCCTGGTGTTGTCCGAGCTGTGGGAAGCGGCAGCGCTGCCTACCCAGCCGTACGGCCATCTGCTGCCCACCAGCGAGGCCGGGCGCTCCAGCGTCGGCCGTCGCGTGCCTATCGGCGTCGTCGGCGTCATCAGTCCGTGGAACTTTCCCCAGATCCTGTCGATGCGTGCCGTCGCACCCGCTCTGGCCCTCGGCAACGCCGTCGTACTGAAGCCGGACGTACAGACCGCGGTGTCCGGCGGTCTGTTGTTCGCCCGCCTCTTCGAGCGAGCCGGAGTGCCCGAGGGTCTCTTCCACGTGTTGCCGGGCGACTCCGAGCCCGGTGCCGCAGTTGCCGAGCATCCCGCCATCGGCATGGTGTCTTTCACGGGATCGACCGCTGTCGGTCGGAAAGTCGGTGAGGCAGCAGGACGCACGCTCAAGCGCGTCTCTCTCGAACTCGGTGGCAACAACGCGTTGATCGTGCTCGACGACGCCGACCTGGACGCGGCGAGTTCCGCGGGTGCGTGGGGCTCGTTCCTGCACCAGGGGCAGGTCTGCATGACGGCCGGCCGACACATCGTGCTCGAGTCCGTGGCGGACGAGTACCTCGATCGTCTTGCCGCTCGGGCGAAGAACCTTCCTGTGGGCGACCCTTTCACCGAACAGGTGGCGCTCGGGCCGCTGATCAACGAGACTCAGCTGAAGAATGTGGACCGCATCGTCTCCGAGACCGTTGCGGCCGGAGCGGAGGTCCGCGCCGGCGGAAAGCATCGCGAATTGTTCTACGAGCCTACGGTTCTCGCGGGTGTCACATCGTCGATGGCGGCATTCCGGGAGGAGATCTTCGGGCCGGTGGCCCCCGTCGTCGTCGTGCGCGACGAGGACGAGGCTGTTGCCGTTGCCAACGACACCGAGTACGGTCTCGTTGCCGCGATCCAGACAGGATCGGCCGATCGGGGCAGGCACCTGGCCGACCGCCTGACCACTGGAATCGTCCACGTCAACGATCAGACCCTCAACAACGACGCATACGCGCCCTTCGGGGGAACCGGGGCCTCGGGCAACGGCGCTCGATTCGGAACTCAGAGCAGTTGGGACGAGTTCACGCAGTGGCAGTGGCTCACCGTCCGCGACCACGCGCATCCGTTCCCGTTCTGACCCCCTGAGCTGAGTTCGGCGGCCACCGCGGCATCGACCCTGTCGTTCGTTACCCTGGAAGAACAGCGAGAGAACAGGGTAATTCACAGTGTCTGATATCGACGCCGCCTCGGCGCGCACGGCCGTGGCGGTGCGGGCGACCTATGCAGCGTTCATCGGGGCCGGGTTCGCCTTCGCCAGTTGGGCTTCTCGGATCCCGCAGGTGCGTGATCGCCTCGAACTCACCTCGTCTCAACTCGGAATCGTGTTGCTCGCCATCGCAGTCGGATCCCTGCTCGCGCTGCCGATGTCCGGAATTATCATCAACCGCTTCGGGTCTCGGCTCACGGTTACCGTGATGTCCCTCGTTCTCGCGGCCGGTCTGACGATCATCGCCACCGGCTATCTCGTGGGTGTAGTGCCGTTGCTCATCGGATTGTTCGTGCTCGGATTCGCCAACGGTGCTTGGGATGTCGCCATGAACGTGCACGGTGCGGTGGCGGAACGTCGGCTCGGGCGCTCGATCATGCCGCGGTTCCATGCGGGTTTCAGCGCCGGCACTGTGGTGGGAGCCTTGATCGGCACTGCGATGGTGGCGCTGAACATCTCGGTCACGGTGCATCTGCTGACGGTCGCAGCCGTGATCGCCTGCACCATTCCGTGGGGAGTGCGCCGCTTCCTGAACGAGTCCGATGCCGAACCCGATCAGCGTGCGGCCGACGCCTCGCGACCGCACGCCCTTGCGCGATGGAAGGAACCGCGCACCCTGCTGATCGGCGTCGTTGCCTTGTCGTTCGCGTTTGCCGAGGGCAGCGGAAACGATTGGCTCAACATCGCATTGATCGACGGATACGACGCGTCGGCCGTGGCCGGGACCCTCGCGTTCACCACGTTTCTGGTCGCCATGACCGCTGTGCGATGGTTCGGTAACGGACTACTCGATCGCTACGGTCGAGTCGTTGTACTCCGAGGATTGGCAGGCGTCTCGGTGGTCGGAGTGCTGCTGTTCGTGCTCAGTCCGATTGTGCCGCTGGCTTTTCTGGGCGCATTCCTGTGGGGATCGGGCGTGTCGCTCGGCTTCCCTGTTGCCATGAGCGCGGCGGCCGACGAGCCCGCCGCCGCAGCCGCGCGAGTGAGTGTGGTGGCCTCCATCGGGTACTTCGCCTTCCTGGGCGGCCCACCCCTGATCGGTTTCCTCGGCGGTCATGGAGACGTGCTCCACGCGCTGCTCGTCGTAGCGGCCCTTCTTGCGGCTTCGCTGCTCGTGATGGGAGCGCTGCGACCACTCCCGGGGTCGAACTCCCGACACTGATCCTGTGACGCGGGCGAACATGCCGTGTCATCAGCGGACTCCGCACGCCCGGGAAATCGACTCCGTAACGCTTCGGCAGCGATGCGCGCCGCACTAAGATGTCGCCATGCGAAGCGACGAGTATCGGAAGTTCGACGGGCTGGGGCTGGCGGAACTGGTCGTCACCGGCGAGGTCACGCCTCGTGAGCTTCTCGATTGCGCACTGGCGCAGGTCAAGTCGATCGATTCGCGGCTCAATTCTGTGGTGCGGGTGATGTCGGAGCAGGCCGACGACCGGTTGACGCGACCGCTGCATGGCCCGTTCGCCGGCGTGCCGTTCCTGATCAAGGATCTTTCGCAGGACTATGCAGGACTGCCCACGTCGAGTGGATCGCGTTCGTTGACGGACCTGCCGATGCCGGAACATTCCACCGTGGTGCAGCGCTGGCTCGATGCAGGCCTGGTGATCTTCGGAAAGACCAACACTCCGGAATTCGGGGCGAAGGGAATCACCGAACCGGCGGTGCACGGCGCGACTCGAAATCCCTGGGATCGCACCAGAACTCCCGGTGGATCGTCGGGTGGATCGGCCGCCGCGGTCGCGTCCGGCATCGTCCCGGTGGCGGGAGCCAACGACGGCGGCGGTTCCATTCGGATTCCGGCGTCGTGCTGTGGGCTCGTCGGGCTCAAGCCGGGACGCGGACTGGTGCCGTCGGGTCCCACGTTCGGTGAAGCGATGCACGGGGCAGCGGTGCAGGGCGTCGTGTCGAGATCGGTGCGCGATACCGCCGCGATGCTCGACGTGCTCGCGGGCGGCGAGGCGACGTCCGGCTACCTGCCCGCGCGTCCGGACGGAACGTTCCTGTCTCGAACGGACATGGACCCGAAGCCGTTGCGCATCGGCATGTATGCGGTGACATCGGTCAATCCGTCGCCCCACCCGCAGGCCGTCGCCGCGATGGAGTCGGCGGCGAAGACACTCACTGAGCTCGGACATACGGTGGAACTTCTCGACGCCCCGCCGTACGACGACGCGAACCTCAATCGCGAATTCCTGCTGGCCTGGTTCACCTACCTGGCGTGGGAAATGGACGAGGTGAAACGCAGAACCGGTTGCGGCGACGACAAATTCGAGCGGGATACCCGAATCATGGCGGCGCTGGGCAGATCCGTCAGCGGTGTCGACTACCTCGAAGCGGTGGAAGGTCGCCATGTGCACGTGCGCGCGCTGGCCACCTTCTTCGAGACCTACGACCTGCTGCTCACGCCCACTCTCGCGGAGCTGCCTCCGAAGATCGGTGCCTTCGATCTCGCGAAGCCGTTGGAACTGGCATCGGAGTTGTTGTTGCGCAGCAGAACTGCCGGGGTCCTGCGCTACACCGGCATCGTGGATCAGATGATCGACGACAACATCTCGTGGATTCCCTACACCCAGCTGGCCAACGTCACCGGGCGTCCGGCGCTGTCGCTTCCCGTGCACTGGACCCCCGAGGGTCTTCCGATGGGCGCGCACTTCACCGCGCCGCTCGGCGGCGAAGCACTGCTCGTCCAACTGGCCGGACAAATCGAACGAGCAGCACCCTGGGCGCACCACTACGCCGATATCGGTTAGCGGGTCACTCCGAGCAGCGCCTTACCGACGATGCCCGACGGTCGTTGCCGCACATGGCCGTCGACGATGTCGACGACCCCGCCTGCCCACTCGGGATCGGTGTCTGCAGCAGCCTGGGGATCGGCGTGGGCGTCGGTGCCTTCCTCGGCGGTGACGGTGATCGAACGCTCCAGGGCCTCTCGGACGCTCATCAGCGATGCGCCGGGCTCGGTGAACACATCCGTTGCGGCATTTCCTCGGCGCACCACCATGTCGTGGGTGAGGCTTTCCACCAGCGAGATCACCGTGCCGGGAGGCATGGCGGTAATGGTGGCGACGGCGCGCCCCACCAGACCGGTCGGCAACAGCGGAACCGGAATCTGTGCGCGACGCAGACCGGCAACGCTGCCGTACGCCTTCAGCAGCTCCGGGTAGCTCATCGTTTCGGTTCCGCCGATGTCGAACGTTCCCGGGCGTGCGGTGCCGCCGAGGGCACGGGCGATGATGGCGACCACGTCGACGACGGCGATGGGCTGCACCTGCCTGCGCATCCACGTGGGGATGGGCGTGAGCGGCAGACGCTCGGTCATCCGGCGCACCAACTCGAACGAGGTCGATCCCGAACCGAGGATGATCGCCGCCCGCAGCACAGTGGCGTCGACGGAGCTGTCGAGGAATGTCTCCTCGACCTGCAGGCGAGAGCGCAGATGATCGGACAACGGGGTGCCGTCGTCGGGGATGAGGCCGGAGAGGTAGACGATCCGGCGCAGGCCGTTGCGCTCCGCGGCGGCGGCCATGGACTGCGCGGCGTGGCGATCCTTCTCGACGAAGTCGCCCTCGTCCATCGAGTGCACCAGATAGACGACTGCGTCGACATCCTCGGTCGCGGTGTCGAAGGTCTCGTGATCGTCGAGGTCGAAGTGCACCGCGGTGACATGAGCACCCCATGCGAAGCGCGACTTCTTCGCGGGGTCACGCATCGCTGCGTGGACCTCGTGGCCCTGCTCGAGGAGCACGGGGATCAGCCGAGACCCGATGTATCCGGTTGCGCCGGTGACCAGTACTCGCATGATGAATCTCGTTTCTGTAGGTACATGCGATACCCGGTCGGAGCAGTCTCACTCCCCGCTGTCGGCGACTGATGACAGACTGTGCGGGTGAACGCACGAACCAGGAACAACGTCAGGGTCGTCGGGGCTGCCGACGGGCCCGTGGTGATGCTGGCTCACGGTTTCGGTTGCGACCAGACGCTGTGGCGTTCGGTGACCGATATCCTGGCTCCGGATTTCTCGGTCGTGCTCTTCGATCACGTCGGGTCCGGAGCGTCGGATCCCTCTGCCTGGGATGCCGACAAGTACGCGCCGCTGGACGCCTACGCCCGCGACATCGTCGACATTGCCGAGGAACTCGATCTTCGTGACGTGACGTTCGTCGGTCACTCGGTGGCGTCGATGATGGGTGTTCTCGCGGTCCAGGCGGCTCCCGAGCGATTCAGCAAGCTCTTTCTCCTGACGCCGTCCCCCCGGTACATCGACGACGGCGACTACTGCGGTGGGTTCAGCCGTGAGGACATCGACGAGTTGCTCGAGTCGTTGGACAGCAACTATCTCGGCTGGTCCGCATCGATGGCACCGATCGTGGTGAATGCGCCGGATCGACCGGATCTCGAGAACATGTGGACCGCGAGCTTCTGCCGAACCGATCCTGAGTGCGCACGGGTGTTCGCCCGCACCACGTTTCTGTCCGACAATCGCGCGGATCTGGCCGGGGTAGCCCTGCCCACGATGATCGTCGACTGTGCGCGGGATTCGCTGGCACCGCCTCAGGTCGGTAGATACGTCCACGAACACATCGCCGGCAGCACTCTGAAGACCCTCGACGCCAGCGGGCACTGCCCGCACGTCACCGAACCCGAGCAGACCGCCGAGGCGATTGCGACCTTCGTGAGATCGTCGTGATCAACGACCTCGACATAGAGGATCTCTACGAGAACGCGCCGTGCGGTTACCTGTCGGTCTTTCCCGACATGCGGATCGCGAGACTCAACGCGACGCTGGCGGGTTGGCTCGGTTTCGACGTCGACGCGTTGATCGGCATGGATTTCACCGAGCTGCTCACCGCTGGTGGACGCATTCACTACGAGACGCACTTCGGCCCCATTCTGCGTATGTACGGCCAGCTCGACGGGATTGCGTTGGATTTCGTGACGTCGGATCGTCGTCGGCTACCGGTGTTCATGACCGCGAACGTCAAGACCGACGAGTCCGGCACGCCGGTGCTGATCCGTATCACTGCGCTCGATGCCCGGGATCGACGCACCTACGAGCGGGAACTGCTCGAATCCCGCACGCGGGCAGAACTACTCGCGAAAACACTGCAGCGGTCGCTGTTGCCGCCGAGTCTGCTACCGCCGTCGGGAATGACCGCAGCTGCTCACTACCACGCGGCGTCGAGCGACGAGGTGGGCGGCGATTTCTACGATCTGTTTCCGCTCTCGGACGACCGGTGGGGATTCTTCCTCGGTGACGTGTGCGGCAAGGGTGCATCGGCCGCAGCCGTCACATCGCTGACGCGGTACACGTTGCGCGCAGCGGCGGTATACGACCACGATCCGGTGGCAGTGCTGCAGAACCTGGATTCGGTTCTGCGTCAAGAATTTCGCGAGAGCAACGCGCAGTTCTGTACGGCGGTGTTCGGTGTTCTCAGCCGTTCGGCCGAGGGATTCGAAGTGTGCATGGCCAGTGGCGGCCATCCGCCGCCGTTGGTGATTCGGGCCGATGGCAGCGCGCACTACGTACTCATGACCGGCGGTCAGCTGGTGGGAATACTCCGCAACGCGCGCTTCGTGCCTGCCACCGTGACATTGAGCGCAGGCGACACCCTGATGCTCTACACCGACGGCCTCACCGAGGCCCGGGTGGACACGGGTCGTTACGACGACGACGGCGCACTGCTGGATTTCGCGACCGAGCATGCTCCCGCAGCGCCGGCCGTCCTGATCGACCATTTGCGGAAACTGCTCGACAGCTTCGGCGACGGTCTGGTCGACGACGCGGCGGTCATGGCATTGGGAGTCTCGTCAGTCGAGAGCAGCGCGCGCTGACGCCAGGTCGGCATGCAGTGCGAATTCCTGGTCCAGGCCCATCAGTTTGATCGGACGGCTGGTGGTCGGTCCGTCGGCGACGACCGAGAATGCCACGGTGTCTCCGTGATCTTGCTGCGTCGTTGCCAGCACGGTCATCGCGGCCGAGGCCAGGAACGAGACGGCGGACAGATCGATGATCAAGGCCGAGGGCGTGGACTCGATCTGCCCTTGGATGGCGGTGGCGAGAGCCGGTGCGGTGGTGATGTCGAGTTCGCCGGACACCGCAACGACGGCTACTCGGCCATCGTTGCTGGACTGAATCGAGAACCCGGCGTTCGTATCGGCAGACATATGTACTCCTGAATCGTTACCCGCCGCGCTCGTCGACGGGGTTGCGGACCATTCAATCAGTAGGTCCTATTGGAACGTGACCTGCGTTCCTCTGAGTGCGGGAGCGCCGACCGTCGTCGTCCAGGACGGCACTGCGTCGGGCTCGATCCCCGTGGCCCCGCCGTAGACGACGGCCAAGGTCTGCTGTTCGGCGACCGAGTTCGCGTACGAGGCGGGCACGGGGGAGAGCTGCGGAACCGGAAGTGACGGAATGTCCTGTTCTCCGGGGTTTCTCGACGGCACCTGGTACGAGCCGTCGTTGGGGGAGCCGCCCGGGTACTGCGGAAAGTATTCGCCCGCCGAGCGGTCGAGGGGGGAGTAGCAGGTCGGTCCGCGGTCCTGCTCGAACAATCGCGGCTCGTCCTGGTTCGGTAGGTACCGACCCTTCGGGTTGACGAACGGCATCGAGACGTTGATGCCGGGGTACTCGTCGCCGTCGCCGAGCAGGATCTTGCCGCGTCTGGCACCCTCGGCGAATTGGGCGACGGTGCAGCCGACGGCCGGCGAGAACTCGGCGAGCACCTCGAGTGCTTCGCGGGAATTCGCGGCCAGCCCGATGAGATCGGCAGAGTTGGCATCGAGGAAGTCGGCAGTCGTACCCGAAGCCGACGTCAACGACGAGTACAGGGATTCGAGGGCAGGCCGCTTCTCGACGACGGTATTGCCGGTGGTCCGCAGGTTGTCCAGTGCGTTGATCAACTCGGGAGCCGCATCGGAGTAGGTCTGCGAGAAGTCGGCGAGCCCGCGCAGGTCCTCCTGGATTGCGGGCAACTCGGTGTTGAGCCCGGCAAAGATGTTCTCGAGTCTGTCGATCGAGAGTCCGAGTTCCTCACCGCGACCGCTCAGACCCTGCGCCAGTGCGCCGAGGGTGTTCGACAGGTCCTCCGGCGGTACGGCCTGGAGCAGCGGCAACAGGCCGTCGAGCACCTGTCCGACCTCGATGGCGTTGCCGCTGCGATCTTGCTTCAACACCGAGCCCTCGGTGATCGGCGACCCGGGCCTGCCGTTCGGCAACACCAACGCGACGTACCGCTCGCCGAACAGTGTCTTCGGCAGCAGTCGCGCGGTGGCGTTCGACGGAATCATCTCGGCCATGTCCGGTTCGATGGCCAACTCCGAGGTGACGACGCCACCGGCCGTCGTCGCCGATCGCACTTCGCCGACGATCAGGCCGCGTACCTTGACGTCTGCATTGCGGGGAAGTGCGTTGCCGACGCTGTCGGTCTCGAGGGAGACTGTCACCACGTCCTTGAACGTCTTGTTGTACGAGGTGACGCTCCACCCGACGAACACGACGATGAGTACGACGAGACCGATCCCGAGGAGTCGGTTCTGCACCGGCGAGGGGGAGCCGGTCATGGAAAAGTCACAACGACAACAGCAGTCATGTCGCGAACCTTAGTGGTACACAACGTCACACTTACTACTGAAGATTGCTTTGTGAGATGGACCTAGCACTTCGGCAACAATGTGACGGGAACCACTATTTTCAGTCGGCGATCAGCTGAGGCGCATGGAACCAACCGCCCTGCCCGCCTTCGCGCTGCCGACCGATGACGTATGTCCCCGGCGCGATTCCGGTGGCTCCGTGTTCGGGATGAATGAGGTACGCCGTCTGCGAGTTGGTCAGGATGCCGAGGGCGAGACCTCGGACGTCGTGCACGGGACTGGCCCACGAGCAGATGCCGCCGTCGGCCACCAGGCTGTGCGGGTTGCCGCCTGCTGCGCTGCGCAGTAGTTCGATTCCCGTCAGTGGCACGTTCTCGCGCCGGGTCTGTTCGGTGGGGACGACTATGCCGTCCAGCAGTACGTACGGTACGACGATCAGATCGCCTTGGGCTTGCAGGCCGTCGATGACGGGCACGGAGATCTCCTTGTCGAGATAGTCGAATACGTCGAGGCCGGTGAGGTCGGTCAGTGCGGACAGGGTGATGTTCGAGTTCATGTGGGTCACCTTGGGTGTGTTGTCGGGGTGTGTTGTCGAGGTGTGGTGTCAGGTTCTGCGGAGTAGTCGGCCGTAGTCGGCTCCGGCCAGACCGTAGGTCCAGCCCGCGGCGTCCACCGCGGACGAGAACGCGCCGGGGACACGAAGCCCGTAGCGTCGGCGCTCGCCGTCCCGTTCGCGAGAGCCGTTGACGGCAAGCAGTATTCGACCCTCGTCTCCCCAGCCTGCGGGTGTTGCGAACAGCTGGAGGGTGCAGCCGGGATTGCCCGGATCGTCGTCGGTGTCGACCAGTCTCAAACCGGCTCGGTCCAAATAGGTATCCCAGCCGATTCGTTCGATGGCGCTTCGTCGGATCTCGACGTTGCGTTCGACGGTGATGCGTTCGACCGTCGGATCGTGGATCACCCAGTGGGGAACCACGGTCCCGTTCAGGACGTGGACACCGCTGCCGTCGCCGAACTCGACCGCTGGAGAGGACGAATTGTGCAGTCGCACTTCACCGTGCACCGGATCGGGTATCGGTTCGGTGTGCAGAGCCGTCGGCCGTTCGGACATCACTGCGAGGTCGTCGAACGCCCACCACCATCCCGTCGACTCGATGAGGGCCGATTGAACATCGAGAAGTTCGGTGTCCTCGGGCCCGAACTCGAGCAGGTCGAAGTGTCGAAAGACGTCGTAATAGGCGACGCGATGAGCCTCCTGTTGGCCGTACCAGGTGATACTGCCGAAGGGGCGCGGCGTGAGGGATCGGACAGCCGTGGCTACGCCGTCGAAAAGGCTGGTGTGCAACGACTTCCGGACGGTTCGGCGGATGATCGGATCCGGACTGATGCCGGCGCGGGCCGCGTCTGTCGGTGAGCGGCGTGCGACGGCGACACGCGCTTCCAGATCGCGCTGTGCATTGCGGTCGGAATAATAGTACTGCTGCGGCCATTCGATCTTTCGTCGATCGATTCGTCGGTCCATCCGGTGCCGGGAATCGGACAGAATGGTAGCGATTCGGGCTGGCACGCCTGCATTCTTCGCCAATTGTCGGGCGGTGATCAATGCTGCTGCGGCCGGAGGAGAGGGCACCCAGACGAACTTCGGCTCCTGGTATCCCGATCGCCGATATAGTTGTGCCACTGCGAATTCCGCGGTAGTTCTATCGGAGGGGCCGGCCTTCAGGCCGTAGCCGAGCCATCGATCGCGCTGCGCGCAGACCGCACGAATGCTCTCGGCGTATTCATCGGGGTTGTCACTGAATGTGCCGCGACGGGGAAATGTCGACGGCATCGGCACGGCGCTCACGTGAGGGAGGCGGTGTCCGCCTTTCCGGTTGTCATGAAGAAAAGAGTGACACGAGAATCGGATGAGCGCAAGAGGGTCAGCCACGCGAGCGAAGGATCAACTGGGCCGCGCTGATGTCGTCGATGACGAGGTCGGTGATCAATCCGCCGCGCAGCGCGGCGGTGAGGGCATCGAGTTTGGATGCTCCCGCGACGATGCAGACTCGGCGCGGTACCGCCTTGAGACGATCCAGACCAGGTCCACTCGATCTGTCGTTCAACGCAATTCGGTCGTGGCTGCCGTCGGAGCGCAGGAACACGGTGGCGATGTCTCCGACGACGCCGTCGCGTTGGAGTTCGGCTCGATCCTCGCGCTCGAGGTAGCCGGCGCTGTAGACGTGACTCGGAACGGCACCGCTCATGACGCCGATGCTGAACACGGCAAGGTTCATCCGATCCTGCAGTTCGAGTACTCGCTTGATGCTGCGTTCGCGCCACAGGTGTCGGCGGGTTTCGGGGTAGTCGAAGAATGCGGGCACCGGAAATCCCTGCGCAACAGCACCGTAGGCGTCGGCGAAGGTTCGGACGATGTCGGTGGCGTAGGAGACTCCGGTGGTGCGGGTGTTCGCTGCGCCGTTGAGCTGCACCACGGTCGAGTTGTGGGTTCGCTTGGGTGCGAGCTTGCGGCTGACGGCGCTGACGGTGGTTCCCCAGGCGACGCCCATCACCATGTCGGACTCGAAGAACGATGTCAGCAATCTTCCCGCGAAGGTGGCGACGCGATCGAGGCGCTGCAGTTCGTCGACGGTTTCCGACACGGGGACGACATGTGCACGAATGTCGTACAGATCGGCGAATGCACGCTCGATTCGTGGTGCCTGGCCGAGGGGGGTGGAGATCTTGATTTCCACCAGTCCCGATGCCCGCGCGAACGTGATGAGTCGTGAGACTGTCGAACGAGATACGCCCAGCTCACGGCCGATCGCCGCCATCGTCATGTCCTGGAAGTAGTAGAGGCGCGCTGCCTGGGTGGCATGGCCGGTCCGCAGATCCGATTCGGGCGCAATGCGTTGGTCGGTCACCGTCGCAGTGTACGACCGTTTTGCACATATGTGCATCAGCTGTGCAACGCAGTGCAGGCCGTCTACCGTGGCAAACAGCACGCAATGTGGCGTGCATCACCAACTTTGCGGAGGCTACACAATGGCTCGTAAGGAACCGGAATGGGGACTGCCGGCGCACATGGCTGCCGAGTTCGCCGGAACCATGATTCTCATTCTGTTCGGCGTCGGCGTCGTCGCCCAGGTGGTCTCAGGCGGTGAATCGGGAAGTCTCGGAGACCACGACTCGATCGCCTGGGCATGGGGGCTGGGCGTGATGTTCGGCATCTACGTCGCGGGCCGCATCACCGGAGCGCATCTCAATCCCGCGGTGACGATCACGTTCGCACTCTTCCGCGGATTCAGCTGGAAGATGGTCGCGCCCTACATCCTCGCGCAGACCGCAGGGGCCTTCGTGGCCGCGCTGCTGGTGCGCTGGAACTACAACGACATGATCAACGCAGTGGACCCCGGGCACACCACCGCCACCCAGACGATCTTCTCGACGCTTCCCGGTAACGGAACCCTGCCGGTCAGCGTGTCCTCGGCCCTGATCGACCAGATCATCGGCACCGCGATCCTGCTGTTCCTCATTGTGGCAGTGACTGATTCGATGGGGACCGCGCCGATGGCCAACATGGCTCCGCTGATCGTCGGCCTCATCGTCGTCGCCATCGGCTTCGCCTGGGCCACCAACGCCGGATACGCGATCAATCCGGCCCGAGATTTCGGACCTCGCCTGGCGTCGTACATCACCGGATACGGTGGAGCCTGGCGAGACCAATACGGCGGCCTCTACTTCTGGGTCCCGATCGTCGGACCTCTCGTAGGCGGACCGATAGGAGTGCTCCTGTACGACCTGCTCATCGGTAAGAACCTACGCAAACAAGAAGGTTCGACGCCCGAGACGCCATCTCGACTCCCAGCAGACACCCAGACCACAGGAGAGAAGTCATGACCGAGACCGCAGGTAAGTACATCGCCGCGATCGATCAGGGAACCACGTCGACGCGGTGCATGATCTTCGACCACGCGGGCACCGTCGTCGCGGTCGACCAGAAGGAACACACGCAGATATTCCCCCAGGCCGGATGGGTCGAGCACGACGCGTCGGAGATCTGGGACAACGTGCGGGCCGTCGCGGCCGGTGCCATGGCGGCAGCAGATCTGACGCGCGAGGACATCGCCGCAGTCGGTATCACCAACCAGCGTGAGACGGCGCTGGTGTGGGATCGCGAGACGGGCAAGCCGATCTACAACGCCATCGTCTGGCAGGACACTCGAACCGACCGCATTGCCACCGCTCTGGGCGGGGGAGACGCCAACAAGTACACCGCCAAGACCGGTCTGCCGTTGGCGACCTACTTCTCCGGCCCGAAGATCAAGTGGATCCTCGACAACGTCGACGGCGCGCGGGCCAAAGCCGAAGCGGGAGAGTTGTGTTTCGGCAACATGGACACGTGGGTTCTGTGGAACATGACCGGCGGTACCGACGGCGGGTTGCACTACACCGATCCGACCAACGCCTCGCGCACCCTGCTGATGGATCTCGACAGCCTGCAGTGGGACGAGAGTATCTGTGCAGACATGGACATCCCGATGTCGATGATGCCCGAGATCCGCTCGAGCTCCGAGGTGTACGGCACCGGCCGTGAGCGCGGACCGTTCAGTGGAGTGCCGATTGCCGGCATCCTCGGCGATCAGCAGGCAGCGACCTTCGGGCAGGCTTGCTTGTCTCCCGGTGAGGCCAAGAACACTTACGGCACAGGTAATTTCGTGCTGCTCAACACCGGCACCGAAAAAGTCATGAGCAAGAACGGCCTGCTGACCACGGTCTGCTACAAGATCGGTGACCAGCCGACGGTGTACGCGCTGGAAGGTTCCATCGCTGTGACGGGCTCGCTGGTGCAGTGGCTGCGCGACAACCTGGGCATGATCTCCTCGGCCGCAGACATCGAGACCGACGCACGGTCGGTCGACGACAACGGTGGCGCGTACTTCGTACCGGCATTCTCCGGACTCTTCGCCCCGCACTGGCGATCCGATGCCCGCGGTGCCATCGTGGGTCTGACGCGCTTCGTCAACAAGGGGCATCTCGCTCGCGCCGTTCTCGAAGCCACTGCGTACCAGACGCGTGAGGTCATCGAGGCTATGAACGCCGACTCCGGCGTCGATCTCGAGGTGCTCAAGGTCGACGGCGGCATGGTGGTCAACGAGCTGTTGATGCAGTTCCAGTCCGACATCTTGAACGTCGACGTCGTTCGGCCCGTCGTCGCCGAAACCACCGCTCTCGGAGCGGCATACGCGGCCGGCCTTGCCGTCGGGTACTGGGAGAGCGAGGACGACATCCGTCAGAACTGGGCCGAGGACAAGACATGGACACCGTCCATGGACGAAGACCAGCGGGCGAAGCTCTACGCCGGTTGGAAGAAGGCAGTAACACGTACTCTCGATTGGGTTGATGAAGAATGAGTTCCACCACAACGGCTTTGAGTCCACAGGCACGCGCAGATGCGCTGTCGCGGATGGAAGCCGAAGAGCTCGACATCCTGGTGATCGGCGGTGGCGTCGTCGGGGCCGGCACCGCACTCGACGCCGTCACGCGCGGACTGAAGGTCGGTCTGCTCGAAGCGCGTGACTACGCGGCCGGCACGTCCAGCCGCTCGAGCAAGCTGTTCCACGGCGGTCTTCGCTACCTCGAGCAGTTCAACTTCGCGTTGGTGTTCGAGGCGCTCAAGGAGCGTTCGCTGGTACTGAACAAGCTGTGCCCGCACCTCGCTCGCCCGGTGCCGTTCATCTATCCGCTCGAGAAGGTGATCGACCGCCCGTACGTCGGACTCGGCATCGGCGTGTACGACGTCATGGGTGCCGGACGCGGCGTCCCGAGTCATCACAAGCACCTCGGCAAGAAGAAGACACTCGAGTCCTTCCCGTCCGGCAAGCGTTCGGCGATCCGCGGTGCGGTGAAGTTCTACGAGGGTCAGGTGGACGACGCGCGGCACACGATGATGCTCGCGCGTACCGCGGCTGCCTACGGTGCGTTGTGCGCCAACAGCACTCGCGTCACGGGCTTCCTGCGGGAGGACGACAAGGTCGTCGGCGTCGTGGCGAGCGACCTCGAGACGGGCCGGTCCTTCGAGGTTCGGGCCAAGCAGGTCATCAACGCGGCCGGTGTCTGGACCGACGAGGTGCAGCAGATGGTCGGTGGCCGTGGGCAGTTCCAGGTTCGCGCGTCCAAGGGCGTGCACCTGGTGGTGCCGCGCAATCGCATCAACAGCGCCACCGGCATCATCACGCGCACCGAGAAGAGTCTGCTGTTCGTCATCCCCTGGGGTAGTCACTGGATCATCGGTACAACCGATACCGACTGGAAGCTCGACCTGGCTCATCCGGCCGCGAGCCAGAGCGACATCGACTACATCCTGGGCCACGTGAACAAGCTGTTGGCCGATCCGTTGGACCGCACCGACGTCGTCGGTGTGTACGCGGGACTGCGACCGTTGCTGTTCGGAGAATCGGACTCCACCAGCACGCTCTCCCGTGAGCATGCGGTGTCCAGCCCGGTCCGCGGACTGACCGTCATCGCCGGTGGCAAGTACACCACCTACCGTGTGATGGCCAAGGACGCAGTCGATGCTGCAGTGCACGGACTCGAACGCACCGTACCGAAGTGCGTCACCGAGGACATTCCGCTCGTCGGTGCCGACGGCTATCTCGGCGCGTTCAACTCCCGTGCTCTGACGGCCGAGCGCACCGGCATGCGCGTCTCACGCATCGAGCATCTGCTCGGTCGGTACGGCACTCTGATGGGTGAGCTGTTGGACTTGATCGAGAACGATCCCGAGCTCGGTAAGCCACTCGAGGGTGCATCGGACTACCTCAAGGCAGAGGTGGTCTACGCCGCCAGTCACGAAGGCGCACAACATCTCGACGACATTCTGACCCGTCGTACGCGCATCTCCATCGAGGTCCCCGACCGCGGTGAGGCAGCGGCCGAGGAAGTGGCGCATCTCGTCGCACCGATCCTCGGATGGGATGCGCAACACGTGACCGAGGAAATCGAGCACTACCGGCTACGCGTTCTCGCAGAACGAGATTCGCAGGAGCAGCCCGACGACGACACCGCCGATGCGGCTCGCCTCGGAGCGCCGGACGTTCGCCTCGGGGTGAGCTGAGCTTTTCGGTCACAAAGGTTCGGTGAGGTAGCGGCGCAGGGTCGGGCTCGGTGGGTGTCTTTCCGATTCTGCGGCCGCGTTCCTCATCGCACTGCGCGACGAGCTGCCGCTGAACTCGTCTGTCTTCCTGAGCGCTACGAGCCGTTCATTTCGATGCTGGACGGTGAACGGCATGCAGCTCAACCGTCGATCCCTCCTGAGATATGCCGCTCTCGGTGCCGCTGCCACGCCTGTGCTGGCGTGCAGCCCGGCGTTGGTTCGCACCCGGCCGATACTGACACACGGAGTCGCCAGCGGTGATGTGCGTGCCGACGGAGCGCTGGTGTGGGCACGTTCCGATACTCCGGCGACGATGATCGTCGACACGTCCGCGACGGACTCGTTCTCCTCGGTGTCGACGATGCGCGGGCCATTGCTGACCCCGCAGTCCGACGGCACTGGAGTGCTGCGCCTCACCGGATTGCCTGCGGGACAGAAGGTTCACTATCGCGTCACGCTCGAGGGCGAAGACGGTGCGACGTCGGAACCCGTCACCGGAATGTTCTCCACAGCTCCCGACGGCCCATCCGACATCCGCTTGTTGTGGGGTGGCGACACCGCAGGCCAGGGCTATGGCATCAACCCTGACATCGGCGGTATGACCATCTTCTCGACGATGGCCGACAGGCAGCCGGATCTGTTCCTGCACAGTGGCGATGTCATCTATGCGGACGGTCCGCTCGAGGAGCGCGTGACACTTCCCGACGGCCGTATCTGGCGAAACACCATGAGCGAGGCCAAGTCCAAGGTCGCCGAGACGCTCGACGAGTATCGCGGCCAATACGCCTACAATCTCACCGACGACAACTACCGCCGCTTCAATTCGTCTGTCGCCCAAATGGTCCAGTGGGACGATCACGAAACCGTCAACAACTGGTACCCCGGTGAGATCCTCGACCTCGAGCAATACATGGTGAAAGATGTGGACCTGCTGTCTCAGAGAGCTTTGCAGGCGTTTCACGAGTGGTTGCCCATCGCGCCCACGGAAGCCGTCGACGGCCGGGTGTACCGCAAGATCGCGTACGGGCCGTTGCTCGACGTCTTCGTCCTCGACATGCGCACGTACAAGGACTCGAACGGTGCGAACACCGCTGCGTCAGGGGAGATCCTCGGCTCGGTGCAGCGTCAGTGGTTGATCGACGAGCTGTCCCGCTCCACCGCAACGTGGAAGATCATCGCAAACGACCTGCCCCTCGGACTCGTCGTGCCTGATGGGAAGGACGCGCAGGAAGGCGTCGGCAACGGCGACCCCGGTGCGCCGCTGGGGCGTGAGACCGACATCGCGCAGGTGCTCACCGCGATCGACCGGAACGACGTCACCGGCACCGTCTGGCTCACCGCCGACGTGCATTACACAGCAGCGCATCACTATTCGCCGGAACGCGCCGCCTACCAGGAATTCCGCGAGTTCTGGGAATTCGTCAGCGGGCCGCTCAACGCCGGCGCGTTCGGCCCCAACGACTTGGACGGCACCTTCGGCCCGGAGGCAGTGTTCGTGCACGCGCCACCGGAGCCGAACGCGTCGCCGCTCGACGCGTTTCAGCATTTCGGTGAGGTGCTCATCGACGGGGACTCGCGCAATCTCACCGTCAACCTGTGCGACGGGACTGGGGCTGTGCTGTTCACGAAGGTACTGCCTGCCTCCTGATCGGTCGGGTCCGTCAGTGCGTCGGGGTCAGGTCGACGACGCGCGGCACGATGATGATCGCTCGTACCGCGGCAGCCCACGGTGCGCTGTGCGCCATCAGCCGTCGGTTACAGAGGTTCGGTGAGGTAGCGGCGGAGGGTCGGCCCCATCCACCGAACCAACTGATTGTGGCTCATGCCAACCAGTGGTGGAATTTTCAGCACGTATCGAGCGAAGACCAGACCGAGTATTTGAGATCCGACGAGCGCCGCGCGCTCGTCGTGCCGGTCCACCGCGACTGCGGCCAGAGCGGGCGCTACCTGAGTGGCGAACACCTGCTGCATCGCCGCCGCGGCGGCGGCGTTTGTGGCTGCGGCGCGCATCAAGGCAAGGAAAGTCCCGTCCTCCTCCCAGACCTGAAAGAACCTGGGCATCAACACTTCTGCGAATTTCTCGGGTGCGACACCGCTGAGATCCGGAATGTCGAGCACGAACGTGGCGGCTTCGGCGAACAGGGTTTCCTTGGTTTTGAAGTATCGGACGACCATGGCCGCGTCGACGCCCGCAGTGCCGGCGACGGACCGCATGGTGGTGCGGTCGTACCCGTCGGCGGCGAATTGTGCTCTGGCGGCATCGAGAATGCGTGCCCGAGTGGCGGTCGCGGATCGAGGTTGTCGTTCGGCCATCTCCGTAGCTTAAGTCAACAGCTGTTGACGAGTCCGCTCGGCGGGTCTATCTTCGAAAGTCAACAAGCGTTGACCAAGAATTCGCGGACCACAGTGGGAGACCGTCATGAACCGTTCGGACGTGATCATCGTCGGTGCAGGCCCGGCGGGCTGCATGCTGGCGGGGGAACTCGCGCGTGCCGGCCGCTCGGTTACCGTGCTCGAGAAACACGATGCACCGTCGCCGTTGTCGCGGGCCTTCGGAGTGCACGCCCGCACGCTCGAAGTTCTCGACAGCCGTGGACTGGCCGAGGACCTGCTCACTACCGGAGTGCACGCGTCGGGATTGAAACTCTGGAACGGGCTGGCTCTCGACCTCGGGGTACTACCGTCAGCCTTCCCGTTTCTGCTGGTCACGCCGCAGAGCAACGTGGACGAACTGCTCGAATCGCACGCACGGAAGAGCGGTGCCCGGATTCTGCGGGGAGTGACGGTCACCAGCCTCGTGCAGCACGCCGACGGTGTCGTGGTGCGCGGGCACGCGGCCGACGGCGTCGAGCAAGAATGGACGGCGTCGTACGCGGCCGGCACCGACGGGGTGCACAGTATCGTCCGCACATCGATAGGACTCGATTTCCCCGGCAAGGAAGTGCTGCGGTCGATCATACTCGCGGACGTTCGGTTGACTGATCCGCCGAACGGGCTGATCAATATCGGCGCAGGCAAGGACTGCTTTGCGTTCGTGGCGCCCTTCGGTGACGGGTGGTTCCGAGTGATTGCTTGGGACCGTACCGACGATGCCGATGCAGCGGCATCCGTCGAAGAGACGCGACTTCGTGACGTGGTGCGGCGCGCAGTCGGAACCGACTACGGCTGGACCGACGTGCGATGGAGTTCGCGGTTTTCCTGCGACGAGAGACAGGTTCGACGCTATCGAGTGGGGCGCGTGTTCCTGGCAGGCGATGCGGCACACGTGCATTCGCCTGCCGGCGGACAGGGCATGAACACCGGAATCCAGGACGCAATGAACCTCGGCTGGAAGCTGGCCGCCGTCCTCGGCGGTGCCGATGAGCAGATCCTCGACACCTATCACGACGAGCGGCATCCGGTGGGCGAGCTGGTGCTACGCAGCAGTGGTGCAACGATCCGAATGTTGTTGCTGCGGTCGTTGATCGCGCAAAAACTGCGTAATGTCGTGTCCGCTCGGGTGCTTCGTAGTGAACGTGCGGTGAGCACGATTGCGGGCATGTTCTCGGGGGTGGGAATTTCTTACGCCCGCGCACGCGGCGACCACGCCCTGGTGGGAACCCGCGCGGTGCGGATTCCGCTGAACCGGGGCACGTTCACCGAACAGCTGCGCACCCATGGCTTCGTTCTGATCGGCGAGAAGGACTGCACGAGAGCCGATATCGCGCATCGAACCGACGATGGACCAGCTGTTCTCGTCCGGCCCGACGGCTATGTCGCGTGGGCCGGACGCTCCGAATCAGGAGAGTGGCAGCAGGTTCTTCAACAATGGACCGGTCAGCCTTGCAGCAACGTGAACGAATGCTCGCGGATCAGAATCGACGGCCCGCCTGCCTCGTACGCCTGATCCGGGTCGCTCGATGTCGACTGACTCCACTGTCCCTGGGGCAGCGTGAAGTCCACGGGCGACGGGGAGGCATTGACCATCCACGCGAACGACGCATCACCCTCACCGGCGCGCATCAACACCAGGATGCTGTGCGCGTTGCCGTCGGACCAGTCCTCGTCGGCCAGCTTCTCGCCGTCGGCGCGGTAGAAGTCGACGGTGTCCGGGCCGGCTCCCTCCTCCTCGGAATCGCTGTCGTGTCGGAACCACGTGGGACGCAGGGCCGCGTGCTCGGTGCGAAGCGCGATGAGATGGGTGGTGAAGTCGATGAGGTCCTGATCGGCTGTGCTCCAGTCGAACCAGGAGACCTCGTTGTCCTGGCAGTAGGCGTTGTTGTTGCCGTTCTGCGTTCGGCCGAGCTCGTCGCCGCCGAGGATCATCGGAACTCCTGCCGAGAGCAGCAGCGTGGCCAGGTGGTTGCGTTGCTGGCGGGCCCGCAGCGCGTTGACGCCCTCGTCGTCGGTCGGGCCCTCGGCTCCGCAGCCCCACGAGCGATTGTCGGACTCACCGTCCTGGCTGTCCTCGCCGTTCTCCTCGTTGTGCTTGTCGTCGTAGGAATTCAAGTCGGCCAACGTGAAACCGTCGTGTGCGGTGATGAAGTTGACGCTGGCCAACGTGGGTCGACGGGTGCTTTCGTAGACGTCCGGGCTGCCGGTGACGCGCTGAGCCAGTGCGGGAAGCGCGCCGCTCTCGCCGCGCCAGAAGTCGCGGACGTCGTCGCGGAACTTACCGTTCCACTCCGACCAGCGGGCCGGGAAGCCGCCCACCTGGTAGCCCTGGGTGTCCCACGGTTCGGCGATGAGCTTGACCGGGGCCAGCGTCGGGTCCTGGTGCACGAGGCTCAGAAATGCGCTGTGCACGTTCAGGTCCGAGTCCTGACGCGTCAGAGTGCTGGCGAGGTCGAAGCGGAAGCCGTCGACGTGCATCTCGGTCACCCAGTACCGCAGTGAGTCCAGAATGAGTGCCAGGGCCGCGGGATGGCCGACGTTGAGGCTGTTGCCGGTGCCGGTGGTGTCGTAGTACGCGCTCCGGTCGTCGTCGACCAGTCGGTAGTGCGAGCCGTTGTCGATTCCCTTGAGCGAGAGCGTCGGTCCGAGGTGATTGCCCTCGGCGGTGTGGTTGTAGACGACGTCGAGAATGACCTCGATGCCATTCTCGTGCATGGCCTTGACCAGTGCCTTGAACTCGTCCACCTGGCCGCCGGTGTCACCGGTGCTGCTGTACTCGTTGTGGGGGGCGAAGAATCCGATGGAGTTGTATCCCCAGTAGTTCCGTCGGCCCTCTTCGAGCAGGTGCGAATCCTGGACGAACTGGTGGATCGGCAGCAACTCCACTGCAGTGACGCCGATGCGCTTGAGATGCGCGATCGCGGCGGGGTGCGCCAGGCCGGCGTAGGTGCCGCGAATGTCCTCGGGTACATCAGGATTGGTGGCGGTGAATCCCTTCACGTGCACCTCGTAGACGACCGTCTTGTCCAAGGGCGTGTGCGGTGACTCGTCGCCGGACCAATCGAAGTTCGACTGCACGGCAACGGAATACGGCATGTATGGGCCCGAGTCCTCGTCGTTGCGGGTCTCCGGCTCGGTATGCAGATGCGAGAAGACGGACTCGTCCCAATCGACCTGACCGGTGATGGCGGTGGCGTACGGGTCGAGGAGCAACTTCGCCGAGTTGTGCCGCAGTCCCGACGCGGGATCCCACGGGCCGTCGACGCGCAGTCCGTAGCGGGCACCCGGCGTGACATCGGGAACCAGATCGTGAAAGACGTGGCCGGTGAGCTGCGTCAAAGGCGTTGTACTGCGCTCTGTTCCGTCGTCGTTCAGGACGACCACGGACACCGAGTCCGCTGTTTCGGAATAGACGGCAAGGTTGGCGCCGTCGTTCGACAGACGCGAGACGCCCAGGGGATACGGGAGACTGGATGAAAAGGGCATGCTCGCGGCAGTACCCCCGTGGGGCATGAGCGAAACGCCTGCTTAACGGTGGTTCGGCTAGTATCGACGGCTAGGTTGCGCCCGCCGGACACCGGCGGCTGCAAGTGACGAAGGGCGATGCGATGACTTCCCTACGACCCGACGACGCTTCCGCCCGGTTGGACGAGCTGTTTCCGGGTGACAACGCCACCGATGCTCGATTCCGGGCGATCGATTGGGCGGCGACCGAGCTGGGTCCGGTGGAGTACTGGCCGCAGGAACTGGTCGCAGCACTGCGCACGGTCATCCCGTCGACCATTCCGATGTTGATCTGGTGGGGCCCGCAGCTGGTCCAGCTGTTCAACCACTCGTACACCCATTTTCTCGGCGACAAGTTTCCTGCCGCTGCAGGCCAGCCTGCGAGTAGATGCTGGACGGAGATATGGGACGTTGCCGGGCCCATGGCGCGGCAGGTGGTGGAGAACGGCGAGGCCGTAGATCGGGCCAATCACATGTTCATGATGGACCGGTACGGCTTTCTCGAGGAGACCTACTGGACTTTCTCGTTCAGCCCTATCCGCGGACCGGGGAAGACTGTCCTCGGGGTCTTCGTCGCCACTGCGGACGTCACTGCTCAGGTTCTCGGAGAACGTCGCATGCACGCGTTGCTCGGTCTGGGTTCGCTCGGTGGCAACGACAGCGACGGTCCGGCCGGAGTGTGCCGCGCCGCCGTGGAGGTGCTCGGCACGGAAGCGCGCGAGTTCCCCCTCGTTGCGGCCTATCTTCGCGACGACCTGGCCGAGAACGGCCGGTTGAGGCTCATCTCGACGAGCGGCGACGTGGGCTTCGATGCCTCCACGTGGGAGTGCGCAGACGTCCGGCGGGTGGTCGACGGATCGGTGCGCTGCGAGGTTGCGAAGGTCGTCGGAAACGTCCCGCAGGCGGTCGTGATGCCGTTGACGATGGCGGGACGGATCGAACCGGTCGGGGCACTGTTGATCGGCGTCAGCGGTCATCGAGTGGTGGACGAGTCGATCGTCTCGTTCTGCGGGGTGGTCGCCGAACGCGTGTCCACTGCGCTGACGGCCTCGCAGGCCTTCGAGATGGAGCGGCGACGGGTCGAGGCTCTGGCCGAGGCCGACGAGGCGAAGACGCGGCTACTCGAAACTGTGGGGCACGAATTCCGAACGCCGCTGACCTTGCTCGCCGGGCCATTGGATTCGGTGCGCGAGAGTGTCGACTCGACGCTGACCGACGTCGATCGTGAGTCCCTGGACGTCGTTCACCGCGCGTCGACTCGATTGCGGCGACTTGTCGACGATCTCTTGGACGTGGTCAGCGCCGATGCCGGGCAACTCGTCGCGTACCCCGAGCCCACCGACCTCACCGCGGTGACACGCGAGTGCGCGTCCATGTTCGCGGCGGTGGCGTCGAACAAGGGGCTGGAGCTCGTGGTCGACGTGGCCGATGATGTCGTGGTCCTCACCGACGGTGAGATGTGGTCGAAGATCGTGTTCAACCTCGTCGCGAACGCCGTCAAATACACCCCCGCAGGCTGCATCTCGGTACGCCTGACCACCGACAGTGACACTGTCCGGCTGGTCGTGGCCGATAGTGGACTGGGAATACCCGCAGACGATCTCCCCCGAATTTTCGAGCGATTCCACCGAGTCGAGCGGTCCGGTGCCCACAGCATCGAGGGGTCCGGGATCGGGCTCGCCCTCGTATCGGACCTGCTTGCGGTCTTGCAGGGACGCATCGACGTCGACAGCGAGGTGGGTGGCGGCAGCACCTTCACCGTCGCTGTACCGCGCCTACCCGCCGAGGCCGCGGTCGCGGTCGCGGTCGAACGGCCCGCCACCCGCGCCGATTCGGTGTCGGCGATCTTTGCCTCGCCCGACTCGGCGACGGTGACCGCCGACCGAGCGGACATCCTGCTCGTGGAAGACAACGTCGATTTGCGCAACTATCTCGTGCGCTTGCTGGTTGCCGAAGGGTGGTCCGTCACCACCGCAGGAGACATCGACACCGCTCTCGATCGGGCGCGATCGACGAAGCCGGGGCTCGTGCTGTCCGACGTGATGCTTCCCGGCCGCAGCGGACTGGAACTGGTCGACGACATACGGCGTGATGACATGCTGAAGCGGGTACCGGTCATCCTGTTGACCGCCCGGGCCGGAACCGACTTCGTGCTCGACGGCCTGGGACGAGGCGCAGAGGACTACATCGTCAAACCGTTCCACGATCGGGAACTCGTGGCCCGAGTGCGCGTTCATCTCGAACTGTCCCGCATGCGTGAACAACTGATCGACGAAAGCGACAACCAGGCGTCGACGCTTCGCTCGGCCCTCGACACCCGCGGAACGATCGGCCGCGCAGTCGGAATCCTGATGTCGGTGTATCGCATCGACGCCGACGCTGCCTTCGCCCAACTGACCGAGCTGTCGCAGAACACCAACCGCAAGACCCGCGACCTGGCAACGATGATCGCCGACGACTTCATCGCCGGGCTCAGCCGAGAGCGTCAGTGATTGCGGCGGTAGTTCTCTCGCTCGCGTTCGATTTCGGCCATCTTCTTCTCACTCTTCAGGTCGGCCGGTAGCCCATGGATTTCGAGGCGTCGGGCGCGGTTCTGATCCATGTAGGCGGCGGTGTAGAACAGCGCGAGCAGCAAACTGAGCAACACCATCGAGGCGCGTAGCCAGATCGCTCCTGGGAAGAGGACGAAGAATCCGATGAAGATCGGCAGGAACGGAATCATCGACCGCAGGATGTGACGCGGTGTCGCTCCTGGGCCGACGAGGTCGCGTCGAACCCACTCCTGCATTGAATCAGGGAGTTTGTGGCCGAGGACGGCGTAGCCCAGCCATTGGCCGAGGGACGGACGGGTGCGGGTCGGGCGCGTGTTCACGACAGTGCTCCTGCGGCGATGGCCGCGTCGTTGACGCGGGTGAGGACGCGTCGCAGTTCGTCGAGCTCGGCGAGTGACGCGCCGAGCTTCGCCACGACGGCGGGTGGGATTTTTTCGGCCTTCTTGCGGAGCGCGGCCCCGGCCGGGGTGAGCGCGACGAGCAGAACGCGCTCGTCCTCGGCGCTTCGATTGCGGGTGAGCAACCCCATCGATTCCAGACGCTTGAGAAGCGGCGAGAGGGTGGGGGAGTCGAGTTGCAGGGCCGATCCGATGGCTTTGACCGACATCGGCGACTCGCCCCACAACGCCAGCATCACCAGATACTGCGGATGCGTCAGTCCCATCGGCTCGAGCAGTGGCCGATACACCGACAGCACGGCACGGTTGGCGACGGCGAGCGCGAAGCAGACCTGACGATCGAGCGCGAGTGGATCCTCGGTCGTTGTCACGGGGCCCAGGCTACCAGGATTAGTTAGTGCACTAATCATTAGTGGGCGATGCGATACCGGAAGTAGCAACTCGATGCCCGAAAGATGTTGCAAAGAAGGGCAAATGCTCGTGCAGTGAGGTGTTGTCAGAGTCCCGGTCGGTCCGAATCGGATGGATTTTCGTTCGGCATTCCATCCGGTCGGTTGCTGTGCAATGCTCCATGCAATTCGCCATTTCTTGTGACAAATCCCGCCCGCCCTGTGACAAATCCCGAGAGGATCGCCATGCGTCGTCGACGCATCTTCACCCCGTTCGTCGTCGCCGCAGTGCTGTCCATGTCCTCGGTCGGCGTCGCGACGGCCGATCCCGTCGGGCCGGTCGCTCGGATCGTCGACACGTCGATCGTGTCCGACACCCTACGAACTCTGAGCGTGGAATCGGCCGCGATGGGGGCCGTCGTCGAGGTCCAGGTGCTCACCCCGGCCGTGAATACCGGCCCACGTCCGACGCTGTACATGCTCAGCGGCATCGGCGAGGAAGACCCGCGCAACAGCATGTGGCTGCGCAAAGGTGGTGCGGCCGAGTTCTTCGCCGACAAGAACGTCAATGTCGTGCTGCCGCTGGCCGGTCCCGGCAGCTTCTACACCGATTGGCAGCGCGATGATCCGAAGCTGGGTCGGTATCAGTGGGAGACGTTCCTGACCCAGGAGCTTCCGCCGCTGATCGACGCAGCCGTGGACGGCAACGGCCGCAACGCAATTGCCGGACTGTCGATGGGAGCGCAGTCGGCCATGATGCTGGCCGCACGTAACCCGGATGTCTACTCCGGGGTGGCGTCGTACAGTGGGTGCTTCGCGTCTTCGGAGCCGTTGGGCCAGGCAAGCATTCGGGCCATCGTCGGAGCCTTCGGTGGAAACGCCGACAACATGTGGGGCGGACCTCTCGATCCTGCCTGGGCGGAGCACGATTCGGTCGTCAACGCAGAGAGTCTGCGCGGCACCGACGTCTACGTGTCGGTGGGAACCGGGGCTCCAGGTCCGCACGAAAGTTTCGACAGTGCAGCAGCATTGGATGTCGTGGTGGTCGGCGGCCTCATCGAGGTGGGCGCGAACTACTGCACCCACCGGCTTGCGGACCGACTCGGTCAGTTGAACATCCCGGCGATATTCGACTTCACCGAGACCGGAACCCATTCGTGGCCGTACTGGGTGGAACAGTTGCCCAAGAGTTGGCCGACCCTGTCCGGTTCGCTCGGCATCTGATCGCGTCCGGTCACTCGCCGAAAGCTCAGGTGTTGCGTCCTCGGGCGGCGACGCGCCAGCGGTTCACGATCACACCGCCGCTCGTCACGGTGACATCGTCGACCAGGTTGACGGCGACGCACACGTGATTGGGCACGACGCGCAGGCGACTGCCCAACTCGGGTAGGGCGCTGTCGTGTGGCCATACGACGGTGGCATGGTGTTCGGACAGCGCGGTCACGCGAGCGTCCGGGTGATCGAGGAGTCGTCCGAATCCTGTTGTCCACGCTGGTCGGTCGCCGCCGAGGATCTTGCTGCCTGCGTCGACGACAAGTCTCCGCCGCATCCCGCCCGTCCCATCGTGCCGGCTCACCACGGTCGCGGCAACGGTCAGGGCGATGTCTTCGGTTGTGCACCGGCCCAGTTCGAGCTGTTGCGCGTCGTTGAACACGTACACGCCTGGCCGGACTTCGGTGCATGCGGACGGATCGGTGAGTGCGGCCGTGGGGGTGGAACCACCACTGCGATGGATGATCTCGAAGCCGGCCTCGTGCATCAGGTTTGCCGCCGTGGTCAAGGCCAGCTGCTAGTCGTGCGCGGCCTTCTCGGGCATACCCGGTGCGTAGCCGTGGCCGGGGAAGGTGAAGACACCGGTGACGTGAAGACCGGCGTCGGTGGCTACCCGTGCCACGCCGACCGTGGCCTCGGGTGCGATCCCGCTGCGGTGATGGCCGCTGTCGATCTCGAGCAGAATCTCGATGTCCCCGGCCGCGTCACCCAGTGCGGCAGCCATGTTGACGGCGCCCTCCGGCGAATCCACGCCGACGGCGATCCGGGCGCGGGTGATCATCGTGCGTAGTCGGTTGGCCCCGCGGGGTCCGATCCACAGGGGGTATGCGATGAAGACGTCCTGCGCGCCGTGCTCGACGAAGACCTCGGCTTCGCCGATGGTGGCCACAGTCGATCCGACGGCTCCGGCTTTCAGTTGCAGCGCAGCGATTTCAGGGATCTTGTGCGTCTTGACGTGCGGCCTGAGCTGGAGGCCCTTGGCGCGGGCCATCGTCGCCATTCGGGTGATGTTGCGCGACAGCACATCCACGTCGACGATGATGGCCGGTGTGTCGACCTCGTTCGGAATCGGGTGCATCGGTTCCCTTCACACAGCGGGCACGGCCACGGCGGACAGCTCGGGCTTACGCCGGTAAAATCCCGTCGACTCTTCGAAGGCATGCGCGACTCGGAGGAGGAGTCGATCGGCACGGTCGGCGGCGACGATCTGAAGTCCGACGGGAAGACCGGACGAGCTGAAGCCGCCGGGAACCGACAGCGACGGCAACCCGGTTGCCGAGATCAAGCAGGCCGCCCGCATCCAGTCGAGATAGTTACCCATAGGGGTGCCGTCGATCACCGTGGGATATTCCTCGACGGCCGGGAAGGGAAGTACTTGGACGGCCGGGGCGATCAGCACGTCGTACGTCGAGAAGAAACTGCGGGTGGCGGCGTCGAGTCGGCGTCGAGCCGCATTGGCCGAGAACAACTCTGGGGTGGTCAGGGACATTCCCTTATCGACATTCCACTGCACGGCGTCTTTCATTCGGTGCCGGTGATCGGCCATCAGGTGACCGTAGTTGGTCGCGAAGTCGAACGCTCGCGTGGTCTGGAAGACCTCGTCCGAGTCGGACAGATCCGGGCAGGCGACCTCGACGGTGGCCCCGAGCTCCTCGAATACGTGCAGTCGACGGGTGAGTACCTCGATCACCTCGCGCTCCACGGGTACACCGAGCCCGAAGTCGGCGGTCCATGCGACCCGAAGGCCGCGCAGGTTGCCCGGCTCTTCGGAGACGTAGGAATCGTCGAACGGCAGGCTGTGGGGGCTGGATGCGTCCGGGCCTGCGATGGAGCGCATCAGGAACCGCACGTCCTCGACGTCGTGGGCCAATACACCCTGCCGAGCGATCCAGGCCCACGGGTTGCGTGCGGGAAGCATCGGGATCCGTCCGAGCGAGGGACGGTAACCCACGAGGTTGCAGAACGATCCAGGTGTGCGCAGGGATCCGCCCATGTCGGAGCCGTCGCCTGCCGGTTGCACACCCGCGGCGATCGCCGCCGCCGCTCCGCCACTGCTACCGCCCGCACTGCGGGTCGGATCGTAAGGGTTGGTCGTGGTCCCGAACAGCGGGTTGAAGGTGTGGGAGCCGGCGGCGAACTCCGGGACATTCGACTTGCCCGTGGTGTTGACGCCCGCACGCTTGAGCCGAGCGATGATCCCGCTGTCCTCGGTGGGGATGTTGTCCGCCATGACGGGGGACCCGAAGGTCGTTCGCATACCCGCGGTCAGGTGATTGTCCTTGTGCGTCATCGGCACGCCGTGCAGCGGCGGAAGTACGGCGCCCGAGGCTGCCTCGTTGTCGGCGTCCATCGCGCGCTGTTCTGCGGTCTCGACGTCCAGCGTGACGATGGCGTTGATGACGGGATTGACCTCGTCTATCCGCGTCAAATGCGATGCGAGAGCTTCCCGAGCCGAGATGTCGCGTCGTCGGATGCTGCTTGCCAGCTCACGCAAGGACAGGGCCTGAATATCGCTCATGGATTCTCCTCGCTTCGGTTCGACAACGCCGGAATCGTTGTCGGAGGCCTGTTTACACAGTGCACTCCCACACTGCACCCGAAGAACCATCCTCCGTGTAATGAGCGTTTTCGCCCCTCCGATGGCGGATTCGCGCATCCGGCCGGAAAAAACACGCAAGCAACATATCGGCAACGTCGAGCGAGTTGAGTCGGCAACACAGTCGTCAGTGAGTACCGAGTCACGATCTCGTAGGTCCGCGAAGGAGAATCATCGATGTCCAGTCAAATCGATCGTCCGCCGGTAACTGCCGACGCGCCCGACGAGAGTCTGCCCAGAGGGTTGAAGACACTGTTCAAAGCGGTGTCCGGGATCGAGCGGGTGGGGAACAAGCTGCCCCATCCCTTCCTGCTCTTCTGGATCCTCGCAGCGATACTGGCCGTGGTCAGTGCTGTTCTCGCGGCTTTCGGCACCAGTGTCGTGCTTCCCAGCACCGGAGAGGTCTCGGCGGTGCGGAGCCTGCTGAGCAGCGACGGTGTGGCGATGATCTTCGGAACGGCTCTGGACAACTTCGCCGCCTTCGGCCCACTCCCGATCATCGTGACCGTCATTCTCGGTGTGTCGGTAGCCGAACATTCGGGGGTGTTGACGACACTGCTGCGGACCACCATCGTCCGGCTCCCTGCCAAGTGGGTGACGTTCTCGGTTGCGTTTGCGGGCACCATGTCTCACGTCATGTTCGATGCGGCGTTCATCGTCGTCCTGCCGTTGGCGGCCCTGGCGTTCAAGGCCGCCGGTCGAAGCCCCGTACTGGGCATGATGGTCGCGTTCGTGGCCATTTCGGGTGGCTACAACGCATCACCACTGATCACGCCGAGTGATGCGATCCTGTCCTCCCTGACGACGTCGGCAGCTCGGATCGTCGACGCCGAATACGTCGTGACACCGGTCGACAACTACTTCTTCAGTCTCGCATCGTCGTTGGTGATCTCGGTGTTCATCACCCTCGTCGTCGAACTTGTGATGGCCAAGCACATGAACTTCGAGCCGGACGACGGTGTGCAGGACGGTGCCGAGAACTTGAAGTTGGATCTCGAACCCGCCGAGCGAAAGGGATTGCGCCGCGCCGGATTTGCCTTGCTGGGGTACGTAGTGGTCGTAGTCGCTGCGCTGTTGCCTGCGTCGTCGCCACTGCGCGGCGAGAACGGTGGATTCGTCCAGTCCATCGTCATGGAGAACATCGCGTTCTTCATCGCGATCGCCTTCGTGCTGACCGGCTGGGTCTACGGCCGAACCACCGGCAGTCTGAGGCGGGCACGGGAGATCCCCGAGTCCATGGCGGTGGGCATCAGAACGCTGGCTCCGATCCTGGTGCTGTTCTTCGCCATCTCCCAATTTCTGGCGTACTTCAAGTGGACGGGGATCGGTAACGTCGTCGCCGTGAACGGGGCCGACCTGCTCAAAGCGGGAGGACTGCATCCACTGGTCGTGTTCCTCATGATGCTGGTGCTGATCTCGATCATGAACCTGCTCATCACCAGCGGATCCGCCATGTGGTCCATGCTCGCCCCGGTACTGGTACCGATGCTGATGTACATCGACGTCAGCCCGGAAACCACGCAGGCCGTGTACCGCATCGCGGACTCGTGCACCAATGCGATGAGTCCCATGTCCGCGTACTTCGTGCTCACCCTCGGTCTCATACAGCGGTACAAGAAGAACGCCGGCATCGGCACTCTCGCATCGTTCACCATTCCCGTCGCTCTCGGCATGCTGATCGTGTGGGGCGCACTGTTCGCCGTCTGGTACCTGCTCGGTATCCCGCTCGGACCGGGCGCGCCCATTCGCTGACCCGCCCGAACCGCCGAAGCACCCCGGTCAGGACACCCGAGTGTGTCCCGGCCGGGGTGCTTCGGTCAGTAGAGGTACGACGCGGATCCGGCAGCGAACAGCCGATTTCCGCTGCGCTTGGTGGCTCGAAGCACCGATACCACCGAGATCGAGTCGGCGAGTGCCGCCCACTCGGTGTGCGTCGTGATCTGGTGTAGTGCCACTCGATCTCGGCATGCGAAGTTGATCAGCAGACTGTCGGCACCCGCGATGGCCACGGCGTACCGCACCTCGGAATGTTGCAGCAGAAGCGACACCAGGTTCTTGTGCTCACGAGGAGGAACCCGGACCCACACCAACGCCTCCGCGGTGTACCCGAGAAGCTCCGGCTCGACGACGACCCGCAGGCGGGATTTGTTGGTTTGCTCCAGGGTCTCCATGTGTCGTCGGACCGTGTTCTCGGTAGCGCCGACGACTCGCGCGATCTCCGACGTCGGAGTGCGGGCGTCCTCGGCCAGAACGCGCAGGATGCTGCGATGGAGAACCGAAATCTCCGAGCCGGTACGGCCATCCGGCTGATAGTCCTCGTGCGCCGGAGGGGTCAGGGCGGCAACCTGTGCCGGCCGGAGGATGCTCGGCCGCCATTCCCGCACCGATCGGTAGACACGCGTGATCGGATCGACCTGGATCCGCCGAATACCGGTGATGCTCGGTAGATCGTCGAGCATCAGATCGGCCAGATGAGCATCGTCGACGAGGACTTCTGCCACGCATTCCTCGTGCCCGGACGTCGCGTAGACGAACATCGTGTCGTCGCGACGGGCCAGTCCGACGGACACCGCGCGCGCCATTCCCACGTGGCAGCGTGCCCGCAGAATGACGGCACCCGTCGCTCCGATGACACCGACCACACGGACGTTGCCCGATTCCAGCAGCTCTCGCCCGCGGCGAGTGACCGTTCTCTCCGGCTCGCCGAGCGCGTCGGCGATACTCGCCCACGAGGCGCGCGGATTGACCTGTAGCGCGGCTGTGATCCGACAACGCAACGGATCCAACGCTTCTCGCTTCTCGCTCATCCATCCACCTCCGATAGGCGACGGCTCACAGAGTCGTCGGATTCGACGTTCGCTGCCGACCGCGCCGGCTAGGCGCGCCCCACCACGCAGAAGAGCCCGGGGCCGGGATCGGATCGCGATCGAGGCCCCGGGCTGTCGAGTATCGCCGACGTCAGAAGATTCCACTGTAGGCGTTCAGGGCGGGTTGGCCGCCGAGGTGTGCGTAGAGGACGTTCGAGTCCTTGCCGATCTCGCCCTGCTGAACCAGGTCGATCAGGCCTGCCATCGACTTTCCCTCGTACACAGGGTCGATGATGACGCCCTCGAGACGGCCCGTCAGTTTGATGGCCTCGATGGTGGACTCGACGGGGATGCCGTAGTAATCGCCGGCCCAGCCGTCGAGCACGGTGATCTCGTCGTCGCGCAGGGGGCGGTCCAAGCCGATGAGCTCGGCGGTGTTCCTGGCGATTCGCTCGACCTGGTCGCGGGTCTGCTTTATCTTCGCCGACGCGTCGATACCGATGACGCGACGCGGACGGTCCTGGCCCGCGAAGCCGGCGATCATGCCGGCGTGGGTCGAACCGGTCACGCTGCAGACGACGATCGTGTCGAAGAAGACGCCGAGCTCCGCTTCTTGCTTCTGCACCTCGTAGGCCCAGTTCGCGAAGCCGAGGCCGCCGAGTTTGTGGTCGGAGCCGCCCGCGGGGATCGCGTACGGCTTGCCGCCCGCGCGCTCGACGTCGGCAATGGCGTTCTGCCAGCTGTCCTTGAACTCGATACCGAAGCCCGACGGGTCGAGTCGGACGTCCGCGCCCATGATCCGGGAGAGGAGAATATTGCCCACCTTGTCGTTGACCGAATCCGGCCAATCGACCCATTTCTCCTGTACCAGAACGGCTTTGAGGCCAAGCTTCGCAGCGACGGCAGCGACCTGGCGGGTGTGGTTCGACTGCACGCCGCCGATCGACACGAGCGTGTCCGCGCCCTGTGCGAGGGCGTCGGGAACGATGTATTCCAACTTGCGGGTCTTGTTGCCGCCGTACGCCAGTCCCGCGTTGACGTCCTCGCGCTTTGCCCAGATCTTGGCACCGCCGAGGTGAGCGGTGAGCCGCTCCATCGGATGAACGGGGCTCGGGCCGAATGTGAGCGGATAACGTTCGAAGTCTTCGATCGCCACGTGGGTCTCCTGGGGTGGGGTTCGGGGTCGGTCGTCTCACCGAGGCGCAGTTGATCGTCCTGCTTCGGCAGTGTGCAATATATTGCATCCCGAATGCTGCATCCTGTCAAGGTGAAGGATGGTGGGCTACGATATTTTGCATGCCGGTCCCCGTCGAACTCGGAAAGCACAAGCGCTCGCTACTTCGCGAGAATGCTTACGTCTCGATCCGGGACGCGATCGTCGACGGCACCTTGGCCCCGGGTGAGAGGCTGCGCGACTCCGAGCTCGAGCAGTGGCTCGGCGTCTCGCGTACCCCGATCCGCGATGCCATCGCACGGCTGGAACAGGCCGGCCTCGTGCACACGCAACCGGGTCGCTCCACGATCGTGTCCACCATCGAACGCAAGACCGTCCTCGACGCGCAGGCAGTCGCCTCGTCCATGCATGCGCTCGCGGTCCGCACGGCAGTCCCGCTCATGCGCACACACGACATCACCCGCATGCAACAGGCGAACAAGGAATTCGCGTCGGCCTTCGGACGGGGCGATGTGGACGTCGCGATGGCGAGCGACGACGCTTTCCACAACGTTGCCGTCGAAGTGAGCCAGAATCACGTCGTGGTGTCGGTGCTGGATCAAGTGACGCCGAGTCTGCGTCGCCTCGAACGCCTACGCTTCGCATCCCTCGTCGGCCGCGATTCGATTGCACAACACGAACGGATCATCGAGCTGTGCAGCGACGGGGACGTGGACGGTGCTGCCATGGCGGTGCAGCAGAACTGGGAATCGCTGTCGCTGCTGGTCGATCACGAGGACTTCGCCGTCGGCGACAAGCCCGGGACCTGACCCGCCTTGATCGTGTTCTCCTCGGCGGCGACGGTGCGCGTCTGTCGCACAATGTGTGCGCGCTCACACAAGACCTTCTCGTAGGCGCGGGCGCAATCTAGAGCAGACACGCCACAGGTGCCGCGATCGGCACCCGAGAAGGAGCCAAGAAACATGACTGCAGTACAGGAATCGGCCGCACCGACGTTGCCGACCGGCACCGCCACCGAGCTCTACATCGCGGGGCAGTGGCACGGCGCATCCGACGGAGGCACCTTCACCGACATCAACCCTACGACGGAACAGCCACTGGCCGAGGTTGCTGCGGCCACCGCGTCGGACGTCGATGCAGCGGTGCGCGCGGCCCGTGCCCAGCTCGGTGGTGAGTGGGGCGCGACTCCTGGAGCAGTCCGCGGGAAGCTGCTCAACCGGATTGCCGATCTCATCGAGCGCGACGGCGACCTGCTCGCTCGACTCGAGGCCCTCGACGTCGGCAAGCCGGTGGGTCAACCGGCGATGCTCGACATTCCCAATGCTGCAGCCACGTTCCGGCACTTCGCCGGCTGGGCCGACAAGATCACCGGCAGCTCCATTCCTACTGCGGGATACTTCGGGCAGCCGACGCACTCGTACACCGTCCGTGAGCCGGTGGGCGTCATCGGCATGATCGTTCCCTGGAACACCCCGCTGATGATTGCCGCATGGAAGCTCGCGCCCGCGTTGGCCACCGGAAACACCGTGGTCGTCAAGCCGCCGGAGGACGCGCCGTTGTCCATCCTGCATCTGGCTCGTCTGATCGACGAGGCGGGCGTACCTGCCGGAGTGGTCAATGTTGTTCCAGGACTGGGAGAGGTGACCGGCGACGCGTTGGTCGGGCATCCTGACGTCGACAAGATCAGCTTCACCGGAAGCCCTCGGGTCGGCAAGCTCATCGCGAAGAAAGCTGCCGACACGTTCAAGCGGACGACGCTCGAGCTCGGCGGCAAGTCCCCGCAGATCATTCTCGAGGACGCGGATCTCGAGGCGGCGATCAACGGAACCGCGATGGGACTGTTCTTCAATCAGGGCCAGGTCTGCGCCGCGGGGACGCGAGTGCTGGTGCACCGCTCGCTGTACTCGCAGGTGGTCGACGGTTTGGCCGCTGCGGCGTCGGCTCAGGTTCTGGGCGATCCGTTCGATCCGTCGACGACGATGGGGGCACTGGTCAACGCGAAGCAGCGCGATAGCGTGCTGGGGTACATCCAGGCCGGACGCGACGGTGGAGCGCGAGTGGCGGCCGGCGGCGGACGCCCCGACGGTGCAGGCTATTTCGTCGAGCCGACGATCTTCGCCGATGCCGACAACGACATGAAGATCGCGCAGGAGGAGATCTTCGGCCCCGTCGGAACGGTGATTCCGTTCGACACCGCCGACGAGGCCATCGCCATCGCCAACGGCACGGTGTACGGACTGGCCGCGAGCATCTGGACGCGTGACGTATCCCGGGCACATACCCTCGCGGCACGGGTGCGCTCCGGTGCGGTGTGGGTGAACGGTTGGGCCGCAATCGATCCCGCGCTCCCCTGGGGCGGTATGAAATCCAGTGGCACGGGCCGTGAGCTCGGGTGGGCCGGCATCGAGGCCAACACCGAGGAGAAGGTCGTCACGATCGTTCTCTAGAGCTGACGCAGGTGAACGGAACTTCGACCCCTGCTACGAAGTTCCGCTCACCTGGGGTAACGCGGTGTTTACCGAAGGAAGCACGATTCGTAACGAGCAGGTCGCAAGATTTAGTTCAACGGACGTAGAACAACGGCCGAACGGATCGGAAGGCGATGATGACGATGCCCGAACCCTAGGTCCGAGCAGGGAGCCGCTACCGTAGGGCTGTGCCGAAGCTCGTGGATCACGACGAACGCCGCCGCGCGATCACCGCGGCAACCTGGCGTTTGATCGCCGCAAAGGGGATCGATGCCGCGAACATGCGGGACATCGCGACCGAGGCGGGATACACGAACGGTGCGCTGAGCCACTACTTCGCGGGCAAGGACGAGATTCTCCGAACCGCATTCGAGCACGTCTTCGAGGCAACCAACCGCCGCATCGACGAAGCCCTCGGCGATGCAACGGGATTCGATGCCCTCCGCATCTTCTGTAGAGAAGTGATGCCGACGACCGAAGAGACTCTGCTCGAGGCGAGAATTGCAGTCTCGCTGTGGCAGCGTGCGATGTACGACGAGCACATGGACGACACCAACCGTCGATCCCTGGTGTCGTGGCGGGCGCGCATGGCGGAGTTTCTCGAGCAGGCTCGCGCGGAAGGCGACGCCGGCGACTTCGACGTCGATCTCGCCGTCGAAATGTTGCTCAACATGATGATCGGCATGCAGATTCTCGGCGTGCTCACCCCCGACGACACCACTGCCCACCGGCAGTTCGAGATGCTCGACCGGTTCATAGCTCAGCTGTAGCCACCCTGTGTGCGGGCGACTCGTGTCTCCACGCATGCCTTCGTTATTCAACGTCTGTAGAACCAACACCCGACCTCGAGGAACACCCATGCCAACCCTCACGCCCCACGCAATCGACCACGCCTTGTCGTTGCCCACCGAAGACGAGATCGCACAGGTTCGAGACATCGTCGACGCCGCCGGATTCGTCACCGCCGCAACCAGGTTCGTCTACGTCGGACTGGACGAACCGGACAAGGCCGAGTTGTACGTCGCCGAACCGACCACCCGCCGCACCTTCCGGGTGCTCTTGCACGACATCTCGACACCCGATGCCGTCGACCTTCTCGTCTCTCTCGACGAGCGTCAGGTGATCGGCTCCACCCGGCTCGACGCGATCCGCGACGGCCAGATGCCGGTGCTCGACGAGGAGTTCGAGCTCGTCGAGAGTGTGCTCTCCACCGACCCGGACTGGCTCGCCGCACTGGCCGCGCGCGGACTGGACGTAGCCGACGTTCGAGTGGCACCCCTGTCGGCAGGTGTGTTCGACTACCCGGGCGAGCACGGTCGACGCATACTGCGCGGCTTGGCTTTTCGGCAGGACTACCCTGCCGATCACGCATGGGCCCATCCCATCGACGGGTTGGTCGCGTTCGTGGACGTGATGAATCGGACGGTGGACAAGGTCGTCGACCTGGGTGTGGTGCCCATCCCGGAGGAGTCGGGAAACTTCGACGATCTGTCCGTCACCGGCCCGCTGCGCACCACGCAGAAGCCGATCGAGATCATTCAACCCGAGGGTCCGAGCTTCACGGTGCGCGGCAATCGCGTCGACTGGGAGAAGTGGTCCTTCCGAGTCGGCTTCGATGTGCGTGAAGGTCTGGTGCTGCACCAGATCGGGTTCGAGGACGGCGGTACCGTCCGGCCGATCATCCACCGCGCTTCGATCGCGGAAATGGTTGTCCCCTATGGTGATCCATCGCCCGTGCGATCGTGGCAGAACTACTTCGACACCGGTGAGTATCTGGTGGGACGGTACGCGAACTCACTCGAACTAGGGTGCGACTGCGTCGGAGACATCACGTACTTCGACGCCGTGATCGCCGACGAATTCGGCAACCCGAAAACTCTGACCAACGCCGTGTGCATGCACGAGGAGGATTTCGGGGTGCTGTGGAAGCACACCGATCTGTGGTCGGGATCGCAGGAGACCCGTCGTCAGCGCAGACTCGTGATCTCCTTCTTCACCACCATCGGCAACTACGACTACGGATTCTTCTGGTACCTCTACCTCGACGGCACCATCGAATTCGAGGTCAAGGCAACAGGAATCGTGTTCACCTCGGGTCATCCCGGCGGCGACTACCCGTACGCGACGCAGATCGCCCCCGGACTCGGAGCGCCGTGCCACCAGCACCTGTTCAGTGCGCGACTCGACATGATGGTCGACGGCATCGGCAACTCCGTCGAGGAGATCGAGACCCGCCGGGTGCCGATGGGCCCGGACAACCTGCACGGCAATGCTTTTGCTCTGCAACACACCCCGCTGGCCGCGGAATCCGAGGCGCAACGCATCGCCGACGGCACGGTCGGCCGCGTCTGGCACGTCACCAATCCGACCTCGCTGAGCCGGCTCGGAAAGCCCGTCGGATACACGCTGCACCCCGAGGGGCAGCCGCTGCTTCTCGCCGACGACAACTCGTCGATCGCGCGACGCGCCACGTTCGCCACCAAGCATCTCTGGGTGACGCAGTTCGATCGAAACGAGCGTTATGCCGCAGGTGATTTCGTCAACCAGCACCACGGTGGAGCCGGTCTGCCCGCGTTCGTCCGAGCAGACCGCAGCCTCGTCGACGAGGACATCGTGCTGTGGCACACCTTCGGGCTCACTCACTTCCCGAGACCCGAGGACTGGCCGATCATGCCGGTGGACTACACCGGTTTCAAATTGAAGCCCGCAGGATTCTTCGATCGCAACCCCACCCTCGATGTGCCGAGAACGACCTCCACGCACTGCGCCTCCTCGAGCTGCGAGAGCGGTGAGCAGAATGTCTGAGAACCAATCGAATTCGACGGCCGGCGCGCTCCGCGGTTCCATCGGCGTCGTCGGGATCGTATTCCTGGTCATCGCCGCTGCAGCGCCGTTGACCGCCATCGGTGGGGCCCTGCCGGTCATGATCGCGACAGGCAACGGAGCTGGCGCTCCGCTCGCCTACATCGTCGCGGCAGTCGTCCTGCTGATCTTCAGCGTCGGGTACGCGGCCATGAGCCGACACATGGTCGACACCGGCGCGTTCTACGCCTACGTGGAGAAGGGGCTCGGGAGAACCATGGGCCTCGGCGCCGCGGGCCTGGCGCTGTTGACGTACACCGCCATTCAAGCGGGCATCTACGGTCTCGCCGCATCGACCGTCGACAGCCTGGTCGTGAAGTACGGCGGACCCGACCTGCCGTGGTGGTTGTGGGCGCTCGGTCTCGTCGCGATCGTGGCGCTGCTCGGCTACCGCAGCATCGATCTCGGTGCCAAGGTGCTCGGAGTACTGCTGGTGCTCGAGATCGGCATCATCGTGATCCTGTCGGTCGCGGTGTTCGCCAAAGGTGGTGCCGCGGGCATCGACGTCGAATCGTTCACTCCCTCGGCCTTCTTCAGCGGATCGCCAGGAATCGCCCTGATGTTCGCGATCGCCTCGTTCATCGGTTTCGAGGCCACCGCGATCTACGGCGAGGAAGCGCGTAACCCCACCCGGACCGTTCCGATCGCGACCTACGCCGCTGTCGTCACCATCGGACTGGTGTACGCGGTGTCGAGTTGGGCCGTGGTGCTCGCCTTCGGCAGTGCATCCGTCGCGCAGGCCGCTGCCGACGACACGGCGGGATTGACCTTTGTCGCTGCCGCCCAGTACTTGGGCCCGATGTCGGCGGACATCATGGAAATCATGTTGGTGACCAGCCTCTTCGCCGCCCTGCTCGCGTTCCACAACGCAATCGGACGGTACGTGTTCGCACTGGCCCGAAAGGGCGTCGCCCCGTCGATGTTGGCGCGCACCCACTCTCGGCACGGCTCCCCGCACATGGGATCACTGTTCCAGACCGCCTCGGCAGCAGTGGTTCTCGTGATCTTCGCGGCAGCGGGCGCAGACCCGGTGTTGCAACTGTTCACGTGGATGTCTGGACTGGCCACCGTGAGCATCCTGGTTCTGATGATCCTCACTGGCGGCGCGATCATCGCGTTCTTCCGTAGATCGACCGTGGATACACGCACCTGGCACACCGTTGTGGCCCCGGCACTCGGAACCGTAGGGCTGGTGGCGATTCTCGGCCTCGTGCTGGACAACTTCACGCTGCTCATCGGGGGTTCGGGAGTGCTCGCCGCCCTGCTGTTGATCGTCGTCGCGGCGTTCTTCGCGGGAGGAACAGCGACGGCACGAGTGACTCGGCATCGAACTCTCGAACCGACGGGCTGATACCGATGGTCATGACGGTGCTGATGGCGGTGGGTGCGGTGGGTGCTGTGCTTCCCCTGATCGGACGCCGCAACCACACGGGGCGGGTCCGGTGGGCTCACCTGTGCATGGGCACCGTCATGGCCGCCATGGTGGTGTTCGGCACTGACCCATCGGTGGCGCTGATATCGATACTCGCTCTCGTCGCGGCTGCCGTACACGTCACCGCAGACCGGCTCAACAGAACGCGATCGATTCCGTGTGCGGTGGACCTGACCTGCATGGCCGTGCTGCTCATGATGCTGCCGCCCATGCACTCCCACGCGGAACCGCAGGCGTCGACGCAGCACCGGCACGGAGTCGAGGCGGATCCGAGGATCATCGCCGCGCTGCTCCTGGTGGGGTGGATGGCCGTGACGATTCACCTGCTGCGCACCAACCCGACCGGACGACGAGTGACCGCAGGTTCCGCACTGATGATCCTGGGAATGGCACCGATGGCCTTCTGATGGAGGCTCCCCACACTTGGTCGCTCCTGCAGGCTCCGCTCCCGGTGCGCATCTGACCCAGAATGTGTGCGCGCAGCGACATGTTTGTGCTCGCGGATTCGGCCACTGTTGTGTCGACGGTCACAACAGAAAGAGGCAGCGCATGTCGACGGATTACATCGTAGTGGGAGCAGGGTCAGCAGGAAGTGTCATCGCCAGGAGGCTTCTCGACGCGGGACACACCGTGCACGTGATCGAGGCCGGGCCCGTGGATACCGACCCGGCGATTCACTCCCCGCAGGGTTGGCCGACGCTGTTGGGCGGGTCTCAGGACTGGGGACTGTTCACCACCCCGCAGAAGCACGCCAACGATCGGCGAATCTTCTGGCCACGCGGGCGCGTACTCGGTGGCAGCTCGTCCCTCAACGGAATGATCTACGTGCGTGGTCATTCCAGCGACTACGACGGGTGGGCGACGGCCACCGGTGACACCGGATGGTCGTGGGAGAACGTGCTGCCACTGTTCAAGCGTTCGGAGTCACACGAGCTCGGTGCCAACGAGTTCCACGGCGGCGACGGCCCGCTGCCGGTATCGATCATGGGTACCCCGCACCCGCTGGCAGCGGCGTTCGTCGACGCGGCCGTCGAGCACGGGCACAAGCTGATCGACGACTTCAACGCCGACGAGATGGTGGGTGCCGGCTACAACCACACCACCACTCGCGACGGTGAACGGATGAGCGCGTGGAAGAGCTTCGTCGGCCCGGTACTGAACAATCCCGACCTGACCGTCACCACCGGAGCGCTCGTACACAAGGTGGTGCTCGAGAACGGCCGCGCGGTGGGAATCGAGTACAGCCGCGGCGGTTCCGAGCTGGAGCGATCGTTCGCCGATCACGAGGTGATCCTGTGCGGCGGAGCTATCGGCTCGCCGAAGACGTTGATGCTCAGCGGAATCGGACCGTCCGATCATCTGGGTGCACACGGGATCGGCACCCTGGTCGACTTGCCCGGGGTCGGCGAGAATCTGCACGATCACCTGCTGCTCAGCAACATCTACGAGTCCCTCGAGCCGCTCGCAGCCGGTACGAACAACCTGCTCGAGGCGCAGTTGTATGCCCGCAGCACCGGATGGGCCGGCGCTGCACCCGATCTGCAGCCCCTGTTCATGCACATTCCCTATCCCGCAGACGGATACCCGGTGCCCGAGAACGGCTACACGATCGCGCCGGGAATCGTGGCTCCGCGTTCGCGTGGAACGCTGCGGTTGGCGTCCTCGGACCCGAGCGAACTGCCGATGGCAGATCCGAACATTCTGGCCGATCCGTACGACCTCGAAGCCATGGTCGACGCGGTGGAGATCTGCCGCGAGATCGGTGCCTCCGACGCGTTCGCGCCGTGGCGCAAGGCGGAGGTGGTTCCGGGACCGAGCGCGCGCACCCGCGACGACCTGCGGGCCTACGTCCGACAGACCGCCGGTACGTACCACCACCAGGTCGGCACCTGCAAGATGGGCACCGAATCGGACGTCGATGCTGTTGTCGGATCAGACCTTCGGGTACGCGGCATCGAGGGGCTGCGGGTCGCGGATGCGTCGATCATGCCCACGATTCCGTCGGGCAACACCAACGCACCGTCCATCATGGTGGGCGAGCGGGCCTCGGATCTGATCCTGGGAAGCTAGGGGAACGGACAGGGGTGTTGCACCCGCGAAACGTGGAGGTGACGTCACCGAAGTGCGGTGACGTCACCATGGACGGTGCATGCCTCGTGCGGAGGTCATCGGTATTCGAGCGGAGTCGACATGGTCGTGCACGATTTGTCCACCCACCGTCGAAGCGATCGATTCGAGGTGTGGCGGGAGGTGATCTGCCGTGAGTTCACTCCACTCACACCCGAGACCGCGTCGATCGTCGACGGCGGTTTCGATGCCCGCGTCGAATTGAGGCCACTCGGGTCGACCAATCGCGCCGTGCTCCAGTCCGTAGGGCAACGCATCGCGCACGGAGAGACAGAAGTAGCGCACACCGGTGAAGGCGTCTACTTCGTGAACATTCAATTGGCGGGTACCTGTCGGGTTCGCACGGAATCTGCAGGTGCCGTCAATGTCGTGCCCGGTCAATTCACTGTTGTGGACACCACTCGTCCGTACTGGTTCGACTACGAGGGTCCGTGGCGCGTCATGTCCTACCAGGTCCCGCACAGCTGCCTGGCGCAGTCGGACCTAGCGCAGGCACCGACGATCGGGCGATCGCTGGATACGGGCGCGGGTACCGGCCTGGCACTGACGTCGATAATGAAAGCTCTGTGGGAGCTCACTCCGGATGAGTCGACATCGTCGGGCGTACATCTCGAGCGCGCCTTCTACGCCACGGTGGCGGCAGTTCTCGGTGAAACGTGGGGAACTGCCGCAGATTCGTCGAGCTCGATCACCGCGGCGGCGACCGAATACATCCGTACACATCTGGGCGACCCCGACTTGTCCGTGTCGGTCGTCGCGCGCGCGTTGTCCGTGTCGCCGCGGACCGTCCACTACGCATTTTCCAAGGGAGCGTCGTTCGCCACGGTGGTGCGTGAGCATCGACTGGCTGCGATCGCCGCTGTGCTGCGAGATCCGAACAACTCGGCCGGCATCTCGCGTATTGCGCTGCGCCACGGCATGATCGATGCGAGCTCGTTCAGTAGAGCCTTCCGGCAGAAGTACTCGATGTCTGCACGTGACTATCGGGCACAGGCACGCGTCTAGGCGTGAGGACACGGGGGACGTTGCGCACCCGGCACAGAGTCTTGCGCTGCACAGCAAGACCATAGGCTCCCTCCGGCGGTGAGATGGGAGTCTGCAACTCGCCGACTGGAAGAGGACGCCCCATGCCCATCAGTTTCGATCTCACCGACCAGCAGGAAGCACTGAAGAAGGGCGCGCGTCAGTTCGCCGACACCTATCTCCATGACCTGGCTGCACAGGTGCGATCCACGCCGGACCCGCTGGAACGCGCTCTGTTGGCCCGACCGGTATTCGAGAAAGCGGTGGAAGCGGGATTTCTGAAAGGCTTGATTCCGATACCCTTCGGTGGACTCGCTTCCAGCGGTGTGGACGCAGCGCTGTTCGTCGAGGAATTCGCCTCTGCGAGTCCAGATTTCACGATCAGTCTGGCAGGTCCCCTGATAGCTCTTGCTCCGGTGTACGAGGCCGGGACCCCGGAGCAGATCACCCGTTTCGTCGCGCCGTTTCTGGTCGATTCCGGCAGCCCGGTGGCGGCCATGGCGTACAGCGAGCCCGGTGGCAGTGCCAATTTCGACGCGCCGCCGCCTGCCGAAGGGACCCGGACAACCGCAATCCTCGACGGCGATCACTGGGTTCTCAACGGCGAGAAGGTCTGGGCGTCACATCTGGGAGGGTGGGACGGATTGGGACCGGACATCATGTCGGTCGTGTGTCGGACTCCAGGTGGCGTCTCGATCATCGTCGTCGAGCGCGAACAGCTCTCGACCGGATTCTCGGTGGAAGAGGTGTACGACCTACCCGGCCTTAAGGGATGCCTGACCTCGCGCGTCAGATTCGACAACGTCCGCATCCCGAAGTCCAACCTGATCGGCGCGGAAGGGCAGGGAGTGCACCTGACTCGCAACGCATTCTTGGCGAGCGGTGCATCGATCGGAACGTTCTCCGTCGCCGCCATGCGCCAGGCCTTCGCTGCGGCATTTGCATTCGCCACGTCGGAGAAGAGGGGCGGGGCGGTGCCGATCATCGATCATCAAGCGGTTGCCGACGTGCTCACGGACGCGAAAGGCAAGATCGAAGCGGTTCGACTGCTGTCGTGGCGCGCGCTCGATGCAGTGATGTCGCAACATCCGAGCGCACTCGAAATGGCGTTGCACGCCAAGATCTTCGGATCCGAGACAGCAGTCGCGGTGATCAACGACCTGGTCAAGATCGTGGGCGTCGAAGCATACAATCCGAGCTTTCCGATACTGCGGTATCTCGCGGACGCCACTGCATACCCGATCATCGAAGGAAGCAATACAGGTGTACGTCGCCGGCAGATGCACGATCTGATGCGGACTGCGGGATGGGATCCACTCGCTGCGTCCGGGATGGCGTGAGGCCTCCCGCTCACCCGGCGCGGTATGCGCGCGGCGACATACCGTACGTCTCCTTGAACAGCTTCGAGAAATTCGAGGAATCGATCAAACCGTGACGCGCACAGATGGTTCCGATGCTGTCCACGGCGAAACGGGGGTCTCGGAGATCGCGGTGACAGCGATCGAGACGCCTGGATCTGATCCAGCCGGCCACCGTACGACCGTCGGACTCGAAGAGCTTCTGCAGGTAGCGCACCGAAATATGCATGCGCGCAGCGAGAGACGCGGTGGACAGCGTCGGGTCGTCGAGATGTGACTCGACGAGACTCTTGGCCTCGATCAGTAGCGTGGAACCGGGCGCATCGTGGGGAGCGGCGTCGTCGAGGGCTGCGCAGAGCAGATCGAGGACGGCGTTCTCCAGCATCGGCGTCGTCGGCAGAGTTCCGTCGGCGGCGTTGCGGCGCAAATTGAACAAAAACGGCGACACCAACGCGCCGACGCCGTGATCGCCCTCGATGCGACGCGCGGCGACGGTCGTCAACTCACGGGAATCGATGCGGAGCGCGTCGCGCGGGAACATCACCACGAACATCTCGAAGTCTCCGACGAAATGCAGATCGTACGGGGCACTGGTGTCGTATACCGCGAAGTCGCCCGGCTCCAGCACGGCCTCCCGATCGTTCTGTACCAGCGTTCCGCGGCCGGCCACTTGCAGGCCGACCTTGATCAAGCCCGGGTCGGCACGTTTGATGGTGGCCCGAGTGCGTCGGACATCGACCTCACGGCCCGCGACCTCACTCAGTTGCAACGATCCCAGAGTCGACGACACCAGCGTGCCCTCGAACGACGACGGCCCGGTGGACACAGCGTCGAGCGGCACGAACGCCGTCGAGACGTTCTCGCGCCATTGCTCGAAATCCTGTGCCACCGGGCTCATGTCATACCGTCGGACGGTTGTCGATCAGACGGCGGGCCTTACCGATGGAACGCTCGAGGGCGGCCGGTGCGACGACGTCGACCGCAACGCTGACGCCGATGCGATCCTTGACCAGCTTCTTCAGCGTTGCCGCCGCGATCGGATGCGTATCGAGCGCAGCGTCGGGCCGGGCTTCGACGAGGACGGTCAGCGTATCCATGCGTCCGGCGCGTTCGAGTACACACTGGAACTGCGGTGCCAGCACGGGCACGGTGAGGATCAGCTCCTCGATCTGCGTCGGAAAGAGATTGACTCCGCGCAGAATGATCATGTCGTCGGTGCGGCCGGTGACCTTCTGCATCCGACGCATCGTGCGGGCCGTGCCGGGCAGCAGACGAGTCAGGTCGCGGGTGCGGTAGCGGATGATCGGCATCGCCTCCTTGGACAGCGACGTGAACACCAGTTCACCCTCCTCGCCGTCGGGCAGGACTTCGCCGGTCACCGGGTCGATGACCTCCGGGTAGAAATGATCCTCCCAGATGTGCAGTCCGTCCTTGGTTTCGACGCATTCCATCGCGACGCCCGGTCCCATGACCTCGGAGAGGCCGTAGATGTCGACGGCGTCCATGTCCAGAGTCTTCTCGATCTCCTTGCGCATCTCCTCGGTCCAGGGTTCCGCACCGAAGACTCCGGTTTTCAGCGAGGTCTTGGCCGGATCGATGCCCTTCTTCACCATCGCATCCACGATCGTGAGCATGTAGGACGGCGTGACCATGATCGCGTCGGGCTCGAAGTCCTCGATGAGCTGGATTTGACGATCGGTCATGCCACCGGACATCGGAATCACCGTGCAGCCCAGTCGTTCTGCGCCGTAGTGCGCGCCGAGGCCGCCGGTGAAGAGCCCGTAGCCGTAGGCGACGTGCACCTTGTCCGACGGCTTGACGCCACCCGCGCGCAGGCTACGGGCGATGAGGTCGGCCCAGTTGCTGATGTCGTTCGCGGTGTAGCCGACGACCGTGGCTTTGCCGGTCGTTCCCGAGGACGCGTGGATACGCGAGACCTTGTCCTGCGGAACCGCGAACATCCCGAACGGATAGTTCTCGCGGAGATCCTTCTTCGCGGTGAAGGGGAACTTCGCAAGGTCCGACAGGTCCTTCAGATCGGTTGGGTGCACCCCTGCGTCGTCGAAGGCCTTCTTGTAGTGCGCAACGTTGTCGTACGCGTGTTGCAGCGACCACTGGAGTCGTTCGAGTTGAAGGGACTCGATGCGGTCCCGGGAGGCGAACTCGATGTCGGGGGTGTCAGTGGGGGTGGACAAGACGCTGGTCATGGCAGTCTCCGGGGGATCAGGCGTCGAAGTCGACGGTCACGGTGTCGCTGAGGGGGAAGGTCTGGCAGGTGAGCACGAAGCCGGCAGCGACCTCGTTGTCCTCGAGGGCGTAGTTGCGCCGCATGTCCACGTCACCGCTCGTCACCTTCGCGCGGCAGGTGCCGCACACGCCGCCCTTGCAGGCGAAGGGAAGGTCGGAGCGCAACTGCTCGCCGGAATCGAGGATCGACTCGTCCTGGGGGAGAGCGCCCGTCACAGAGCGGCCGTCGAGGGTGATCGTGACCTCGCTGCTCGGTCCGGTCACGCCGGGTTCGCGATGCTTTTCCTGTGGTGGCGGAACATCGTCGACGTAGAAGAGTTCGTGGTGAATGTTGGTCTTGGAGACGCCGAGTTCTTTCAGGACGTCCTGCGCGTCGTTCACCATCCCGAACGGACCGCACAGCCAGAAGTGGTCGATGTCCGGCGTCGGGACGACGGTGTCGAGGATCGCGCGTAGTCGCTCTGCGTCGAGCCGGCCGCTGAACAGCTCGACCTCGCGGGGCTCGCGGGAGAGCACATGGATGACGTCGAATCGACTGCCGTACTGATCTTTCAGGTCGGCGATCTCCTCGGCGAACATCACCGTGCGCGTCCGGCGATTGCCATACAGCAGAACAACTTCGGCACCCGGGTTGGCAAGGACGGAGGCTGCGATCGAGAGCATCGGCGTGATTCCGGAGCCGGCTGCGATCAGAACGTGCCTGCCCGCCTCGGCCGGGTCCGCATGAAAGTTGCCGGTCGGGCCTTGGACGTCGATACGGTCGCCCGCCTTGACCTCGTGGACGAGCCATGACGAGAACAGACCGTCGGTCACCTCGCGAACGCCGACGCGCGGTCGCGTGCCTGCGGCCGCGCAGATCGAGTACGAACGGCGATGTTCGACGCCATCCACGGTCCGACTGAGCATCAGGGATTGCCCTGGTCGAAAGTCGAATTCGTCCGTGAGGTGTTCGGGCACGTCGAACGTGACGGCGACGGCGTCGTCGCAGAGGGATTCGACGTCGGCAACCGTCAGGGTGTGAAAGGGCTTGTTGCGCAGGTTCTTCAGTTCCGGCTCTGCGGTGACGGTCATCAGATTTCCTTCACGTGGTCGAAGGGTTCGAGGCAGTCGTCGCACCGGTACTGGGCTTTGCACAGCGTTGCGCCGAATTCGGATGTGAGACGCGTGTTCGCAGAACCGCACTGAGGACAGTCGATTCGGCGTGGCTTCACGGTCAGGGTCAACGGAACCGGGCCCGATGCGCGGGCAGGAGCCGGTCCTGGTGTGGAGTAACCGGTCTCGCGAAGCTTGCGCAGGCCCTCCTCGGAGATCCAGTCGGTACTCCACGCGGGGGAGAGGCTGGTGACGATCTCGACATCCGCGTAACCGTGATCCTGGAGTTTGTGAGCGATGTCGTCACGCATCGTCGCCATCGCGGGGCATCCGGAGTACGTCGGAGTGATCGTGACGAGCACACTGCCGTTCTCGCGTACCTCGACGTCGCGTAGGACGCCGAGATCGTCGAGAGTGAGCAGTGGCATCTCGGGATCCAATACGGTGGCGGCGATCTCGCGTGCGGTTTTCTCGAGTGTGGTCACCAGACCCCCTCCGGATGCGCTCTCGCCACGACCTGCATCTCGGCGATCATTGACCCGAACGCTTCGGTGTGGATTCCGCGTCGGCCTCCGCGGCCGCCGATGGTGCCGACGGACTTGCCCTCGGGCGCTTCCAATTCTGCTGCATGCAGCACCTGTGCGAGAACGGAATCGAACTCCTCGCGAACAGTGCGAGGATCGACGGCGACCCCGACCTTGTCGAGTGCGATCTCCTCGTCCGTCGGGATGAACAGTTCCGAGACGTACGGCCAGATTCTGGTCACCGCCTCGCGAACTCGTCGCTTCGATTCGTCGGTTCCACAGCCGAGGGTGACGACCCAGCGTGCCGCGTAGTCACGATGGTAGGTCAGCTCTTTGACACCCTTGTTCGCCACGGCGGCCAGCACCGGATCACGGGAATCCTGCAGACGAGTGAAGACGGCGAGACGCCACGTCGCGAATACCAGCAGGCGGACCTGGGATTTCGCGAAGTCTCCGTTGTCGAGCTCGGTGAGTCGCACGTTCCGGAAGTCGGCCTCGTCGCGGAAGAACGAGAGCGCATCCTCGGCCGGTGCGGGCGAGGTATCGGAGATGAACGGCACGACCGTCGGATCGGCCTTGGCGGCGCGGGCAAGGAGCAACCGGGCCTGACCGAGAAGATCGAGACCGACGTTGGCCAGTGCGACTTCCTCTTCGAGTTCCGGTGCGCGAGTGCTCCACTCGGCCAGACGCTGCGAGCTGATCAGCGCATCGTCGCCGAGCATGAGGCAGTACGCGGCAAGGGCTTTCGGGTCGACGTTCTCGGGGACGGTGGTATCGACACCGGCGAGCGGGTCGTCGAAACTAGTCCCGAATGCCCACTGCCCGTGCGAATCCTCGTCGACGAGGCCCTCGTAGGCGTTGTCGTGATCAGTCATGAGTGCGTGTCCTCTTGAAGTGTGGGTCTCACATGTGGGGAACGTTGTCGGGGATCTCGTAGAACGTCGGGTGGCGGTACACCTTGTCGCCACTCGGTGCGAAGAACGGATCCTTCTCCAACGGAGAGGATGCGACGATCGAGTTGGACGGAACCACCCAGATGCTGACGCCTTCGTTGCGGCGGGTGTAGACGTCGCGAGCGTGCCGCAGGGCCATGTGGTCGTCAGCGGCATGGAGTGATCCGACATGCACGTGGTTCAGGCCGCGCTTGCCGCGCAGGAACACCTCGTACAGCGGCCAATCAGCCTTGACCGCTTCTCGTTTCGGCTCTACCGGAACACCCTCGGTAGGCACTGCTCCGTGGCCGCCCTCGGCGGTGAACTCGCTCATGATGCTGCGTTCCTTTCGGCGAATGCGGTCGCGGCCTCGCGGACCCAGGCTCCGCCGTCGTGGGCTGCTCGACGGTTCGCGATGCGCTCGACGTTGGAGGCACCGTTGCCCTTGATCACCTGCATGAACTCGGACCAGTCGGGCTCACCGAAATCGTGCGACTTGCGCTCCTCGTTCCACTTCAGATCCGGGTCCGGGAACGTGACGCCCAGTGCCTTCGCCTGCGGGATGGACATGTCGACGAAGCGTTGGCGCAGTTCGTCGTTGGTGTGGCGCTTGATGCCCCACTTCATGGACTGCTCGGTGTTGGGAGACTCGTCGTCCGGCGGGCCGAACATCATCAGTGCCGGCCACCACCAGCGGTTCACCGATTCCTGAACCATGGCGCGCTGTTCGTCGGTGCCGCGCATCATCGTGGCGAGCAGCTCGTAGCCCTGTCGCTGATGGAACGACTCCTCCTTGCAGACGCGGATCATCGCGCGTGCGTACGGGCCGAAACTGCTGCGGCACAGGGGAACCTGGTTGCAGATCGCTGCGCCGTCGACGAGCCAGCCGATGGTGCCCACGTCGGCGTAGGTGAGGGTGGGGTAGTTGAAGATCGAGGAGTACTTCTGTTTGCCCTCGATGAGCTTGACCGTCAGGTCGGCTCGGTCCGCTCCCAGAGTTTCGGCGGCGGAGTAGAGGTAGAGACCGTGGCCGGCTTCGTCCTGCACCTTGGCCATCAGGATCGCCTTGCGGCGCAGCGACGGTGCGCGGGTGAGCCAGTTTCCCTCCGGCTGCATTCCGATGATCTCGGAGTGCGCGTGCTGAGCGATCTGGCGGATGAGCGACTTGCGATAGCCGTCGGGCATCCAGTCGCGAGGCTCGACGCGCTGCTCGTGGGCAATGGTCTCGTCGAACCCGTCCTGCAGCGTCTCGGCGGACAGGGTGTGTGACGTGGTCATAAGTCCTACTTTCATTACCGAATGATCGGTTGGTAACCAGTATGCCTCGAGTGGCGCTCCGCGCACAAGAGCGGCTTCGCCGCATGTGCGCGGAACTTCGTAGCAGGGGTCGAACTTCCGCTCACATGCCGACGAAGGAGGCTCTCGTCTTGGCCAGGAACGCGTCGACGGCTGCCTTGTGGTCCGCCGTCTGCCCGAGGGTGGTCTGTGCTTGGGCTTCGCGGTCCAGTGCGTCGGACAGTCCGGATCGCGCGATCAGTGACTTAACCTGCTTGTAGGCCTGGGTGGGACCGGCTGCGAGGGTCGTGGCCAGCGTGCGTGCGGTCTCGAGGACGTCTCCGTCGTCGACGACGCGGTGCACCAGACCCCAGTCGAGGGCCTGGGCTGCGGTGACCTTGTCGCCGAGCAACATCAGACCCGCTGCCCGGCTCGATCCCAGCGCCTCGACCAACGCGTAGCTCAAGCCCGAGTCGCTCGCCAGACCGATGCCGGTGAATGCCGTCGCGAACGAGGACTTGGTGCCCGCGACCCGGATGTCTCCGGCCAGCGCGATCCCGAGTCCCGCGCCGACGCACGCACCGGGGATGGCGACGACGATCGGGACCTCGAGCGCAGCGAGTCCTCGGATCAGCGGGTTGTAGTGCTCGCCGACGGTATCCATCGCCGTGGCCGGGTCGGATTCGAGCGCGGTGACGTGCTCACCGAGGTCCTGGCCGACGCAGAAGTTCTTGCCCTCGGCGGTGATCAATACGGCACGCACCTCGGGTCCAGCGGCGCTCTGGACCGCCTCCGCCAACGCGACCTTCGTCGTCACGTCGAGCGCGTTGTGTGCTTCCGGGCGCGCGAGGGTGATGGTCGCCAAGCCGTCGGCGACGTCGAACCGTACGGTCATGTGTTCGTCCAATCGTGAAAGCCGCGACCGGACTTGCGTCCGATGTCGCCGCGAGCAACCATGTCTCGCAACAACTGCGGGGGAGTGAATCTGTCGCCGAGGGTCGACGCCAGGTGTTCTGCGATCGCGAGCCGAACGTCCAACCCGACGAGGTCGGTCGACCGCAACGGGCCCATCGGGTGCTTGTACCCGAGTTCCATAGCGCGGTCGATGGATTCGGCGTCGGCGACGCCTTCCTCCAACATACGAATGGCTTCCAGCCCGAGGCAGACGCCGAGCCGGGAGGTCGCGAAGCCGGGGGAGTCGTTGACGAGCACCTCGGTCTTGCCGAGTAGCGACACCCACTGCTGTACTCGCTCCACCACATCCGGGGAGGTGGCCGGGGCACGCACGATCTCGACGAGAGTCGACGCCGGAACCGGGTTGAAGAAGTGCATCCCGATGAAGCGGCTCGGATCGGAAAGTGCCGCACCGAGTTCGGCGATGGAAATCGAGCTCGTGTTCGACGCGATGACCGTCTGAGCCCCGGCGATCTTGTCGACGAGAGTAAGCACCTCGACCTTGAGGGACGGGATCTCGGGAACCGCTTCGACGACCAGGTCGAGGTCGGCAGGGAGATCGGCGGGCCCCGCGACGGTGGAGACCCGGGCGAGAATCGCCGACGGGTCCTCGCTGAGCTTGCCGCGCTCGTGCGCCCGATCCAACCCAGTCGAGACTCGGCCGAGGGCGGCCTGCTGATCGGCCGCTTCGGCGATGACGACGGTCGAGCCGAGGGCTGCGAATACCTGGGCAATCCCTGCACCCATGCGGCCGCCACCCACGACACCTACTGTGCGAGGAGCTGTCATTTCTTCTTCTCCAGAAATGCCGTCATCCGGCGTTGTTTGTCTTCGGTCTCGAACAGAACAGCCTGCGCGATGTCGTCGGCCCACGGGTGTGAACCGGGCGCATCGAGGATCTTTTTGGTGAGCGTCAGTGCCAGAGGTGCTTGCTTGGCAATGCGATCCGCGAGTGCGTGCGCTGCGGCCAACGGCTGGTCGACGACATCCAGCACCAGGCCGGAGCGGAGTGCGGCATCGGCGTCGAGTGTTCGGCCGCCGAGGAGAACCTGCTTCGCGACGGACACTCCCACCAGTGTCGGTAGCCGGTAGCTGGCGCCGGCAGCGGCCATGATGCCCAGTCCCGGTTCGGGATTGCCGAACACGGCCGTCGGCGACGCGATGCGGATGTCACAGGCGTAGGACAGTTCGGCTCCACCGCCGAGGGCGTAGCCGCGGACCGCGGCGATCGTCGGCAGGGGCAGTGCGGCGATGCGGTCGAACAGGTTTCGGTTGATGCCGCGCAATGCATCGTCGCGGGTGCGGGCGCGCAATTGATTGATGTCGGCACCGCCGGCGAAGTGCTCGCCCTCACCGGTGAGGACGACGATCTTCGGATCCTGCTCGACGAGCCCGCACACCTCGTGCAACTCGCCGATCATCTCGGAATCAATTGCGTTGCGCTGCTTCTCGCGATTCAGGGTGACGACAACGCGGTCCGTCAGCTCCTCCACGATGAGCGTGTTCACGGTGCCGCGATCAACATCGACACGCCTTGCCCGACGCCGACGCACAGGGTGGCGAGCCCACGGGAGGCCTTCTCGCGTTCCATCCGACCCAACAGTGTCAACAGAATTCGAGCACCCGACGAGCCGAGGGGATGGCCGAGAGCGATGGCACCGCCGTCGGCATTGACGATGTTCTCGTCGAGCTTCAGCTGGCGGATGACGCCGAGCGACTGGGCCGCGAAGGCTTCGTTGAGCTCGACGGCACCGAGGTCCTCGGCAGACCACCCGGCGCGAGCGAGCGCCTTCTGCGTGGACGGCACCGGACCGAGCCCCATGATGTGGGGCGCGATACCGGCGCTCGCACTGGTGACGATGCGGCCGCGAACGTCGAGGCCGTACTTGTTCACGGCCTCCTCGGACGCCACCACCAGCGCCGACGCACCGTCGGTGAACGGCGACGAGGTGCCTGCGGTGACGATGCCGTCCTTGCGGAACACGGTCTTCAGCGTGCCGAGCTTCTCCAGTGTGGTTCCGCGCCGCGGTGTCTCGTCCTCGGTGACGTCGCCGTTTTTGGTCGAGACGGGCACGATCTCGTCGGCGAAGCGGCCTGCGTCCTGAGCGGCGACGGCGCGTTGCTGGCTGCGGAAGGCAAAGGCGTCGGACTCGGCGCGGGTGATGCCTTCGCGCAGTGCCACCTCCTCGGCGGTCTCGCCCATCGACAGTGTGATCTTGGGATCGGACCCTGCGTCGTGCGCGGCGAAGGTCGGATTGGTGAAACGCCATCCGAGGGAGGTATCGAAGATTTCTCCCGGCTTGGCCCACGCGGTCCCCGGCTTGGCCATGACCCAGGGTGCGCGGGTCATGGACTCGACACCACCGGCGACGATGATGTCTGCCTCACCGCTGCGAATGGTGCTCGCGGCGTTGGCGACTGCCGTCAGACCGCTCGCGCACAGGCGGTTGACGGTGTAACCCGGCACCGTGTGAGGGAGTCCTGCGAGCAGAACCGCCATTCTGGCCACGTCTCGATTGTCCTCGCCTGCCTGGTTCGCGGCACCGAGAATGACCTCGTCGATTCGATCGACGGGCACACCCGCTCGGCGGACGGCCTCGGCGACGACGATCCCGGCCAGGTCGTCGGGGCGCACGGTCGACAGCGCACCGCCGTAGCGTCCGTGCGGCGTGCGCGCGCCTGCCACGAGAAATACTTCGCCCACTTGGATCTCCTTCGTACGGTTGCGTCATTGATAACCGAACATTCGGTCGTTTGGCAAGACCTGCTGCCCATGGTGCTGTGGAATCGGCCGTCGGCTGAGAAGATGTGGACATGACAACCGCACGCGCGCCGCGCAAGACCGGACTGCCAGGCCGGCCGGGATACGACCTGGATTCCTTGTTGGCCGTGGCGGTCAAGGTCTTCAACGACCGTGGATACGACGGCACCAGCATGGAAGTTCTGGCGAAGCGGCTCGGCATCACCAAGTCCTCGATCTACCACCACGTATCGGGCAAGTCGGAGCTGCTCGAACTCGCGCTGTCCAGGGCGCTCAACGCACTCTTCGCGGTGACGACCGAGGATCGGGCGACCACCGGGCGGTACATCGACCGCCTCGAATACCTGGTGCGTCGCAGCGTGGACATCCTGTGTGCAGAGCTGCCCTACGTCACGCTGCTGCTGCGCGTCCGGGGTAACACCGACGTCGAGCGGCGGGCCCTCGCCCGTCGCCGCGAGTTCGATTCCTTCGTCACCGGGCTCGTGGTCGCCGCCGCCGAAGAGGGCGACCTGCGTCCAGGGGTGGATCCGGCACTGGCGTCCAAGCTCGTGTTCGGCACGGTCAACTCGCTCATCGAGTGGTACCGCCCGCGTACCGGCGGATCGGTCGAAGAGTTGGCCGACGCCGTGGTCGCGCTGACATTCGACGGCCTGCGCCGCACGTAGAGGGTGAAGTCTTGACATCTCGGCGTTCGACGGCGATGGTAATTACCGACCGAACGTACGGTGAGATGGAGGCGTTGTGAGCAGACTTCTGGAAAGCTATGCCCAGGGAGCGTGGTATTCCGCCACCGACGAGGGAGCGCCGCTGCTGAGCGCCGTCGACGGCAGCGAGATCGCCCGGGTGTCGTCCAGCGGCCTCGATGTCGCGGGCATGATCGACTACGCCCGCACCGTCGGAGGGCCCGCGCTCGCGGCACTGACATTCCACGAGCGCGCTGCACTGCTCAAGCAACTGGGCCTGACACTGCTGGCCGGCAAGGAGGAGTTCTACCGACTCTCCCGGCACACCGGAGCCACCGTGCGAGATTCCGGTGTCGACATCGACGGCGGATTCGGCACCGTGCTGAGCTACGCGAGCAAGGCCCGACGCGAACTCCCCAACGAGACGGTGTATCTCGACGGTGCTATCGAGCAGCTCGGCAAGAAGGGCACCTTCCTCGGTCAGCACATCTACACCTCTCGGCGCGGTGTCGCCGTGCAGATCAACGCTTTCAACTTCCCCGTGTGGGGATTCCTCGAAAAGCTGGCCCCCGCGTTCATCGCCGGCGTGCCGTCGATCGTCAAGCCCGCCAGCCAAACTGCGTACCTCACCGAGCTGGTGTTCCGACGGATCATCGAGTCGGGGCTGCTGCCCGAGGGTTCGGTTCAGCTGCTGTGTGGCAGCGCCCGCGGTGTGCTCGATCACCTCGGTGGTCAGGATTCGGTGGCCTTCACCGGATCTGCCGATACCGCAGCGACCCTGCGCTCACACCCCAACGTCGTGGGCGAAGGGCTGCACTTCACGGCCGAAGCGGATTCTCTCAATGCCTCGATATTGGCTTCCGATGTGGCACAGAATGATCCGGAGTTCGACCTGTTCGTCAAGGGTGTCTTCACCGAGATGACGTCGAAGGCCGGCCAGAAATGCACCGCAATCAGGCGCGTACTGGTTCCGCAATCCTCGGTCGAGGCCGTCATCGAGGCGCTGAAGGCCAAGCTGGAGAAGGTCGTCGTCGGTGATCCGGCCGACGAGGGGGTCACCATGGGTGCACTCGCCAGCATCGACCAGCGCGACGAAGTCCTCAAATCAATTCGTGGACTGACCAAGTCGGCAACGGTCGTCTTCGGTGATCCGGACGCCGTGGATTCGCGACCCGGTGCCTTCATGGCACCGGTCCTGCTGAAGGCCGGCGACAAGAGCGCATCCGAACCGCACGAGATCGAGGCCTTCGGTCCTGTCTCGACCGTCATCGGCTACGACAGCACCGCGGACCTGCTCGATCTTGTAGCCCGCGGAAAGGGTTCTCTGGTTGCCTCTCTGGTGACCAAGGATTCGGCGATCGCGCGCGAGATCGTGCTGGGCAGTGCGCCGTACCACGGCCGCATCCTGGTCCTGAACTCCGAGGATGCCAAGGAATCGACCGGGCACGGGTCTCCGCTGCCGGTTCTGGTGCACGGCGGGCCCGGTCGCGCAGGCGGTGGTGAAGAACTCGGTGGCATTCGGGGCGTGCTGCACCACATGCAGCGCACAGCAATTCAGGGAACTCCGGATGTCCTGACGGCAATCGGCAACAAGTGGGTCACCGGCGCGAAGCAGACGACCGGCGACGTCCACCCGTTCCGCAAGAACCTCGGCGAACTGAAGCTGGGCGACACCATCGTCGGTGGACCACGGCAGGTCTCGCGGGCGGACATCGATCACTTCGCGGAATTCACCGGCGACACGTTCTATGCGCACACCGATCCCGAAGCGGCAGCAGCCAATCCGTTGTTCGGCGGAATCGTCGCCCACGGCTACCTGGTGGTCTCGCTGGCGGCAGGGCTGTTCGTCGACCCAGCGCCGGGCCCCGTACTCGCGAATTTCGGCGTCGACAGCCTTCGTTTCCTGACGCCTGTCAAGGCCGAGGATTCGTTGACGGTGACACTGACCGCCAAGTTGATCACTCCGCGTCAGAGTGCCGACTACGGCGAGGTGCGTTGGGATGCAGTGGTCGTCAACCAGAACGATGAACCGGTCGCCACCTACGACGTGCTGACTCTCGTCGCGAAGCCCGAGGCCGCATCATGAGCGTGCGAGTGGCCGTCTGTTACGGAATGCCCGAGGACCCTGCCGCATTCGATCGTCACTACGCCGAGGTGCACGTGCCCCTCGCTCGGGCTGTCCCCGGTTTGATCGACTTCACCTGGGGCACGCTGGACTCGCTCGACGCTTCACCACCGCCGTATTACGCGATCGCCAGCCTGTACTTCGCGGACGAGGCATCGCTGAAGACGGGATTGGCCTCGCCCGAGATGAAAGCGGCAGGCAAGGATCTGCGGAACTTCGCGACCGGCGGCGTCACGATGTTCACCCAGAACGAGCAGTCGGTGGTGCAGCCGTGACCGATTCGCCTATCGCCCGCGAGATGTTCGAGGTCGACGCCGCGTCGCGCAAGCTCGGCATCGAATTGATCGAGCTGTCACCTGGGCACGCTCGGATGTCGATGGTGGTCACCGAGGACATGGTCAACGGGTACGCCATCACCCACGGCGGATACGTGTTCCTGTTGGCGGACACCACGTTCGCAATGGCCTGCAATTCCCACGAGGACTCGGCTGTCGCGGCCCGATGCGACATTCGCTACCTGCGTCCGACGAAGACCGGCGACGTGCTGGTCGCAGACGCCGTCGAGCGCGCGAGGTTCGGCCGCAACGGGCTGTACGACGTGTCGGTGACGTGCCGAGGTGAGCTGATCGCGGAATTCCGAGGCGACAGTCGCACCATAGCTCGGTAGTGATCCAGCACGTGGAAGTACGGTGAATCGGTGACCACTGCAGACCTCTCGGCGCTGGCAGATGCGACTGCCACCGCAGTGGGCGGTGCAGTGTCGGTGATGGATCCGCAGGGCTACGTCGTTGCATATTCGTCCGTTCCAGGGCAGCCGATCGACGACGTGCGGCGCGACGGGATTCTGGGCAAGCAGGTCCCGGCCCGCTACATGGTGCACCACATCGATCCGCTCTTTCGGCGAAGTTCGACGGTCCATGTGGTCGACGTTGCTGGCGCGCTACCGCGGCTGGCGGTGGCCGTCTCGGCGGACGGTGAGTACCTCGGCTCGATCTGGTGCATCGTCGCCACGGCTCCGGCCGGCCCACCCGATGGCGGCGCGGTGACCGCATTGACTCGCGCAGCCGCTGCTGCGGTGCCACTGCTCCTCGCCCGACATCGTCCGGCCGGACTCGGAAACTCCAGGGCACGTGCGTTGTTGACCGATCCCGCCGTAGTCACCTCGGCCGGTAGCCGCTTCGCGGTACTGGCAGCGACAGTGGACTCGGCGCAACCGGAAACCCTGCTGGTGCAGCTCGGGGGTCTGTTGGAGCTCACATTCGGCGGTGATGCGGATTCCGGGTTCATCGTCGACGATCACGTCGTGTTCTTCGTCGTGGCGACGGACGACGACCGTGGTGTCGCCGACGAGGCCGAGCATGTCCGACGGCGGGCGGAGATGGCATTCGGCGTGCCGGTGACATTCGCGATCGGCGGGCCGCATGCGCGGCCCGCGGTGGCGCGTAGTCACGCGCACTGGGCGCTCGATACCATCGAGAAGGGTTCGCACACCACGACATTCGAGCAGAGCCGGGTACCGGTCACCCTGAACAGGGCGGCCGACGCGCTCTCGGACGTGCCGCTCGCGATTCCGGCCGTCGAACGGATGCTCTCCTACGACGCTGCCGAAGGTACCGACTACGGCGCGACGGTACTGGCGCTACTCGCGCACGAATCGAACGTGGCCGCAGCGTCGGCATCGCTCTATCTGCACGCCAACACCTTTCGCTACCGGCTGCGACGTACGAAGGAACTCTTCGATCTCGATCTCGATGATCCCGATACCCGATTGCTCGTGTGGATGTCGCTCCGGCTCAGGGCCGGGCGGTGAGCACCTTGCCTGGATTGAGCAGGTAGTGCGGGTCGAGTAGTTCCTTGATGCCGCGCTGCAGTTCGGCTGCGACCGGGTCGAGTTCGGTTTCGAGAAGGTCCCGCTTGAGCAGTCCCACGCCGTGCTCGCCGGTGATGGTTCCACCGAGCGAGAGAGCGAAGGCCGCGATCTCGTCGAATGCTCGGTGAGCCTTGGCCAAGGATGCCGGATCGATGGGGTCGACGATGACTGTCGGATGAATGTTGCCGTCGCCGGCGTGGCCGACGACGCCGATGACGATGCCCAGCCGGTCTGCGACCCGACCCACCTCGTCGATCATCGTGGCGAGCTGTGAAATGGGTACGGACACATCGTCGACCAACGGTGAACCCAAGCGCTCGAGTGCGGGGTAGGCCAGTCGACGTGCTTGAATCAGCTGCTCCGACTCGACTTCGTCCTCGGCGACGGCGACGTCCACCGCGCCGGAATCGGTGCACAGCGCGGCGATGGCCTCGAGTTCCTGCACGGCACCGTCGCCGATGTCGGACTGTGCGATCAGCACTGCGGCGGCGTCGGTTCCGAAATCCATCCGCGAGTATGCGTCGATGGCGGCAATGGTGGTGCGGTCCAACAGCTCGAACAGGCTCGGGGTGATACCCGCCGCACGTATCCGCGATACTGCCTCTCCTGCAGCGACAGTGGACGGGAAGGTCGCAGCCATGGTCAGTGGGGTAGCGCTGGGGAAGTCGAGACCGACGGTGGCCTCGGTGATGATGCCGAGGGTTCCTTCCGATCCGACGAACAGATCCGCCAGAGAGAGTCCGGCCACGCCCTTGACGGTGCGTCGACCGACGAAGGTGGCCCTGCCGTCGGCGAGAACCACGCGCAGCCCACGCACGAATCGTGCTGTGACGCCGTACTTCACGCAGCACAAGCCGCCGGCGTTGGTGGCGATGTTCCCCCCGATGGTCGACGCCTCCCAACTGGACGGGTCGGGCAGGTACGTCAAACCCTGCTCTCGAGCAGCGTCTTTCAGTTCCTTGTTCGTCACGCCGGGTTGTACGACGGCGACGCGGTTGACGACGTCGAGCTCGACGATCTTGTTCATGCGGCGGGTGTTGAGGGCGATGGCTCCGACGCTGGCGTTCGCGGCTCCGGCCAGGCCGGTCAAAGCGCCCTGGGGGACAACGGGAATGCGGTGCGCAGATGCGATGGTCATGATGGCTTGCACGTCCGACTCGGTGGTCGGCAGTACCGCGGCCAGCGGCAGGGCCGATTCGCAGAGGGCGGCCGCGTCGTGACGGTAGCTCTCGAGGATGTCCGGGTCGGTCACCACCGCATCGGAGCCGAGCGCGCGCGTCAGTTCGTCGAGGATCGGAGAGTCGAGCACGAGCGTCGACGATGGTGCAGCCATGGGTTCGAGTATGACCTTCCGTCACTGGCGGTGTCTGCGTCGTTTCGGACTAACACTCGCGCTTCGGTCGGTAGATCTCGACGAACTTGTAGGCGAACACACTCGTCATGGCCCGCGCCACCTTGACAAACCATCGTGTCGACGGTCACAGTGATTACCGACCGAATGGACGGTGAGTTATATCCGGTTTTCGGTCGCCGAGATTGATCGTGTTCGAACCCTATTACCCTGCCTCACGACACTCCGAATCGCCGCTCCTGAACTGAGCGCCGGAGCCCGAACGAAACGAGACAAGTCGATGTCAACACAGGTCGAGACGCCCACCGGGGTGTCGCGCGAGCATCGCCGGGCCGCCATGGCCAGCATGGTCGGAACCACGGTCGAGTGGTACGACTTCTTCATCTACGCGCAGGCAGCGTCGCTGATCTTCGCCCAACTGTTCTTCGCGCCCATGGGGTCGTCCGGACAGCTCGTCGCCTACGTCACGATCGGCATCAGCTTCATCTTCCGGCCTCTCGGAGCCATCGTCGCGGGCTACTTCGGCGACAAGATCGGCCGCAAGAAGGTCCTCATCGCCACCCTCACCCTCATGGGTGCGGCCACCGTCGGTATGGGTCTGCTCCCCACCTACGCCACTATCGGTATCTGGGCTCCGATCATTCTGATCGTGCTGCGCATCCTGCAGGGATTCTCCACCGGCGGCGAATGGGGCGGCGCGGCGCTGATGGCCGTCGAGCACGCCCCGAAGGGCAAGCGTGGAATCTATGGCGCTGCAACTCAGATGGGTGTTCCTCTCGGCATGCTCATCGCGGTGGGAACGTTGGCGCTGTGCACCGGTCTGCTCAGCGAGGAGCAGTTCGAGGCCTGGGGCTGGCGCATCCCGTTCCTCATCAGCTTCGTGCTCATCCTCGTCGGCTTCTACATCCGACGCCGCGTCGAGGAGACCCCGGTGTTCAAGGAGCTCTCGGAACGCAAGGAGCGCAACCACACTCCGGTCCGTTCGCTGTGGCGCACCAACAAGAAGCAGGTCATGCTCGCTGCGCTGTCGTTCATCGGCACCAACGGAAACGGCTACATCATCGTCGGCGGCTTCATCGTCGCGTACTCGACGCGAGAACACGGACTCGCACGCGTTGACGTGTTGGTGGCCAGCTTGTTCGCGGCCATCGTCTGGGGAGTGTTCACCCTCCTCGGCGCGCATCTGTCCGATCGCTACGCCCGAACGACCATCATGAATCTCGGAAACGCGGCAATGGTGCTGTGCGCCATCCCGTTCTTCCTGCTCGTCGACACCGGTGAGCTGCACTGGATCTACCTGGCCCTCGGACTGTTCGCCGTCGGACTCGGGCTGTCGTACGGCCCTCAGCCGGCCCTGTACGCCGAAATGTTCCCCGCAGCAGTCCGATTCAGTGGCGCGTCCATCGGCTACGCCATCGGCACGGTGCTCGGTGGGGCCTTCGTGCCCACGATCGCTGAAGCGCTGTTCAAGGGAACCGGCACTTCGATGTCCATCTCGATCTACCTGATGATCCTGGCCGCGATCTCCTTCGTGGCAACCTCGCGCATCAAGAATCGACGGGACGAGGATTTGACCGTCTGACCAACTATGACGACAGCCCCAAATCCATAGTGATTTCGGGGCTGTCGCGCATCTATCGCGGCGGCCGCGCTGTCGTCACTAGACTGAAGTTTTTCCCCGATGCGTTTACCCTCGGCCCTATATTACGCCTACGCCTACGCCGACGTACCGATTGACGTCGACACAGGCCGACCGGGCTGACAGTGCCTTCCAATCAGAGGGTGACGTCAGTATATTTGCGTCATGTCCCTCCCTGACGCAACCCTTCGGAATCGGTTTCTACGCGATTATGTGGCGGCCCTTGAATCGGGGGACGCCGCATTCTTTGCAGGTGCTGGCCTGTCTCGTGATTCTGGCTACGTCGATTGGAAAGGCCTGCTACGCGAATTTGCGGAGGAGTTGGGGCTGGATATCGACATCGAGTACGACCTGCCGATGGTTGCGCAGTATTTCATCGATGAGTCCAACCAGCAGCGCGGCCGTCTCAATCAGCGGCTCAGAGAGCAGTTCGACAAGGCGGCCCCCGTAACAGCGGTGTACAGCGCATTGACTCGTTTGCCCATCAAGTCGATATGGACCACGAACTACGACCAGGGGATTGAGCGTGCGTATGAGAACCAGCACTTGGTAGCCGATGTCAAGTCGTGCGGGCGGCAGTCGACGTGGGTCACATCCAAGCCTGACGCCTCTGTCGCGATCTACAAGATGCACGGGGACATCGGCGACCCGGACAATCTTGTCTTGTCGAGAGATGACTATGACCGCTATGCATACAAGTATTCGTATATTCTAGATTCGCTAAAAGCGCAGCTGTCGCAGCAGACATTTTTGTTCTCTGGTTTTAGCTTCACAGATCCGAACTTGGACCATGTCTTAGCGCAAGTACGTTCCAACTACGGTGATAACTCGCGTACCCACTGGGTTCTGATGAAAAGACATCAGGATGGTATGGACGCAAAGCGGCAAGAGCTCTGGGTTCGCACGATGAAGCGATACGGACTGGAAACGATACTGCTCGACGATTACGACGAGATTGGTGCCCTTTTGGTTGAGGCAGATCAGCGCCTTCGTCGTCGTCACGTTTTCGTTAGTGGTTCCGCAACCACTCCTGACCCTTTCGGTCAAGATCGTCTGGATGATTTCGGTCGGAAAGTTGGGCAACGGATCATTCGATCCGGGAGGAATCTAGTCAGCGGATTCGGACTGGGTGTTGGAGCGTCGGTCTTATCAGGTGCTGCTGAAGAGGTGTATCGAGTCCAAAGTGACCCGGCGCAGCGACTCCGCCTCTTCCCCTTCCCTCAACCATCTCCTGGTCAACCTCGGGACAAGCAAATGGACGAAAAATGGCGCCAAGGTATGCTTCGAACGGCGGGTTTCGCGGTTTTTATCAGTGGCAACCGCCGAAGCTCGGACGACAGTCCTGAACTGGCTGCCGGAGTGCTGCGGGAGTTTGAGATAGCTATTGCAAACGGGGCTTATCCACTCCCCGTCGGTGCCACGGGTTGGATGGCATCGGAACTGCATCGGACGGTAGGTAGTCGTTTCGAGGAGTTACTGCCCGGCGCGCCGCGGGAATCCTTCAATCTACTTGCGGACACTGGGGCTGAAAACGACGCTCTTCTGGGGGCCCTGGATACCCTCATCGAGTCCCTCAGTCCGTAAGGGAAACAGTGTCGCTGGCTGCCGCTATCATTGGGGGATCGACTGCCGAAGGCGCAGTCGCCCACGGGGGAGGGTGTGTGATGGCTCGTCGTACTTTTTTCAGCTTCCACTACGAACAGGATGTTCAACGGTCGGCGGTAGTGCGAAAAAGTTCCCAGTTTAAAGATAGCGTTGACGCTGAATGGATTGATGCGTCACTTTGGGAAGAGACGAAGAAGAACGACGCCGCGATCCGCACACTCATCGCAAAGGCGCTCGAACGCACGACCGTTACAGCTGTTTTGATTGGAAGCCACACCGCAAGTCGCCGCTGGGTTCAGTACGAGATTCAGCAGAGCCTTGCTCGCGGCAATGGGTTGATAGGCATCTATATTCACAATATTCCTGGGTTTAACGGGCAAACGTCGAGTCGAGGTGCTAACCCGCTCCCCGCGTCGGCCCGTACTTATGATTGGGTCCATGATGGCGGTTACCAGAACCTCGGAAGATGGGTCGATTTAGCTTGACAGCCTCGGGAAGCGAAGCCCGCCAATCTCCAACATTGGAATCGACGAATACGATATCGATGCCGGTTTAACCTCGCTATCCGCGCATCCTGAGTCCGTCCCCGAGCACAGCTCGATCGTCGGCGTTGTTAAGGCCTTGCTGTGGCTACGTCCGTTTCTGTTCCTATTCCTATTCCCGGCGCGGCTTGAGTTCTAAATACTCGCAGTTCGATAGTGCTGGCGCGGGAGCCGTTGCAAATCGCGATAGAGGTGTGCCCGCAGACGATACTCGTCGCCCGGTACGGTCGATTTCCGTGACCGGGGCGGCCCGGGTGTATGAAAGCAGATGCGCTGACACTAGCTGCCCGGCAACGGGCCTAGCCCTCTACTCGATTGTTGAGAGTCCCGCCCGCGGACAAGGTCGATGAACTGTGTGCGGATCATGGCACGCGAGTTTGGGCATCTCTGACATGCAGATCAACGGACCTCGCATGCTAGCGGCACGCAGTTACTGCAGTTGACCATCGAAGAACGGGTGCGCACTGCGGGCGGTGGATGATGAAGAGGAGGTGCCACACCGGGAGATGGAATAGCGTGCCTGACAAGTGTCATGCACGCCGAGCTGAGCGGCCCGTTCGGTATCGCTCGATCTCACCTCCGAGCTGTGTAGGACCAACTCCGGTCCTGGTTGAAGGGATTCCAATGGGACTACGCTTTCAGTTGTACAAACGGCCATATCGCTGCATACAGCAAGGCACCCAGAACTAGTAAGAGTGCCACGTCGCGGAGAATGGTGACCCGGGCTGATAGCGTAAAATCACCGACGTCTACGTCCCGAATGTGGGCGTAAGTGGCGCAGTAGAGTGGATCGCGGCCTGGGTAGGTGGCGATCTCATTGACGTGAGGCGAGGCAACAGTGGGACGGGTGGTCAACAGTGAGACGGCGCCCGCGACCCCTAGGAAAACGCAGATAACACCCATCAGCCATGGGATGTACCAGAATCCGTCAGCCCGAATTACCGTCGCGCCCCCGTTTGAAAGCAATGCGATCTCGGCTAGACCTATCGTCGCAGCGGTAGCAGACCGTGTCTGTACCCGCTCTAAGTCTTGACGCTGCCGATCGAGCTGCCTGCGGCCTTCGTCGAGTAGGACCTGTAGTTGCTCGACTGTGAAGTCAGCGATGTCTGGATCGCGGTCGGGCGGTTTTTCGAACACTGGAACCTGTACTCCCGGCCAAAATAGTGCAAGGCAGTACAAGAAGTAGGCCCGGACCTCGCGAAAACGACCATTGATTACCCGTATCACGCGGAAGACCCCAGCCATTTCGCTAGTTCAGCGGTGATCTGCCCCGCTATCGTCCGAGGTAGGAACAGCCATTGACCACCGGGATTTAGATCGATGAACGCGGCTTTGCCGTCGTTAGTCTGAATCCAGTCCTGGGCGCTGTATCGCACGCCCATTTTCTGGGCGATGCGCTGGGCACTGTTTATCTCGCCGATCGTCAGATCGTGTGGAGCGAAGGACGAGTGGGCTGCTGCATTCATCCTCCAGTCGAGCGGTAGACCACTCGCAAGCAGTGCCGCACCCCAGGTCCGATCCGCCACAGTGACGATGCGAAGGTGTCTGTCGGCGCGAATAAGCCTCTGAGACAGGAATGTTGGATTCAATGTGTCAAGGGCAGTAAGTGATTCAACCGGAACCGCCTGTGCGTAGACTATGTGCTGTTCGCCGGCATGTTCGTAGTTGCCGGGGCCTAGCGGCTTGACGACTGCTTGCTCGCCGATCCGCGACCGAATGTACTCAGGCGATCCGCCGATAATGGCTTCAGGAGACGGGATCTGCAACGCGCGCGCGTCGCGCGCTTGCAGCATTTTGTTCTCGCTTGATAGTTGAGTGTCGATTGGTGTCAGCCACTCAATCATGGGGTCCCGCAGGATGATGCTCAGTGACGCGAGTTGCGTGGCCAGCTCCGCTGCCCGCCTGGAACCTATGACAGCGCCATTGTCCCACGACGGTTCGGCGAGACGGCGTATCCAGCCACGTGTCCTGTTCGGCGGGCCAATCGACACTGCGGAACCTGTGAGGTCTTTCGCTACCGTGTGCTCGTCGTCGATGTAGATCAGTACGTCTGGGATACTGCCGGCGTCTATCACGACAGTGGACCGGGCGGGCAGATGCCGAACCACCTGATCGACGTGTCGGTCACCAAGGGAACCGACTATGACGCGTTCGCACGGTGCGAACGCGGTCACGGCGCGAATGTTCCTAGAAGGAACGCCGAACGAGACTCATCAGTCGTCTCGACGGTTGCGGTATAGATCGAAGACGGTCCGGGGCGCGGAAGGGTGTCCGGTCGAGGACGCGGGGGATTAGGACGTGGGCGCGGCGGCGGACTTTCCGGACCGGCGTTGACTGGTTTGGAGAATCGTTCGTAGAAGCTCGTCACAACTGGCACCTTCCTGGAATTCAAATTCTCGCGGGTAACGGCTGAGGGTGGAGGTATTGCGTTACCCAGTTTGAGCTTGGTATAAGTCTGGCCAGGAGCGCGATGTCGCGTGCGATCTACGTCCTCAGCGCCTTGTTTCTAAGATGCTGTCTTCGCAGAACCATTTTGTATGCTCTCAGCCCTGGTCATCGATGACGGCCTTGTTTGCTGGTGTGTATGCCGACCGTGACCATTGAGTCCTTTCTGTGACTCACACTACAGCGAGGCGGGCGGAATGTCGTATCTATCCGTGCCAATAATACGTTCGGCAAACCAAGGGTGGTCACTCCGAGCGCGCGGTCTGCTGGGCCGGAATTGCCCTACCCTGTCGAGAGGTTGTGGTTCGTCATGCGGTTCAACGAAACCCTTGGCGTCGACTTCTTCGTAGTCTAGTTGCGACCTCGGGGTCACCCGCGGTAGCGAGTGTCGGCGCAGGAATCTGTGGCGGGACCCTCAAGGACTGAATCCGTGAAGTGAGCTAACGCAGCGTCTACGCAGCATGTAGATCGTCTAGGAACATGTAGGGCGTCGTACCGCTTGCCAGTTTGCCGATTGACCAGTCGCTGGGCAGTAACCGACCACGCCATGGCGGGACCGCGACTGGCCCCCCGGAACTACAGCAGTTGTTCGGCTCGATGGAGCAATTTGTCGAGCGCCCGTCCTCAGCTGTGCGCGTGCAACGGCCGTCCCGACAGCGCCATCATTGCCTCACCCAGCGCTTCGCTCTGCGTGGGGTGAGCGTGCACGAAGCTACCGACCTCGGACGGCAATGCCTCCCACGCGACCGCAAGTTGGGCCTCACCGATCAATTCACCCACACGGTCGCCGACGAGGTGGACGCCGACGATCGGGCCGTCATCACGTGCGCGAATCACCTTGACTCCGCCTGCGGTGGCGAGGATTCGGCTCTTGCCGTTGCCGCCCAGGTCGTAGACCACCGAAGTCACCGTTCCGTATTTCTCCTCCGCCGCCTTCTCGGTGAGACCCACCGACGCCACCTCGGGATGTGAATAGGTCACGCGTGGAACGAGATCGCCGTCGATGCGTGCGGGCGAAAGGCCGGCAATGTGCTCGGCAACGAACATGCCATGCTGAAAACCTCGATGAGCCAACTGATAGCCAGCCACGATGTCACCGACGGCATAGACGCCCTCTGCGGTGGTGAGCAGATTGTCGTCGACAGTGACGAAGCCGCGTTCGGTAGCGACGCCCTGCTCGGCCAGACCCAGACCATCGGTGCGGGGCCCGCGGCCGACGGACATCAGGACGAGATCCGCCGAAAGAGTGTCCCCGGATGACAAAGCCACCGAGACGTCGTCGCAAGATTCCATGACGCTCTCGACCTTGGTACCGGTACGAATGTCGATACCGCGCTTGCGCAATGCCTTGGTCAGCTGCTTCGAAGCCCACTCGTCTTCACCGGGAACGATGCGATCGAGGGCCTCGACGACGGTGACCTTGGCGCCGAACGATGCCCAGATACTGGCGAATTCGATACCGATGACCCCGCCGCCGAGTACGACGACAGACTCCGGGACGCGACCCAGTGCCAACGCCCCGTCGCTGGTGAGGACACGAGGTCCTAGTTCGATACCCGGGATGGTGCGTGAATACGAGCCGGTGGCGAGGACCAGTGAGGCCCCGGTGATGCGTCGACCCGCCACCTCGACGGTGCGAGGGCCGACCACCTGGCCACGGCCGGAGACGATCTCGATACCCGGACGCTTCAGCAAGCCCTGGAGCCCGGCGTACAGACCGGCCACCACGCTGTGCTGATAATCCAGTGCCGCAGGCATATCCACACCCGTGAGTGATGCAGTGACGCCGACGTGAGCAGCCCCGCGCACCGCATCGGCCACCTCGGCCGTGTGCAGCAGAGCCTTGGTGGGGATGCACCCACGATGCAGGCATGTACCGCCGAGCTTGTCCTCCTCCACCAACGCAACCGACAGACCGAGCTGTTCGGCCCGCAGCGCACACGAGTACCCACCCGATCCGCCGCCGAGGATGAGAACGTCGACATCGCTCATCGGACGGATCCCAATGCCACGACGGGGTTCTCGACGAAATCGGCAACAGTGCGCAGGAACCCGCCGGCCACTCCGCCGTCGCATACTCGGTGATCGAAGGCCAACGACAGCTGCGCTACCTTGCGCACGGCAAGTGCGCCGTCGACCACCCAGGGTCGGTCGATGATGCGTCCGATGCCCAGGATCGCTGCCTCGGGGTGATTGATGATCGCAGCGGAGCCGTCGACCCCGAACACCCCGTAGTTGTTGAGCGTGAACGTTCCGCCGCTCAGGCGAGCTGCAGGAAGAGAGCCGGTCCGTGCGAGTTCGGTCAACTCGGCCAGCCTCTCGGCAAGTTCCTTCAGATCGGCCTTGTCGGCCTGCGGCACAACGGGAACCATCAATCCGCGATCGGTCTGCGCGGCAATGCCGAGTCCGACGCTCTCGTAACGCAGGATTTCGCCCGCAGCAGTATCGACCGTGCTGTTGAGCTCCGGGAACTTCGCCAGCGCGATCATCGTGAGCTTGGCGAGCACCGCCAACAACGTCACTTTCACGCCGTCGATGGAAGCATCGAGGTCGCGTCGGGCCTGCATAAGCGCCGTCGCGTCGACGTCCACCCAGACGGTCGCCTCGGGGATCTCCGAGCGACTACGAGAGAGCCTGTCGGCGATGGTCTTACGAATCCCGGTGATGGGGATTCGAGTGACCCCCTCCGACGAGGAAGCAACGGGCGAACCGGCCAAGGCGCGTTCGACGTCCGCGCGTGTGATCACTCCGTGGCCGCCCGAGGTTGCGATGCCGGCTAGATCGAGCCCACCCTGAAGCGCCATGCTCCGAACAATGGGGGAGAGCACCTTCGGTGCATGTGAGTGGAAATTCGTAGCCTGGGTCGAGTTTCCGCTCACCTGCGGCGGAGCCGCACTCCGCTTCCGGCGGCCGGTCGGGCCGTGTCCCGTGCCGTAGCCGATCAGTACGTTCCCCGAACCGGCGCGTTCTTCCTCGCGGTATCGCTCGTGGGCAGCGGGGGTATCGGCGACGGCACCACCGGTAATGCTGATCAGGGGAGCGCCGACGGCGAGTGAGGTGCCCTCGGCCGCATGCAGTTCGCCGACGACACCCTCGAACGGGCAGGGCACCTCCACGGAGGCTTTCGCTGTCTCCACTTCGACGACGACCTGATCGATGGTGACGGTATCGCCGGGCTTGACCTTCCACTCCACGATCTCGGCCTCGGTCAGTCCTTCACCGAGATCGGGGAGCAGAAATACCTGCATGCTCATACTGTGACCGCCTTGCTGAGGTCGGGAGCATCGTTCCACTGCAGTCGGTCCATCGCGTCGAGGACGCGGTCGGCGGACGGCAGGTGGAAGTGCTCGAGTTTCGGTGCAGGGTAGGGAATATCGAGTCCGGTCACCCGCAGTACCGGAGCGTGTAGGTGATGGAAGCAACGCTCGGATACCCGTGAGGCGATCTCCGCGGCGACGCCGGAGAAGCCCTGCGCTTCCTGAATCACGATGCAGCGTCCGGTCTTACGTACCGAGGCCGCAACGGTCACGTCGTCGAACGGATTGAGCGACCGCAGATCGATCACCTCGACGCTCCGGCCGTCCTCGGCCGCGAACTCTGCGGCTTGCATGGCCACAGACACGGTGGGTCCGTAGGCGAGAAGTGTGACGTCGGTACCGGCACGGCGCACGACGGCCGTGCCGATCGGCTCGGTCTTGGTCAGCTCGATGTCGTCCTTGGAGAAGTACAGCCGCTTCGGTTCGAGAAAGATCACCGGATCGGGATCGGCGATGGCATCACGCATCAGTGAGTACGCGTCGGCGACGGTGGACGGGGAGACGACCTTCAAACCTGGGGTGTGGGCGTAGTAGGCCTCGGATGAGTCGCAGTGATGCTCGACGCCGCCGATACCACCGGCGAACGGAATGCGAATGACCATCGGCGCGGTGAGTGCGCCGCGAGTTCTGTTGCGCAGCTTGGCCACATGGGACACGATCTGCTCGAAGGCCGGGTAGGCGAAGGCGTCGAACTGCATCTCGACGACGGGCTTGTAGCCCGACATCGCCATTCCGATCGCGAATCCGACGATGCCCGATTCAGCGAGCGGAGTGTCGAAGCAGCGGTCGTCGCCGAAGTCTCGGGTCAGTCCGTCGGTGACGCGAAAGACGCCGCCGAGCGTGCCGACGTCCTCGCCGAACACGACGACCTTCTCGTCCTCGGTCAATGCATCGCGCAGGGCGGCGTTGAGGGCTCCGGCCATGGTCATCGTGGTCATGACAGTTCTCCTGCAGCGATTTCGGCGGCGACCTGATTTCGCTGTTCGGTCAGGCCGGGGGTGGGGGAGGAGTAGACGAACCGGAACAAGTCCTCGGGGTCGACGTCCTGCTCGACGTTCATGCCGGCGCGCAAGGCTGCAGCATCGGCGTCGGCGGACACGGTCATCTGCTCGCGGAGCTCGTCGGTGAGAACGCCCCGGCCTCCGAGGTAGGAATCCAAGCGTGAGAGTGGATCCCGGGCCAACCATCCCTCGACCTCATCGGCCTTGCGGTAGCGGGTGGCATCGTCGGCATTGGTGTGGGCGTCCATGCGGTAGGTGTGCGCCTCGACGACCACCGGTCCCTTGCCTGCTCGGACGTACTTCACGGCCTCGTCCATCACGGCCATCATCGCAATCGGGTCGTTGCCGTCGACCTGCTCGCTGCCGATGCCGTAGCCGACGCCCTTGTGCGACAACGACGGAGCTGCACTCTGGCGCGCGAGTGGAACGCTGATCGCAAATCCGTTGTTCTGCACCAGGAAGATCACCGGGGCCCGGAACACCGCGGCGAAGTTGAGGGCCTCGTGGAAGTCGCCCTCACTGGTGGCTCCGTCGCCGCAGAAGGCGAGGGCGATGGTGTCTCGACCCTGCTTGGCCTCTGCGTACGCGAAGCCGGTCGCGTGCAGCAATTGTGTTGCCAGAGGTGTGCATTGGGGTGCCACCTTGTACGCGGTCGGATCGTAGCCGCAGTGCCAGTAGCCGGCGAGCATGCCGAGCAACTCCACCTGGTCGACGCCTCGCGCGGCGAGAGCCATCGAGTCGCGGTACGTGGGGAACATCCAGTCCTGCTCACCCAGGCAGAGGGCTGCGGCGATCTGGCAGGCTTCCTGTCCGCGGGAGGAGGGATAGACCGCGAGCCGGCCCTGCTTGGTCAACGCTGTTGCCTGCTGGTCGAATCGGCGACCGTGCACCATCGAGCGATACATCTCCAGCAGGCGTTCGTCGGACGGCCGCGCATAGCGTGCGGCGCTGTCGACACCCGCCCCGTCCGGTGCGAGGTATTGCACGGGACGGTCGGCGGGCATGAACTGTTGGTAGGACGTTGCCGCTACCTTCTCGACGGTCGTCATGTCGCACTCTCCTGAAATCGGCTTGTACGGCGATTCTGGCCGGTTCTGCGAGGAAGAAGTCCGATGGTCGTAGAATTGCAGACATATGGCTGCCAATTCCGACGCAGGCATGAAATGTGTCCGATCGGTGCAGCGAACCACGAGGTAGGAGCGGACGAATGGACGACGTCTCGAGACGTGTGGAACTGGACGACACGGATCGGCGCATCCTCGCCGAGCTGACCTCGGACGGTCGGGTCTCGATGCGGGTGCTGGCCGATCGACTCAATCTCTCTCGGGCACATACCTATACGCGCGTCGACAGGCTCAAGGATGCGGGCGTCATCGAACGGTTCACCGTGCAGGTGGATCACGCGGCCTCAGGGCTCGGGACCTCGGCGTTCATCGCGTTGTCCATCCGTCAGGATTCGTGGCGGACCGTGTCCGAGGGGCTGAGGTCGATGGAATTCGTCGACCATTTCAGTTTGCTCGGAGGGGATTTCGACGTGCTGGTACTCATCAGGACTCCCGACAACGAGAGTTTGCGGCAAGTGGTGCTGGAGGGGCTGCAATCGCTCGACGGCGTTCGGGCGACCCGCACATGGCTGATCTTCGACGAGGACCGAGGTGGTTTGGGACGGTAGCCCAAGTCAGAAGTTGCCGCGTGCGTCCTGCTCGCGCTCGATGGCCTCGAACAGGGCCTTGAAGTTACCGATGCCGAATCCGAGCGAGCCATGGCGTTCGATGAGTTCGAAGAACACCGTCGGGCGGTCGACCAGTGGCTTGGTGAAGATCTGGAGGAGGTAGCCGTCCTCGTCTCGGTCGACGAGAATTCCGCGCTTCTGCAGCTCTTCGATCGGCACTCGGACGTTACCGATACGGGCTCGCAGTGCGGGATCCTCGTAGTAAGAATCTGGGGTGGCGAGGAATTCGACGCCTGCCGCGCGGAGTGCGTCGACCGAGGAGAGAATGTCGTTGGTGGCAAGTGCCAGATGCTGTGCGCCTGGGCCGCGGTAGAAGTCCAGGTACTCGTCGATCTGTGAACGCTTCTTGGCGATGGCCGGTTCGTTCAGCGGGAACTTCACCCGGTGGTTGCCGTTCGAGACGACCTTGCTCATCAGCGCGGAGTAATCGGTGGCGATATCGGCCCCGACGAACTCGGCCATGTTCGTGAAGCCCATGACGCGGTGGTAGAAGTCGACCCACTCGTCCATCTTGCCCAGCTCGACATTGCCGACCACATGATCGAGGGCCTGGAAGATGCGCTTGGGAGCGCCTACCGGTCGCTGCAACGTCGACGTGCGTGGCACATAACCGGGGAGGTAGGCACCGGTGTATCGGGATCGGTCCACCAACGTGTGCCTGGTGTCGCCGTAGGTTGCGATGGCCGCAGTACGGACCGTGCCGTGCTCGTCGGACATGTCGGTCGGCTCTTGCAGTACTCGCGCGCCCTGGGCTCGCGCATGCTCGATGCATCGATCCACATCCGGCACGGCCAGCGAGATGTCGATGACGCCGTCGCCATGGCGCGTGTGGTGTGCCACCAGATCACTGTCGGGGTCGACGGCTCCCTTGATCACGAAACGCACTGCGCCGGATGTGAGTACGTAGGCGTGGTGGTCACGTTGGCCGGTCGTCGGGCCCGAGTACGCAACGAGCTCCATGCCGAACGCGGACTGGAAGAAGTGCGCGGTCTGCGTCGCGTTGCCGACCACCCACACGATGGCGTCCCACCCGCTGACCGGGAAGGGGTCGCGCTTGTCGTCGTACTCGACCAGACCGACGAGCTGACGCAATTGCTCGGCATCGAGATCGGCCAGTCTTTCGTCATCGTTGAGGATGTTGTCGAGGCTCATGAAGGCTCCCTGCTGCCGATGCGGTGTCGTGTCGACCAGTTGTTCCGATGAGCAGAACATCTGACCGATGGGCCGTCAATCAACCCAAGTTGTGCTGTCTGAGCTGTGCAGATCGAGCAGGTGAATCAAGGAATTGCTATACGATCCGTCTAGAAAAAGCATTCGAGTGACGAGGTGCGACATGGAATCCACATTGGACGAATTGGACCGAGCACTGCTCACTGCGCTGCAGGACAATTCGAGGATCGGCGTGCTCGAGCTGTCGCGAACGCTGGGTGTCGCACGGGCGACGGTGACGGCGAGGTTGCAGCGGCTGGAAGACAGCGGCGTCATCACCGGCTATCGACCGCGAATCGGTTTGGCTGCAGCGGGTTACGGAGTTCAAGCATTCGTCACGTTGGAGATCGCACAAGGTGCGCTCGGCGACGTCGTCGCTACTCTGGAGCGGATCCCCGGCGTCTTGGAAGCCTTCGCGACCACAGGTTCGGGAGATGTGCTGTGCCGAGTCGCAGCTGCGTCGCACGACGATCTGCAGCGAACACTGATCGTGCTCAACCAGTCTCGTACGATCGCGCGGTCGACCAGTGTGGTCGTGCTCTCGGAACTGGTCGAGTTCCGAACGATGCCGTTGCTGAACACAGCAGAACCCGACCGGACGCCGAAAGCCCCTGCCTACCGACCCACGCGGGAGTGAGGTGTCGTCGACTCGACCCCAGGCGCGAGCGGTGCCACCCGATGCAATCCGTCCGAGCACCTGGCCATGCCTGCTATCTACTGTGAAGGAGTGATCGAGATATCCCCGCGCCGCAATCTCCTGCCCTGGGTGCGCGGGGTGCCCTTGGCCTTGGTGCCGCTGCTGCTACTGGCCAGCAATTTTCCTGACCAGTACCAGGTGCCGCTCTGGTACTGGTCAGCGGCGCTGGCCGCGGCGACCGTCTTTCTGTTGGGCGGCCGGTGGCCGCTACCGGTCTCGCTCGCGCTGTCGGCGCTGGCGGTGCCCATGTTCCTCGCTGACGCGTGGGGGCTGTCGGAGCTGGTTCCTTATCTCGGCGCGGCCGGTGTGGCCGAGGTGGCGATGCGATCGACACGGCGCGCGCCGGTGGTCGTGGCCAGCGTGTGGTGGACGGTAGCGGTTCTGTGGGGGATTGCCGCCGGTGAGTCATCGACCTTCTGGCGTCCTGCCACTGCGGTCGAGACTCTCGCCGTTGTCGGCCTGCCGTTGTTGTTCGGGCTGTACCTGCGGGCTCAGCGCAACCTGGCCGCCACGTATCGGGCGCGAGCCGCCGACGCCGACATGCGAAGGCTGGAGGATTCGGCCCGGGCCCGCCTGGCCGAACGCGCCGCGCTGGCCCGGGAGCTGCACGATCTGGTGGCCCATCACATGGCATCGATCGTGTTGCGGATCGGCGTCGCACAGCATGTCGTGGCAGAGGCGGACCCGCGCGTGCGAAGTGTGCTCGACGACGTCCACGCCACCGCGTCAGGTGCTCTGGACGACATACGCAGACTTCTCGTAGCGCTTCGGGATCCCTCGCCCGGAGAGGTCGCGTCGGTGGAGGCAGATGCGGTCTCGACCGAGATCGCTGCAGCCATCGAGCGCACCCGCGCCACGGGGATCACCGTCGACGCCGAGGTGGATACCGACCTCGGCGAGCTGGACACGATCGGAAGGCTCACCCTGCTCCGGGTCGTTCAGGAGTCGTTGACCAATGTCATGAAGCACGCGGATCCTGCCCAACCGGTGACTGTCTCGGTCGTCCGTGAGCACGACGGCGTGATCGCGTCCGTAGTCAGCCGTCTCGACGACTCTGCCGGGGCCGTCGACCCTGCCGGGCACGGATTGATCGGCATGGCAGAGCGTGTCGCGCTCGCCGGGGGCACGCTCGAGGTCGGCGTCGAGAACGAGAGCTGGTCCGTCCGTGCCACGCTCACCTTCTCCGAAGCAGAGCGTGGCCGATGATTCGCCTACTCATCGTCGACGATCAGCGCCTGGTCCGGGCAGGGCTGCGGATGCTCTGTGAGTCGACCGAGGATATCGATGTCGTCGGCGAAGGTGCCAACGGTGCGGAGGCGATTCGTCTGGCCGCCGAGATGTCACCGGATGTCATCCTGATGGATCTGAGGATGCCGGGCCTCGACGGAATCGAGGCCACCAGACATATCCTGGGTTCCAGCTCCGCACCGAAGGTGCTGGTGCTCACCACTTTCGACGACGACGATCACCTCTACCCGGCTCTTGCAGCCGGAGCAGCCGGATTTCTCGTCAAGGACACCGAACCGGCCGCACTGTTGGACGCCATCCGTCGCGTCGCCGACGGCGAACTCCCGTTCTCGCCATTCCTGTTGCGAAGGCTGGTGAACCGGGCAGTCGAGGAGGGGCGTGCCGTCGAGCGCACAGAGAACGTGGAGCTCAGCCCGCGGGAGATCGAGGTTCTCGGGCTCGTCAGTGAGGGCTTGGGAAACCAGGAGATCGCGGACTGCTTGCATCTGGGAGTCTCGACGGTCAAGACACACGTGGCGAATTTGATGGCAAAGACCGAGTGCAACAACAGAGTACGACTGGCAGTGTGGGCCTATCGGCGTGGTTGACATCGACGGAGCACGATCAGTCGACGGCGCTCAATGACCGCCGTGCTGCATGGGTGTGTCGGCCGGCATCTGCATCGGGGTTGCCGTCTGGTTCGGTCCGAGCACCAGAAACTGGCCCATCATGCCCTGATCCTCGTGCCGCATCAGGTGGCAGTGGAACATGTACGGAAACGTCGGGTCCGTGTACTCGGTGAACCGCAGTATCAACCGGATCGTGGTGCCAGGAGGAACGTAGACAGTGTCCTTCCACCCTGCCAGCGCAGGCAGAGGCTTCGCACCGTTGATGTCGAGGATCTGAAACTGGACATCGTGCACGTGAAAGTTGTGCGGCCAGTTGTCCGCGTTGTGGATCGTCCACACTTCGGTGGTGTCGACGGCCGGGCTGAAGTCGACACGATTCATGTCCATCTGCTCGCCGTTGATCATGAACCACTGCAGGTCGAAACGACGCTCGGCGACTGCGGTGGCCGGGTCGAGGCGGGGAATGTCGGCGAGCACGAGTGGCAACGCCGGGGATCGTTCGGGTTTGGGGACCGGTAGGAGCTCGAGCATGTCGAAGGAATCGGTCAGTCCGTACTCGGACGCGATGTCCCGGTCGATACCTGGTTGATCGTCGAACGGGAACGCGCGCAGCATCATCGGAGAACTACCGCCGGCCGCCACGACGATGTCGACTCGTTCTCCGGGGCTGAGTGTGATGCGGCTCAGCGGCAACGGCTCGGTGAGCAGTCCGCCGTCGCTGGCCACCATCGTGAAATCACGGTCGTCGGCGAATCCGAGGTTGTACATCCGTCCTCCGGAACCGTTCAGGATTCGTAGTCGCACCAGTTCGGTGCTCACCTGCAACTGCGCGCCGGCGATTCCATTCGTGATGATCGTGTCGCCGAGCAGGCCTGCGTCGGTCGGGTCGGACTCGTCGAGAGCACCGTCTGCTGTGAACCGGCGATCCTGGATGATCAAGGGGAAATCGTCCACACCATAGGTTTTCGGCAGGTCGAGAGAATCGGAATCGTCGTCGTCGATCAGGAAGATTCCCGACAGTCCCCGGTAGGCATGTTTCTCGGTGGCCCCGTGCGGGTGAGGGTGGTACCACAGCGTTGCCGCCGGCTGGTTCACCGTCCACGTCGGTTCCCAGCGTCCGCCCGGTGTGATCGTCTGGTGGGGTCCGCCGTCGTATCGCGCCGGGACGTGCACACCGTGCCAGTGCACGGTGGTGTCCTCTGGCAGCGCGTTGTCGATGGTGAACGCGACGGTTTCGCCGCGCCTGGTCCGGATCGTCGGCCCCAGGATCGAACCGTTGAAACCCCATGTCGGGGTCTGCACACCCGGCAGCATCTCGGTGTTGCCCGCCTGTGCGGTGAGCGTGAAGTGGCGGACACCGGCGGCATCGACGGTGGAGTTTGCCAGGGGCGGCACCGGAAGTGGCCGGCGGACGCCATTCGACGCCGCGGCCACGACACCGGACGAGGCGGATCCCGGAGTGGACTGACTCAGCGAGCATCCCGCCGACAGTGCAATCGGCGCAGACGCCAACCCCACCAACAAGATTCGTCGGCTCAACGTATTACGGACCATGACGTTCACTGCACTCCCGGGTTTCTTACGGTGTTCGATTACCTCGCTGTGTAATCAAGTCTCCGGGGTGCGGGAATCGCAGGCATCCACCCGCAGGCCATCGTTCGAGAAGGGAAATCCACCGAAGGGACCTACCGATACTTCGGAAGCTGTGGTACGGGCCTCGAATCTGCTCAGGCCGATACGATCCGGCCACGGACGTCTCCAAAGCCGATGCGTGCACCGTTCGGACCCGGAGCGCTGGCGGCGATGACGACGTCGTCCCCGTCCTCGAGGAACGTCCGGGTCTCCGACCCGAGGACGACGGGTTCGGCTCCACCCCAGGTCAATTCGATGAACGCGCCGCGTTGGTTCTTCTCGGGTCCCGAGATGGTGCCCGATGCGAACAGATCGCCGGTTCGCGATGTCGCGCCGTTGCTGGTCTCGTGCGCGAGCATCTGAGCGGGGGACCAGTACATCGCACTGTACGGCGGGCGAGAGACGACGTGGCCGTTCCACGCGACGGTCAGGTCGATGTCCAAAGCCCAGGAAAGAGATTCGCGGAGGTATGCGAGCGGCTCTGGATCCTGCACCGGTGTCGAGGTTCGCGCCTGCTCCAGAGCGAGCAGGGGAACCACCCAGGGTGAGATGGACGTCGCGAAACTCTTGCCGAGATTCGGCCCGAGCGGCACGTACTCCCAGGCCTGGATGTCGCGAGCAGACCAGTCGTTGACGACGACGGCACCGAACACGTGCTCGGAGAACTGATCCGGCGAGATGGGACCATCCGACGGAACGCCGACGACGAAGCCCATCTCGGCTTCGATGTCCAGTCGCCGACTCGGACCGAAGGTGGGCGAGAGCTCGTCGGGTGCCTTACGTTGGCCGCACGGTCGAGTGATGTCGGTGCCGGAGACGACAACCGTGCCTGCCCGGCCGTGATACGCGACGGGCAGGTGCTTCCAATTCGGTAGCAGCGGTTCGGCATCGGGCCGGAAGAGTCGGCCGAGATTGGACGCGTGGTACTCGGAGGCGTAGAAGTCCACGTAGTCGGCCACCTCGAACGGCAGATGCATCGTGACATCGGAAACGGACACGATTGCTTCCGCCGGGGTCGTGCCACTGATGAGCAGGTCGGTGACGGACGTGCGCACCTCCATCCATCGATTGCGTCCGCGGGCCATGAACGCGTTCAGGCTGGGCGACGCGAAATCGGCATCACCGAGAGCTGCGTACAGGTCGATCACATTGTTGCCGTACCGGACTCCGACACGAGCGTCCGTGTCCGGAGTGCTGAAAACGCCGTACGGGAGGTTGTCGATTCCGAACTCGGAATCGGTGGTGATGTCGATGTGCGTCACGAACGGCGCTCCTTCGTCACTGGGGTGGGATGAGACCCAGGCGGACGAGATCGTCGAGAGGTTCGCGGATGCGGGAGGTGCCGAACGACGCGAATGCGCGTTCACCTTCGACACCGGCCACAATGCCGGCCAGGATTTCCTCGTCCCGGATCGACAGTATCTTTTCGAGTTCGCCGACCCTGGCGCCGCTGTGCGCGGCTTCGGCGGCAAGTATTACGTTGAGAAAGCCGTGTTGCTCGAAACCGTTGTTTGGATCGGTGTTACGGGCCGCGTGGTGCAGTCCGGCAGTGGCTTTGAAGTGAATCTCTCGCTGCGCGGCCTCGTATATCTCCGACGCGAGTTCCTGCTCACTCGGGTACAGGTCCGCGGTGATGCCCCCGGCCCTGAACTTGGCGCGATACCCGAACTCGTCGACGGCGTCGAAGATGTCGTCTCGTCGGGAGTCTCGAGGAATCTCGACATAGATGTCGATGTCCTGAGTGATGGTCCGCAGTGCATCGATATCGATGCCGTCGGGCACGGTGACCTCGATGGCCACGACCGTCACTCCGGCCGTACGGTCGGCGGCACGGAGCCCGGCCTCGACCGTCTCGGGACCTTGGGAGGCTGTCAACGACACCTGCATCCGAGCGCCCAAGTCGAGCTCGGTCACCCGATCGATGGGAACGACGAGCGGACCGACCAGGTCTGCGAACGTACTGGCCCGGTATTCGAGGTGTTGTGCCACAGCAACATCGAGCGGCGCGTTGCCGGGCGGAAAGGTGGCGTCGTCGTCGCACAGTCGACGGAAGAACGGCGGGATCATCGGTTCGGTCCTCGGCCGGCCCAGGTCCACGCATAGCCGGTGTCCTCGCATGCGAGCGCTCCTTCGCCGAGTTCGAGGGGACGGAACGTATCGACCATGACGGCCAGTTCGTCGAAGAACTCGGCACCGATGCTGCGTTCGTAGGCACCGGGTTGCGGCCCGTGAGCGTGACCGCCCGGGTGTACCGAGATCGATCCCTGGCCGATTCCAGATCCCTTGCGGGCCTCGTAGTCGCCGCCGACGTAGAACATGATCTCGTCGGAGTCGACGTTGGAGTGGTAGTACGGCACCGGAATGGCCAATGGGTGGTAATCGACCTTGCGCGGAACGAAATTGCAGATCACGAAATTGGACCCCTCGAAGGCCTGGTGCGCAGGCGGTGGTTGATGCACGCGTCCGGTGATCGGTTCGTAGTCCGAGATGTTGAACGTGTACGGGTACAGACAGCCGTCCCACCCCACCACGTCGAACGGGTGGTTGGGGTAGACGTATCGGGTTCCGACGATGCCCGTCGAACCGCGATGTTTGACAAGCACTTCGACGTCGTCGCCGTCGACGAGTAGGGGCTCGGTGGGGCCGTGCAGATCGCGTTCGCAGTAGGGAGCGTTCTCGAGCAGCTGGCCGTACGTCGACAGGAAGCGCTTGGGTGGCGCGATGTGACTGTTGGCCTCGACTGCATAGGCGCGCAGGGAGCCGTCGGGAATCCAGCGGTGAGTCGTTGCGCGCGGAATGAGCACGTAGTCGCCCTGCTGCGCATGGAGTGCGCCGAACACCGTTTCGACAGTGGCAGAACCGGATTCGATGTAGACCATCTCGTCGCCGATCGAATTACGATACAGCGGTGAGGTTTTCGACGCGACGACGTAGGACAGTCTGACGTCGGCGTTGCCGAGAACGAGGCGTCGACCGGTGACGACGTCGGTGTCTGCGATGACGGACTCCGGAAACAGCTCGTGCAGCTTCAGGTGCCGCGGCACGAGTGGATGGTTGGGCGTCGTCGATTGATCGGGCAGTTCCCAGACCGTGGCGTCGACGATAGCCGACGGTATGTGGCGGTGGTACAGCAGAGACGAGTCCGACGAGAAGCCCTCTTCGCCCATCAGCTCCTCGTAGTAGAGGGTGCCGTCGGGAGTTCGGTGCTGGGTGTGGCGCTTCGGCGGAACCGAACCGAGCTGCCGGTAGTAGGCCACGCATCCTCCCGTTCGCTGCTGTTCGACTCGTCGGGGTACGGGCGAGCATCAGGGGCAACTCTAGTCACGAGTCATCCGATCGATACCTGGATCGAAGTCCACACCACGCGGCTCGGTCCATTTCGGTGTGGGCCATGATGGACGCATGAGCTCGAAGAACCTGTTCGGTGGTCCCCGCACCCTGCTGATCGTCGCCGCGGTGGTCGTCGCGATCGCACTCGTCGCTGCCGCCGCGACCCTGCTCGTGCGTGCCGTCCTCGGACCGCCCGAGGGGGAGGACCCGTTCGAGATCGAGGGCTACTCGGTTGTGCAGGTCGATCCCCAGGTCATCGACCTCGCGTTCGCCACACGCTAGTCGACTCCGCGGCGACTTCTGCTCGATACGATGGTCGACCGTCAGTCGTCCGGGCGAAATCCGTCCACACGTTTGGCTGCTCTCGCCTGGCTCGTCGAGGATCAGTCTGGCGTTGGAGTGGTACTGAAGATGGGCCAGCAGATTTCGGTTGCGGTGAACGCAGTCGGCTCTGAGGGCGTGCCGCCGAGATAGTGTTCGCGGATCGGTCCTGGGCCGCTGACCAATTGTTCGTTTGTGTATGTTCCCAGGGTCGCGTAGCTGCGGTCGATGCCCTCGTGACCGCCGGAGTGCGTGAGGACCGCGAAGTGGGCCTGAGGTAGGAGTTGTGCCCGGACACCGTCCGGGGGGTCCGCCGAGTGTGGAGCTGCGACGAAGAGCGTTGCCTCACCCCAGGATTCGAGAAAGAGTGCCCGGTCGTACAGGCCGCCCGGCACGACCTCGGAGTCCATGGTTGTCGCCGCTGCGACTGCATCCCGTAATTTCCTGACCGTCCCCGCGAACCAGCTGTCGATCTCCGCGACCTCGAGAGTAGTGCCGATGGACCACACGGCGAGCGCCGGCTCGAGGCGCAGCTCGATCTCGGCGGGGGCGCGCACGGGGGAGAGTAGTTCGCGGAGCGCGCCGACGGTGTCGCGCGTGTACTGCAGCTGCACCTCCATCTGTTCGAGATGACTCGTGAGGATCTCGGTGCGGGCCCCGGCGTCTTCCGCGCTCAGCAGTGCCTTGATATCCGGGATGGACATGTTGAGCGATCGGAACCGGCGGATGATGTGTGCGTGATCTACCTGGTTGGTGTCGTAGAAGCGGTAGCCGGTGTGTGCGTCGACGAGAGTTGGTTCGAGAATCCCGATCTCGTGATAGTGGCGTAGTGCATTTCTGCTGAAGCTGGTCATCACTGCGAAGTCGCCGATCGAGACCTGTGCGCCCATGGCGTCCTCCTGTGCGTCGCGCCGTCCGCGTTGTCGGGTAGGGCCCATCGTGGAGCTGCCCCCGAAGGCAAGGTCAATAGGGAGGCGGGCCGAGTGTCGGACATGGACACCGGTGTGCCGACCGAGTGTTGACACTCCCCCTGGGGGAGGCATCACCGTGGTGTCATGACCACAGAATGGGATGGACTCCCGGACAACGTAAAGAAGTTCATGACCGCACTCGACGCCCGACACGGCGCACGAGCGCTCACCGTATTCACCGCGGATGCCGTGGTGACCGATGAGGGTCACGATTACTCGGGCCGCGACGAGATCGAGGCCTGGCTGACCGTCTCGGTCAGTGAGAGTGAGTACACCTACACAACAGAGTTCACCGGAGCGACGACGACCGGCGCGACCGTCGACGTCGAGCAGCACCTGGAGGGCAACTTCCCCGGGGGAGTTGTCGACCTGCACTACCGCTTCACGCTGGACGGCGCGCTGATCGACCGGTTGGTGATCGAGCCATGAGCAAGCGATGGTTCATCACCGGTGGCACACCAGGCGGCTTCGGCATGGCGTACGCCGAGGTGGCGCTGGAGGCGGGGGACCGCGTGGTACTCACGGCCCGGCGTCCAGGGGAACTGGCGTCGTGGGCCGATCAGTACGGTGACCGTGTTCTCGTCGTGCCCATGGATGTCACCGACGCGGCACAGGTACTACTAGCGGTACGAACAGCTGAGGAGCATTTCGGCGGTATCGACGTGCTGGTCAACAACGCCGGCCGCGGCTGGTACGGATCGATCGAGGGAATGAGCGAGACCTCGATACGGGCGATGTTCGAGCTGATTTTCTTTGCCGTGCTGTCCGTGACGCGCGCAGTGCTACCAGGTATGCGCGCCCGCGGAAGCGGGTGGATCGTCAACGTGTCCTCTGTGGCCGGGCTTCTTGCGGCAGTCGGATTCGGTTACTACAGCGCCACGAAGTACGCGATCGAGGCCGTCACCGATGCGCTGCGCCAGGAGGTCGCCGAGCAGGGCATCTCCGTGTTGGCAGTTGAACCAGGGGCTTTCCGAACGAACGCGTACGCCGGATTCGCCGACGAGTCCGTCGCGGAGGCGCTTCCGGAATACCACGACATGCTGGAACAGGTGCGGGCCGCCTTCGTCGACATGAACGGGGTGCAACCGGGCGATCCGCATCGCGGTGCCCGTGCGGTGATCGCAGCGATGGCCCAGGACCCGCCGCCACGCCGGCTGATCCTGGGCAACAGTGGGTACGACGCCGTCGTCGACGCGCTGGAGCAGAACCTGGGCGACATCCGATCGAACGAGACGATATCTCGTAGTGCGGATTTTCCCGCCTAGCCGAGGGGTTTACATACCACCTGGTCCGTTGCACTATGTTCTCGGGCATCCGACGAATTCGACGAAATGAGGAGCACCGTGATTTCGAGAAAGACAGTCATTCGCCTCGTGGCGGCACCGTTGGTTGCAGGAGCGCTGACGCTGGGGTCGGCGGGTATCGCGTCGGCCGCAACCACCACGGAGCTCAGGCCCGTGCAGGCGTTCTTGTTCTTTCAGCACGGCGTCAGCGTCGGGTCGGGGCCGGTCGAGGCAACGGCGACGGTGATCGAGGCAGGGGAAGTCACGGTGACGACGGCGAGCAAGATTTCGGGTGCGGGTGACATGGGCTCGTCTGCGGTTGGCCTGCTGCCGGTTCCGGTAACCGTGGTGTGGACGAACATCGACAACGGCCGATCCGGTGCGGCGGGTGGGATATCGACCGAGCCGATCACTCTCGCTACCGGCGCAGGCGGTGTCGATCTCACGATCACGACGGACACTCCCAACCTGCCCGGTGGTGGCCGCGTCGTTGTGGAGTAGCTATGCCTTCAGTGTGGACGTTGGGTGTAGCGGTAGCGACCTCGCGGACGTGGTGGACCACATCATCGATACGGTGCGTCGACGCCTTACGGCACTGACGTGAGCGTCCACAATTCGCTCCCACAAACGGGAAAAGGTATTTCGGCACTAATAGTGGACGCTGAGGTCACCCACAGTGTGGTTCGGTCCCGACCGGCTGGTCCACTGTGGCCATATGCGCTGGATGTGGAGTGGATTTCGGCGCACATCGAACGTTGGCCCGCGGTACGTCACTGGCGATCAAGGTCTACCCGCAGGTGGCGTTGTCATGAATCGACTCGAGTGCTAAGTTGAAGGTTCAACTTGAGTACGCGAAGGACCCCCCATGACATCCGTTATCAACCCGCCGGTCGCGGGTGCAGCGTTCGACGCATTCCTCGCCGACGCCGCGCCCGCGAGCCGGTCGCAGGAACTGTGGACCCCGAGCGACGGGCCGATGCCTGCCCTGTACATCAGCCACGGCGCACCCCCGGTCTTCGACGACGCACTGTGGATGGACCAGCTGTTCACCTGGTCGCAGTCGATGCCCAAGCCCAAGGCGATCCTCATCGTCAGTGCACACTGGGAAGAAGCCCCGCTGAGCCTGTCCGCATCGGCTGCCGCGACCCCGCTGGTCTACGACTTCGGTGGATTCGCTCAGCGCTACTTCTCGATGGAGTATCGGACGCCCGACGCCGAGGCCTTGGCTGCTCGCGTTGCTGCAGCAATCCCGGCGTCGGAGAATCTGCACCGACACACTTCTCGTGGACTCGATCACGGTGCCTGGGTTCCGCTGAAGGTGATGTACCCGTATGCCGATGTTCCCGTTCTGCAGTTGAGCCTGCCGACGCATGCTCCCGACCGGCTGATGGCGATCGGTGCGGCCTTGAAAGAGCTCCGCGCCGAGGGTGTGCTGGTCATCGGATCCGGATTCATGACGCACGGACTGCCGTTCCTCTCGCGGGAGAATTTCGCCACCAACACCGTGCCGACGTGGTCCGAGGACTTCGATCTCTGGGCCGCCGACGCGTTGTCGCGTGGTGACGTCGCGACTCTCGCGGACTTCCGCAGCGTCGCGCCGGGAATGCCCTATGCCCACCCCACCGTCGAACACTTCACGCCGCTGTTCGTGACTCTCGGTGCCGCCGAGAACCCGGAGGCACCGGTGACCACTGCCATCACCGGCTTTCAATTCGGCTTGGCGAAGAGGTCTTTCGCCGTCGCGTGACGTCGCGGGAAAGCCGTCGCGATCGGTTGCAGTTGGGATCGGTTCACTTCTGAATCTTTTTCGACTCGGGGATTGTTATCCACGCCACTTCGCTCTACAGTTCTGAAGATCATCTAGGACATCGGTGTCTAAGATGGTGGGAAGCGCTGTACGAACCGTCGCCGGGCGCGCCTCCTTTGGACCCCGTCCTCCGGCGCGAAGGAGTACACCCGTGTCTTCTGCCCGATCTTGGACGCTGCGTACAGCGATCAGCGTGATGACCGCCGCAGCGGCTTTCGCCGCCATGACGACGCCCGCTGCTGCTGCACCTGATTCGCCCGAGGTGGAAATTCAGCCGCCTCTGGCACCGTTCACGTGGCCGAAGATTCCGGAGTTCGACACCGACTTCTACCTTCCGCCCGCCGACGTGGTGGCCGCGGCCGCGCCGGGCCAGATCATCGCTGCTCGGCCGGTCGAACTGGCCACTCTCAACGTCATCCCCACGCAGGTCGACGCGTGGCAGTTGTCTTTCCGGTCCAACAACGGTCGCGACGAGCCGATCGCTGCGGTGACCACGGTCATCAAGCCACGTGGCGTCCCTGCCGCATCGCGGCCCTTGATTTCCATTCAGTTGGCCGAGGATTCTCTCGCCGCCTATTGCGCGCCCTCGTATGCGATGCGTGCGGGCGCGATTCCCTGGCCGGTGACCGGCGCGGTGACGTCGGGTGCTCAATTCCTCGAGGTGCAGGCAGCGTTGGCCCAAGGATGGGCGGTGTCGGTACCCGACCATCAAGGCCCGAACAACTCGTTCGCCGCAGGGCCGGTCGCCGGTCGGATCACCCTCGACGGCATCCGAGCCGCCGAGAACTTCGCGCCGATGCAGTTGGCCGGTCAGGCCACCAAGGTGGGGATGAGCGGTTACTCCGGCGGCGCGATCGCCACCGGACATGCAGCCGAACTGGCCGAAAGCTATGCTCCCGAACTCGACATCGTCGGAGTCACCGAGGGCGGCACCCCTGCCGAACTCGGGGCACTGGTGGACAACGCGAACAACACACTCGGCTCGGGAATCGTCGCGGCCGGGATCATCGGTGCCAGTCGTGAAGATCCCGAGTTGGCCGATTTCATCGACGAACACATCGATCCGCTCGGCCGGGCGTTGTTCGCGGCCAAGGACAATCTCTGCGTCGGTTACTCGTCGGCGCTGCTGCCGTTCGTCAACCTGAAGGGCTTTCTGCGCACCGAAGGCGACCCGATTCAACAACCAGTGGTGAAGAAGGCGCTGTCCGCGATGCGGCTCGGCGACACCACTCCGAACATGCCGCTCTACGTCTACCACTCCAACCCGGACTGGCTGGTGCCGATCGGACCGGTCAACGCGATGGTCGATTCGTATTGCAGCCGTCCGGGTGCCGATGTCACCTACACCCGCGACCATTTCAGTGAGCACATCACCCTGGAGTTGATCGCCTTTCCGAGCGCGGTGTTGTGGATGCGCGATCGCTTTGCCGGTATTCCGGTGGAACCGGGTTGCCGAACGAACGATGTCGGTTCGATGGCGCTCGACACGAGTGCACACCCGCTCTTCGTCGATGCGGTAGGCGAGATAATCGCCGGACTGTTCGGTAAGCCGATCGGGGCGTGAGGGAACCGATCGGCGCACGGAAGGCGACGGCGTCACCGGCGGTAGACTCCGCCGGTGACTGTCGCCGATGATCAGGGCCGCATCTACGCCGGACAATCCTCCTCTGCTCGGAAAGCCGATCGTCGTGCACGGTTCTTGCAGGCCGGAATCGAGGTCCTCGGGTTACGCGGCTACGCAGCCACCTCGGTGTCGGATATCTGCGCTGCTGCCGGTCTGGCACGCAGCCAGTTCTACAGTGAGTTCGCCAACCGTGAGGCGCTGCTCGTGGACGTCTACGACCTGATCCAAGACGATGCGCTGGCCGCTGTCGTGGCCGCCCTCGACGATCAGGTTGACCGAGATCGTCGCGCCCTGGTCGTTGCCGCCATGACTGCCCTGGTGGGATCGATCGGAAACGATCCACGCCGAGCGCGGATTTCCTATCTGGAGATGTTGGGTGTCAGCGACGCCGTCGAACAGCACCGGGCGCGCCGCCGTGCACAGTGGGTGGAGTTCTTCGAGAACACCCTGCGTTCGGAAGTCGGTCCCGATTTCGTTCCCCCGGGTGGATACCGTTCGGCTGCAACGGCATTCCTCGGGGCGCTCACCGAAATCGTCTCCGACTGGTCCCGTACCGCTCCTCCTCGCCCACCCATCGAACAGATCGTGAAGACGATGGTTGCCGTCCTGGGAGCGTTCGTTCCGGACCTGACCTGATCCGCAGCCTGTCGCGCAATACAGTGGACCGATGACGAATGCCACCGGTCCACTCGCAGGACTCGTCGTCGCGGATTTCTCTCGCGTACTCGCAGGCCCGTACGCGACGATGATGCTCGGCGACATGGGGGCCGAAGTCATCAAGATCGAAAGGCCCGGAACCGGCGACGACACCCGATCGTGGGGACCGCCACACGACTCCGCTGGAACGGCAACGTATTTCAACTCCGTCAACCGTAACAAGTCCTCGCGTGCCATCGACCTGCAGTCCGAGAGCGGGGTCGCCAAGGCACGCGAGATCGTCTCGGGTGCAGACATTCTGATCGAGAACTTCCGAGCCGGTGCCATGGACCGGCTCGGTCTGGGGTATTCGACGCTCTCACCGCGGAATCCAGGTCTGATCTACTGCTCGATCACCGGCTTCGGCACCGGTGGCGGAGCGGCACTACCGGGATACGACCTGGTAGTCCAAGCGGTCGGCGGGCTGATGAGCGTCACCGGACCCGACGCCGAGACACCAACCAAGGTGGGAGTGGCGATGGTCGACATCGTCACCGGTCTGCACGCGCTCAGTGGAATCCTTGCGGCACTGCATCATCGATCGAATACCGGTGCGGGCCAGCAGGTACACACCTCCCTGATGGCATCGGTGCTCTCTGCGTTGAGCAATCAGTCGGCGGCCTACCTGGGGGCCGGCGTCGTGCCCGTCGCTATGGGCAACAAGCATCCTTCGCTCGTACCGTACGAGGTGTTCGAGACTGCGGACCGTCCGTTGGCCTTGGCCGTGGGCAACGATCGGCAATTCGCTGCCCTGGTCGAGGTGCTCGGATTCCCTGCACTGGCCGAGGATGATCGCTTCTCCACCAACACAGCTCGCGTCGAACATCGAGATCACCTGGTTGACGTTCTGACCTCGGCGCTGCGGGCACGGACGGCCGACGAGTGGTATCGCGATCTGATGGCCCGCAACGTTCCCGCGGGACCGGTCAATTCACTCGAGGAAGCGTTCGCGTTCGCGGAATCGCTCGGTCTCGAACCGCGAGTGCAGGTTCCGGGTTCAGTGGCCGACGGCGTCCGAAATCCTCTGGACTTCTCGGCCACTCCGGTGAACTATCGCTTGCCACCGCCCGCCGGGACTTAGTTCAACGCCCACTTCACCGACACGGACACGCTGACGGTCTGTTGTCCCGGTTCGATGGGCACCGCCGTGTCGAACGAACTGGCGGACTCGCCGAACGACCTCGGCTGCTCCTGGCCGGTGATGGACTCGGTGATCGACAGAACGTCACCGAGTTCGCCGCCTGCGAGGCTCGCATACTGCTCGGCGCGATCGCGGGCATCGGCGAACGCCCTGGACCGAGCATCGGCGATCAGCTCGGAATCGTCGTCGATCTTGAAGGAGACCCCGGAGATTCGGGTCGCGTTTCCACCAGCTGCTGTGGCGTCGCCCAGGACTGCGGATGCCTTCGACAGGTCGCGAACCGTGACTTGCAGGGTGTTGGTGGCCTGATATCCGGAGATGGTCGAGGTACCCCCCGGCAGTGCGCCGGAGTACTGCGGATCGATCGACACCTGTTGAGTCTGGATGTCCTCGCGAGCGACGCCGGCTGCGAGGACCGCGTCCGTCACCTCACCGACCGCAGCATTCGCCTCTTCGATGGCGGTGGTGACGTCCTCGGCCGTCGTCTGAACGCCGATCTGGGTTGTCAACGTATCCGGTGCGCCCTGGACTTCCCCGACGCCGTTGACGTTCACTCCTGGAGGTCCCTCGGGGGACGTGGTCGCTGGACTGCTGCAGCCCGCAGTCAGGGCTACGGCCAGCGCCAGGGCCGATGCGCAGGATCCGGCCATCCATCTGTTTCGACTCACCGCCGTAGTGTCCACCATTGCAGGTGAATTGGAAAGGCTCAGGGCTTGCGATACTCGGCGTCGAACGTCACGGTGACCTCGTCGACCACCTTCATGGCTCCGAACATCTGCGAATACGGAGTGATCTTGTAATCCGATTGACGCACAGCAGTTTCGGAAACGATGCGCCATCGATCGCCGAGATCGGTGACGTTCACATCCACGGTGATCTCCCTCGAAACGCCGTGGATCTCGGCCGTGCCTGCCACCTGAAATCCCGCGTCGACGGCGGTGATCTCCGCCGAACGAAACTCGATCGATGGATATCGGTCGGCGTCGAAGCTCTTGAGCGCGTTGGCTTTCGCCACGATCTTCTCCGGTCCGATCAAGGGCGTCAGTCCGCCCTCGCCGTGGACCACCTCGAGTGACCTCACCTCGGCGGTCAGGGTGACCGCGGTGGGTGTGTCCCCGGACCACTCGACTGTCGCAGACCAGGAGGTCACCGCAATCGTGAGGCGATGCCCCATCTTGGATGCTCTTCCTGTGACATCCGTCCGGACAGCCAACTGTCCGCCGTGCGATGCGTCGAGCGTCCAGGTTTCGGTAGTCATGTCCCGACTGTATCGGTCCCGCAGAACCGACGACGGGACTCAGGCGCAGGTGGTTAGGGTGGAGGCATGTTCTCCAATTCCCCTCGAACATTCGTCGCCGACGCCCTCCGGGGCTTCGTCGCCGCCACCGACGACATCGCCTGGCATGCCGACCCCGGATACCTGACGCGTCGCTATCGCATCTCCGACGGCCAGGTCGCCTTGCTGTCCGGTGGGGGATCGGGCCACGAGCCGCTGCATGTCGGATTCATCGGTCGCGGCATGCTCACCGGCGCGTGCCCGGGCCTGGTGTTCACCTCACCCAACGCTCTCCAGGTGCACGAGGCATCCAAGGCCGTGGACTCCGGCGGCGGCGTGGTGCACATCGTGAAGAACTACACCGGCGACGTGATGAACTTCAAGATCGCCCGAGAGTTGTTGCAGGAGGACGGAATTGTCGCCGACGTCGTTCTCGTCGACGACGACGTGGCCAGCGAGAGCGAGGACGGCCCGGGCCGCCGCGGCACCGCAGCGACCATCGTCGTCGAAAAGGTCTGCGGCGCAGCGGCAGAACGCGGCGACAGCCTGCAGGCAGTCGTTGCGCTGGGGCGTCGAACCGCGGAGAACGCGCGCAGCATGGCCGTCGCGCTGAACCCGCCGACGCTTCCGGGCGCAGATGCTCCCTCGTTCGAGCTCCCCTCGGAGGAAATCGAACTCGGCATCGGCATCCACGGAGAACGCGGCACCGACCGCGTGCCCCGGTTGCCTGCTCAGGACATCGTCGCGAAACTGACCGATCCCATCGTGGACTCGCTCGGGTTGAACTCGGGCGAATCGGTGATCGCGGTGGTCAACGGGCTCGGAGCAACGCACCCGCTGGAGCTGCACCTGCTGTTCGGTGAACTCTCGGAGTACTTGCACGGCAAGGGAATCGAGATTTCCCGATCGCTCGTCGGCAGCTTCGTCACCGCGCTCAACATGGGCGGAGCCTCGATCACCCTCGTTCGCGCAGACGACGAACTGCTCGAACTCTGGGACGCACCCACCGACGCACCCGGCTGGCCCAATGCCCACAGCCGTGGCGTGAAGCCGGTGGGCGAACGAGGCGGCTTCGGGCCCTCGTTCGAGCCCTCCGACACCGGAGAGGTGTCGGCGTTCGCCTCGAAGTGGATCGGGACATGGGCGCAGCGAGTACTCGACGAAGAGTCGGCCCTGACCGAGCTGGACCGCAAGGCAGGCGACGGCGACTTCGGTACCAACATGGTGGCCGCGCTCGAACAGCTCGATCTGGACGCCGTGAGGGAAAATTACTCGGCAGCAACGGTATTCGAGGCAGTGAGCGAGGCCTACCTCGGCCACGCGGGCGGTACGTCGGGCGCGCTGTTCGGCATCTGGTTCCGTCAGTTCTACCGGACGATGCTGGAATCCGAGCCGGATCTCGCGGCTATCGGACAAGCTGCCCGTGCCGGGCTCGACAGCATCACCGAACTCGGTGGTGCACGGTTGGGCGACAAGACGATGGTCGACGCCATCGCCCCGGCCGTCGACGCACTCGAGAAGGACGGCGGCACCCTGCAGCAGGCCGCCGACGCCGCGAAAACCGGAGCCGAATCGACGAAGGACATGACCGCCAACCGCGGCCGCGCCAGCTACGTCGGTGAGGCCGCGCGAGGCGTCGTCGACCCCGGTGCCCTGGTCATGGCCTGGTTCTTCGAGGCAGCGGCTAGCTCAGCGAACTGAGAAACACCGCCGCGATCGCTTCGAGGCCGGCCTGATCGTCGGCGTCGAAGCGGTCGGGAACAGGGCTGTCCAGATCGAACACCCCGATCAGGGTCTCGCCCTGGTAGAGCGGGACGACGACCTCCGAGCGAGTGTTGGCATCGCACGCGATGTGGCCCGGGAAGGCGTGGACGTCGGCGACGCGTTGCGTCTCACGGGTGCTCGCCGCTGCGCCGCAGACACCCTTGCTCAGGGCGATGCGCACGCAGGCGGGCTGACCCTGAAACGGCCCGACCACCAGTTCGGTGCCGTCGTACAGGTAGAAGCCGACCCAATTGACCTCGGGCAGAGCGTGATACAACAGCGCCGAAAGATTGGCGGCGTTGGCGACGAGGTTCGATTCCTCGAACACCAGGCCACGTGCCTGCTCGGTGAGCTGGTGATACTGCTCTACCTTGGAACCGTTCAGTTCAGTCGCGGTGAAAGACATGCGCCGAGTCTAAGCGCACACCCCAGCACCACCAGATACGCCGACATGCCGCCCACTTGAATCCGTTGCGCGATGCCGAGACCGTACTCACCGGGCAGATTGTCGGCGATCAGCAGCCACGCGGTGGCCAGCGTGGCGACGATCAGGACGGCCAGGCCCAGCGTGCGAAGCAACGGGTAGAGCCGGTATCGGAACGCGGCCACCGTGAACGCGAACATGACGGTGAAGATCGCGAACACCGCAACGGTGCTTGTCAGGGCGTGTAGATGGTGGAGTTGTGGAAACAACCCGCTCGGCTCTATCGGGCAACTCGGATCGTCGGCCGCCACACACTCGAGGGGGAGTTTCGCGTCGGCGATCGTGGCGATACCGAAGATGCCCGACGCCACCCAGCCGGTGACGACGAGCCGTCGACGCGGGGTTGCCAGGAAGCCGAGAATGGCGGCGAGAACCATCAGTGAACCCGTGACGACGTCTGCGGTGGAGAAGAATTCGCGGTACGGCTGATCGCGGGCGTCGAGTTCGCTGAGGAACGATGTGGTCGGGTCGAGGCCGGTGTCGAGGAAGAATTCGGCCACCCACGCGGAGTACAGCAGTCCGGCGAGGATCAAGCAGATCGCCACTACGACGCGGCGGATATCCACGCCTTCAGTTCTCGAACGCACCGACCAAGGCTAGCCAGTGAGTACATCGGCAGCTGCCACCGCTAGTGCGGCCGCGGACTCGCAGTCGTCCGCCATGACGGACACTGTGGGCACCGTGCGGGCATAGCGCGCGGCGGTGTCGTCTTTCTCGGGCAAGCCGAGCACTGGGTTGCCCAACACTATGTCCGCGAAGCACGACGAATCGGAACCGCGTGTCTCGACGGTGTAGTTGCCCTGCCGGACGGTCTCGCGGTCCGTCGAACGCAGATCGGTGTCGACGTATCCGAGCGCGACGTCGAGCATCGCCAAGTTGTCCTCGAACGTTGCCGAGGACGCCGTGAAATGGCAACGGTACGGATCGGACGCAGGATTCCAGCGGTCCACCGTCCAGGTTGCGGGCAAGTGTTCCAAGACGGCGCACGGGTCTTTCATGGCAAGTGGAAGGTTGTACCGGGAATCGGCGCGCAGTGGTGGATCTTCCAACAGGCCGAGTGCGGTCTCGGTCACGGATTTCGCTGCGGTGCACGCGTCCACAACACTGCCGGACACCTCGATCACGGCGAAACTCCGACCGGATTCGGTGAGGAAACCGTCCATGGCCCCCGGGGTTGCACCGTCGAACTCGTCGCGGAGCGGAAAGCCGATACTGCACGACCCTTGCGACGAGTTGTCCAGATACACCTGTTCGTCGCCGATGGTGATCTGCTCGTAGTCCGGGTCGTCGGACGTCGGCTGATATCCGTTCAGATCGATGGAAACGGAGTCGGTGGCGCTCGATGTCGCGGGATTCAGGCTGGCTGAGCACGTGCTCAACTCGCCGTCGGGGCGGAGCTGCACCACTGTGCCGAGGGCAGCGAGATCGTCCTCGGTGAGAAAGCCGCAGGGATCGAGGCTACGGACGAATTCTGCCGAGTCGGCCAGATATCGGTCTGCCTCGGACATCTCGAACCCGTACCTGTTCTGCGGCGACGAACTGCCGGTGGGCGACGAACTGCCTGCGGGGAGAGCATTGCCGAGCAACACCACCGCGCATCCACTCGTCGATACGGACATCGCCAGCGCCACTGCCGCGAGCAACCAATTTCTACGCACCGTTTTCCCCCGAACTCGAATCGACCGATCATGGGGTTGGACGCGCGTGGGCTCGAAATGGTTTCAAGCGGGAGTGGAGCCCGCGGAATGACTCAAATTATTCAGCGGAAAGTTCGTCGACCACGCGATCGGCGGCGACGGCTGGATCCTCGTGTTCCCAGATGCGCACCACGCGCCAGCCCTCGTCGAGTAGTCGCTTGTCGGTGTCGCGATCGCGGGCGACGTTGGCGGCCAGTTTGTCGGCCCACCACTGCGCGTTGTTGCGCGGCGCGGTCGCGTGAATCGGGCAGCTGTGCCAGAAGCAGCCGTCGACGTAGACCGCGACCTTGCGCCTCGGGAAAACCAGATCTGCTCGACGCCTCATGCCCTTCACCGGAGCGCGATCGACGAAATATCGCAGACCTCGACGGTGCAGCGCCTGCCGTAGCGCCACCTCGGGCTTGGTGTCGCGGCGCTTCTGCTTGCTCAGTCGCGCACTGGTCTTGGCGTCGGTGACGGGCCGGTCTGCGCTCACACCGGAACTCGATCGACGTATCCACCCATGCGCTCGAGATGGGCGTCGAGGTCGTCGAGAAAGCCGTCGACGAAACGGAGGTTGCCTGCTCGTGCCCGCTTGAGGAATCCGGCGGTCGCGCGGGCCGAGAGCAGCTTCGAGTCGTCCAGGAATCCGATCAGATCCTCGTAGGGCTCGTGCACCGGCATGGTCGACACGGCGACCCGGTAGCTGGTGCGATCGCGTCCCCACGCTGCGGTCGGCCATGCCTGACCGGGGAGCAGAGCCAGATCGTTCGAGGCGTCGTACGGCTGGGGATCGTCGAGGGCGCTCGCCGCCCATGACGCCATGCGCACACTGACGGCATTGCCGACGAGCTTCCAGCGATGTCCGCTGCGGACGCCGGGCTGCTGGACGGAGGGCAGCGTCCACTCCGGATCGAATCCCTGCAGACGCTCGGCCCCGATGATGCCGGGAGTGACAATCTCTCCGGACGGCAGGCGAACGGCCGGAGGACTGGCGATGCCGAGCGAGGATCCGCCCTTGAGCGTCGGGACCGCGTTGACCGCCCAGCCCAGGCCGCGAATGCCCTCGGTCCAGTAGAAGCCGCACGGCTGTGTGGTGGGGTCGCCGTCGGGCAGAGGGCCTGCGTCCTGCGAGAACAGCACCTCCCGCGGATCGTCGGTGCGCGAGGCCAGCATCACCACCCGCTGTCGACGCTGCGGCAGACCGAACGCCCGGGCGTCGACGACTCGGTAGGCCCACATGTAGCCGAGGTCCTCGAGCGCGTCGGTAATGTGTCGCATGGCGGCGCCGCGGCCGAGCTGCAGCATGAACGGCACGTTCTCCATCAGCAGCCACCGCGGACCACGTCGACGCGAGACCAGCCGAAACACCTCGTTTACCAGGCCCGATCTGGCACCGGTGATGCCCGCGGTGCGTCCGGCCTGGGAGAGGTCCTGGCACGGGAAGCCGGCTGCGACCAGTTCGGTGTCGGCGGGCAGGCTTCGGAGAGTGGTCACGTCCGTGTGCAGGGGTGTCTCGGGCATACGCGCTCGAAGGACGGTTTGAGCTCCGGGATCGATCTCGCACAGCAACTGCGTCGTCCACCCTGCGTCGGCCAACCCCAGCTCGAGCCCGCCGATCCCCGCGAACAACCCGACCATCGACCGTGCGCTCACGTGTGCCCTTCCCTCGCCCGACGGTCCTACGTTACTCGAGAGTCGGTGCGCTGAGTGCCCACAATTCTTGTCCAACGCGGGATGCCGTGCGGCGAGGCCAATTGTGGACACTCACGTCAGTTGCCCTTGACCTCGACCTCACTCGAGGTTCCACACTGGAATGCGAGGGCCGATAAATCGGTTGGAAACTGAGCCTGTGCAATGAAATCATTCGAGCACAGCAATAAGGAGAAGAACTGTGTCTACGGGTGTGCTCGATCCCGAAACCCGAACCCTCGATCAGTCATACCCGGACACGGCGACGGCACCCAGCTCACTGCGTCGTTTCGCGCCGTTTCTGCTGCCGTACAAATGGTTCTACATCGCCTCGATCGTGGTCTCGCTGATCGCCACCATGACCGGGCTGGTGATTCCGCTGGTGATGCAACGCGTCATCGACGGCCCCATCACCGATCGCAATTTCTCTGCCGTCTGGTGGCCCGCGGCATTCGTCCTGGTGCTCGGCACCATCGATGCACTCGGTATCTGGGTTCGCCGCTATCTGGTCTCCCGCCCGTCGAGCCAATTCGAGATTTCAGCGCGTGCAACGGTATTCGACAAATTGCAGCGCCTGTCTGTCTCCGCTCACGAAAGCTGGGAATCGGGTCAGCTGCTCTCGCGTGCCATCGCCGACCTCGGTTCGCTGCGGCGGTTCATGGCCTTCATCGGCCCGTTCATCATCATCAACGCCGTGACACTCGTCGTGGGCATCGGCGTATTGCTGGTGCAGTCCTGGCAGTTGGGGCTGATCATGCTGGTGACGTCGATACCGCTGGTGATCGCCTGCACCAAGTTCGAGACGCTCTATCGCGTCGTGGCCCGTGACGCTCAGGATCAGGCCGGCGATGTCACGACGACGGTCGAGGAATCCATCCAGGGTATTCGCGTGCTCAAGGCATTCGGTCGAAGTGCCCACTTGGGCAAGCAGTTTCTACGTCAAGCGCGCACGTTGCGTGGCACCGAACTGAAGAAGGTGCGCTACCTGGCGATCATCTGGGCGGTGATCGTCGGACTGCAGCCGATCACCATCGGCGCGATTCTGGCGGTGGGTACGTACTCGATCGTGCAGGGCACCATGACGGTCGGCACGCTCGTCGCGGCCATCGCCATCGTCACTTTCCTGCTGTGGCCGATCGAATCCTTCGGGTACCTCCTGGCCGAGCTGAACAACGCGCGCACGGCAGCGGATCGGTACTGGGAGATCATGGACACTCCCGAGACCGTCACCGACCCGGACAATCCCGTCGAACTGCCCGAAATAATCCGTGGCCGAGTGCAATTCGATCGCGTCGGATTCACCTTTCCCGACGCGTCCTCGCCGCTCCTCACCGGCGTCAGTTTCGTCATCGAGCCGGGGGAGACCGTCGCGCTGGTCGGCAACACCGGTAGCGGAAAGACCGCACTGACGAACCTCGTGCCCCGACTGTTCGACGCCACCGAAGGCTCCATCACCATCGACGGTATCGACGTGGCCTCGATGCGGTTGGCCGATCTGCGCTCGATCGTCACGGTGGCGTTCGAGGATCCGGTGCTGTTCTCGGCCAGTGCGCGCGAGAACATCGCGCTCGGTTCGCCCGGCGCGTCCGATGCCGAGATTGTCGAGGCGTTGGAGATCGCGCACGCAACGGATTTCGTCGAGCAGTTGCCCTGGGGTCTGGCCACTCGCATCGGTGAGCAGGGCATGAGTCTGTCCGGCGGGCAGCGACAACGGCTCGCACTGGCGCGGGCAGTGCTGGGCAAGCCGCGGGTACTGGTACTCGACGACCCACTGTCCGCGCTCGACGTGGACACCGAAGCCAAAGTGCAGAAGGAATTGCGGCGCGTGTTGGCGCACTCGACGACAGTGCTGGTGGCGCACCGGCCGTCGACCGCGGCGTTGGCCGACCGCGTGCTGTATCTCGAGAACGGAAGAATTGTGGAGCAGGGAACACACGAGGGACTGCTGGCGTCGTCGCCGCGGTACCGCGAGGTGATGGGGTCGATTCATGGCTGAGCAAACCGCAGCGGCGGATTGGCGCGGCGTCGGCGGCGAGGAATCCGAGGTCGATGCAACCGGAAACCTGGTGTTGGCCGGGCGTTCTCGACGGTTGCTCGTCTCGTTGGTGCGCCCGTACAAGAAGCAGGCCCTGCTGTCTTTCCTGATCATTCTGGTCGACAACATCACCTACGTTGCCGGTCCGCTGTTCATCGCCTATGCGCTGGACAGCGGCGTCCGCGCTGCAGGACAGGGTGATTGGGGTCCGCTGCTGTGGGCGGTCGGCGGCTACACCGGCTTCGGTCTGCTCGGGATGCTCACCACGTACGCGTTTCTCACCGTCTCCGGTCGGCTGAGTCAGAACATCCTGTACGACCTGCGCGGTCGGGTGTTCGACCATGCCCAGAAGCTGAGCCTGTCGTTCCATGAGAAGTACACCTCGGGACGGTTGATCTCACGACTGACCAGCGATGTCGAGTCTCTGCAGACACTGCTCGAGAGCGCGCTCAACGATGCTCTGACGGCAATCCTGTCGATGGTGTCGATCGCGATCATCCTGGTGTATCTCGACGTTCCGATGGCGATGATCGTGCTGGCCGGCTTCGTTCCGCTGGTCCTCGTCACCCGGTGGTCGCAGCGGCGACAACGCCAGGGATACCGTCGAACACGAGTGGCGATCGCGCGCGTCGTGGTCCACTTCGTCGAATCCATGGGCGGCATCCGCGCGGTGCAGGTGTTCCGGCGCGAGGGCCGCAACGACGCCATTCTGAACACCGAGGATTCGGAGTATCGCGACGCCACCACCGCCGCGTTGCGCGGTATGGCCAGTTACACCGGCATCGTGCGCTGGATCGGCAACGTCACGCTCGCGATCATCCTGGTGTTCGGTAGCTGGCGAGTGATCAACGGCCACATGGACATCGGTGTGCTCGCGGCCTACGTGCTGTATCTGCGCCGGTTCTACGGGCCGCTCGACGAGCTGGCGATGGTGTTCAACGCCTACCAGTCCGCCGCGGCTGCGCTGGAGAAGATCTCCGGTGTGCTCGAGGAAGAGCCGTCGGTGACAGCGCCGAAGAACCCGGTGGAGATCGGAACAGCCAAGGGCGACATCACGTTCGACGACGTGCACTTCGCCTACGGCCCCGAACGCGTCGTGCTGCCGGAATTCTCGCTGCACGTACCCGCCGGACAGGTGGTCGCGATGGTCGGAGCCACCGGAGCAGGCAAGTCGACACTGGCAAAGCTGTTGGCGCGCTTCTACGATCCGACGGCCGGAGCCGTGCGGCTCGACGGCATCGACATGCGGGAGATCAGCGACGAGGACTTGCGTCGCAACGTCGTCATGGTGACACAGGAGTCGTTCCTGTTCTCCGGTTCGGTGGCAGACAACATCCGACTCGGACGCCCGACCGCGACCGATGCGGAGGTGCGGGCAGCGGCGGACGCCGTCGGACTGACGGAGTTCATCGCGTCGCTACCGGAGGGAATCGACACCGACGTGCGCAAGCGCGGAGGCCGATTGTCCTCGGGCCAAAGGCAATTGGTGGCCTTCGCGCGGGTGTTCCTCGCCGCGCCGTCGGTGATCGTGCTGGACGAGGCAACATCGAGCCTGGACATCCCGAGTGAGCGGCTGGTGCAGCGCGCACTCGAGACCATCCTGCAGGGGCGAACGGCGCTGATCATCGCGCACCGACTCTCGACGGTGGCCATCGCAGATCGGGTACTCGTCATGGCCGATGGAAACATCGTCGAAGACGGAACGCCCGAGGACCTCATCGCGGGGGAGGGACGCTTCGCGCACCTGCACGAGGCGTGGGAGGACTCGCTGGTCTAAGTCCAGGGAGTGATCGGCGGCTTGACCCACATGATCTTCTCGTCGGAGTGCTGTGGCGTCGCCCCGTCGTGGCCCGGGTGCTCGGCCGCCCAGGCGGATTTACGGTCGAGCAACTCGGCCACGATGGTCCACGTTTCCATCGTGCTCGGCGGGTGCAGGTCCGCAGCGCGGGCCAGCTTCCTGCGGACGGCGTCGGTGAGGTCGAGGAGCTCGGCACCGGTGACGCCGCGATCCCACACGTAGCGCGCCAGAGCTGTCGCCTTGTCCTGTCGACTCTTCGCGGCCTGTTCGGAGTGCGCGAAATCGAACTGCCCGCCCCCGGTGTTCTCTGTCGTCACGGGCACAACCTTAATGAACTGCGAGAAAAGGCACGTCCGCTTGATCTTCTGGGGGCCTCGTCGCCTACCGTAGATGGGTGATCACTCAAGCATCGGGTGCAGAGCAAGTCTCCGTCCCCGCGACCGGCACCACAGACGCGAAAACTTGGCCCTCGATTCTGACCTGGCGGGCGCATGACGTTCCCCGCATGGAGTCAGTGCGGGTCCAGCTCTCGGGCAACCGCATCAAGGCTGCCGGACGCATCATCGGTGCCGCGTGCAGCGATCACCCCGCCTTCAGTGCGTCCTACGACCTGGTGACCGACGAATACGGCGTCACCAAGCGGCTCTCGGTGCGTACCTCGCTCGCGTCCGGTGACCGGCAGGCCTCCGTCAGCCGCGACGACGAGGGCTACTGGATGGTGGAGAACAGCACCAGCCATCAGCGCTCGACCTACAGCGGCGCGCTCGACGTCGACATGGTGCTCAGCCCGTTCTTCAATACTCTGCCGATCCGTCGATTCGGTCTGCACACCCAGGTCCAGGACCTCGAGGTGCCGACGGTGTACGTGAACCTGCTCGACCTCAGCATCCAGGAAGCCACGCTGACCTACAGCAGCGGTTCCGAGGGCATCCACGTCATCTCGCCGGTCTCCACGTCGTCAGTGAAGGTCGACGCCGACGGCTTCGTTCTCGACTACCCGGGACTGGCCGAGCGGATCTGACGCACGACGCCACCGCGTCGACCCGCGTCCTGCAGTTTTTCCCGCCACCCCGGTTCGCCCGGGCTGATGTCGGTGATCTCGAAGCGTTGATGCTGCTCGTACTGCAGGCGCGCGGTGTTCCCGGCGTCGACCAGCGTTTTCGTCGAGTTCTTGTCCAGTTCTTCGCGCGCGGCGGTGAGTGCGGCCAGTGCCTCGTCGAGCGCGGTTCGCAGAGCGGCCGCGTTGCCCTCGGTCATCGCGCGGACGAGATTCGGCGACGACGACGCAACCCGCGTCCCGTCCCGAAACGAGCCCGCGGCCAGGCCCAGTGCCAGCGGTCCACCGGCAGCTCCCACGACGGCCAGCGCCTCGGCCAGCAGATGCGGTAGGTGGGAGATTCGGGCGACGGCGCGATCGTGCTCGACGCTCTCGGCCGGCACCACCACCGAACCGCAGTCCAGGGCGAGCTGGGCGACCTGCACCCATACGTCGGCGTCGACTCCCGGCTCCGTTGCCACCACCCACACCGCGTCGGTGAACAGCGTCGGATCGGTGGCCGACCACCCCGACTGGTTGGTGCCGGCCATGGGATGTCCGCCGACATAGCGGGCCTGGAGTCCGCGAGCGGCCACCGCCGCGGCGACCTCGGCTTTGACGCTGACGACATCGGTGATCGGAGCCGCGGGGGCATGCTCGGCGACGGCCGCCAGAACGGAGTCCACGGCCGGCATCGGAACAGCGATGACGATCAACGCGTCCTGTGCTGCGGCCCTGCTCAGCGTTGCTGCCAGGTCTGTACCGACGTCGTATCCATCGGCGGTAGCACCGGCGATCGCCTCGGCCGATCGGTTCCATCCCCACACCTGACGGCCCGCACCGTGTGCCGCGCGCAGGATCGACCCACCGATCAGTCCGAGACCCAGAACGCACACCGAAGAAGAAGTCACCCGATCAGATTGGCACAGGTGGGTGACGTCGACGGGAGGTGGACTTCGAATACAGGCCCCTACCGGACTACCGTTGCGCGCATGGCCGCACAGCGCGCGAACAACAACCGCGCATCCGCACCGGAATACGACGACCTCGAGGGATTCGGCGTTGCAGTTGTCCGAGAGGAAGGCAAGTGGACCGTCACGCCGCTGTCCGACGACGCACTGACCAGCCTATCGGCGGCAGAGACCGAACTGCGTGAACTGCGCAGCTCGGGAGCTGTGTTCGGACTGCTCGACGTGGACGAGGAATTCTTCGTCATCCTGCGTCCCGCACCCAAGGGCACCCGACTCCTGCTGTCCGACGCGGTCGCCGCCGTGGACTACGAAATCGCCGCGGACGTTCTCGATGCGTTGAATATCGAGATCCCCGACGTCGACCCCGACGAACTCGACGACATCGAGCCCTACGAAGAGGGCGACCTCGCCCTGCTCGCCGACCTCGGACTACCCGAAGCCGTCCTCGGCATCATCGTCGCCGAGACCGACGACTACCCCGACGAGCAACTGCAATCCATCGCCGAACGCTTGGGATTCGAAGACGAGTTCGCCGCGGCAGTGGACAAGCTGCGGCGGTAATCGATGCCGGTGTCCGACGCGGACATGATCCGCGCAGCGCTGTCGGCTGCGGCCGAGGCATCGGATGCCGACGTGCCCGTCGGAGCCGTCGTGTTCGACGCCTCGGGACGTGAGATCGCCCGGGCCTGCAATGCGCGGGAGGCGTCGGGCGACCCCACCGGACACGCGGAAGTGATCGCATTGCGTCGAGCAGCGGCCGTGCACGGTGACGGCTGGCGACTCGAAGGCTGCACCCTGGCCGTCACGTTGGAACCCTGCACGATGTGCGCCGGGGCGCTGGTACTCGCCCGCGTCGGAGCAGTGGTGTTCGGAGCATGGGAACCCAAGACCGGAGCCGTCGGCTCGCTGTGGGACGTCGTGCGAGACCGTCGACTCACCCATCGGCCACAGGTTCGCGGCGGTGTGTTGGAAGCCGAATGCGCCGAAGTGTTGACCCGGTTCTTCGCTCGCCAGAGATAACGATCTCGTCACACGGTGGCCCCGATGTCCACTTTTGTGGAGGGTGGAGGGCAGAGCGCAACGCTGCGCTCCGAACTTGCGAAGGAGACACTCATGGGACTCGGCGACAAGATCTCGAACAAGACCGAAGACCTCGGCGGCAAGGCGAAAGAAGCCGCAGGTTCGGCCACCGGAGACAGGGACCTCGAAGCAGAGGGCAAGGGCGACCAGACCTCGGCAGCATTCAAAGACGGTGCCGAGAAGGTCAAGGACGCAGCCTCGAACATCAAGGACAAGCTCACCGGCAACTAGCCTGAGCTGGCGATTTAGCCTCAGGCCGTCATTCCGGTACAGTCTTCTGCGGTGGCGTGTCCGAGCGGCCTAAGGAGCACGCCTCGAAAGCGTGTGAGGGTTCACCCCCTCCGAGGGTTCAAATCCCTCCGCCACCGCCAAGAACTCCCCACCCGATCCGTCGGGTGGGGAGTTCTTTTTGTGCGCGACATCTTCCGCCCGCTTTCGCCCCTGACCCCTGCCTCGTCACTGATTGCCAAGTACGGTCGGTCAAACGATCGACCGGGAGTCCGCGTACCAGAAGATGACTGCGCCGATGGCGCCTGCGCCGGTCACTCCGCGCTCAGCAAACCAAGCTCTCGTATCTGCTTCTCGACGCAGTGACCGAAGAGATTGCCCCCATCATCGGGCAGTACGAACGCGATCTGGCCGTGAATTTCCATGGCGACCAACCCGTGCAGTTGCATCCACGCTGCAAGACCCGCCGCGATGGCCCCCGGCGAGCTGCTCGGGCTCCGTCTCTCGCGTAGGACGTCGAGTTGGGCGCAGAGCGTCGGATCGATCGGGTCGGGCTCGTCGGATGCAGCCCGCGCGAGCACGTCGATCATGATCTCCAGCCATCGCTGGGCCGGGGCGTAGGTCTGCGGCGGGGCCAAGTATCCGGTCAGCGGTGGGCCGTAGACCAGCCCGTAGTCGGCAGGATGCGCTCGCGCCCAGTCTCGTAACGACCCGGCCAACGCACGCCATCGGCCGCTCAGGTCGTCGCGGGGCAGCTCGGCATCCGCCGCCTCGGCCGCCGAGCCCAACCGGTCGTAGGCGTCGGAGATGAGGTCGGTGAGCAGAGCGTCCCGCGAAGGGACGTACCGGTAGATCGCACTGCTGACCAGCCCCATCTCCTTGGCAATCTCCCGTAGCGACAGCGCGCCCGCGCCGCCTTCGAGGATCTGTCGGCTGGCGATCTGTTTGATGTCTTCGACGGCAATCTGGCGTGCCCGCTGGCGCGGCTTGAGCGGCATTGGAACATCCTGTCATATTCGAGAGCGGTTGCTCTTGTCTAGACCCGCTGAGTCCTCTACGATTCTGCTCAGAGAGCATATGCTCTCACTAAAGAGAGGAAGCTCCAATGACTGATCGACGCTCCACCGCCGCCCTACTGATTGCGTTCACCGCCCTGAATTTCGTCGCGGTGATGGTTCTGGGCGCAGCCTTCGGCTGGCCCGCCGTGCTCGATGAGCCGGCCGCTGTCGTGCTCCCGGCGTTCGCTGCCGCGCAGGGCCCGGTGGTTGCCGGGTTCCTGCTTCAAACGATGCTGTCCGTGGCGTTGGTTCCGATCGCGATCGGGCTTCACCAACAGTTTGTGAGCCGGGCATCGGGCGAGGGGCCGCGGCTGTGGCCGTTAACCGTTGCCGTGTTCGGCATCTTGGCCGGACTCACTCAGACGCTGGGCTGGATTCGCTGGCCTCTGACGGTTCCCGGCCTCGCCGCCACTTGGCTCGACCCGGCCACGTCGCCCGAGGTTCGCACGGCCACCGAGGTGTCCTACGACCTGCTCAACAGTTACGCCGGCGGCGCGCTCGGCGAGTACCTCGGCTGGTCGTTTCAGGCGCTGTGGGCGGTCGGCATCGCTGTGCTACTCGTCCGGACGCGGGTCGTCAGCGCGGTGACGGCGGTGGCAGGTCTGGTGTTGACCGCCGCGTGGGGCCTGTCATTCCTCGTCGGGCCGTTCTACCCGGCCTTGGCCGACGGCGTTGCCGGCACGGCGGGATTCACCGCGTACGCGGCGTGGTTCTGCTGGCTCGGAGTCGTCGGAGTGGCCCTGCTTCGCCAGGCACCCGCCCTAGTCGATGCGCGATGACCGTCGTCGTGTTGGGGGCGGCCGGGGGAATCGGGTCGCATGTGGTCGACGCTTTGCTGGCGCAAGGCCGATCGGTGCGCGCCGTCACTCGGACTGCGGTAAAGCTACCGGACGGTGTCGAGCCCTTCATCGCGGATCTGCGCGACCCGGCCAGGCTTCGGGCCGCGGTCGACGGGTCCGACGTCGTGGTGCACGCCGCCGCGCCCAGCTATCACCGCTGGGTGCAGGAGTTCCCGTCACTGACCTCTGCGGTGGCCGACGCTGCGGAGGGGAAACGGTTGGTGTTCGTCGACAACCTGTACGGCTATGGGCCGGTGTCGAAGCCACTGACCGAGGACCTGCCGGCTGCCGCGACCGACGCGAAGGGTCGTGTCCGGACGGCGATGGCGAACGATCTGGAAATCAGGCATGCCGATGGACGCCTCGACGTCGTGATCGGTAGAGCCAGTGACTACTTCGGCCCGCGCGGCACAACCAGTGCGGCCGGCGAGCAGATGGTGCCGGCCGCGATCGCCGGAGCGCTCGTCCGCGTGGCCGGTGCGACGGATATACCCCACAGTTGGAGCTACTTGCCGGACGTCGGCCGCGCACTGGCGATGCTCGCAGACGGTCCGGTGGGCCGCGCTTACCATCTTCCGGTCGGCCCGCCCCACACTCTGCGGGAGTTGGCCGACGCGTTCGCTCGGGCAGCTGGGAACGACCGCGCGAGGATGTCCGCCCTACCGCCGTGGTTGCATCGGTTGCTCGCCTTGGGTCATCCAATGCTGCGCGAATTACTCAGCACGCGTTATCAATTCGACGCCCCTTTCGTCGTCGACGACGGTCGCTTCCGCCGTGAGGTCGGATCGTTCACGCTGACCCCCTTGCGCGAGGCGGCGGCCGCGACGGTCGAGTGGTTTCACAGGCAGGCGTCATGAGGGTGCACCGCAATGCGGCGGCAGGGGAAACCCTGACGGTGCACGACACCGGGCCGTTGCTCCGAGCTGAACTGACGATCGAGGCGGTGCATCACGCCCCGCCCGCGCACGTGCACCCGCACTCCGCCGAGCGGTTCACCGTCATCGACGGCGTCATTCGGCTTCGCGTCGGCAGGCGCAAACGCATACTCACGGCCGGTGACTCGGCACTGGTACCGGCAGGCGTCGTCCACGGGTACGAGGGTGTGCCCGGCCGAACCGCGCGTGTGAACGTCGAACTGGATCCTTCGGGGCGTATGGCGGAGTTCTTCGCCGAGATCTACGGCATCGACTCGACAAGCCGCAATGTCACCACCGGTGCCCCACGGCTGAGGTCTGCAGCAGCGGTGCTGCGGCGATACCCCGACGACATCACCGCCGCGGGAGTACCTGGATTCCTGCTGCGACTTCTCGCGGCGCGACGCCAGACCTACGATCCGCCCAGCTTCCTGTAGAAACTCCCACGATAGGAGCGGTCACGAACCGCGGGCTGTACTGACCGGCCACCGACATCCCCTTCGGCAGCAGGCCCGGCACCACGCGCATCTTGTTCTTGCCCAACGCGGTTCGAATTCCTCCGCCACCGCCAGAACTCCCCACCCGATCCGTCGGGTGGGGAGTTTTTGTGAGCTGGGGGCGCGGGGGCGTGGGTGTGCGGCCGGGTTGGGTTCAGCCGCAAACGCGCGCGCGTTTGCGGGAGCACCGGGCGGGGACCCCCAGCGACTCAGAACCTCAGCACTGTCCCGTACCCGCGGCGTCGAGTCCCCGCAGAATTTCGTTCTGATCGCCGGGTGGCACGTCGTTCCAGCTGGGCGCGGTGGTCATTTCGTTGCGCAGACCCTCGACCGACTTGGCGCGATCGGAGATTCCGGTCTGCTCCAGCGCATCGATGGACGGCAGAAACTGCGTGCAGGTCTGCTGGTAGAGCGCTTCACCGGTGACGCCTGAGGTCGCGTCGCTCGGAGCTGCAGGATCAGCGGCGGGCGGTGCCTCCGGGGCATCCGGTGCTTCGGCAGCTGCAGAGTCGGCCGGAGCGGGCGCATCGGTCGTCGGGGCGGCGGAGACAGTCGTGGAAGCCGCAGACGTCGTCGTTGCGGCAGCTGTAGTGGTCGACGCTTCCTCGGTCGACGGGTCGTTGCTACATCCGGCCACCGAGACGGCCACGATCAGCCCGAGCAATCCGGTCGCGATTTTTCCGTTCATCGCAACTGTGTACCACCTGCGACTCAGAGCAGAGTCTGCGCACGTCCGGTGATGGTGCTCAGCGCCGTCGACCAGGCGAGGTTCTTCGGGTCGAGGAACGCTCCGTGTCCCGCGCCGGGCAGCACGACGAGCTCGGGGTCGGTGCTGCCTGCCTTCGTGGCGGCGTCGACGTAGACGCGGCTCTGATTCACCGAGACCGTCTGGTCAGCGTCGCCGTGCAGGGCGGTCAGTGGAACGTCGAGGGGGAGGTATTCGATGGGGGAGGCGATCTTGTAGCGTCCGGGCACTTCGTTGGGCATGCCGCCGAGGAAGGCAGGCACGAACTTGTCGCCGCCGATGTCGGCCGCTCGTTTCATGTCGAAGACGCCGGCCATGATGGTGGCGCTGCGGGGCTTGATTTTCGGTTCCGCTCCGGGCGCATCGACCGGCATCAGGTGTCGAGCGGCGACCCATGCGGCGAGTTGGCCACCGGCCGAATGTCCGGCGACATGGACGCGATCGAGGTCGAGTCGCCCGTCCGCTGCACCCTGTACGACGGTTGCCAGTGCCTCGGTGGCGTCGTCGACGTCGGACAGGGTGTTGGCCCAGTTGTTCGGGCCACGCCGGTACTCGACGTTCCACACGGCGATGCCCTCGTCGGCGATGGCCGTCGACATCTGCTGGAAGTACGACAGGTCGAGATCCTCTTGCCACCCGCCGCCGTGAATCATCACCACCACCGGGAGCGAGCCGGCGTTGTTGTCGGGGAGGTACAGGTCGCCGATGTTGTCCGGTTCGTATCCGTACTTCAGTCGGATGGGATCCCCGGCCGGGCCCGATACCGGTTGCAGCGCAGCAGAATACGTCTCGGCGGTACTCGGCGAGGAGTCGGTGTCGGCCGAACTGCAGCCGACCAACGCGACCGTCAGCAGACCGGAGAGGAAGTGACGACGATTCACGCGCCCCGATCCGTCCACGCGAGCAGTTCGGCGAGCGGCCAGGTGTTGATCACGCGCTCGGCGGGGACGCCACGCGCTTCGGCGCGGATGCAGCCGTAGCCCTGCCAGTCGAGCTGTCCGGGCGCGTGCGCGTCGGTGTCGATGGAGAACAGGCAGTCGCGTTCGAGGGCGATGTCGATCAGTCGCTCGGGGGGATCCTGCCGCTCGGGTCTGGCGTTGATCTCCACTGCGGTGCCGAACTGGCGGCAGCCCTCGAACACCACGGGGGCGTCGAACGTCGATTCGGGCCGGGTGCCGCGGCCACCCTCGACGAGCCGTCCGGTGCAGTGACCGAGGACGTCGACATGCGGGTTGGCGATGGCGGTGACCATCCGCTTGGTCATCGTCACAGAATCGGCTCGCAGGTTGGAATGCACGCTCGCCACCACCACGTCCAGCTCGGCGAGCAGGCCCTCGTCCTGGTCGAGCGATCCGTCGTCGAGAATGTCGACTTCGATTCCGGTGAGGATACGGAACGGTGCGAGCCGCTCGTTGAGCTCGGCGATGACGTCGAGCTGTGCACGCAGGCGCTCGGCGGTGAGGCCGTTGGCGACCTTGAGTCGTGGGGAATGATCGGTGAGAGCGCAGTACTCGTGGCCGAGCCTCGCGGCGGTGCGCATCATCTCCTCGATGGGGCTGCCGCCGTCGGACCAGTTGGAATGGGTGTGCAGATCGCCCTTCAATGCGCCGCGAAGTTCGTTGTCGCCGATGGGTTCTGCCGCGCCTCGTTGCTCGAGGAGATAGTCCGGGACGTCCTGGGTCAGAGCCTGGCGAATGATCAGCGAGGTCTTTGCTCCGATGCCGGTCAGCGAGGACCAGCTGTCTGCCTTCTCGTGCTCGGATCGTTGTGCGGGCGTGAGGGATTCGACAACATCGGCGGCCCGACGGTAGGCCTTGACTCGATGGGTGTCCGAGCGAGAGCGTTCGAGCCAGAAGCCGATCTCTCGAAGTGCGTCCACCGGATCCATGCGGTCCATTGTGCCTGGCGGTACCGACACGTGTTCACGGGGTAAACGGACAAAACTCTCAGGGAGTTGCCAGGTCGCTCACTCCCCATGGGCTTGAAGCTGCAACTACCATCGACAGTCATGACCAAGAAATGGTGGATCGTTGGAGTAGTTGTCGTCGCCGTGGTGGCGCTCGGGCTGTACTTCGGCCCCAAGATCTATGCATCGCTCCAAGAAGACGACGCACCGGCAGCATCGGTGTCCACCTCGGGCGCGCAGGCCGCCAGCACCGAGACCATCGACGGACAGTGGATCGTCACTGCAGGCGACGCTGCCAACGCGACCGCAGCGGGCTACACCGTCGACGAAGTGCTCAACGGGTCCGATGTCACTGTCGTCGGGTCGACGACCGAGGTCGCAGGCAACGTCGTCATCGCCGACGACACCCTCACCGAGGGGCAGGTGGTCGTCATGACCAACTCGATCAGCACCGACAGCGATCGTCGTGACAATCAGTTCCGCGGCAACATCTTCGACACAGCCACTTACCCGACGGCGACGTTCAACATCGACTCGCCGATCGATCTGTCCTCGCTGCCCAAGGACGGCACCACTGAAACCGTCACCGCCGAGGGCACATTGACGCTCAAGGATCAGACGCGTCCGGTCTCGGTGGAGATGGAGGTGCTGCAGTCCGGTGACAACCTCATCGCGTCGGGCGCAATTCCGACCACGTGGGCCGATTACGGAATCGAACCGCCGTCGCTCGGCTTCGTCACCGTGGAGGGCTCGGGAAGCGTCGACTTCCTGATCAATCTGAGTCAGCAGTAGCGCGTTCTCTCGCGGCCCCAGGCGTCCATCCCGGCGGTCCGACGAGATATCCGACGCGTTCCTTCCAAGACCGCGATGCCGCAACATCCCGCGCGATGTTGCGGTATTCGTGTGTCTGGAGGGTCCAGATGTTGAACGTGTCGACGGGCTTGGTGAGGCCGTAGTTCGGGCGCTCGACCTCCTCGGCGTAGCTGCCGAACAGGCGATCCCAGATGATGAGGATGCCGCCGTAGTTCTTGTCGAGATACTGCGGATCGCGCCCGTGATGGACGCGATGATGTGAGGGCGTGTTGAAGACGAACTCGAACGAACGCGGCAGCCGGTCGATGCGCTCGGTGTGTACCCAGAATTGATAGACGAGGTTGATCGAGAAGCCGACGAACACCATCCACGGCGGCATGCCCAGCAGGGGGAGCGGTAGCCACATGATGACCTCGCCGCTGTTGTTCCACTTCTGTCGCAGCGCCGCAGCGAAGTTGAAGTACTCGCTCGAATGATGGGCCTGATGCGTCGCCCAGATCAGTCGGGTTCGATGCGCGATGCGGTGATAGCCGTAGAACAGCAGGTCGACGCCCAGGATTAGGATCACCCACGTGTACCAGGCGTCGGCCGGGAGATGCCACGGCGCGACGTAGACGTAGATCGCCGTGTAACCGACGAGGGCGAGCGCCTTCCATGCCGTGGTGGTCGCGATGGACACCAGTCCCATACTCAGGCTGGAGCGCGCATCCCTGGCGGAGTAACTGCCACGCGTACCGTCTTCGAGCTTCGCGGCCGCGATCCACTCGATGGCCAACAGCAGGGCGAACGCGGGAATGGCCAACGCCACGGGATCGCGCAGCGGTTCGGGCAGTGCATTCCACGCCGAACCGATCCAGTCGCTCATCGAACCCTCCTCGCGTGACACCTGAATTGAGAGTGTAACGCTGCCTGCCTCGCTTTCCCACGGCTCGTACCGTGGAGAGGGCGTACCTATTGGCCACGAGAGCGGAGTCGGACTTGTTGCAGAAAATCGCGTCCACGGTCGGACAAGTGGCCGAGTCGGTGTTGGGTGTTGTCGGTATTCGGGTCGGTACCGAGGAACCGCCGCACACGAGTCGTCGGCTGACCGATGCGGTGGAGATCCGTCGTTACCAACCACGCATCGCGGCGCAGACCACCGTCGACGCCGATGAGGAAGAGGCACGCCAGGAGGGTTTCCGTCGCCTGGCCGGGTACATTTTCGGCGGAAACGGCGGCAAGCAGAAGGTCGCGATGACCGCTCCCGTCAGTCAGTCGGCTGCGGGCTCGCAGAAGATTGCGATGACTGCGCCCGTGTCGAGCACACCCGGCAGCGACGGCTGGGTTGTCCGGTTCTTCATGCCGTCCAAGTGGACGATGGACACGCTGCCCAAGCCCGACGACGACCGCGTGACGTTGACGGAGGTTCCGGCGGAGACGGTGGCCGTGCTGCGTTTCAGCGGTGGCCGCGGACGGGACGACGTCGAACCGCAGATGGCGGCGCTGACCGAAGCGCTGCGCGCCCACGACATCGAGATGCTGGGTGAGCCGATGACCTGGTTCTACGATCCTCCATGGACCCTGGCACCTTTCCGTCGCAACGAGGTGGTCGTGGCGATACCGGAAGGTTCCTGACACGTCGGGGTATTCCGGCAACTGCTCGCTAATTCCCTACTGCAGTGGTAGGAATTGAACGTGCACATCACGGCCAAGGCGGACTATGCAGTTCGGACGCTTGTCGAACTCGCGGCGGTCGGTGGGCAGCGGCCCGCGAAGGCCGAGGCGCTGGCCATGGCGCAGGGCATTCCGCACAAGTTTCTCGAATCGGTGCTCTCGGATCTGCGTCGTGCAGATCTGGTGTGCAGTAGAAGGGGACCCGACGGCGGCTACTGGCTGGCGCGGGAGGCGTCGGACATTTCTGTTGCCGATGTGATGAGGGCCGTGGAGGGCCCGTTGGCGTCGGTGCGCGGTCAGCGGCCCGAGGATGCCGAGTATTCCGGTCCGGCCGAGCCGCTCACTCGGGTGTGGCTGGCGGTACGCGCCAATCTGCGTGCGGTGCTCGAGGCGGTGTCGCTGGCGGACATCGTCGAGAACGATCTCCCGGACTTCGTCGGAGAGTTGATCAGCGAGCCGACCGCGTGGGCGCGTCGATGACCTGAGTCACATCCACTGCCAGCTGTGTCGGGATCGACAAGTTTGCACTCCACTGCAAACTTGCAGGATCGTGCAAGTTCCGTAGGTTGGTAAGCGTGACTTCTCCGACGGGCCTTCGTGATCTGAAGAAGGCCGCCACCCGCGACGCCCTCGGCATGGCCGCCGTGCGTCTGGGCAAGGAGCATGGCTTCGACGCGGTCACTGCCGACGCCATCGCGCACGAAGCGGGAGTCTCCACCCGCACGTTCCACAACTACTTCTCCAACAAGGAAGAAGCAGTTCTTCATCACATCGAAGTTTCTGCCCTCGAATGGTTCGAGCTCCTGCGCGCCAGGCCGTCGACCGAGCCGATCTGGGACTCGTTGCGGCACATCGCAATCAACCTCGTCGCGGACCCCGGCCGGGATCTGGACGACACCTTCGCGGCAGCGCGGCTGATCGAAGCCAACCCAGCCCTGATGGCCCGCAAGCTCGAGATGCACCAATCGCTGACCCGCAAACTCGGCGAAGCCATCGCCGAGCGAACCGGCACCGATATCGACACCGACCTCTACCCCAACCTGCTCCAGATGGCCGTCGGTGGTGCCGTCACGGCAGCACTGAACATCTGGGTCACCGACTCCGCCGGCGCATCGACACCGAGGGCCCTCATCGAGGACGCCTTCGATCAACTGCGCGCGGGCCTACCCGAACCACACGCACACCCCGACTCGTCCGAACCCAACCGAGGAGCTTGACAGTGGCCACCTATCTCTACCGAATCGGAAGATTCGCGTACCGACGCAAGGGCGTCGTTCTCGGCCTGTGGCTGGCGATTCTGGTTCTCGCCGGAGTGGGCGCAGCGACGCTGTCCGGCCCGACGGTCAACTCGTTCTCCATCCCGGGCACGCCCGCGCAGGCCGCATTGGACCTGCAGGAGGAGCGCTTCGGCAACGCCGAGGATCCGCTCACCGCAGTCAGTGCCGAGTACGTGTTCCAGGCACCCGACGGGCAGACCCTCGACACCCCGCAGTACACCGCGGCCATCGATGCGGCCATCGCCGAGATCGAGAAGGTCGACGCCGCGAAGCCCGCGGAAGGTGCTCCGGCACTGGCGAATCCGGTAGCGGCCAACCAATCCGTCATCGACCGCTACACCGAGGCGGCAACGGAGGCAGGCACCCCGGTCGACGAGGTCGCCGCCGACGCCGCCGCTACCTCACCGCTGAGCCCCGACGGCAATGTCGGCACCGTCACCGTGCCGATCAACGTCGAGCTCGCCGATGTCACCGACGAGATCCGCACCCAACTCGACGAGGCAGCGCAGCCCGCTCGTGATGCCGGCTTGAACGTTCTGCTCGGCGGAAGCGTCGCCCAGGATTCCGCAGCGCCTGGTGGTACCTCCGAGCTCGTCGGCCTGGCCGTCGCCGCCATCGTCATGCTCATCATGTTCGGTTCCGCCGCGGCCGCAAGCCTGCCGTTGATCACCGCCGTCGTCGGTATCGGTGTCTCCAGCCTGCTGATCACCACGGCCTCCGGCTTCGCCGATCTGTCGACGTTCACTCCGGTGCTCGCGATCATGATCGGTTTGGCCGTCGCGATCGACTACTCGCTGTTCATTCTGGCGAGATATCGACACGAACTGACCCTCACCGACGATCGAGAAGTAGCCGTCGGACGGGCTGTCGGCACGGCAGGATCGGCCGTTGTGTTCGCCGGTGCGACCGTGCTCATCGCCCTCCTCGCGCTCCGTGTGGTCGGCATTCCGTTCCTGTCCCAGATGGGTACCGCCGCAGGGTTTGCGGTGCTCGTGGCCGTGCTCATCGCGCTCACGCTGCTGCCGGCGATGCTCGGCCTCTACAAGGGCAAGGCGTTCGCAGGCAAGATCAAGTTCGTCAACACCACCGATCCGGAGGACCCGAACTCCAAGCCCACCAACGGTTTGCGTTGGGCCCGGCTGCTGGTCAAGAAGCCTGCGCTCGGACTCATCGGCGGAATCGTGCTGCTCGGCGTCATCGCGGGACCGGCCACCGGGCTCTCGCTCGCCCTGCCGTCGATCGCGACGTCCGATCCGTCCACGCCTGCCCGGCAGGCCTACGACATCACCGAAGATGCGTTCGGACCGGGACGCAACGGCCCGCTGCTCGTCATTGCCGACGCATCCGGCGTCGCCGAGGCCGATCGGACCGCGTCGTTCGGCAAGGTCGTCGATACGATCACCGCGCAATCGGACGTCACCAACGCCCAGATCGTCGCGGTCAACCCTGCGGGCGATACCGCGCAGATCCTGGTCACGCCGTCGAGCACACCGAACAGTGACCAGACGAAGGCATTGGTGACCAACCTCCGCGACGCCGAGGGCGCACTCGCGCAGAGCGAGGGTGTCACCTACGGGGTCACCGGTGAGACGGCCATCGGAATCGACATCTCCGATCGACTGCAGAGCGCGTTGATTCCGTACCTGGCCGTCGTCGTCGGACTCGCGTTCGTGCTGCTGATGCTGGTGTTCCGCTCGATCCTGGTGCCGCTGACCGCAACGCTCGGCTTCCTGCTCAGCGTCCTCGCGACCTTCGGGGCCACGGTGTTCATCTTCCAAGAGGGCGGGCTCGGTCTGATCTCCAACCCGCAGCCGATCGTCAGCTTCATGCCGGTCTTCCTCATCGGCGTCGTGTTCGGTCTCGCCATGGACTACCAGGTGTTCCTCGTCTCGCGGATGCGTGAGGAGTTCGTCCACGGCGCTGCCGCCAAGGATGCCGTCGTCAACGGCTTCAAGTACGGCGCTCGCGTGGTCACCTCGGCAGCGATCATCATGATCTCGGTGTTCGCGGCGTTCATCGCCGAGCCGGACTCGTTCATCAAGTCCATCGGCTTCGCGCTCGCCGCTGCTGTTTTCTTCGACGCGTTCGTCGTGCGCATGGTGCTGATTCCGTCGGTGATGGCACTGATGGGCGACAAGGCCTGGTGGCTGCCGAAGTGGCTGGACAAGATCCTGCCGGACGTCGACATCGAAGGTGCCAAGCTGAAGACGGCACCGGAGAAGACTGCGTAGTTATCGGCCTCAGCCGGGTCGGCCGAAGATTGCCCGCAACACTCGAAAAACGGAGAGACTGTTATCCATGTGTACGAGTAATCTTCGGCCATCATGCTGATCCCCCTGCTGCGCACGTATCTGGCTCCGTACAAGATGCCGATCGTCGCGCTGATTCTGCTGCAACTGGTCGCCACGCTGGCGGCACTGTTCCTGCCCAGTCTCAACGCCGACATCATCGACAAGGGCGTCACCACCGGCGACACGGGCTACATCCTCTCGGCCGGCGGAGTGATGTTGCTGGTGTCTGCGGTGCAGATCATCAGCTCGGTGGCTGCGGTGTTCATCGGTGCGCGTGCGGCCATGGGTGTCGGACGCGACCTGCGTGGTGCCATCCTGCATCGCGTCGGCACGTTCTCCGCCCGTGAGGTCGGCCAGTTCGGTGCGCCGTCGCTGATCACCCGCAACACCAACGACGTTCAGCAGGTGCAGCTGGTGATCGTCATGGGGTTCACCATCGTGGTGATGGCCCCCATCATGTGCGTCGGCGGCATCGTGATGTCGCTGCGCGAGGATCTCGGGTTGTCCTGGATCCTGATGATCGCGGTGCCGGGGCTCGCGATCTCCATGGGCCTGATCATCATCAAGATGGTGCCGGCGTTCCGCTCGATGCAGAAGCGGATCGACGCCGTCAATCGTGTTCTGCGTGAGCAGATCACCGGAATTCGCGTGGTGCGAGCCTTCGTTCGCGAGGATTTCGAGATCGACCGTTTCGGGGCGGCCAACGCCGCGCTCACCGATACCGCCCTGCGCGTCGGACGGCTCATGGCCCTGATGTTCCCGACGGTCATGCTCATCAGCAACGTCACCAGCGTTGCCGTCATCTGGTTCGGTGGACACGCGATCGACGACGGTACGATGCAGATCGGCTCGCTCACAGCACTTCTGAGCTACATCATGCTCATCCTCATGTCGGTGATGATGGCCTCGTTCATCGCGATGATGGTTCCCCGCGCGTCGGTGTGCGCCGATCGCATCAGCGAGGTACTCGCCACCGAATCCTCGGTCGTCTTGCCCCTCGAGCCCAAGACGTTCGCGTCGTCGCCGGGAACCGTCGAGCTCGTGAACGCCGAATTCTCTTTCCCCGGAGCCGAATATCCGGTGCTGTGCGGGGTGAACCTCACCGCCGAGGCAGGCAAGGTCACCGCCATCATCGGCGGCACCGGCTCGGGAAAGTCCACTCTCGTCAACCTGATTCCACGACTCATCGACGTCACCGGCGGTGAGGTACGCGTCGGCGGAGTCGATATCCGCGAACTCGATCTGGACCTGCTGCGCTCCGAGATAGGGCTGATCCCGCAGAAGCCGTATCTGTTCTCGGGCACCATCGCGAGCAACCTGCGCTACGGCAAATCCGATGCCACCGACGAAGAACTGTGGGAGGCACTCGAGATCGCCCAGGGAGCCGACTTCGTTCGCGCCATGCCCGAGGGATTGGCCACGCCCGTCGCGCAAGGCGGTACGACGGTCTCCGGCGGTCAGCGGCAGCGCCTCGCCATCGCTCGCGCGCTGGTGCGCAAACCCAGCATCTATCTGTTCGACGACTCGTTCTCCGCGCTGGACCTCACCACCGACGCCAATCTGCGTGCGGCTCTGAAGGCAGTGACGCGAGATGCATGCATGATCGTTGTCGCTCAGCGCGTCTCGACCATCATCGACGCCGATCAGATACTCGTACTCGAGGACGGAAAGCCGGTAGGTGTGGGTACCCACGACCAATTGATGGCAGATTGCCCCACCTACGCCGAGATCGTCGACTCGCAGCATGCCGTGGGTGCACTGTGACCGCGCAGGTGGAGAAGGCGGAAGAGGAGGACACCGCCCACGTCGCCAAAACTGTGAAGCCGGGAACCAAGGCCCGCAACTTCAAGGGTTCGTTCAAACGACTGATCGGCCTGCTCGCTCCCGAGCGAGTGCTCCTGTCGATCATGCTGGCGTTCGGTATCGCCAGCACCGTGCTGACCGTCGCGGCACCCAGCGTCCTCGGACATGCGACGGACCTCATCTTCAACGGCGTCGTCGGCCGCGAACTCGATCCGAGTCAGACCAGAGACCAGGCCATCGACCAGCTCCGGGCGGAGGGGAACGACTCCGTCGCAGATCTGGTGTCCGGGACGGACCTGACTCCCGGATCCGGAATCGACTTCGGTGCAGTCGGAACCGTGCTGATGTGGGTCCTGGTTCTGTATGTGCTCTCTGCGGTGCTGGCCTGGGCGCAGGGATACATCCTCAACATCGCGCTGCAGCGGCGAATCCTGTTGCTGCGCGGCAGCGTCGAAGCGAAGGTACATCGACTGCCGCTGAAGTACTTCGACAGCAATGCTCGCGGCGAGACGCTGAGCCGCGTCACCAACGACATCGACAACGTCTCGACGAGCCTGCAGCAGACACTGAGTCAGTTGATCACCGGCATTCTCACGGTGCTGGGCATCCTCGGCGTCATGATCTGGATCTCGCCCTTGCTCGCTCTCGTTGCGGTGCTGACCATTCCGGCGTCGTTCGCGGTCACCGCCGTCATCGCCAAGCGTTCTCAGCCGCACTTCGTCGCGCAGTGGAAGCACACCGGCAAGCTGAACGCGCAGATCGAAGAGACGTACACGGGCCACGAGATCGTCAAGGCCTTCGGCCGTCAGGCAGAGGTGGAACGCGAATTCGGCGACCGCAACGAGAAGCTGTTCCAATCGAGCTTCCGGGCGCAGTTCATCTCCGGCATGATCATGCCCGTCATCATGTTCCTCGGGAACATCAACTACGTGGTCATCGCCGTGGTCGGCGGGCTGCGGGTCGCGTCGGGCACACTCACGCTCGGTGAGGTGCAGGCGTTCATCCAGTACTCGCGTCAATTCACGCAACCACTCACCCAGGTGGGTGCGATGGTGAACCTGGTCCAATCGGGTGTGGCGTCGGCCGAGCGCATCTTCGAGGTTCTCGACGCCGAGGAAGAAGATCCCGATCCGGTCGATGCGGTGCGACCCACCGAGCGTCGCGGACGCGTCGAATTCGAGAACGTCTCGTTCGGCTACTCCGCCGACCGCCCACTGATCGAGAACCTGTCGCTGGTTGCGGATCCCGGACACCTGGTTGCGATCGTCGGTCCGACCGGCGCGGGTAAGACCACGCTGGTCAACCTCATCATGCGGTTCTACGAGATCGACGGCGGCCGCATCACTCTCGACGGCGTCGACACCCGGAAGATGACTCGTGAGGAACTGCGGGCTCGCACCGGAATGGTGCTGCAGGACACCTGGCTGTTCGGCGGAACCATCCGCGACAACATCGCCTACGGCGACCCGAGTGCCAGCGAGGAAGAAATTCTCGAGGCCGCGCGAGTCAGTTACGTCGACCGCTTCGTGCACTCGTTGCCCGACGGCTACGACACGATCATCGACGAGGAGGGCAACAACGTCAGCGCCGGTGAGAAGCAGCTGATCACCATTGCTCGCGCGTTCTTGGCCAAGCCGCTGATCCTCATCCTCGACGAGGCCACCAGCTCCGTCGACACCCGCACCGAGTTACTGGTGCAGAAGGCCACCGCGAAGCTGCGCACCGATCGCACCAGCTTCGTTATCGCGCACAGGCTTTCGACCATTCGCGACGCGGACACGATCGTGGTGATGGAGAACGGCAGCATCGTCGAGCAGGGCAATCACGAGGAACTGCTCGCGGCTGGGGGTGCCTACTTCCGACTGCATGCGGCCGGTGCCGCAGGGGTGTGACCTGGAGAACGTGGCCTGAGGTCGCTGTCCATCGAGCTCGTTACCATCTGTCGTAGATGGACTTTCGGTCATCGGTTCGGTTGTTGTCGACATCGAGCGACGGTGGTTCGTTCGCTATTCGATCCACGATTCTGGCCACCCGATAGTCCTCGGTGAGTTCTCGCCGGATCTCCGCTGCCGCCGCTTCCGCGTCGGCCAGTGCTTCGCTGTGGGTGCGGGCGATCGCTGCGGCGGCGGTGTCCGGACCCGCCTGCGAGAACGATTGTGAAACAACCATCGTGGTGATTCGACCATCGATGGAGACTTCGATCGACACGTCACCGTCACTCGATGTGGCCCTACCTCGTAGCGTCAACAGGGATCGATGAACGCGAGCGGCTTTGACTGTGAGTTCTTCGACGTCTGCGTCGGATCGACTGGTCATCGTTGCTCGATCTCGAAGTAAGGCGATATACCGACCACGCTCAGATATTCGGGCGTGCCGAGCCTGGCAGATACTCGAAACCCATCCGGTGTCGTTGCCGGCGCTGCCGGATCCAACGATTCCACCGAATCGGCGATGGCTGTCAGCGCCGCACCCAACGCCCGCACTGCGTCGAGATCGACCTGAAACATCGGTATTCCCCCCGGTAAGTCCCGTCGCGCCCTCCCCGGCACGGCGTCAGACTAGCAGCGCGTCTGGTGCCGCGGAATCCACTCCTGCGGCGAAGCCGCATACTGGCGCGGTGAGTTTCTCCAGTTTCGGCTTCGATATCGGTACTCGGCTCGACGGTGAGCTCGGGCGTACCGGCACCATCCACACCCCGCACGGCGATATCGCCACCCCCGCGTTCATCGCGGTGGGAACCAAGGCGACCGTCAAGGCGGTGTTGCCCGAGGCGATGAAGGAACTCGGCGCGCAGGCAGTGCTGGCCAACGCCTACCACCTGTATCTGCAGCCGGGCTCGGACATCGTCGACGAGGCGGGTGGGCTGGGCAAGTTCATGAACTGGGACGGGCCGACGTTCACCGACAGCGGCGGATTCCAGGTGATGTCGCTCGGCGTCGGCTTCAAGAAGGTCATCTCGATGGACGCGAGCCGGGTGCAGTCCGACGACGTCATCGCCGAGGGCAAGGAACGGCTTGCGCACGTCGACGACGACGGGGTGACGTTCAAGTCCCACCTCGACGGCTCCAAGCATCGCTTCACTCCCGAGGTGTCGATGCAGATTCAGCATCGTCTCGGAGCCGACATCATGTTCGCCTTCGACGAACTGACCACTTTGATGAATACCCGCGTTTACCAAGAGAAGTCGGTCGATCGCACGCAGGCGTGGGCGAAGCGATGTGTCCTCGAGCACGAACGACTCACGGTCGAGCGCGCCGACAAGCCGTATCAGGCGCTGTTCGGAGTGGTGCAGGGCGCGCAATACGAGGATCTACGACGCAAGGCCGCACACGATCTCGAGACCATCACCGGCGAAACCGGTCGAGGCTTCGACGGCTACGGCATCGGCGGCGCGCTCGAGAAGCAGAACCTCGGCACCATCACCCGCTGGGTCAACGAGGAACTGCCCGAACACAAGCCGCGTCACATGCTCGGCATCAGCGAGCCGGACGATTTCTTCACCGCCATCGAGAACGGTGCCGACACGTTCGACTGCGTCAATCCCTCACGCGTGGCACGCAATGCGGCGATCTACGTGCCGACGGGACGCTTCAACATCAACACCGCCAAGCATCGACGCGACTTCACCCCGATCGACGAGAACTGCGACTGCTACACCTGCGCGCACTACACCCGGGCCTACATCCATCACCTGTTCAAGGCCAAGGAGATGCTCGCATCGACGCTGTGCACCATCCACAACGAACGCTTCACGGTCAAGCTCGTCGACGACATCCGCGCCTCCGTCGATCAGGGACGCTTCGCGGAATTCAAGACGGAGTTCCTGGGTCGTTTCTATGCTGCGAAGACTGCGTGAGCTGATGCTCGAGCTCCGAAATGCGCTGTAGCAGTTCCTGTTCCCGCTCGGCTGCTTTGCGCTGATACACCTCCGACAGCTCTGCGAGGTAGGCCGCGTCGTAGCGGGGAACGATACTGCGGGTGCAGTTCCAGTCGAAGGCCTCGACGTCGATGACGATGCTGCGTTCGCACGTGGCGGCGACGGTCATGTCGCCGATCTTCCTCAGTCGGTCCAGTAGCTCGGGGTCGTCGGCCTTCTCGACGGTGCGTGCCCTTCCGTAGAGCTTGAGGCGTTGCCGCAGAGGGTAATTCACGAGGAAGATCGCGACGCGATCGTCGTGATCGAGGTTGGCTGCCGTGACGTACTGATGGTTTCCGGCGAAGTCGGCGAAGCCCAACGTGTGATCGTCGAGGACCTGCAGGAAGCCTTTCGGCCCGCTTCGATACTGGATGTAGGGCCACCCGGTCTCGGCGACTGTCGCGATCTGGAACTGATCCAGCGCGCGAATCATGGCCTTCTCGCGAGTGTCGAGAGGCGTCGGGCCGTCGTCGGGACGCTCGGTCTGCGAGCCGTACGCGGTGTAGCTGCCGTCGACCTTCTGCCGCGCAATCGCAGCAGGGCCGAACATCAAGTGGTGATAGTGGTTGTTCGGCGGCACGCCGTCACCCTACGACACGGTGGCCTTTGTGCTCCTCGTGGGAATCGACGTGTCGGGGGTAACCGCAATAATCTCCTACGCCGGATGCGCGGTAATCGAGCACAATGGACAAGTACGTGAAATACCGGCGCGCCGGCCAGGAGGTGATGACCATGACCACTCAATTCGAGTTTCGACTGAAGGAATCGAATGCACCTGAGGGCGAACTGGACGCCGACGACCTGATAGCGCTCGTGCAAAGCCTCAAGGCAGTTGCGATGAGCATCGGCCGCAGCGAGACCGATGCCGATCGGCTCGGCCGCGCACCCTCACGAGTGCACCGTGTTGCCAATCTTGTCATCGGGTTGGCCCCTGGCAGCACGAGACTCCTTGTTCGCCGCGCAGGAGCCGGCGTGGACGCGTTGGACTTCGATCTGGCAGACGAGGAAGGCTTCGACTCGAAATTCGAGAGGTTGGTGGAATCGATCGGTCTCGACCATCGGCCGGATTGGGTGAGTGATTCCCTGTCGAACGCCGCGGGCGAATTGGCGTCAGCGCTTCGCCGCGCTGCCCCGGAGGTCGAGTTCAAAGCCGATGGATTGACTGTGCAGACGTTTTATACGGCTGCACTTCGACCCGAGACATGGGAGGTCGCAGCTGGTGTGTCGACCGAATTTCTGACCTTTATCGGACGCCTGTATTCGGCGAACCTACACACACATCGCTTTCAGGTGGAGGATGACGCCGGCAACCAAGTTGCTCTCCCCGATGTGGCCGACGACTCAGGACTCGGTCCGTTGCTCGGCAGGTACGTGACCGTGACCGGTACGCCGGAGGCAGGCGCGGACGGACAGTTGAAGCGGTTGTTGAACTCGAGAATCGTCGCGCTTCTTGACGGAGTTGCGGAGATGGGTGTCCGCGACTCGATCCCGCTCGGGGACATCCTGGCGGCTGCACCCGGTATTGAGCCCGGGGGAATCGACGGGGTGAGCGACGATGAAGCCGACGCGTTCTTCGCTGCTATCGGGTTATGACCCGGCCTGCGAGCCTGGGTGCTGTTCTCGTTGATACCGACGTGTTCAGCATTTTGTACATCGACCCGGTCAAGGCTGCGAATCGTGGTCATCCTGTCGACGAACTGCGTGCACAACTGGCCGGGCTCCAGGTCGTGATTGCGTTCCAGACGAGGGCCGAGGTACTTGCGGGCGCGATGGTGGGCAATTGGGGTGAGCGCAAGGTGGCTGACACGCGGGGAAAGCTCGACTCGGCCCCTACGATTTCCATTGACAGCGGAGTAGTAGATGCTTACGCGTCTTTGACCGCTGCGTGCAGGCGTGTAGGTCACGCGCTGCACGACAAGATTCACACCGGCGATCGCTGGATCGCAGCATGCGCAATCTCGAAGGGACTGCCGTTGTTGAGCCTGGACGGCATCTATTCCGGAGCACCGGACTTGGCTCTGCTGGGAGGTTGAGCGCCCGCCTCGCATGGCACCCACGATTCGCGACAACCGTCTCGCACAGTCGGCGCGTACTCTGGTACTACCGAGTGTGTAGTAGCTGGATTGCTGTGGGGGTACCACCATGTTCGACGACGCCATACCTGTGAGTTCGTCCCAGGCTGACATCTGGCTGGCCCAGCAATTCATGCCCGACGTGCCCTTCACCATTGCGTATTACGTCGACATCGTCGGTGCCGTCGACGTCGACGCGTTGGCCATCTGCGGCAGCCGGGCACATCGCGAGTTCTCGTCGTCGACGATGCGAATCACCGAGGTCGACGGCACACCGATGCAGCAGTTCGTGGATGCGGACACGGACCCAGTGGAGATCGTCGACTTCCGTGAACACGACCGTCCGGCCGACGCGGCCGCGCAGTGGATGAACGACGACTGTCGAACGCTCTTGTCGATGGACGGCCAGCTGGTGCGACTGCGCGTTCTCCGCGTCGGGGACGATCGCGTCTTCTGGTACACCAGAGCCCACCACATCGCGCTCGACGGTTATGCCTCGATGAAGGTGCTCGAGCGGGCGGCGGCCCTGTACGCCGCCGTGTGCGACGGCGTCGCGCCTGCGGCTATCGCCCCGACGACTCCGGCCGCACTTGTCGCGGAGGACGAGCGCTACCGTTCGTCCACTCGCGCGCGACGCGATCGGGCGCATTGGGAATCCGCCGACCTCGGCTATGCCGCGCCCTGGGGCCGAAGTGCTCAGCCTGCGTCGGTGCCGATCGTCGTCGGCGAGGATCGATCGATTTCTCCGACCGCTCCGGGTCATGCGACGTCGACGGTAGTGATCGCGGCCTTCTCTGCGTACCTGGCGCGTATGAACGACACCGACGACGTGGATCTGTCGTTGCCGGTCTCTGCGCGGCCCACAGCATTGCTGCGCGGGGCCGGATCGTCGTTGTCGCATGTGGTGCCGCTACGGTTGCCGGCCGTCGGATCGGCGACGGTGAACAACGTGGTCAAGTCGGCCGAGGTGGCGATCGGAGCCGTGCTCCGGCATCAGCGCAGCACACCGCCGGCGTCCGAGAGTGGACATGCTCTGCGCGCAGGGCGTTTCGGGCCGACGATCAACGTGATGATGTTCGCGAACACCGTGGCCGTCGGCGACTTCGCCGGTGAGATCGACATTCTGACCACGGGCCCGGTGTCGGACCTCGCTGTCAACATCTACCCCGGTCGAGGTGGAGAGCGGCCGCGCATCGACTTCGAGGCCAACCCTGCCGCGTACACGCCGAGCGACCTCGCTCGCCACCACCGACGGTTCCTGCACTTCCTCGACCGTTTCGCCGAATCCGGCTGCGGCGATACGGCAGTGGCAGACCTCGACCTGTTCTTGCCGGAGGAACCGCGTACGACTCCCGCGTCGGTGGGCACTGCCGTGACGGAACAGGGATCACTGAACGAGTTGTTCTCGACGGCAATAACGCAGCACAGCAATCGAATTGCAATTCAGGACTCCGACGTCTCGATCACCTACTCAGAACTGGCCGCACGAGTCTCCGCACTCGCATCCACCTTGAATGCCCGAGGAATCGGCACAGAGGACCGGGTCGCCGTGCGCGTCGGCCGATCCGTCGAGGGGGTCGTCGCGTTCTGGGCGATCGCACGAGTGGGTGCGGTGTACGTTCCGGTCGACCCGAATCACCCCCGCGAGCGGGCGCACTTCGTGTTGCGTGACAGCGGGGCGGTGGTGGGCCTGTGCACGGGCGAAGGTGAGACGGGTGAGGTGGAGTGGTTGGACCTCGATGACCTTCTTGCGGAGGGAGATCGGAGTGACGTTGCCGCGACGACCGCACCGCACCATGCGGCGTACGTCATCTACACCTCCGGCTCCACCGGCACCCCCAAGGGCGTCCTCGTCACCTTCGATGGCATTGCCGCTCTGGTGCAGCAGATCCGGAGCAGCTACGACCTAAACGCCGAATCACGAGTCTGTCATCTCGCCTCACCCGGATTCGACACGGCCATCGTCGAAATGTTGGCCGCAGCGACAGCAGGTGCCACAGTGGTGATCGCGCCGCCGGACAGCTACGGCGGCGCAGAACTGTCGGAACTGATTGCTCGGCAGGCAATTACACATCTGCTGATCACGCCCTCGGCTCTGGCGACGTTGGATCCCGCAGCTCTGGCCGGCGTCGGGACCATCATCATCGGCGGAGAAGCGGCCCCTCAGGATACGGTCGACCGCTGGTCGGTGGGCCGACGACTGCTCAACGCCTACGGCCCAACCGAGACGACCTGCAGTGTCACGATGACCGCGCCACTGCACCCGGGCAGCGCAGACGGAATCGGTCGAGCCATGGTGGGGGCGAGGATTCACCTCCTCGATCGCACGCTGCGGCCCGTTCCGTCGGGTGCGGTCGGCGAAATCTACATCGAGACGTCCGGCGTCGCGCGCGGATATCTCGGTCGCACCGCGGATACAGCGGCGCGCTTCGTCGCGAACCCGTTCGGCAGTACAGGGCTTCGGATGTTCCGCAGCGGCGATCGGGCCCGTCTGCGAGGCGACGGAACGCTGGAGTTCCTCGGCCGCACCGACGATCAGATCAAGATCCGGGGAAATCGCGTCGAACTGGGCGAGATCGACGCAGCGCTGCGAGCGCATCCAGACGTTGCTGCGGCCTCATCGGCATTGCGCCGCAGTCACACTGGCGACATGCGTATCGACGGCTACGTCGTTGCCGCGCGCAGCGAACACGCGTTCGACACCGAGAACATCCGCCGGGATCTCGCGGGGCGACTGCCTGCCCACATGGTGCCGTCGACCATCTCGATTCTCGACGAGATCCCGCTGACGATCAATCGGAAGGTCGATCGCGGCGCACTTCCTGTCCCGAGCCCGACCAGTCCGACGACCGGCACTCCGATCGAGCCGTCCGGTGCCACCGAAGAGATGGTGGCGGCAGCGTTCGCACGGGTCCTCGGCAGCGACAGTATCGATTGCGCTGCGTCGTTCTTCGATCTCGGAGGTGACTCGCTGGCGGCCACCAGGGTCGTGTCGTCGGTGCGGGCCGAGGCATCGGTGGACATCGGTGTGCGAGACCTCGTCGAGGCTCCGTCCGTGCAGGCTTTGGCGGCGCGGATCGATACACGTCGCTGTGGTGGGCTGCAGCAGAGTTCGCGACCCGAACGCGGAATGTCGTCAGGGGTGGTCGCAATTCCGCTGGCTCCTCAGCAACGCCACATCGAGCGAAGTGCAGCGCTGCCGCTGTCCAACCTGCCGTTCACGGTCACGATTTCCGGGGAGTTCCTTGCAGCGGCAGCCTCGCAGGCCTTGACCGATCTGCTCGATCGGCACAGCACGTTGCGTACGCGCTATCCGGATGTCGACGGGGTTCCGGCGCAGGTCGTCGAGCCGAATTCTGCTGTGGTGGAACCGAACCTCGATGTTGTCGACTTCGATAGCGCCGCAGTGTCGTACACCCTCGAGCAACCCTTCGATGTGCGCACCGAGTTCCCGATCCGAGCTCGCCTGTTCGCGGTAGCGCCCGATCGCCATGTACTGGCGTGCGCCGTTCACCACAGTGCAGCGGACGGGTGGTCGCTGGGGCTGTTGGCGTCGGATTTCGTACTGGCTTATCACGCCAGGATTGCCGGCACCGCACCGTCGTGGCCCGAATTACCACTTCAGTACACCGATTACAGCGTCTGGGCCGCCGAACGCGACGTGTCGGCCGATCTCGGCTTCTGGCGCACGGAGTTGGCGGATATACCCAGCTCGAGGGACGTGCCGTTGGACCGCCCGCGGGCGCAGGAGTGGGACTTCTCCGGCGCACGCACGTCGCTTCGCTTCGATGCGCACGCGACAAAAGGGATGTCCGATCTTGCCCAGCGTTGTGGGACAGGACGATTCACCGTGCTTCGCGCGGCGCTGTTGATTCTGCTCGCGGAGACGACGGAATCCACCGACCTCGTTGTCGGAACCCCGGTTGCCGGTCGCGACGATCCGCGGCTCGAGCAGGTGGTCGGTACCTTCACCAACACCGTCGCCATCCGGACGGACATCGCCGCCGCAACGACCGTCGAGGACGTCGTGCAGTCGGCTCGGGCGAGCGAACTGCGGGCCTTCGACCATGCGACGGTGCCCTTCGAGGATGTCGTGGCCGCCATCTCTGCCGAGTCGGCGGCGCGGCACCCGATCTTTCAGGTCGCGCTGTCGTTGGATGTGTTCACCGTCGCGACGCTCTACATGGGGGATGCATGCTTCGAGATCACGCCGCGGCCGATCGACATCGCCAAGTGCGACCTTCATTTTCACGTCACCGAACATCGTGACGGCGAAGGTAAGGCTATCGAGACTGCGGTCGATATCGTGTATCCCACAGCATTGTTCGACGCGAATACCGTTGTCGCACTGGGGCGGCGTCTCGAGCAGATCGTGCATGCGATGGTCGCACAACCCGACTCGGCGTGGCGGGCTCTGACGGCACTCGAACCGTCGGCGCAACTACTACATGGTGTGTAGCATGTGCGGTGCGTGAGGTGCACGCGACTTCGAAGCCAGCGGGAGAACGCATGTCCACCTTCAACGGCCTACCGGCCCACATTCTGCTCGTTCACTTCATCGTGGTGCTGGCGCCGTTGACCGCGCTGCTCGCCATCGCGGCCAGTATCTGGTCCGGTGTGCGCAGCAGGCTCGTGTGGCTCATTGCGGCCTTGGCGGTGTTCACGTTGGTGTTGACGCCGTTGACGACCGAGGCAGGCGAGTGGCTCGAGAGGCGCGTCCCCGAGACCGCTGCGGTCGAGCAGCACACCGAGATCGGTGACTGGATGATCTACTTCTCCGTCGGCTTGGTGGTCGTCGCCGCATTGCTCGTGTTCCTGCATCTGCGTGAGCGTCGCGGCAACGCGCCCGTGCGGTGGCAGTCGATTGCGGTGGTGGTGTTGGCAGTGGTGATCGGAGCGACCACAATCGTCCAGGTGTACAGAATCGGAGAGTCCGGCGCGCGCGCCGCGTGGGACGACGTAACGGCAACGGCCGTCGATGAGTGAGCCTGAGCCGAGCCTGCACGAGCACGAACCGCACGGAGATCTGTCCGGTCGGCTGAACTGGTTGCGGGCCGGGGTGCTCGGTGCGAACGACGGCATCGTGTCCACCGCCGGTCTGGTCGTCGGTGTCGCTGCCGCCACCACCGACCGAGGATCGCTGCTCACTGCCGGCGTTGCGGGGCTTGTTGCGGGAGCCGTGTCGATGGCACTCGGAGAGTACGTCTCGGTGAGCACACAACGTGACGCCGAGCGTTCGCTGTTGATCAAGGAGCGTCGAGAACTCGACGAGCAGCCCGAGCAGGAATTGGCCGAGCTCGCGGCACTGTACGAGGCCAAGGGCCTGTCGGCCGACACCGCGCAGACAGTCGCTCGCGAACTCACCGAACACGATCCGTTTGCCGCACACGTGGACGTCGAGTTGGGAATCGACCCCGATGCGCTGACCAATCCGTGGCAAGCGGCCGCGTCGTCGGCGGTGTCGTTCATCACCGGTGCGCTCTTGCCGTTGCTCTCGATCCTGCTTCTGCCTGCTTCGCAACGTATTCCGGTCACATTCGTCGTCGTGTTGCTCGCTCTGGCGTTGACCGGAACCATCAGCGCTCGCCTCGGTGGAGCGCCGAGCCGCCCGGCGGTGACTCGAATCGTGATCGGTGGCGCGATCGCGATGGCTGTGACCTATGCGATCGGCCAACTGGCGGGCGTCGCGGGTATTTGAGATCAGCGAAAGATCGAGGTGGCAACTTCTCCGGTTTCGGGTGCCACCACATCTTGTACGACATCGAACAGTGCCGTGGAAATGACGGTGAAGGCGAGGATCAGCACCAGCCCGGCCGCGAGGATCCCGCGATCATGACGGTGCCGCGGTGGTTCGCTGAGGGCCTGCACGCGACGAACGACGTCGCCGCCGGTACTGGCGAGAGTGCGGGTTCCATGGTCCAGGTGCGTCCGAAGCAAGGCGGTTCTGGCGATGGCAGACAACGTATCTCGACGGCCGAGTGTCGCTGCGCTCTCGTCGGCCTGACGCTCGGCGGCGTGCCGGACCTTCGAGGGCACCGGCCGAAGAATCGGATCCAGTCGAGCCGCGATTTCGCACATCTGAATCCACACGCTGTGGCGGTGTCGTAGGTGCGCACGCTCGTGTTCGACCACGGCGCGTAATTCGTTGTCCGACAACGCCTCCGCGAGGCCGGTGGTGATCACGACGGCACCTCCGCCGGAGGGGACGGCGAAAGCGTCGGGAACGTCGGAGTCGACCACGACGATGCCGCCCGTCGCCCGCGCCTCGTCGCCGAATTCGGATGCGATCGACGCGCCGACGGCGACGCGTCGAACATGGCGAGCCACCTCGACCGAGCGCCAGAACATCAAGGCGCAGAGCACGATTCCCAGCGACACCCACGCAACCTGAGCCGACGCCAGAAGAACCGCGGCAAGCGCGGCCAGGGACGCAGCCACCGCAAACGCGGTCACCATCGACAGGACGGGAAGCAGCATCACGGCGGTCGACGGATTGAGTCGACGGTCGAGTTGATCGGCTCCGAATCCCAGCAGTAGCGACAGCACCCACGGCAGCACGGCAACGATCACGAGCAGGGTCATGGGTGTTGCTCGGCTGCGTCCGTCTTGGCCAGCAGTTCGCGCAGCGTCGCCTCGTCCTCGGGGTCGAGTGCGGCCACGAAGCTCGCCAGCACATCCGCGCGTTCGGCTCTCGCGCCGAGTTCGGTACGCATCCGCATCGCGGCCCGAAGTGCGGGGATCTCATCGACCGGGGCGTTGAGGGTGTAGACGAAGGATCGCCCACGCCGCTCGCGATCGACGAGGCCTTTGCCATGCAACCGCACCAGTGCGGTCATGACGGTGGTGTGGGCGAGATCGGAGCCCAGATGCTCGCGGGCCTGGGCGACCGAGAGTTCAGTGTGCTCGCCGAGCAACTCGAGGATCGACTCCTCCAACTGTCCGGACGCTCTACGCACTGCGATTCCTCACTCGAGTCGGGTACTTCGAGGATAGGCCAGTTCGGGGTTCCTCCACTATTCCGCGGCCTCGAGAATGTCGGTCAGCGCGTCGATCAAGGCAACCGTGCGTGGTGACGGCGGTCGGCCCTGCATGGTGTGAATCTCGGCCCGACGTTGGGCGAACACCGGATGTACGAGCGGGATGTAGGTCAGGCCCGATTTGCGATCGCCGCCGAGGTCACTGACGAGTGCGACGCCATCGCTCGATCGTGCGAACTCCAGGATCGGAGCCAGCCGCTCGCACTGCAGGCCCACGTGCGGCGACAGTCCTTCCAGTCGCACACCGGCGTCGAACAGTTCGCGTTGACTCGAACCGGTGGTCGACAGCGCAAGGGGATAGTCGCAGATGTCGGTCAGATCGACACTGTCTCGGTCGGTCAGGGGGTGGCCGGGCGCGACGACGGCGCAGATGGGCACCGTGATGGAGTGCTCGACCGTCACGTCGGTGCGGCGACCGAGCGAGAAGGTGACCGCGACGTCTGCTCGGGCGTCGACCACCCGTCGGCTCGCCTCCTCTCGCCCCACCACGTCCAAGGTGAACGTGACGGAGGGGTGAGTCCGGTGGACCGACGCCATGGCCCGTGGAACCACGGACTGCGAGAACCCCTCGGTGCAGGCAACGGTGACGGTGCCGTGCTCGGTGGCGTCGGCGCTGCGTATTTCGGCGATGAGGGTCGAGGACTCCACTTCGTGTCGGCGTGCGTGGGCGAGGAGGCGATGGCCGGCCTCGGTGAGCGTCATTCCACGAGCGTGGCGTGCGAAGAGCGGCACTCCGACGTCGCGCTCGAGCTTGGCGATCTGCCTACTGACCGCCGACGGTGCCATGTGTTGCGCCGCGGCCGCCTCGGTGACGGACCCGGTTCGCGCTACTTCGCAGAAGTACGTGAGCGCTGAGGGCATCAAATGCAACGAGATCGCTCCTTCTTTCACAGCACTGTCACAGCGGTGACACGTGATCGTCACCGAGCCTCTGTCGGTCCGAGCGTTGCTTCTGAGGCAACGCAGGGAGCGTCAATCGGCAATGGTGTAGACGGTATCGGGCTCGCTACTGTCAGGCGAACACCAGGCCGACGGCAAGGGAGATTCGATGAAACGCGAGCATGTGATCGCGCAGGCCCTGGACTTCTACGATTCGGGTGAGTTCCACCGCGAACTGTCCGAGCTCGTGTCCGTTCCGTCGGAGAGCCAGTCGGCGGCCGGGCGGGTTGCGTTGTCGGCATATCTGCAGGACCTTCTCGTGCCGCGGCTCGACGCACTCGGGTGTGTGGTCGAGACACACCCCAACCCGGTCGCGGACGGTGGTCCTTTCCTGATCGCCACCCGTCACGAGAGCCCCGATCTGCCGACCGTGCTCTGTTACGGCCACGCCGATGTGGTTCTGGGCATGGCCGAGGACTGGTCGGACGGTTTGTCGCCGTGGACTCTCGTCGAACGGGATGGTCGGCTCTATGGCCGAGGAACCGCCGACAACAAGGGCCAGCATCTGGTGAACCTCGCCGCACTGCGCACCGTTCTCGACGCCCGCGGCTCGTTGGGGTTCAATCTGACCTTCCTGTTCGAGACGGGGGAGGAGATCGGATCGCCCGGACTCGAACAATTCGTGTCCGACCACCGCGAAAGACTCACCGCCGACGTGCTCATCGCCTCGGACGGACCACGTCTCGATGCCCAGACCCCAACGCTGTTTCTCGGTGCCCGCGGGGGAGTGGACTTCGACCTCGTCGTCGACCTGCGTGAGCGCGGCTACCACTCGGGCAACTGGGGTGGACTGCTCCGCAACCCGGCGACCACCCTGGCCGGTGCCATCGGGACGCTCGTCGACGGCCACGGTCGCATTCTGTTGGACAGCTTGGTGCCAGAGCAGATTCCGGAGACCATCATCGAAGCCCTGCGAGGCGTCGAGGTCGGCCGTACCCCGGGCGATCCGATTGTCGACTCCGGTTGGTCGGCCACCGAATTGTCGCCCGCCGAACGGGTTTTCGGATGGAACACCCTCGAAGTGATCGCCATGAGCGCAGGCAACATAGCCGAACCGGTCAATGCGATCCCCGGCCAGGCGCGAGCGCGGCTGCAACTGCGGTACGTCGTCGGTACCGACCGCGACGATCTCGACGGGCGGCTACGACGCCACCTCGATGCGCACGGCTACTCGATGGTCGTCGTCGAACTCGGCATCTCGTTTCCCGCGAGCCGAACGAATCCGAACAATGGCTGGGTCCGTACGGTCGCGCGGTCGGTCGAGCGCACCGTCGGTTCTCCGGTGAGCGTGCTGCCCAACATCGGTGGGTCCCTGCCCAATCACGTGTTCACCGACACTCTCGGCATTCCGACGGTCTGGATGCCGCACTCCTACCCGGGATGCCGTCAGCACGCACCCGACGAGCACATGCTCGCATCCGTTGCCCGCGAGGGACTTGCCATGGCCGCCGGTCTGTTCTTCGACCTCGGCGCCGCGGCAGACGACGACGCCACCGACGACCACGACGCACCGCTCGAATCCGCCAGCGCCTCGCGCTCCTGAACATCACCGGAGAATCCGACATGTCCACTGCACACGTCCATCGAACTCCCGATCGTGACGGCGCGGGTGAAGCCGTTGTATCCGTGAAGAATCCGGTCCGTGCCATCGCGGCTGCCACCATCGGCAACGCACTCGAGTGGTTCGACATCGCCATCTATGCGCTGTTCGCCATCTACATCGGACAGAACTTCTTTCCTTCGGCCGACCCCGGCGTGCAACTGGTTCAGACGTTCGCAGTCTTCGGAGTCTCCTATCTGATTCGCCCGCTCGGCGGACTGATTCTCGGGTCCTACGCAGACCGGAAAGGGCGAAAGAAGGCCCTGGTGATGAGCATTCGCCTGATGGTGCTCGGAACCGCGTTGATCGCCTTCATGCCCAACTACGACGACATCGGTATCCTCGCCCCCATCGGAATCATCGTGGCGCGCCTGATTCAGGGTTTCGCAGCGGGCGGCGAATTCGGCGCGGCCACATCCTTTCTCGTCGAGCAGAACGGCAAGCGCCGCGGATTTTTCGGCAGCTTCCAGTTCGCCAGCCAAGGGCTGGCAACGCTGATGGCGGCCTCGTTCGCTGCCGGACTGACCGCGGTGTTGTCCGAGGCCAGCATGGTCGACTGGGGTTGGCGCGTCCCCTTCGTCTTCGGGCTCATGGTGGGCCCGGTGGGGTGGTTCATTCGCCGGCACGTCGACGAATCACCGGCTGTCGTCGCCGCGTCGGACGTACCGAAATCACCTGTGCGCGATCTGTTCAAGAACCAATGGGGAGGCATCCTCATTGCCGGCGGTGTGCTGGTGGTGTCCACCGCGCTCAACTTCATTCTGCAATACCTGCCGACCTTCGGCATCAAGCAACTGGGACTGAACAACTCGCTGTCATTCGTCGCACTGATGATCACCGGTGTGATCCTGACGGTGGTGACGCCGTTCGTCGGTCAGCTGTCCGACAAGGTCGGTCGCATCAAGATCATGTTGCCGTCGGCAATTGCGATCGGCGTGAGCGTCGTTCCGCTGTTCATGTGGCTCATCGCGGTGCCGTCGTTCCTCACGCTCGCTCTCGTCATGACCATTCTGGGTTTGTTGAAAGCGCTCTACTTCGGCGCGCTACCGTCGGTGATGTCCGACGCGTTCCCGGTCCATTCGCGGGCCACCGGGCTGTCGTTCGGATACAACGTCACCACGGCGATCTTCGGTGGATTCACTCCGACCATCGCGGCCGCACTGGTTGCCGCGACCGGACAAGCGGTGTCCCCGGGCTACTACATCCTGGCGGTGTCCCTGGTCAGCATTGCTGCTCTGATCGGCGCAGTGCGGATCCGTGGCATTCGATAGCTTACGGATATCTAGCGGTCGGCACAGATGTGTAATACGGTGGACGCATCAGCCCATCACCTCGAGGATCAGCCATGAGCGTCGAAGCGAATACTCGCGCGATAGAGAAGACTGTCGTCACCGACTTCAGTGACCGCATGAGCTACAGCTCGTACCTGGACCTCGACACGTTGCTCAGCGCCCAGAAGCCGGTGAGCACCCCCGAGCATCACGACGAACTGCTGTTCATCATTCAGCACCAGACCACCGAACTGTGGCTCAAGCTGGTGCTGCACGAGACCCTGGCCGCGCGAGCAGCTCTCGATGCCGACGACATCGGCACCGCGCTCAAATGCGTGGCCCGGGTCAAGCATATTCAGAAGACGCTGACCGAGCAGTGGTCGGTGCTGGCCACACTCACCCCGACGGAGTACTCCCAGTTCCGCGACTTCCTCGGCAACTCGTCGGGCTTCCAGTCGTATCAGTATCGGGCCGTGGAGTTCGTCCTCGGCAACAAGAATGCGGGCATGCTGACGGTATTCGAATCCGATCCGGCTGCGCACCAATTGCTTTCGACGCTGCTGCACGAGCCGAGCCTGTACGACGCCTTCTGGCAGTCGCTGGCGCGGCAGGGGTATGACGTACCGGCATCTGCGGTGGAACGCGACGTCACTGCGGCGTACACGTACAACGAGGACCTGATGCCGCTGATCAAGTTCGTCTACGAGAACCACGCCGAACACTGGGCGGTGTACGAGGCCTTCGAAGAGTTCGTCGATCTCGAGGAGAACTTCCAGCTGTGGCGCTTCCGGCACATGCGGACGGTGCTCCGTACCATCGGAATGAAGAGCGGGACAGGAGGATCGAGTGGCGTCGGATTTCTGCAAAAGGCACTCGAACTCACCTTCTTCCCCGAATTGCTCGCAGTGAGAACGGACATCGGACGATGATGGAACGCGCAGACGAACTCGACGCCCAAGATCCACTCCGCAGCTACCGCGACAAGTTCCTCGGTAGCGACGACCCGTCGATCAGCGCATATCTCGACGGCAATTCGCTTGGCCGTCCGACGAAGGCGAGCGTCGAACGGATCAACACCTTCATGACCGACGCCTGGGGCGGACGCTTGATCCGCGGCTGGGACGAGCAGTGGTTCGACCTCCCCGTCACCATCGGCGACGCCCTGGCCGACGCCACCCTCGGAGCCGCTCCCGGTCAGACCACGATCGGCGATTCGACGACGGTACTGCTGTACAAGCTGGCACGGGCGGCGATCGCCATGCGGCCGGGCCGAACCGAGATCGTGATCGACCGCGACAACTTCCCGACCGACCGATACTTGCTCGAAGGTATTGCGGCGGAGTCGAATATGACGCTGCGGTGGATCGAGACGGACCGCCGCGGTGGCGTCACGCCGGAACAACTCGCCGAGGTGGTGGGGGAGAACACCGCCCTGGTGGTGATCACCCACGTCGCCTACCGTTCCGGCTTCCTCGTCGACTTGGCCGAGGCGACGCGCATCACCCACGACGCCGGCGCTCTGATGCTGCTGGACGTATGTCATTCCGTCGGGTCGGTGCCGCTCGAACTCGATTCCTGGGGAGTTGATCTGGCCGTCGGGTGCACCTACAAGTACCTCAACGGTGGACCTGGGTCGCCTGCCTTCGCATACGTCAGGAGCGATCTTCTCGACGAGTTAGTCCAGCCGATCTGGGGGTGGATGGGCCGCGCCCATCCGTTCGAGATGGCGCAGGATTACGTTCCGGCACAGGGTATTCGACGTGTCATCAGCGGCACGCCGTCGGTGTTCGGGATGATCGCGATGCAGGACACCATCGAGATGATCGCCGAGGTGGGGATGGACGCGATACGCGCGAAGTCCGTCGCACTCACCGAATACGCCCTCGAGCTCGTCCGCGAGATACTGGTACCGCTCGGGGTCGAGATCGCCTCACCGGAGGATTCGACGCGACGCGGCGGGCACGTCACTATCGACCATCCCGAATTCAAGGCCATCACAGCACGGCTGTGGGAGAAGGGCGTCATCCCGGATCACCGAGCGCCACAGGGTATTCGCCTGGGGTTGAGCCCTCTGAGTACCTCGTACCGCGAGGTGTATCTGGGTATCGTGGCGATCCGTGACGAACTCCGCGCCTAGCACTGCCGGGGCCATCCTCGACGACTTCGACTCTCGTCCGGGCAGCGCCACCTCGTTGGTGCGCACGGTGCTCGGGGCCTACGTTCGCCCCCTCGGAGGTTGGTTCGCCATCGCCGATTTTGTCGTCTGGATGGACGCGCTCGGGGTGCCACCCGAGAGCACGCGCATCGCGGTGGCCAGGTTGAAGAAGAAGGGCGTCGTCGAATCGAGTAATCGAGACGGCCGCACCGGCTATCGCATCACCGAGCAGGCCGACTCGATGTTCGCGCGCGGCGACGGTCGGATCTTCGGGTTCCGGCGGATGGCCGACGGCGATCCGTTTCGTCTCATCTCGTTCACCATCCCCGAGGCCCAACGCGCCGCCCGCCACCAGCTGAGGCGTCGGCTCACCGGAATTGGCTGCGGCACAGTCTCACCTGGTCTGTGGATTGCACCCGAGTATCTCGCAGCGGAGGCTGGTGCCATTGTCGACGCGTTGGAACTGTCGCAGTACGTCACGACGTTCGTCGCGTCCGAGATCGCGGCTCCCGCCACGCTGCGTGAGAGTGCCGAGCTGTGGTGGGATCTGGCCGGCATCGCCGATCGTCATCGGGCATTTCTCGAGGCCTTCGACGGCGGGTCCCCGGCTCGGAATTCCCGCGACGCGTTTGTCACGTTCGTGCCGTTGCTCGACGAATGGCGCGTCATTCCCTACGTCGACCCTAGTCTTCCGCCGTCCATGACGCCGGAAGACTGGCCGGGCACCCGGGCCGTCGCCACGTTCGAGACGGCCCGGGAGCGTTACTTCGACCTCAGTACGGAATGGGTCGCGTCCTAGCCATCCTGGTACGACGGCTCGCGCTTCTTGATGTACGAGATGACGCGGTACGTGATCGGCATGACGATGATCTCGGCCAGTGTCTTCCACAGGAATCCGACGATGACGTAGTTGATGAAGTCGGTCCACGTGCTGATGCCGATGACGCCGGCGGCGATGGAGCAGAAGATCAGGGTGTCGAAGAACTCGCCGACGATGGTCGACCCGATCAGTCGCGCCCACAGGTGCTTTTCCTTGGTGCGTTCCTTGATCTTGACCAGGACGACGGAGTTGAGGAGCTGCCCGACGGTATAGCCGGCGAGACCGGCGAGAACCAGTCGGGGGACGACACCGACGACGGTTTCGAGTGCCTCTTGGTTCTCGTAGAAGGAGGCGGCGGGAAGTTCGATGGCGATCCAGAAGCACAGCGAGGTGAGCAGCAGGGAGCCGAAGCCGAGGTAGATCGCGCGGCGTGCGGCCTTGAAGCCGTAGACCTCGCTGAGGACGTCGCCGAGGATGTAGGCGAGGGGGAAGAGGAAGAATGCGCCGTCGGTATTGATCGGCAGGATTTGGAACGGTCCGAGCATGACGTCGGAGGAGGCGAAGAAGGCGACACCTTTGCTGGCGGCCACGTTCGAGATCAGCAGCGTCGCCACGAAGAGCGCGACGATGGTGGGGTAGTAGCCCCGGCTGATGTGAGCGAACGTGGCCTGCCCAGACTCGGTGCCGCCGTTGGCGGCGGTGTGTTCGGTAGTAGTCACTGCTCGATCCAAGCACCGAGACGACGATGGGCGCGAATCCCGGGTGAGGGATGCGCGCCCATCGAGGCGGATTACAGGTCAGGCGACGCGGCCACGCACCGTGACGCGGTAGGCATAGGTTCCGGCGATGATCGTGATCGGAATGGTCACCAGCAGACCGAGGCCGACGGGGATCGCACCGACGATGTTGAGGCCTACCAGGGCGATGGCGAGCACGAAGAGGGTTCCACCGTTCGACGCAATTGCCTGCGCGCTGGCCTTGATGGCGGGAATCGGCTCGTCACCGCGGTCGATGACGAACTGGAAGGTCCACCACGTGAAGAACGTGATGACGATGCCGGGGATGACCAGCAGGATGAAGCCGATGCTGGTGGCAATGCCGACGAGGACGCCGGCGATGACGACGGACACGACGTTGCCGAACTGGAAGAAGGACCCGAAAGCGGGCTTGATCCCGTCCACCTCGTGCAGAGCGCCGCGGACGAGTGCCGCCTGAATGAGGAGCGCGACGACTCCGACGATGACACTGAAGATCACGCCGAGGACGAAGTTGTCGGAGCTCAACACGAAGTTCAGGACGCCCTGGATGATCGCGGCGATCAGGACGATGCCGACCCAGACGAGGGCGTTCTGCTTGAACTTCTCGAAGCCGTAGCCGATGGCCGTTCCCACGGATAGCTGGGTCGGCATCGGTGCCTCACCGAACGACGGAGGCGGCGGGTAGTTGCCCTGTGGGGGCGGTGGGTAGCCGCCCTGCGGAGGTGGCGGGTAGCTGCCGGGTGGTGGGTAGTTGCCCTGCGGAGGTGGTGGGTAGCCGCCCTGTGCAGGTGGTGGGTAGTTGCCCTGGGGAGGTGGTGGATAGCCGCCCTGCGGCGGGGGAAAGCCACCGGGGTTCTGTGGATCCTTGTCGGGGTCGTAACCGCCTGAGGTCATCGTGTCCTTCTCCCTCGGGAAGAGTTGTCGCGGTCACTGTACGTCCGATTCGTCACCGAATTGGGTCCTGTCGCGTTGCAACGTGATCTCGATCGGTTCGTAGATCAGAGATTCGCGGGGTCGAACACCCACGGTTCGCGTGGTACCCGCGTCGGCTTCCACTGTTCGAGCAATTCCTCGGCGTTTTTCGCGTTCGGCACACCGAGCGAGGCGGTGATGAGCGACCACGCATCGGGTCGTTCGCGCAGCGTCACCGCGCCGTCCCGCTTGGCCAGACGCTTGCCCTCGACATTGAGTGCGAGTGGAACGTGAACGTACGTCGCGGGGGTGAGGCCGAGGAGCTGCGCGAGATATCCCTGCCGCGGCGCGGAGGTGAGAAGGTCGTCGCCGCGCACGATCTGGTCGACGCCTTGCGCGCCATCGTCGACGACGACGGCGAGGTTGTAGGCGGGTACACCGTCGGATCGACGCAGGACGAAGTCATCCACCTGGCCCCGAAACAGGCCGTGAAGCTGATCGACGACGGTGAATTGTGTTACCTGCGAACGCAATCGAATGGCCGGTCGGCGGTCCTTGGCTGCTCTCTGATCGGTGGTCAGATTGCGACAGGTCCCGGGATACGCGCCGTCGGGCGCATGTGGGGCCGATGCGGCTTGCAGGATTTCCCGACGCGTACAGAAACATTCGTACGTCATCCCTGCTGCGGTGAGCGTGCGAATCGTCGCGTCGTAGATTTCCCGACGCTCGGATTGCCGCATGATCGGCCCGTCCCAGTCGAGTCCGATGGCGGAGACGTCGTCGAGTTGACGTTGCTCGGAGCCGGGTTTCACACGATCGAGATCCTCGACGCGCATCACGAACCGTCGTTCAGTGGAGCGGGCGAAGAGCCAGGCCAGTAGCGCGGTTCGTAGATTGCCGAGATGCAAATCGCCCGAAGGACTGGGAGCGAAGCGTCCGGCGGGCATGGGGACAACTCTAGGTCGCGTGCTGCAGTAGTTGCTCGAGGTGGAGCAGTGAGGTCGCCTCGAGGTCCGGGGTGGTGAAGTGCTGCGGGTAGGTGGTGCCGGTTCGGTTGATCCAGGCCGTGGACAGTCCGGCACGGTGGGCACCGTCGATGTCCCAGGGGTGGACGGCGACGAGCATGGCTTCGTGGGGTTCGACGCCGCACCGATCGAGTGCGTATCGGTACGACTGTGCGTCGGGCTTCCACGCCCCGGCGGCCTCGACGGACAGCAGCATCTCGATCTGCCCGAGTACTCCTGCGCCTTCGAGCAGTTTTTGAGCGACGCCGACCGCGCCATTGCTCAGGGTGATCAGCCGGATCCCGAGCGCAGTTAGTGCTCTGATGCCGTCTGCTACGTCGGGATGCACGCCCAGGCCCATGAAACCACCCATGATGTGCTCGATGGCGTCGTCGATCCCTCGATCCAGCGTCTCAGGCGGCAGCATGACTGCAAGTAGCCCGGATGCGACGTCCGCGAAGGGCCGCGCCGCGCCCGATGCGGTGAGGGCGAAGCCGTCACGCAGGACACTCGCGAACCACAGTGACGCGAGTTCGGTGGGTGCTCCCACGTCGGCGAAGCGCTCCGACAACGGCGACATGTCGGACAGCGTTTCGTTGACGTCGAAGACGATCACGCGTGGTCGACGCAGGGCAGGCGACTCGATCGGGTTGTCGGGATCGGTCACGAACTGAGCTCCTTGTGGTGGTTCTCTTTTCCTCGGGCAACGACGAGGCTCACCCGACCGTATCGACATTCTGTGTATCGCGAGTGGACTCCCGCCGGCACGCTCGGTGCAGGCCGGGTCGGTGACCTGATGCGTACCGTGGAGGCGACGGGAGGTCCGAGTGATCTGGACGAAGATTCGCGCAGTACTGGCCCGCCTCGAGACGAGCACCCGTCCGGTGGATCCTCGAACGCGCGCGGCGCTGGACGAGCGATGGGCGGCGTTGCCCGTCGGCGTGCAGACGCCGTCGCAGACACTGGGCCGCCACGCGGTGGGGTGCGAGGGCACCCACGGGGTCTTCCCGAAATGCAATCTGACGTGCAGTCCCTGCTATCACAGCGCGGATGCCAACAAGATTCGCATCGATGGCGAGCACACCCTGCGTGAGGTGGCGGCGCAGATGAGACACCTTGCCGCCCGTCGCGGACCGCGGGCGCACGCGCAGCTGATCGGCGGAGAGGTGAGTCTGCTCGCTCCCAACGTTCACGCGGCCGCTCTGACGATCATGCGCGAGCACGGCCGCGAGCCGATGTCGTTCACGCACGGCGACTTCGATTACGAGTACCTCCAGGCCGTCGTCGTCGGTGAGGACGGTCGTCCCCGCTTCGGACGTGTCTCGTACGCAGTGCATTTCGACAAACTGATGCGTGGCCGACGCGGAATTCCGCGGCCGAGGTCCGAAGCCGAGCTGCATCCGTATCGTCGACGGTTCGCCGAGATGTTCGCGCGCTTGAAGAGCGAGCACGGGGTGAGCTCGTATCTGGCCCACAACATGACCGTCACCCCGGACAACATCGACGAGGTGGCCGACGTCGTCGAGAACGTAGTCGCGATGGGTGGCTACTCGATGGTGTCCTTCCAGCCCGCGGCGTTCGTCGGGGACGCGCGGCGGTGGTCCGGTGGCTACCGGGATGTCGATATCGACACGGTATGGGATCGGATCGAACTCGCTATGCAGCAACCGATTTCGCATCATGCGATTCAGTTCGGTGATCCTCGTTGCAACAGAACAGCTTTGGGATTCATGGTCGGAGGACGGTGGCACCCGTTTCTCGATGTGACACATCCGGCCGAGGTCGATGCCCGGGACCAGTTCTTCGGGCACTTGGGCGGAGTGAACTTCGGCGGAACTCCTCCAGTGGTGCTGGTCCTCAAAGTGATGCGCGTGCTCGCCGGATATCCGCGGGGTGTGCTCGTGGCCGTGCGCTGGGCGCGTAGTGCCGTGCATCGATCTGGTGGCATCCGGGAGCTGTCGGTTGCGTTCGCTCGCCGCCGGGTTCGTCCGATGACGTTCGTCGTTCACCGGTTCATGGATGCCGAAAATGTCTCTCCCGCTTGGAAGATGATGCAGTCCGGCGAGACCGCGTCGGATCCGGTTCTGCTCGAAACGCAGGAGAGACTGGCCGCGTGTACCTACTCGATGGCACACCCGGAGACCGGGGAACTCGTCCCGGCCTGTGTGCAGCATTCGGTGCTGGATCCGGGGGAGAATCAGGAATTGCGAAAGATGCTTCCGCTGCTCGTGTCGGGCTCGAAAACCACTGGTTGCTGTAGCTGAGGTGTGCTCAGGTGGTGTCGAGCCATGCGACACCACCCGAGCGAAACCTTCGGCTATCCGCCGCTGGTGTTGAGCTCGCCGTTGACGCCTGCGGGGAAGAATCCACCGGACGTGACCGGGGCCGGGTTCAGGTACACGATATTGAGTACCTGGCCGGGTGAGCGTGAATACGCGATTCCGTTGGCGTCCAACGGAACCAGATTGGCGGCACCGTTGAGAGTGATTCCCTGATCCAGATCGTCCGGCCCATCCAGGCTGTCTCTCGCATCGGAGATGGCGTTCGCGGGCGTTTCGAGACCCAGAGAGAACAGACTCGTCCGGATGATGCCCGCGTGGTATGCCTCGGCTGCCAGAATGCCTGCAGCGGCTTCGAGATACGTCTTGTTCGACACCAACGGTGCCGCGCCCTTGTACGCGGTGACGCCGACATCTTCGAAGATGAACGCGCCGAGCAAGAAATTCTGCTCGTTCGCGTAGACGTCGAAGGTCTCGCCCTCACCGATCAGTCCTGCTGCCTTGGCTGCCGCGTTGAAGCTGGCGTCGAGGTCGATCGCCGGTCTCGCCACTGCCGCGTTTCCGAGTGCTCCGCGCAGGAACGCCACGTGATTGAGTTCGTCGAACGCGATTTCCTCGGCATACGCCTTGATCAACGTACTGTCGAACGTCACCTGCCGACCTCCGGTGACGGGCCCGGGAGTTCCGGTGCCGCCCACGAGAGTGTCCGGTAGACCCTTTCCGGTCACCGCCCGCTGATAGAACTCCGCTTCGAGGTACTCGAGGTTGAGCGCGAAGTTCAGGATCGCTGCATCGGAGGGGCCTTGGCCGGGCATTCCAGGGATGAGCGGGCCATCCGAGGAGCCGAAGGGGAAGGCGGAAGCGACGCCTGAGCCCACAGTCATTGCCGCGCCTGCGCCCAAACCGGTGAGACCGGCTGCCCTCATGAAACGTCGGCGATCGAGACCGTTTTCTGAGCTGCTACTGATGGCCTTGGTGATGAATTTCTTGTCGAACATATGCGACTGTGCCTCTCGTCCGGGTGAAGTGCATGATGCCGACGCCCCCGCGGACCAGGCAACAGTAGCCCCTCGAACGACGATCTGTACTTTTCCTCAGAAATTGCCTATAACGACTGGCAGAGGCCCTGTGTATTGTCCAGCGACGCCTCTGGCGGTGAGCTGGGGCTCGGTTATGAGGTGGCGGGCGAGTCCTGGCTGAACTTGTTCTGCCAACGGCCACCTTGTTGGAGCCAGAGCGAGCTGATGAACATCGCCTCGCCCACACTACGACTGAGGCCGCTGGTAGTCGGCGCGATAGCAGAGCATGGCCGCATCCCCAGAAATCGATCAGTGTCGCTTCCGAGATCGCTAGGACGCGATGCCGGGGCCGTCAGCCAGTTGGCCGGAGTGCCCTCGAACGCGTGCTCATCCAGTCGCTCGGGAGGTGCCCTGTCGATGTGTGAGCCGGCCAGCCAAGATGGCGACAGGTGTGTTCGTATGCTGGGACATAGTCGTGAGCATGGCGAACGCGCGCGCGGCGTCGATGTCGTAGCGTTCCATGATCATTCCTTTCGCCTGCCCGATCGAGTCTCGCGAGGCAAGGCCGACAGCGAACTGTTCTTCGTGCGTGCAATGAACCAACGCCAGTGCGGCGTGCGCGGCGAGAGCTGTTGCGGCAGCGACAGAGTCTTCGGACAAGGTGCCGGCCACGGAGGCGTGCACCGTAATCGCGCCCAGAACAACGGCGTCGGCGTACAGCGGAAGGCAGAGCATCGAGCGAACTCTCGTGCGCCGCAGGGCCAGCGCAGTGAAGCGAGGCCACCGGGTGTCGGTGTGGAGATTGCCCATCAGGACGGTCTCGTTGAGGTGGACCGCGTGCAGAACCGGCCCGTCGCCGACGTCGTTCTGTACCTCGTTCACCGCTGTGGCGAGAGCGTCGGTTGCCGCGTGCGCCTGCACCGGTCCTTTGCCCACCAGCAGTGAGACCGATGCGCTCTCGGCTCCAGGGACCAGTCGGACTGCTGCAGCGGTGATCGCGCTCAGTGTCGCGTCGATACTCGAATGCTGCGCGTGGAGCTCGCGGGCAGTACAGGCCATCGATAGGGCTCCGATCTCCGCCGTTCGCCGATCGGCACCCTGGCCAGTGGCTTGCTCGACGTGGTAGTCGAGTAGTTCCGGGGCGTGGAGGTGTTCCGGACCCAAATCGAGTGGTTTCGAGGCGCCCTCGACGGCACGTATGGGGATTGCCCTGCACTGGAACGGCGTTCGCGTGTGCTCGGTGGAGTGGGAATGTGGATAGACCGAATCGGCCACGTGAATCTCCGCCCTCCAGGGCCGGCGTCATCGAGTACACGCTCGCTGGTTGTCGTCGTGCGTGCTCGTCTCGCTGGGCCTGGAAGTAGTGATGCGTCGGTGTGACACCGCGCTGCCTCGTTAGCCCGAGCGAAGAAGATATCTATCGATGACATGGCCCGGAGGCGACGACATTGATCCCGGTTCGGCTGTGTTCTCAGCATCGCAATCTGATATCAGCCCCAAGGGTTTGTCAACCGGAGGCGGGTGCCGCGACCGAGCACTCGGCCCGCAGGTCTGGGCTGTCTCGATGAGGTGGACCCGCGTAGGGTCGACGCCCTGACCGAAGCCCTTACCGATCCCTCTGTCGATTCGCCCATCTCACCGGCGCCGAGATCGACCTGCTCAGCCGGGAGCTGGACGCGATCCGTCGTCACATCGAAGACCAACGCGGCGAATGTGATTCACGTTCGATGCGCCGCATCATCGCGGTACAGCGCGGACTGAAAGTCGGAGCCCGAGTGGTACCGCTGGCGCGACGCATGTCCGCATGCGTGGCCGGGACAGCGATGCCGGCATGCGCTGCCGGTGGTGCACCCACGCGGGTATCGCTCCGATCGAAGCCGCACGGCAGTCGCCTGCAGTCGCCGGCCGTCACCTGAATTTCAGTACACGTGCCCGTCGTCGCATGGGGATGTGTCCGCGGTACCGTTCGAGCAGCTCACGGATCCTCTCGTGTTGACAACGCCGTTCTTCGGGTATCAACTTGATCTTGCTGAGACCTCCAGCCGAACCGGGATCGGTGCCGTCGCCCCCCAGGGCCGTTGCATCGACAGACTTTTCTTCGCCCGGCCTCATGTCGTCCTTTGCCACGCTTGTCGGCAGGCGTGGGACGGCTTTCGTCGCTGTCGAAGACACATCGGTGCCGGGGCTCCCGAACGTGTCTGCCTACCAAGCATTTTCGGCAGTTCAGCGAGCGGAGCAATTGTGTTCATCGATTTCATCGAGTCCCCACCCCATCTAAGCCTGAATGCACCGATGAGCTGACTCGCTTTTTCTGAATGATGTTGCACGGTATCGACCTGGACGCGGGCGTGATTGT